>NZ_JBYTAI010000008.1:0-312529 GCF_058788035.1 Ideonella sp. FW305-24 | reverse complement strand
TTCGTCGAAGTACGCCCGCCAGTCCCAGCGCTCTGCAGGGATCTCGCTGATGCTGTCTTTGCCGGCGCTCAGGTTGGACCAGAACGCTCCCACGTCCGACGCTTCGGGGTACCGGCCTGACAGGCCAATGATGGCGATCTCGCCGATGTCCTTGCCCACCGTGTTGGACAGGGTGCGCGAGGCTTCAACTGACGGCAGCAAGCCGTCCGGCAGGCCGAGCACAGTCGACCCAAAACGCGGACGGCGGCTCGCATTCGCCACCGGCGGTGCCGGCACTTCCTGACGTGCGGCGACGGGTGCGGTCAGGGCCTCGCCTGCACCCAGCACCTCGCTGAGGCGGGCGCGGTGGCTCTGCAGGAAATGCTCGGCCAGCGCGGCAATCGTCTGGTACTCGAACAGCAGCGTCTTGGAGAGCGGGCCGAACACCTGCTCCAGGGTGCGCGTCAACTCCATCACCAGGATGGAATCGATGCCGTAGGCCTCCATCTGCGCGTTGGCATCGATGCTGTGTGCCGGCCGCTTCAGTGTGCTGGACAGCAGCTGCACGAAATAGCGCCGGGCCTTGTCCTGCAGCGCATCGGGCGCGGCGCTCGGCACAACAAGCTCACGCTCGGCTACCGCGGCCACGGGGGCAGCGAGTTCGGGCAGGCTGGCCTCGAAGCGGTGGATCTGGCCTTCTGCAACCAGCACCTGGGGCAGGCCGCTGGCCAGGGCTTGCCCCAGTGCCGCAAGGCCACTCGCGGTGCGCAGCGGGATCAGGCCGGTGCGCACGCTCATGTGCTCGCGCGTGGCCGCATCCACCTGCATGCCGCCTTCTTCCCACAGCGGCCAGTTGACCGACAGCGTGCGCCCATGGCGCAGGCCCTGGTCGACCAGCTCGGTGCGGTGCTGCGCAAACGCATCCATGAAGGCATTGGCGGCCGCATAGTCGGCCTGCCCAACATTGCCCAGCGCACCCGAGGTGGACGAGAAGCAAATGAAGAAGTCCAGCGCCAGATCGCGGCTGGCTTCATCGAGGTGGACCGTGCCGGCCACCTTGGCGGCCAGCACCTCGTGCAGTTGCTGCCGCGTCTTCCTGACAAGCAGGCTGTCGCGCAGCACGCCCGCGGCGTGGATGACGCCGTCCAGGCTCTCGAACTCCTCCGGGATGACCTGCACCAATGCCGTCAGCGCGGCTGCATCGGTGACGTCCACAGCGTGGTAGCGAACCACGGCGCCGAGTGTTTCAAGCGACCGGATCTCGGCCTGGATGCGTTCGTCCGGCGCCGAGCGGCCCGTCAGGATCAGCACGGCGTTCCTGGCCCGCAGCGCGATGTCACGCGCGAAGATCAAGCCGAGGCCGCCTGCGCCACCGGTGATCAGGTAGACGCCGCGCGCCTTCCAGGGTGCGGGTGCTTCACTGCCATGCAGCAGCTCGGCCCAGCGGGACGTCTGGCGCAGGCCGTCCACGTAACGCACCTGCTGAACCGGCGCACTGCCGCTGTTTTCGGTCAACACCTGCGCCAGGTCCTGGCCCCCTTCCGCACGGATGAGCTGGCCGACGATGCGCGGGTTCTCCAGTTGCGCCGTGCGCAGCATGCCGCCCAGGCCGGCCATGGCCTGGTCCTCGCCATGGGCCGGCACGAGCACCTGGATCAGGTGTTGCCCGGGCTGTGCGCTCAAGGCCTGGAGCTGCTCCAGCAATGCGGCGGCCGCGGCCTCGAAGCGTTGCGCGAGCGTGTTGCCGAGGGCCGGGGACAGGCAGTCAGCGCCCTGCAGGCGGCGCGGCAGGTCGGCGGCCTCCACGCCGCACAGCAGCACGACATGGCGCGCAAAGCCGGCCGCGTTCGCCACGGCGACAGCGGCTTGCGGCGTCCACGCCAGTTGCAGCAATGCGATGCGCGCCGGTTCTTCGGCCGCTGGCGCGGCCAACGCGCGCAGGCAGAACTCTTTGAGCCTGGCGCAAACCGTGCCAGCGTCGTCGCACAGGTCGATGTCGAACTTCTGCAGCGCATCGCTGGCGGCACTGCCCGGGCTGCGGCGCAGCAGCGCCCACATGCCGGCGTTGCAGGCGCCCAGCACGTCCAATGCGCCCAAGGCGAAAGGCAGCATCGGCGTGGCCTTGTCCAGCCCACCCGCGCCGTTGGTGTGGAAGGCCACCGCTGCTTGCAGCGCCGCATCGAGCACGCTCGGATGGAGCACCTGGGCCTCGCGCCCAGCCCTCACCGAGTCCGGCAGTGTGATGCGGGCCAGCGCCAGGCCCTGGCCGATGAACAGCTCGCTCAGCCCACGGTGGCCAGGTCCGTAGCCCAGGCCCATCCGGCTGAACGCCGCGTAGCAGGTCGCAGCGTCCACATGCGACTGCGTGCATTGCGCGCGCAACGCAGCAAGGTCATGAACCGCCGCCGCCTCGTTCCCGACGACCATGGCCGCGCCCTGGCTGTACACGGTGGCTTCGTCGACACCGGTGCCATCGCCGTCATACAGCTCGAAGCTGAATCCTCCCCCGCGCTCGGGAAACAGCGCGAGGTGCAGGTTCTTGACCTCGGCCACCACCGCGGGCCGCAACCACACAATGTCCTGGAGGCGCAGACGAGCTTGGCCGCTGAATGCCTGATGGGCTGCGAAGCGCGCCATCTCCAGCTGCGCGGCGCCCGGCAAGGTGGGCTGGCCCTGCACGACGTGGTCGGCGAGGAAAAATTCCTTGCCCGTGAAACGGCTGCTGAAACGCAGGCCGTGCAGGTTCGAGGTGTTGCGATGCACCAGCGGATGAAGCGCCGCTTGCACAGCCATCGTCGGCTGGGGCTTTGCGTCCACCCAATGCCGCTGCCTGACGAACGGATAGGTCGGCAGTGCCAGCCGGCGACGAGCGCCGCCGCTGTGCAGGCCTGTCCAATCGAACTCGGCCCCTTCGACCCATTGCTTCGCGGCAGCCCGCAAGTCGCCTTCGGCGGTCAGCGCGCTGGCGTGTCCGTCCATCGACGAGGTTTCGCCGCTGAAGACGCCGGAGAATCCGGCACCTTGCGCCAGCCAGCCTTCGAGCCCGCTTTGCAGCGCATCGAAGGAATCGACCACCAGCGCAAGCCGCGCGGCCATCGCCCGCCGCCCGACTTGCAGCGTGTAGGCCAGGTCTGCAATGCCGGCACGCCGCGTCTCCGGCAACGCGATGACGGCCAGCAGCTGGCGCACGCTGTCCCGCAGCACGGCCATCGTCCTGGCAGACAGCACGATCAGGACAGGCTGGGCCGGTGCAGGCTTGACCTCCGCGGGCGCCAGATACTCTTCGACCACGACATGGGAGTTGACCCCGCCAAAGCCGAAGGAGCTGATGCCGGCCCGGCGCGGAAGGGTGTGACCTTGTTCGTCGACCAATGCCGGCCACGGGCGCGCGGTGTCGACAATGAAGAAGGGGCTGCCGTCCAGCGCGATGCGGGGATTGAGCTTCTGGAAGTGCACCAGCGGCGGCAGCGCCTGGTGCCGCATGCACAGGATGGTCTTGATCAGGCCCGCCAACCCGGCGACCGATTCGAGGTGGCCGATGTTGGCCTTGACGCTGCCCACGCCGCAGGACCGATCACGCAAGGCCTCGCCGCGCTTCGCCGCCACGTGGGCAAAAGCCAGCTTCAGCCCTTCGACCTCGATCGGGTCGCCCTTGGGCGTGCCGGTGCCGTGTGCTTCGACATAAGCGATGGTGCCCACCGGCACGCCCGCCTCTTCCAGGGCCTCGCTGACCACCTTCGATTGCGCGAGTGAGCCGGGATAGGTCACCGTGCGCGCATGGCCACCGTGGTTCACCGCGCTGCCGCGCAGCACGGCGGCAATGCGGTCGCCGTCGCGAATGGCCTGGGCCAGTGGCTTGACCAGCAGCATGGCGGCACCCTCGCCGCGCACATAGCCGTTGGCGCGTTCGTCGAAGCTCTTGCAGCTGCCGTCGGGCGAGAGCATGCCGGTCTTGGAAAACGAGATGAAATGCGTGGGGCTGCAGAGCACGCTGACGCCACCCACCAGGGCCTGATCACATTCACCGCGGCGAATGGCATGCGCCGCCTTGTGCAGCGCCACCAGCGAGCTGGAGCATGCGGTGTCCACCGGCATGCTGACGCCGTGCAGGTTCAGGAAATGCGAGATGCGGTTTGGAATGAGCGCGGCGTGGGTGCCAGTGGAGACATGGCCCTCGATCACATCGAGCGCATGCCGCAGGTGGTCTTCGTAGTCGTAGTTGAAGACGCCAACGTACACGCCGGTGCGGCTGCCGCTGAACTGCAGCGGGTCGTAGCCAGCATCCTCGATGCAAGACCAGGATTGCTCCAGCATGATGCGCTGCTGCGGGTCCATCACCGCGGCCTCGCGCGCAGAGACACCGAAGAAATCGGCATCGAAATTTTCTACGCCATCTATGAACCCGCCCCACTTGCTGATGGACTTGTTCTTCTCCTGCGCGTCGGCCGAATAGAAGGCGTCCCGGTCCCATCGGCCCGCCGGAATCTCGCTGACACTGGACAGACCCTGGCGAAGGTTCTCCCAGAACTGCGCGTAGTTTTCAGCGCCGGGAAGCCGGCAGGCCATGCCGATGATGGCGATGTCGCCGACACGACCGTCGTCTGCCCCACGCGCCTGCCCCAAGGGCTCCGAGTGGTCTTCGAAGTCCCCAAACTGCTGATCAACCGTGTTCATCCAAGTCCCTGCGATCTGTCTCTTTCAAGTGCCTGGTCAGCCGGTGCTGACGGCTGTCAAACTTCGACAGGGCATTCGGTGGTTTGTGTCTGAGGCGCTTCGGCCTCAAGCGGTGTGTGATCGATGAAGCGGGTCAGAAAGCCTGCCAGGTGCGCCGCAGCACCCTCCATGACCTTGAGCGCAATGGCATCCACATGGCGCTGGCGCCATGGCTCGAGTTCGGTGCCCTTCACCCACTGATTGAAGGACCCCAATGCCGGACCGGTCTGGATCTGGTAATTCACGCGGTCGTCGGGCGCGCCGGCCATCGCAATCCGGGTGCAATAGGCAAAGTACCAGCGGAACACCAGCGCCATCCTGTGTTTCGGATTGGCTTCGGCCTTGGCGATCTCGTGCGCCTGCCCCACCGACCTGAAGTAGTTCGCCGTCTCGTGCCAGATGTCGTCGAAGCTCTTCTTGAAGAAGGTGGTCTCCAGCTGGCGGCGGGTGCGCTCGGGGATTTCGTCCAGGCTGTTGTAGTGGCGATAGAGCGAAAGCAGCTTGTTCGCGCGGGCCGGGAAGAACACCGACTTCTTCATCACCTGGACCTGCGCGCCAATCTCGAACATGTCCCCGGCCGGCGCGTATTCGGTGTCCTGGATGTCGATCTCCTGCAGCATGGCCTTGCCCTCGTCGCTCATCCCGGCTTCGACGGTGCACTGGTTGATCGAACCGGTCATGATGAAGTCCGCGCCGAGCAGGAACGCAGCGGCAGCGGCCTCGGGGCCGCCGATGCCACCGGCCAAGCCCATGCAGATCGGCTCTGCATAGGCATGCGTGCGCTGCAGCTCGTCTCGCAGGCGCAGCAGCGGCGGCAGCATCACCGCGGCAATGCCACCATCGGTATGGCCACCGGAATCGGCTTCGACGCAGATGTCGTGGCTGACCGGCACGCCTTGCGCCAACCTGGCCTGCTGCGGCGTGACCAGGCCTTGCGCGAGCAGCTTCTCCACGATGGCCGCTGGCGGCGGCATCATGAACGCCCTCGCCACTTCCGGGCGCGAGATCTTCGCGACGATGCGGTGGTCGCACACCGTTTCGCCGCGTGCATCGGTGCGAAGCCCCAGCAGCCGGAACCGGACCAGCGATGGCGTCATCTGCATGAAAGCGGCGGCCTCGACGGTGCGGATGCCGTGCTTCAGGTAAAGGTCGACCACCGCCTCTTCCTGCGCTGGATATTCGTAGTTGGCCAGCAGGTTCATGCCATAAGGCTGGCCCGGCTTCAACTCCGCCTGGATGCGAACAATGTTGGCGTCGATCTTGGCCAGCGAGAGTCCGCCGGCGCCGAAGAAGCTCAGGAAGCCCGCCTTGCCCATGCGGATCACCAACTCGGCAGAGGCCACGCCGCGGTACATCGCCCCGGCCAGGTAGGCGAACTTCAGGCCGAAGCGGCGGCGGAACACCTCGCTGCCGAGCGACGTGGCTTCGACCCGGCGTTGCGGGCTGCGCGCGATGGACGGTTGCGGTTCACGGACTGCAGCGGCTTCAGGCTTCGATTCGCGAACCGGCTGGGCGCTCGGGCGCGCATCGAGGATAGGCGTCTCCTTGGCCCTGATGTCCAGCACCATCTTCGTCAGCACGTTCGCACCGATCTCCTGGAACAGGATGTCGCCTCTTCCCATCAGGTAGCGCACCGAATCGACCCATTGCACCGGCGCTGCGATCTGGTCGGCCAGGGTCTGTGCGATGCGGCTGGGGTCGTAGGGCCGCGCCGTGGCATTGGCAATCACCGGGACATGTGGCGCGGTGAACGAAAACTGCTGCAGGAATCCGGCGAACTCGGCCCGGGCGGGGTGCATCAGGCGGGAGTGGAATGCGGCGCCGACATCCAAGGTCACGCAACGCAGGTCCTGCCGCTTGAATAATTCCGCAGCCTGGGCGATCGCGCCTTTCTCGCCCGCGATCACCGTCTGCGTTGGCGAATTGAAGTTCGCGATGTCAACCTGTTCGAGGCCGTGCCTGTCGAGCAGCGCCCTGAGTTCATTGGCCGGGACCCCGATCACCGCGGCCATCCCGCCTTGCTTGGCGGCGGCCATCAGTTCGCCGCGCCGCTTGACCAGGCGCAGCCCGGTCTCGAACGGGAACACACCGGCCGCGAGCAAGGCGTTGTATTCACCGAGGCTGTGTCCAGCGAAGAAATCAGGCCGAAGGTCGGGCTGCAGCTGTTGTTGCCGGTGGTAATGCAGTGCGTTGACGACAAAGATCGCCGGCTGGGTGAATTGGGTTTGCGACAATTTCCCCTGCGGGTCATTCAGGCACAGCTCGTCGAGCGAATAGCCGAGAATCTCGGACGCGCTGGCGACGATTTCCGGGAAAAGGGGAAACAGCGCCTTGCCCATTCCCCTGAACTGAGAGCCCTGACCGGGGAAGATGACTGCCTTCAACTGGGGTGCGTCCATGATGGGTTCGTCTGGTGTGGGGTTGTCCGGATGGCGCTTCGCCGCGGAGCCGGTGATGTTGGGAGTTCGCCCGGTCGCGGCCAATCCCATGAATCGCCCCAAGTCGCTGCCGAATGGCGCCATCACGTGATGGACAGCGGACTTCGACCCAATTGGCAATCCGTACTTCAGGAATGTCGCCAGCGTCCCGCCCGGCCCGACATCGATATAACGATGGCAGCCCTGGGATTCAATTTGGTGCAGGGTCTTGTGAAACTGGATGGGCAGGCGCACCGCCGACCAGAAATGGTTCTCAGGCAAGGCGCGCAGGGAATCACTGGTGGCGCAACAAACGACGGGGACATTGCCTTGGCGAATCTGGAGCCCGCCCAAGGCCTCCTGGCAAGGCAGCCGGGCAGCCTCGATCCAGCGCGAATGAAAGGCATAGCGGACGGGGAGCCGCTGAAACACCACGCCGTGCTGGCGAAGCTGGCGCTCGACTGCCGCCAGGTTGGCAGCCGGCAACGAGATCACCGAGTGCGTCGCGAAGTTGCGGGCGCCAAGCTGGCAGATCGAGAACAGTTCCGGCGTCAGGCATGCCGCCGGTTCGCCCATGACGGCCACCATGGCGCCAGGCTCGCAATGCGCCTCCACGGCCATCGCCTGGTCGATCACCGCGAGCAGCGCGGCGTCGGGGTCGACATGGCCGGCCACGGCCGCGGCGGCGAAGGTGCCCAGGCTGGCGCCCAGCACGAGGTCCGGCTGCACGCCAGCGGCCATCAGCGCCTTTGCCAACGCGTACTCGACCATGAAGATGGCCGGGTGGGTGTGCAGGAGCCGCTCGAACGGCGCCTCTCTGGCATGGCGCTCGTCCAACAACGCCGCCAGTGGCGACTCGCCGCAATGCGCACGCGCCAAGCGGTCGGCGCGTTCTAGCGTGGCGCGAAAACCGGCATGGCGCTCAAAGAGCTCCCGGCCCATTTGAAAATGCTGGGAGCCTTGCCCTGAGAAGAGAAATACGGTTCTCATGCGCGCATGCTGATGCGTGGAGACACCGTGCTGGCGGCGAGCGCCTCAGCTCCGCACTTTCGAAGTCGCGCCTTCAATCAGCGAACTGACTGGACGCGGGTGCATATCTAAGCAGGTTTTGCGAATCAATTCAACGCCGGCATCGTGCGGCCCCTGCACAGCCGCACACCCCCGAGCTTCCGGCTTGGCCTTTTCGAATGGCCAGATCGAATATTGACCGTCACCGTTCACAACCACTTGATAGATTGCTTCTGACGGAATGCCGGACATGAATCACCTTCTGCAAAAGAGAAAATCGGCTCCTTTTGAGAACCGACCCCTGTCTCAATTTTCACCACAAAAATGCTGGGTCAAACCCTGATGGGGCCCAACCTGACAGCCAGGCGACAGCTTCGCGTCGGTAACAAGCAAACAGCCTTCTTACACCACAGCAACGCCTGATCGACTCACTTTAATGTGTTTCGCCCTTGCGAATACAGCACACACGATGCGATTCGAAAGTTACGAATTGATGCAATGCCGTGCCAGTTACTACAGCTTGCGTGGCGAATTTAGGGATTGCCAGGATCGACCGGCGTCACGGCTTTCGACCCGAGCCCAACCCGGCTGACCGCTTATCGCGACACATGCATGACGACGACGCCAGGCACCCACTTTTCCAGTGCCAGACAGGCGGTCACCCGGTCATCGCCCACCAGCAAGTCGACCAGGCGCAGCGAGGCCGGATCGCCGACAAGCGGTTGCCGCTCCGCGAGCCCCACGTCGATCGAACACAGGTCGTCGCTCAGGCCCTTGCCGGTCGCCTTCAGCACCGCCTCCTTGCGAGTCCAGCAGCGCTTGAAAAGCGCCGGCTGCTCATCCGGCTCGGCCCGGGCGATGGCCAGGCGTTCGGCCGGATGGGTGGTCCCGGCCAGCAGGTCCCGATGGTCCCCGAGGCGCAGGAAAGCTTCGACGTCGATGCCGACGGACTCGCCCGGACTGACTGCGCATGCCACCCATTCGGCCGAGTGGGAGAGATTGAAGGCGGGCAACCCGGGCAGGAAAGGTTTGCCGTGAACGCCGAATGAAAAAGCGCACGGCACCAAAGCGCCCCTGGGTCGAACGAGATGGTGAACCATTGTTCGACCCAGAACGAAGTTCTTGCGATCCCCGGCTTGCCGATAGCGCATGGCGCGCTGCCGATCCGCGTCGGCAAGCACATGTTCGTCGGCGAAATCGCCGGCCTCATGCAGGATCGCGACGAAGGCGCATCCGCGCCCCAGGGCCTGGTCGCAGACCAGGCGAGCGTCCTGCCACAGCACGGTGCTCGCGACAGTGATGGTTGAGATCCCGAAGCTTGTTGGCCCCGCTTCCGAGTGCTCCCAGCGCGGGTCTGCACCCAGCCCGCCCACCGCGGGGGACAACAAGAAGCCTTGGGCAGGCTCGGCACGCGACGCATTCATGGCGACGGGATTCTGCCGGGATTCGACGCGCTGAGGTAATATATGTTTTGTGTATGAAACGTATAGCGCACACCATCATGGGCATTGTGAAGATTTCAGACCAGATGCATGACAACCTGCGGGCGGCCAGCGAGGCGCTGAGCCGGTCCATCAATGCCCAGGCAGAGCATTGGATGCGGGTCGGCATGCTGGCCGAGCTGAACCCGGCGCTGAGCCATGGCGAGATCTGCCAGTTGATGCTGCAGGCCAGCCAACGTGGCGATGGCGGTTTTGCTTTTGCGCTGCCCGAGGTGAGCGCTGCGAAGAAGCGGGCCGCGAAAGCGGCACGGGTGGCGGCATGAGCGCCGCCCGGCCGCCCGAAGGGGCTCATTCCCGCCTGGCGGGACCGGCCGCAGGCCGCAGGGTGCACCAATGAGCGCCGTGAAGAAACCGGCGCAACTGATCAAGTCGCCAGAAGAGATCGCGATGGCGCGCGCAGCAGGCGCGCTGGCGGCCGAGGTGCTACAGATGATCGCGCCGCACGTGAAGCCGGGCGTCAGCACCGAGCAGCTGGACCGGCTGTGCCACGATCACATCGTCAAGGTGCAGAAGGCCATTCCTGCGAACGTGGGCTACCACGGCTATCCGAAGACGGTCTGCACCTCGGTCAACCAGGTCGTCTGCCACGGCATTCCGTCCAGCCAAAAGATCCTGAAGAAGGGCGACATCGTCAACATCGACGTGGCGGTCATCAAGGACGGCTGGCACGGCGACACCAGCCGCATGTATTTCGTCGGCGAGCCAGGGCCGATGGCCAGGCGGCTGGTCAACACGACCTACGAAGCGATGCTGGCCGGCATCCGCCAGGTGCGGCCCGGCGCGACGCTGGGCGACGTGGGCCACGCGATCCAAACCGTGGCCCAGCGCGATGGCTTCAGCGTCGTGCGCGAATACTGCGGCCACGGCATCGGCAAGGTCTACCACGACGAGCCACAGGTGCTGCACTACGGCAAGCCCGGCCAGGGCCTGCGGCTGGAAGCCGGCATGGTGTTCACCATCGAGCCGATGATCAACGCCGGCCAGGCGGGCACCCGTGAGCTGTCGGACGGCTGGACCGTGGTGACCAAGGACCATTCACTGTCGGCCCAGTGGGAACACATGGTGGCCGTGACGCCCGAGGGCTTCGAAGTGCTGACGCCCTGGCCGGAGGGCACGGGCAGCTACCCGGCGATCAATTGACCCGTGGCGCGCAGGCCCGGCGAAGCTCGTAGCAAGTAGAAACAAGGAAATTTCAAAGCCCATTCAACCCTGACGGCGCCTTGCGGTACTCACCGCACAGCAGCCAGAAGAGAGGATGGGCAACGATGAATGTTTCGCGCGAGCCAGCGGCCGTGCCTGTGCGCTTTCCGGTGAGCCGCCGAGCTTCGCCGGTGGCTGTCGGCGAGGCGGGCGCCACTGCCGGCCCAGCTCGACGGCCGAAGCCCGGCATCCTGCTGTTCAACCCGTGGGCCACGCGCACCGGCCGAGTGCCCAACAGCCTGCTGCACATCGCAGCAGCGCTGGGCGACAGCTGCGACATCGAGTTGGTCGACGGCAACCTGGAGCCCGATCCCTGGGCCGTGATCGAGCCGCTGCTGGCCTCCGGCAGGTTCGGCTTTTTCGGCTGCACGGTGATGCCAGGGCCGCAGCTGCGCCAAGCGGTGCCGGTCACGCGCCAGGTTCGCGCGAACTTTCCGCGGCTGGTCACGATCTGGGGCGGCTACTTTCCCTCCAACCATCCGCAGGCCGTGCTGCAGTCGGGCTGCGTGGACTATGTCGTGCAGTCGGCCGGCGAAGGCTCGCTGCCCGCCTTGCTGGCGGCACTGTGCGAAGGCCGCTCGCCTGAACTGATCCCCGGGCTGATCTTCCTGCGCAATGGCGAAGTGGTGCGCACCGGCAAGGCACCACTGCCGGACCTGGACCTTCAGCCCGCCTTGCCTCTGGACCTGCTGGCGCGGCGCCACCCGATCCGGCGCTACCTGCCCCGCACCTTCCTCGGCCGCCGCACCCACGCGATGCACACCAGCATGGGCTGTCCGTTCATGTGCGCCTTCTGCGCCGTGGTGCCGCTCTACCAGGGGCGCTGGGTGGCGCGCTCGGCCGAGCTGGTCGCCCAGGACGTGCTGCAGATGCGCGACGCGCACGGCGTGGATGCGATCGAGTTCACCGACAACAACTTCTTCGTTTCAGAAAAACGGGTGAGGGCCTTTGCCGAACGTTTGCGCGGGCAAGGCGTGGCCTGGTGGGGCGAGGGCCGCATCGACACCTTGGACCATTTCAGCGACCAGACCCTGGCACTGATGCGCGAGGCCGGCTGCCGCATGATCTTCTTCGGCGCCGAGAGTGGCGACGACGAAGTGCTGGCCATGGTGGACAAGGGCGGCCGCCAGTCCGGCGCGCAGATCCTGCGCTTCGCCGCACGCCTGCTGTCCTTCGGCATCACCCCCGAGTATTCGTTCGTGCTGGGCTTTCCCAGGCCCACCGAAGCCGAAGTCTGGGCGCAGATCCACCGCGACATCGGCTTCATCCGGCAGCTGAAGCAACAGAGCCCGGCGACCGAAGTCATTCTCTACATCTACAGCCCGGTACCCACCGAGGGCACTGCGCTGCAGCAGCGCAGCCAGGCCGCGGGGTTCCGCTTCCCCACCACGCTGGAAGACTGGGTCAGCCCGGCATGGGAATCCTTCGACCTGCACCGCAATCCGCTGACCCCATGGCTCACGCCGGCGATGGTGCGGCACATCCACGACTTCGAGACGGTGATGAATGCGCGCTACCCGACGCGCACGGATTTCAGCCTCGGCGACTGGGGGCGGCGAATGATGCAGGCGGCCTCGCTGCCGCGCTATTGGAGCGGCATCTATCGGCGGCCGCTGGAGTTGAAGGTGCTGCAGCGCCTGCGCCGCTATACGCGTCCTGAAGTGGAGGGCTTCTATGCTGAAAGCAACTGAACCCGTGACGGCTCAGATGCCGGCGCTGGATGTGGCCCAACAAGCGGTACTGAGGGCGCTGGCGTACCGGCAGGTGTTCGACTGCCCCCTGTCGGCCGACGAGATCTGGCAATTCCTGGACACACCGGGCGTATCGCTCCGAGAAGTGAAAACCGCCCTGCAGCGATTGCAAACCGCTGGCCTGGTGGCCGGCCATGACGACTTGTTCTGGATCGCCGAGATGGAGGATCCGATCGAACGCTGGATCGCCAACCGGGACCGCGCAGACGCGGCGATGCCAGAGGCGCTGGCTGTGGGCCGCAGCCTGATGCGCCTGCCGTTTGTCGATGGCGTGGCGATCTCGGGCTCGCTCTCCAAGCGCTCGCTGGCCGAGGACGGCGACTACGACTTCATGATCATCACGCGGCCCGGCCGGCTGTGGCTGGTGTACACGCTGCTGCGCTACTACCGCCGCATGCTGCCGTCGCCGCACATGCTGTGCGCGAACTACCTGCTGGCAAGCGACCGGCTGGCGCTGGAGCGACGCGACTTGTTCACCGCAATAGAGCTCGTCACGCTGCTGCCGGTGGCGGGGCGCGAGCAAGTGCTGCGCATGCAGCAGGCCAATCCCTGGTCGGTGCAATACCTGCCCAACGGGCCGGTATTGCCCCCGGGGGGCGAGCCTTCGATCGGCCTCTGGCGCCGACTGGGCGAAGCGGTCTTGAGCGGCCCGGTGGGCGGGGCACTGGACCGGTGCGCATGGCGGCTGGTCGAAAGACGAAACCTGCGCAAGAACCCGCAGTTGCCGTCGCTCATGGCGCGCCGGAGCGTGGAGCTGGGGCGTGGCGTGGCAAAAGTCCATACCTCGGAGTGGAAATACCGCATTCTTGAGCGCTACCAAGCCAACCTGGACCGGCTGTCGCAGCAGACAGGAACAGCCATTGCGCGCCACACGGTGGCGCAATGCGTGCTCGTGGCTTCGGCCTACTACTACCGGCTTGATCCCAAGCAGTGGCAGGCCGGCAAGCCCTATCCGCCGCTGGGCGCGCTGTACGCCGCTGGCCTGGTCCGCAGCCTGGGCTTCAAGACGCAGGTCTTCGACGCCGGCCTGGCGGACAGCGAGCTGGCGTTCCTGCGCCGGCTGGAGCAGGAGCGACCTGCCTTCGTGGTCCTTCAGGAAGACGGCTTCAACTATCTGACCAAGATGTGCCTGGCGCGCATGCGCGATGCAGCATTGCAGATGGTGCGGCTGGCGCGTGCGTTCGGGGCGCGGATTGTGGTGTGCAGTTCCGATGCCACGGACTTCCCCGAGCCTTACCTGCGCGCCGGTGCCACCGCCGTTGTGCGCGGCGAAAGCGAGGCCACGCTGGCCGACCTGCTGCAGGCCTGGCGTGACCACCGGCCCTGGACCCACATTCCAGGGCTGGTGCACCTGGCGGAAGAGCGCCTGGTGCCATCCCCCCAGCGGGCCCCCATCACCGACCTGGACGGGTTGCCTGCGCCCGCCTGGGACCTGGTGGACCTGGCACCTTACCGGCAGATCTGGCAGCGCCGGCACGGCCACTTCTCGTTGAACATCGCCACCACGCGCGGCTGCCCGTATGCGTGCAACTGGTGCGCCAAGCCGCTGCACGGCAAGCGCTACACCGTGCGCTCGCCCGAGCAGGTCGTGGACGAGCTGGCCCTGCTGGTGCAGCAACATGGCGCCCAGCACTTCTGGGTCACCGACGACCTGTTCGGGCTGAAGCCCGGCTGGGTGCAGCGCTTCGCCGCACTGGTGCAGGCGCGCGACCTGGCGCTGCGCTACACCATCCAGACCCGGGCCGACCTGCTGCTGCGCGACGCCGACGACCTGCAGGCCATGGCCCGCTCCGGCCTGGAGACGGCCTGGATCGGCGCCGAAAGCGGCTCGCAGCGCATCCTGGACGCGATGGACAAAGGCATCACGCGGGCGCAGATCGACGGCGCGGTGCAGGCGCTGAAGCAGCACGGCGTGAAGCCCGCGCTGTTCCTGCAGTTCGGCTACCTCGGCGAGACGGCCGAGGACATCCGGCTCACGCACCAGATGGTGGACGAACTGCAGCCCGACCAGATCGGCATCTCGGTGTCCTATCCGCTGCCCGGCACCGTGTTCCACGAACGCGTGAAGGCGCAGATGGGCAAGAAGACGCACTGGCTGCACAGCAACGACCTGGACCTGATGTTCCCCGGCAACTTCTCGCCAGCGTTCTACCGGCACCTGCACGCCTACACCTCGCGGCGCTTCCAGGTCATGCGCTGCTGGTCGGTGCTGTGTGGGCGACTGCCCGCATCCCGCCGCGGTGGCCGGCTCCGCGAACTGGCCTCGCTGCTGCGTGCCATGCCGGCACTGCTGCGCGCTCGCCTCGGCCTGTGGCGCGAACAGCGCCAGCCAGCCACTGCACCGATGGTGGCGACGTGAATACCGCTGCGTTCGACGCAGTCGCGCGGGACTACGACCGCGAGTTCACCCACAGCATGGTGGGTGCAGCCCAGCGCCGCACCGTCTGGGATGTGCTGGACAACCGCCTGCGCCAGACGGGTCGCCCATGTTCGGTGCTCGAACTGAACTGCGGCACCGGCGAAGACGCCCTGCACATGGCCCGCGCCGGCCATCGCGTGGTTGCCACCGACGTCTCGCATGCAATGCTGCAGGTGGCCCGCGACAAGCTGGCCCGGGCCGGCCTCGGTGGCGCTGCGCAGACGCGGCCGCTGGACCTGCAGGCCCTGGCGTCCGGCCATGTGACCGCGCAGGAACTCGGCGGCCCGTTCGACCTGGTGTTCTCCAACTTCGGCGGCCTGAACTGCCTGTCGCCCGAAGCACTCCAGGCCCTGGCCGCACCGCTGGCATCCTGCCTGGCGCCCGAGGGGCAGATCATCGCCGTGGTGATGCCGCGCCTGTGTCTCTGGGAAAGCGCTTGGGCCCTGCTTCAGCTGCAGCCACGCCTGGCGGCCCGGCGCTGGCGAGGCGGACCCGTGCTGGCCCAGCTAAGCCTGGGCCAGCCCCCGCTGCCGGTCTGGTTCCACGGCGTCCATCAGATGGACGGTGCTTGGCACACCCATTTCGAGCGCACGCTGGTGCGGCCGGTGGGGCTGGCCGTGCCGCCCTCGGCGCGGGAGGCACTGGCCTCCCGCGCGCCGGGCTGGCTGGCGTTGATGGAACGGCTGGACCGGCGTTGGCTGACCGCTGCTTGGGGGGCGCGCCTTTCCGACCACGTGTTGATCCAATACCGCAGGCGCTGACGATGAGCTTGATCCTCACCCACGGCTACTTCATCGCCGACGACGCGATCGAGCAGCGCATCATGCGGCCCTATCCGCCGCTGGGCCTGCTGTCCATCTCGGCCTGGCTGGACAGGGACGGCATCGACCACCAGGTCATCGATGCCACCTTCCTCAATGCCGAGCGCTTCGTGCAGCGCGTGCGTGCGCTGCGCCCGCGTTTGATCGCCTTCTATGTGACGCTGATGACGCGCCGCTCGGTGCTGCGCCTGATCGCCGCGTTGGGCGGCGGCGAAGGCGGCCCAACCATCGTGCTCGGCGGCCCGGACGTGCGCCACAACGCGGCCGACTACCTGCAGCACGGTGCGCACCTGCTGGTGGTCGGCGAAGGCGAGCAGACCATGGCCGACGTGGCCCGCCTGCCGGCAGGTGCCCACCGGGATGCTGCTGCGCTGGCCGCCATTCCCGGCCTGATCCACGCCGATGCGCAGGGCCAGCCCGTGTTCACCGGCGAGCGGAAATTCGTGCCCGAGCTGGACGAGCTGCCCGAGCCGGCGCGCCACCGCATCGACCTGCAGCCCTACCTGCAGGCCTGGCGCGGTGCCCATGGGCAGACCTCGCTGAACATCAGCACCCAGCGCGGCTGCCCGTACAAGTGCAGCTGGTGCAGCCGCGCGGTCTACGGCACCAGCTACCGCCGCCGCTCGCCACAGCAGGTGGTGGCCGAGCTGGGCAAGCTGGTCAGGCAGTACGCGCCGGACCAGTTCTGGTTCGTCGACGATGTGTTCACGATCAACCACAACTGGCTGGCCGGCTTTGCCGACGCGCTCGACGCAGCGGGCCTGCGCATCCGTTACGAATGCATCACGCGGGCCGACCGCATGAACGCGCGCGTGGTGCAACTGCTCGCGCGCACCGGCTGCACCCGTGTGTGGATCGGCGCCGAGAGCGGTTCGCAGCGCATCCTGGACGCGATGAAGCGGCAGGTGCGCGTGGAGCAGGTCATCGCGATGATCCGCGCCGCCTCGGATGCCGGCATCCAGACCGGCACCTTCCTGATGCTGGGCTACCCGGGCGAGACCGAATCGGACATCGTCGCCACCGAGCGTTACCTGCGCGAGGCCCGGCCAGACCTGTTCACCGTGACGCTGGCCTACCCGATCCGCGGCACCCAGTTCCACGACCAGGTGGCCGACCAGGCCACCGCGCCGCCGTTCGACCAGGGCAGCGACCGCGACCGGCGCTTCCCGCGCACCTACAGCGACGCCTACTACCGCCACGCCGTTCGCCTGCTCACCCACACCCATGCCATGACCACCGCCCTGCATCCCTTCGGCCCCCGCGCGCTGGCCCATCGCGCGGCTTGGTGCTTTTCGCGTCTGGGCATGTGGTGGCACCGCCGCGTTGGGGTGCAGCCGGCATGAGCGCGCCCGCCCGGCCGCCCGAAGGGCGCGCTCGCGTCCCTCTCGGAGGGACCCGCGAAGCGGAGGGTGCTCCAGTGAGCACGCCCGAAATGCGGCCCGACCTACCGCGCGTCGGGCTGATGGCACGCCTGCTGCGTCGACCCGAAACGCGCTGGGGCCTGCCACGTCATGGCCTGCTGGCACGCTTGCTGCGCGGGCCGGTGCGACGCGCCGTGTCGCCTTGGCTGCAACGTCGGCTCGCTCGAGCCGGCCGCGAGGTCCAGCACTGGCGGCTGGGACGATTGCGGCTGCGGATCGACCCGGGCGTCTTTCCACCGGGGCCGACGCTCAGTTCGGCCATGTTCGTGCGGTGGCTTCTTTCGCCCGACGGCCCCGGTCCCTGGCCAAGCCGGCGCGTGCTCGACATGGGCTGCGGCAGCGGGGTCATCGGGCTGGCCCTGGCTCAGGCTGGCGCCCAGGTGCTGGCGTCGGACATCAACCCCGGCGCCGTGGCGAATGCCGCTGCCAATGCGCAAGCGAACGGCCTGCAGCTGACGGTCGTGCTGGCGGATCTGCTGGCGGGCATCCAGACCTCTGCGCTGGACTGCGTGCTGATCACGCCACCCTACTACCCGCGCACGCCACGCTCGATGCCGGAGCGTGCCTGGTTCTGCGGCCAGGGTTTCGAATATTTCCACGCGCTCTTCCCGCAACTGGCTGCACTGGATCTTGGGCGCACCGAGGTGCTGATGATCGTCTCGGAGGACTGCGACGAGGAGGGCATTCGCCACGTGGCCCGCGCCCACGGACTGGACCTGCAGCTCCGCGGTGCCGGGCAGGCCTGGCTGGAATGGAACGCCTTCCTGCGGGTGGTGCCGGTTTCTGGGGACGCCGCGTGAGTGGGCCCGTACCTCTCATTCGATTCCGTGTGATGTGCTCGCGAGGGGGCTTGGATGTTTGAACATCGCAAGGTCGTCGTGGTCCTGCCGGCCTTCAATGCTGCCAGGACTCTGCGCCGCACTTATGCAGAGATTCCGTTCGGCCTGGTCGACGAGGTGATCCTGACCGACGATGCCAGCCACGACGAGACGGTGGAAGTGGCGAGTGAGCTCGGCATTGCCCACATCTTGCGTCACGACCAAAACCGGGGCTATGGCGCCAACCAGAAGACCTGCTATCGCAAAGCGCTGGAACTGGATGCGGACATCATCGTGATGCTGCACCCGGATTACCAATACACGCCCAGTCTGATACCTGTCATGTGCTCACTGCTCGTGAGCGGGGGCTGCGATCTCGTTCTGGGGTCGAGGATCTTGGGGGGAATGGCCTTGGCTGGAGGGATGCCGCGATACAAGTACATCGCGAATCGCCTGTTGACATTTTTCCAGAACTTGATCCTGCGGCAGCAGCTATCCGAATATCACACGGGATATCGCTGTTTTTCTGCGGCAGCGCTGCGCACCATAGACTGGCCATCCAACTCCGATGACTTTGTTTTCGACAACGAGGTACTGGCGCAGTGCGCCTTTCACGGCTTGATCATCGGTGAGTTGCCCTGCCCTACGCGTTATGACGCCGAATCGAGTTCGATCTCCTTTTGGCTCAGCGTGCGTTACGGCTGCGGCGTTCTGCGTGTCTGCGGTCAATATGCCGCCGCCCGCTTCTTGCTGCTGCGTATGCGGCTATTCCGGCGCCTGCTGCCCAACGTCGGGGGCTTGCGCCCGCCGGATCACATATGCATGGAGGCTCCCGGTGGGAATGATCGTGTCTTCGACTGAAAGCAAGGGTTTCACGACCAGCGGGTTGGGTGCACTGGACACTGCGCTCAGTGTCTCAGCCGGAAGCGGTTGCCGGCTGACGAAAAGGAAAGCTGGATGGACTGCCGCACGCGCCGCCAAGGCTGCCGTCAAGGCCTGGGGCTGTTCCATGATCGAGCAGGTCAGTCGCCAATGACAGAAGGTCTCCGTCTGCTGGCTGCACAGGGAATAGGGTTGGCGCTGAAGGTAGGGGGCCAATTCTGTGGCTTCGCAGCTCGGGGTGGCGATTGGCAACTCGGTCAGCGGAGGCTGGTGAATGGCTTCGGCGACGGCTCTCGAGGCAGTGAAAGGATGTCGGATGTCGTTGATTACCGCCACGCCGTTTCCTGACATCTGCACCAGTGCAACCAGCAGCACTGCCCGGTTCAGTGACCGGCGATATCGGGAATCTGGCGTATTTTCCATCGCCAGCCAGCAAGCCGTCAGCAATATCCACCAATGGAATCCGGCAATCCGGGCACCATAGTGTTGAGTCAGCAGAATGAAGGCGATCAGCGCCCCCTGGCCGACGAAAGTCGCTATTCGCAGCGAAAGGGCCTGCCCCCGCAGCAATCTCAAGGGCAGCCACCAGATGAAGACGGCCAGCGCGATGGTCCCGATATTGGGCAGATGACGCCAGACTGTGCTGTTGAAGTTTTGGACTTGGATTGGATCTGGGTGAGCCAGAATGCCGGTCAGTGGCGAGGCCAGAGCTATTCGCACATACTGCAGAGTAGACTTGGCAGCAGCATGTTGCTCGACGTACCAGGAAACGTCTGCCGTGGCCATCTGGATGCACAGCAGGGCCACGCTTGCACCCAATGGCCCCAAGAACTTCAGCGCGGTTCGGCGTGACCTTGCAATCTCTGGCCAGCAGGCGGCGGCATACACCGCACCGGGCAGCACGAACAGCCAATGCACCTGCAGGCTCAAGGCCAGGCAGGCGCCACTTTTCCAGGACCATCCGGGTTGCTGCCGGTCCTGTGTCAACGCTAGTACAAGCAGGCACAGGCCCAGTGCATAGCTCCGGAACAGCAGGGTGTACTCAAAAAACACCAGGTAGGTGAAAGGCAGGACCCAGATTACTGCAGTGGAGAAGGGGCTCCGGCGCGCGATGCGGTAGACGGTGATGGCACTGATGACGACTTGGACCAATTGGAAAAACAGCACATCCGTCGTGAGCCGGGTAAGTATCCACATCAGCAAGTACCACAGCAGTGGGTGTCCTTCCGGCCGGGTGTTGTGCCACAGAGCGGCCAGCGTGGTGCTGTCACGGGCGATCAGAAAACCCTGCGCTTCGTCCAACCACCACTCATGAAAAAAAGCACCGACCAAGGCGGCCAGTACGAAGCAGCCGGTGATCCAAAGGGCTGGCGGGCTTGTCGGTTTTTCCATGAATGGCTCTGCATGGCGACCCGGACATCGGGCGGCCTGTGGGGGGCTGTCAATTGTCTGTACCATCATTCAGCGCCTGGCCTGCACGTCGTCAATGAGCTGCACCGCTCTGTGCAGGCTGGTGTGATCGCGATAGACCCGCGCCAGCGCACGGCGAGCGACCTGCTCTCGCCCTGCCTGGTCGTCCACCCAATGCTCGAAGGCCTCGCGCATCGCGTGCGGCCGGCGCGGCACGGCAACGAGTTCGTCCGCATCGAAATGCTGCCGGGTCAAGGGGCTGAGTTCGGTGATCTGGAAGGTCGCGCTGGCCGCTGCGGCATAGACGCGCTGCGTCAGGTCCCCGGCAGATTCGAGCAGCGGGGCGACCAGCGGTGCCAGCGACACGCGGGCCATCGCCTGGCAGCGGGCATGCGCCTCGACCGGCAAGCGTGGCATGCCAAAGCCCCAGGTCTCGCGTTCGCCAAACAGGCCGCGGTGCCGAGAGAGGATGTCGCGCATCGTGTGCCACACGGCCCGGATGCGCTCCGGATTGGCCACCGACAGATGCGCATGATCGAACTCACGGGCCACGCCATGCGGCCGGTCGCGAAACGGGCTGGCCGACTGCGGCAGCCACACAAAAGGTTTGCCCAGCGCCAGCCACGCGCCAACCGTGCGCTGCATGAACGGCTCGGCATGCAGCGACAGCAGCATGTCCGCACCCGCGCCGCTGGCCGTGCGCTCGATGCGCTGTGCCTCCGCCAAGGTCAAGGGCGCAAGCGATGCCGCCACGTCGCGCGCGGGGATCAGCAAGCGTGTGCAGCGCGAGGGGCGGTCCAGCCCGACCGCCTGCAGCCGCATGTGCAGGCGGTGGGTGTCCAGGCCCAGCATCAAGGTGGGCTGGAAGTCACGGACCAGCGCCGGCGTCAGGCCTTGTTCATCGTCGAGGCGCAGCACGGCCACGCCGATGTGCTGCATCGCGCAGCGCAAGTCCTCGAACCACACCCACCCGGCGGGGGATGGCGGTGTCACCAGCAGCGCACGTTCGCCGCAGGCAGCGCGGACCTGGCTGAAGCGGGCCAGCGTTTGCGCGCAAAGCTCGGTGCCCCGCAGCTGCAGCGCCGCGTCCGGTTGTTCAGTTGGCCGCCGCCTGCCGCGAAGCCGGCCGGCGACGAGACAGGCCTGCACATGGCAACGCATGAGGCGGTCCTGCACCCGGTCGCGCCCTTGTTGCCATCCCATCTTCTTGCGTGCCTCTTCAACCGTTTTCACCGCGCTCCACCAGTTTCACTATGCCATTGCCGGCGCAGGTCCGGCCGGTGTTTCGCTCCACGACCGGGACCAGGATCCAATGTCCGCACCCTTCTCCACCGTTGACGCTGCCCGCAGCGCGGCAGACTCGGCAGCGCCACTCGACGTGAGCGCCCTGGCTCGCAGCACCGGCACGCCAGCGCCGGCACGCGACTGGCATCCCTGGCGGGTCGTGCGCAGGCTGTGGCAACTGTTTGCCACGCGGCCGATGGCCTTGCTCGGCGGGCTGACGGCGGCCTTGTTGCGGGCGGGTCTGCTGGTGGGGGTGTCGATCGCGATTGGCAAGGTCGTGGGTGGTGGCCCGGCCTCGGCCTGGGCGGCGATGGCCGCCGCCACGGGCCTGCTGGCTGCGGCGGCGCTGGGCTACTTCGGGCAGCGCATGGTCATCGATGCCGTGCAGGACGGGTTGACGCGCTTGCGCGAACAACTGGTGGACAAGCTGCTCGCATTGCCGGGCGACACCGTGCGGCAACAAGGCGCCGAGCGTTTTGTGCTCGCGATGACGCGGGATGGCGAGTTGCTCAACCAGATGGCCAGGGCCTGTTTTGGCGGCCTGCTGCCGGGAATTGTGCTGGTGCTGCTGTGCCTGGGCGGCATCGCGGTGATGCTGCCCGCGCTGACGGCGCCGCTGCTCGTCGCGCTGGCCCTGCTGTGGCTGGTGCGCCGGCGTCTCTCTCATCGCCTGGCTGGCCAGATGGCCTTGGCACACGAGGCCATCGACCAGTTGTACGAGCAACTGGGCGGCACCGTGCTGCGCCATGAACTCGCCGTCAGCCACGCAAACGAGCTTCACGAGCAGCAGGCGAGCCGCGCGAAGGTCGCCCACACCCACGCGCTGGCGCGTGAGCTGGCGAGAACCCAGACCTGGGTGACCGAGCTCGACGCGCTGGTGCTGGGCCTGGCTCTGCTGGGCCTGGTGGCCTGGTTGGCCCTGGCCGGCGGGCCGGCGGTGTCTGGCCCGAGCCTGGCTTCGGTGCTGTTCCTGCTGCTGGCCCTGCGCGGCGCCTTGCAGGGCGCGCTGCGCGCCCTGCAGGAAATGGCGCAGGGTGTGCCGGCGCTGGCCAGCATCGAGCGCCTGCTGGCCATGCAGGCTGCGCCGGCACATCATGGGCGGGTGCCGCCAACGCACTGGCGCGTGACGCTGGAAGGCGTGAGTCGCCATGTGGACGCGCGCAGCCTGGTTCGCGACCTCGATCTCGCACTGGAGCCGGGCCGCATCACCGTGCTGACTGGGGCGAACGGCGCCGGGAAAACCACCCTGCTGCGCTTGCTGCTGGGCCTGACCGAAGCCGGGCACGGCAGACTTCGCGTCGACGGCGTGCCCTGGGCGCAGATCGACCGCTCAGCCTTCCGGCGCGGCGTGGGCTACCTGCCGCAAAACCCGGTGCTGTTCGCCGGCAGCGTGTACGACAACCTGGCCTATGCCGTGGCCGATGCCACGCCGCAAGCCGTGCAGCGCATGGCAACAGCCGTGGGCATGGGGCCGCGGCTGGCAGCCTGGCCGGAAGGTCTGGCGGCCAGGCTGGGCTCAGGCGGCAGCCCGCTGTCCGGCGGCGAGCGCCAGCGCATCGCGCTCGCCAGGGTCTTGCTGCGCAGGCCGCGCATGCTGATCCTGGACGAGCCGACCAATCACCTCGACGGCCCCGGCACGCAGGCCTTGATAGCCCTGCTGCGGCAGGCGCCTGGCAAACCCGTGGTGCTCGTCATCACGCATGACCCCGGTTTCATCGCCCAGGCCGATCAGACGCTGGAACTGGTCGATGGGCGGCTGCAGGCGCGTCTTTGAGCGCGTCTGTCAAGCTGTGTCGTCCGCGCGCACGGCTCGGCGGCCTTGGGCCGCCACCCGTGATACCGTGCATCGCCCCACCCGCCAGCGCCACCTTGTTCGTGGTGCACTCGCCGCTTCATGTTCCTCCGCATGCCCAGCCTCGCGTGGCCTGCCCTGATTGCAGGGGCAGGCGCGCTGGCCTGTACGACGGCGACCGCGCAGAGCGGTTCCGCGGGGCTTGAGACCAGTTGGCGCGTCGGCGCCAGTTCGCGCTGGCTGGTGCGCGGCATTCCGCTGAGCCGCGACGGCACTGCCGTGGGCTTTGCCGGGGTGGACCTCTACGCGCCGCAAGGCTGGTCCCTCGGGGCGCTCTATGGCCGGCTGGAGACCCAGGCGCATGAATCCGCAGGCGCAGTCGGCCTGCGCGCGGCAAAGGAGTGGACGCTGGATGGCCGATGGGCCGTCACCGCCCAGCTGCGCCACAACAGCTACCCCGGCGCGCCCTCGCTGCAGCGCTGGTGCTACAACGAGGCCGGCCTGAGCCTGGCCGATGCCGACCGCTGGGTGCTGAGCTGGTCCGCCGAGACCCGGCGCGGGCCTGGCTGCAACCAGCACCAGGGCCCGGCGGTAGTCAGCCGATCGCTGGAACTCAACGCCAGCTGGCCGCTGGCGGGTGGCTGGCACCTGGGCGGCGGCGCGGGCTGGCGGCTCTACGGCGGCGGGGACGGCTACCTGTTCGGCCAGGCCGGTGCCGGCTGGCAGCAGGACCACCTGGCCCTGCAACTCGACCGCGTGATGGTCGACCCAGCCGCCCGCCCGCTCTACGGTGTCTCGACAAACAACAGCTGGGTGGCCAGCCTGGTCTGGAGTTTCTGACTTTATTTCGCCGGCATGCAACCATTTGCGGCCAAGCCCGGTACAGACGGACGTCCAGCGCTCGCCTTCCGTCACGGCCCCCGTCATGTTCCTCCTGCCTTCGCTTCGCCGCCGCCCTGCATCGGCCTCGGTCGCCTCGCCCGACCAGGGCTGGCTGCGGCGCATTGCCGAGACACAGGATCGTGAGGCGCTGACCGCGCTCTACCGCGAATACCAGCCGCGCCTGGTGCGCTTCCTCGGCCGGGTGACCCGCCACGAGGCCTTGATCGAGGAGGTCATCAACGACACGCTGTGGATCGTCTGGCAGAAGGCCGGCGATTACCGCGGCGAAGCCCGTGTGTCCACCTGGATCCTCGGCATTGCCTACCGCGTGGCGATGAAGGCCTTGCGCGACCAGGACGATCCCTGCTGGCACGGCAGCGACGACGATCTCGAAGCCCTGGCCGGCCAGCAGGACCCCCACGCCACCCACGAGGTGCGCGACTGGCTGGCCAAAGGCCTGGCGCGCCTGCCGGCGGACCAGCGCCTGACGGTGGAGCTGGTCTACGGCCAGGGCCACACGCTGGAGGAAACCGCAGCCATCATGGAATGCCCGGTCGGCACCGCCAAGGCGCGGCTGTTCCACGCCCGGGTGAGACTGCGCAACCTGTTGCCCGACCTGGCCGGCGAAACCGGCCTGGCGCGCAGCGAAGGAACCCAAGATGAATCCCGCTGAAATGCAGCGCCACCAGGCCACCTGGGCCCTGCTGCCCTGGCTGGCCAATGGCGGCGCCACGCCCGCGCAGCGCCGCCAGGCCGAAGCCCACCTGGCCACCTGCGCCGACTGCCGCGAGGCCCTGCGCCACGAGCAGCAACTGGTCACCGAAATGGCCGAGCCTGCCACGCCAGGCCCCGACCTGGAACAGGGCCTGGCCAAGCTGATGCGCCGCCTGGATGGCGCGAACCTGGGGGCCACGCGCCCGGCTGTCGCAGCCCTCCCCCGGCAGGGCTGGATGGGCGGCTGGGTTGGCGGTTGGGCGGCGGCAGCCCAAACCGGCTTGCGCGTGCCACTGGCCACCGTGGCCCTGGTCGGTGGCCTGCAACTGGTGCTGACGCTTGGCGTGGTCGCCTGGTGGTGGCAGGGCCAGGCCGCCACGGCAACGCCGGCCTACCAGACCCTGACCGACGCACCTGCCGGCACCGGTGCATCGCGCGGCGTGCTGCGCGTGGTGTTCCAGGGCGAGCGCCGCGTCGATGAAGTGCAGGCCTTGCTGCTGCAGCGCGGCCTGGTGGTGCTCGCGGGCCCCACCGAAGCCGGCGTGTTCACGCTGGGCTGGGCCCAAGGCGCGGGCCAGCGCGATGCGGACGGCCTCGCAGCCGAGTTGCGCCACCTGCCGGCCGTGGCGTTCGCCGAGTCCACCGGGCCGGCGCGGTGATGGCCAGATGACGGGCTTTCGAGCTTGGCTGCACGGCGCCTGGCTGGGCACCGTGCTGGCGCTGCAGGTAGGCTGCGCTGCGCCCGGCACCGGCGAGCCCGCGGCAGCGCCGCCCCTCGTCGGCGGCGCCCCGGCGGGTGACGGCAGCCAGGTCATCGTGGTGGCGGTCCAGAACCCGATGGAGGCCTTGCCCACCAGCGCCGGCTCCACGCCTGGCCTCTATTCACGCAAGCCGCAGTACGCCACTGGCGTTCGGGCCGAGCAGCTGATGGCCGAGGTCGCGCAAGCCCACCGGCTGCAGCCGCTGGCGGCCTGGCCCATCCGCGTGCTGGGCCTGCACTGCGCCACGCTGCGCGTGCCCGATGGCGTCTCGCGCGAGGCCGTGCTGGCCGCCCTGGCCCAGGACCCGCGCGTGGCGCTGGCCCAGCCGCTGCAGCAGTTCGAGACGCTGGCGCAGGCCTCATCCCCGGCGTCCCCGGCGGACCTGCCCCCCGCTGCCGCATCCGCAACGCCACGCCAGGCGCTCGCCGCCGCCAGCGCCTACAACGACCCCTACCTGCCGCTGCAGCGCGGCGTGCTCGCGCTGGGCGTGCCGCAGGCCCACCGCTGCGCACGCGGCGACGGCGTGCGCGTGGCAGTCATCGACACCGGCGTGGACACCGCGCACCAGGACCTGGGCAGCGCCACACCGGAGACCGCTAACTTCGTTGACCACGACAGTGCCCAGTTCCGACGCGATCGCCACGGCACCGAAGTGGCCGGGCTGATCGCCGCGCAGCCGGGCAACGGCATCGGCATCGTCGGCATCGCGCCCGGCGCGCGGCTCACGGCGCTCAAGGCCTGCTGGGAGCTGCCCGACGGCCGCGCCACCTGCAATTCCTTCACCCTCTCGCAAGCGCTGGCTGCCGCGCTGGACGGCGGCGCGCAGGTCATCAACCTCAGCCTGGGCGGCCCGCCGGACGGGCTGCTGGCGCGGCTGCTGCGCCAGGCCATCGCGCGCGGCGTGGTGGTGGTGGGCGCGCTGCCGCCGGCTGGCTCGCGCGAAGGCTTTCCGCTCAACGTGCACGGCGTGATCGCGGTGCAGGACGCCACCGCCGACCCCTTCGGCACCGCAGCCCTGGCGGCCCCCGGCCGCGAGGTGCTGACGCTCACGCCTGGCGGGCGCTACGACTTCGCCTCCGGCACCTCGATGGCCGCGTCCCATGTCAGCGGCATTGCCGCGCTGCTGCTGCAGCACCAGCCGCAGCTCGACGGACCGCGCATCGAAAAGCTGCTGCGCGAGCAGGCACCCTCGGCCACCGAGGTCAACGCCTGCCGCGTGCTGGAAGCGCAAAGCCCCAGCTGCCACTGCAGTACCGCACGCTGAATGCGCGCGGCGCGGCATCCCGCGCAGACACCTTTTCTCACCAACATCGCACGCGGCCTTCAACCATTTGGGCCGCCGACGGCACCTACGCGCAGACCCGCTGCGCAGCAAGCGCAGCAGCCCTGCTTCCTGCGCTTCAAGGAGCCACCGATGAGCTTTGTTCGCCGCCCGCCTTTCCACGATTCCACGCGCCGTGAATGGCTTGCGCAGAGTGCCACGGCAGCACTGGCACTGGGCGGCCTGGGCTGGTCCGGCCTCGCGGCCGCGCTGGTACCTGGCGATGCGCTGCCGGTGCAGAGCGCGCCCGGTGCCGCCGGCCAGCCCGGCGTGCCGCTGTTCGACGGCAAGGCCCGCGCGACCTACATCGACTTCTGGGCCTCCTGGTGCGGCCCCTGCCGCCAGTCATTCCCATGGATGAACCGCATGCAGGCCAAGTTCGGACCGCAGGGGCTGCGCATCGTCGCGGTGAACCTGGACAAGCAGACCGCCGACGCGCAGCGCTTCCTGGCCGAGCTGCCGGCGCAGTTCACGCTGGCCTTCGACCCCTCGGCGGACACCGCGCGCCGCTTCGGCGTCAAGGCCATGCCCAGCTCGGTATTGCTGGGCGCCGACGGCAAGGTGCTGGCCACGCATGCCGGCTTCCGGGAGGACGACATGGCCCCGCTGGAAGCCCGCCTCGCCGCTGCCCTAGGGGCTTGAGAGCGCCCCCAAGGCCGGGCTGCGCCCAGCCCGCCCCCCGCGGGGCGACAAGGAAACTTGGAACGACCCGGCGTTTCCTTGAGTGACCTCTTTTTGACGACCTACTGCAATCGACACGATGAACCCTCCACTTCGCACCGGCCTGCTGGCGAGCCTGCTGCTCGCCACGGCCACGCTCGGCGGCTGCGCCGGCTGGCAGGCGCCCCAGGCCTGGGAAAAGGGCGCGCTCGCCCGTCCGGAAATGACCATGGCCGGCGACCCGCTGGGCGATCGCTTCGACCAGCACATCTACACCAGCAAGGAAAACGCCTCGGGCGGCTACGGCGTGGGCGGAGGTGGCTGTGGCTGCAACTGACGCGACAACCGGAGCGACAACGGCAGCAAGCCCGCGTCCCGTTCCTTCATCGGGCCCCGTCCTGGGCGGCGTGCTGGCCGCTGCGCTGCTGCTGCCCGGCATCGTGGCCCCGGCCATGGCCGAAACCGCGCCCGAGCAGGGTGTCATCGCGATCAAGCAGCTGTCCTACCAGGACTGGCAGCCCGGCCTGCAGCGGGTGCATGTGAACGCGCCGTCGATCTACGCGCTGGCGCCGCTGGACGCGCACTGGTCGCTGGAAGGCTCGTTCGTGCGCGATGGCGTGTCCGGCGCCTCGCCGCGCCACCACAGCGCCATCTCCAGTGCCTCGCACATGGACGACCAGCGCCATGCCGGCGACCTGAAGCTCACGCACTACGACGACCGCCAGGCCTGGGCCATCGGCGGCGCCTGGTCCAACGAGCACGACTACAAGTCGCGCACGCTCTCGGCCGAATGGCGGCTCTCCAGCGAGGACAACAACCGCACCTGGAACATCGGCCTGGCACGCAGCAACGACAGCATCGGCTCCAGCGACGACGACACGCTGCACGAGCACCGCGGCACCTGGCAGCTGCTCGCCGGCGTGACGCAGGCCGTCTCGGCGCTGGACCTGGTGCAGCTCAACCTCGGTGCCAACTGGGGCCGCGGATATTTCTCGGACCCGTACAAGTTCCCCGACATCCGGCCGCGCTCGCGCAACCAGTACACCGCGCTGCTGCGCTGGAACCACCACATCGAACCGCTGCAGGCCACGCTGCGCACCAGCTGGCGCTTCTACGACGACAGCTTCGGCGTGCGCGCCCACACGCTGGAAGCCGCCTGGGTGCAGCCGCTGGGCGAGCGCTGGAGCGTCACGCCCACGCTGCGCTACACCACGCAGAGTGCCGCCAGGTTCTACAAGGATCCGGTGTATGACCCGGTGCTCGGCGAGCCCTTCCCACCGGGCTTCGACGGCCAGCACCCCACCTCGGCCGACCAGCGGCTCTCGGCCTTCGGCGCGTTGACCGGCGGGCTGCGCGTGGACTGGCGCGTGGACGCGCAATGGAAGCTGGACCTCAACTACGAGCGCTACGAGCAGCGCTCTGGCTGGCGTGCCGGTGGCAATGGGTCGCCCGGCCTGGCGACCTTCTCGGCACGCTGGTGGCAGTTCGGCCTCTCGCGCAGTTTTTAAGCGACCGAGGCCACCCCCCATGCTGCAGACCTGGCACGAACCCGCCGACGGCTGGCATCTCGCCTTCGAGGCCATGGCCTCGCGTTGCGAGATCGTGCTGGGCAGCGCCGGCACACCGGCCGGGCCCTCGCTGCGCCAAGCCGGCGAGGCGGCGATGGCCGAGGTCCGGCGCATCGAGGCCAAGTATTCGCGCTACCGGGCCGACAGCGTGGTCTCGCGCATCAACGCCGCCGCCGGCAGCGGCCAGGCTGTGCCCATCGACGAAGAAACCGCCGGGCTGCTGGCCTTCGGCGACCAGTTGCACCGACTGAGCGAGGGCCGCTTCGACCTCACCAGCGGCGTGCTGCGCCGGGCCTGGGACTTCCGCGCCGCACGCGAGCCCAGTGCGGTGCAGCTGGCCGAGGTGCTGCCGCTGATCGGCTGGCCGCGCGTGCAATGGGGCCTGCATGATGTGCTGCTGCCGCAGGCCGGCATGGAACTGGACTTCGGCGGCATCGGCAAGGAATACGCCGCGGACCGGGCGCAGGCCGTGCTCGCGCAGGCCGGGCTGCGGCACGGCTTCGTGAACCTGGGCGGCGACCTGCGCGTGCTGGGCCCGCGCGCCGACGGCCGGCCCTGGGCCTTCGGCATCCAGCATCCGCGCGAACCCGGCGCGGTGTGCGCCACGCTGCAGCTGCGCGACGGTGCGCTGGCCACCAGCGGCGACTATGAACGCTTCTTCGTCACCCCCGACGGCCGCCGCTGCTGCCATGTGCTGGACCCGCGCAGCGGCCAGCCGGTCACGCATTGGCAGTCCATCAGCGTGGCCGCGCCGGTGTGCGCCGCCGCCGGTGCGCTCAGCACGCTGGCCATGCTGATGGGCGCTGCGGGCGCTGACTTCCTGCGCCAGCAAGGCGTGGCCTTCCTGGCCATCGACGCGCAAGGCCAGGCCCACGCACACGAGCCCGCCTGGCCACCTTCTTCCGACGCAGCGCCCGCACTGCCGGCCGAACCCCCTTCGCTCTTCCACTTCACCGCACCTCCCACACCATGAGCCTCCTCTCCTCCTTCCGGCCCTGGCGGGCTTTTGTGGCCGCCCTGGCTGCAGTGGCCCTGGCCGCTGCAGCCGGCCTGCCTGCGGCCTGGGCCGCAGGTGCCGAACCCGCAGCCTCATCAGCCCCTGCAGGCGACAGCTTCCTCGACCCCGCAGACGCCTTCCGTCCGCAGGTCGCGGTGGACGGCCAGGCCGTGCAGGTGACCCTGCAGGTCGCCCCTGGCTACCACCTCTACCGCGAGCGCTTCTCGCTGCAGGCCGAGGGCGGCGCGGCGCTGCCGGCGGCCACGCTGCCGCCCGGCCGCTCGTACTTCGACACCAACTTCAACCAGACCATGACGCTGTGGGAAGGCACGGTGCAGGTCCGCCAGCCGCTGCCGGCCGGCGAGCTGCCGCCTGCGCTGGCGATGAGCTACCAGGGCTGCGCCGACCGCGGCCTGTGCTACCCGCCGCAGCAGGGCACGGTGCACCTCTCGCGGGACGCGGGCGGTGCGCTGCAGGCCCGTTGGGAGCCGGCGGCCGACCTGTTCGGTACGCCACCGGCCGGTGACGCTGCGAAGGAAGCAGCACCAGCCGTGGCCACCGCAGCTGCAGCCGCACCAGCGGCGGACGACGCCGGCAACACGCTGGCGCTGTCCTCGGGCAGCCTGCTGAAGGTGGTGCCACTGTTCCTGCTGGGCGGACTGCTGCTGTCCTTCACGCCCTGCGTGCTGCCCATGGTGCCCATCCTGTCGTCCATCATCGTCGGCCAGGGCGCGCCGGTGTCGCGCTCGCGCGGCTTCACGCTGGCGCTGGCCTATTCGCTGGGCATGGCGCTGGTCTACACCGCCGCGGGCGTGGCCGCCGGCCTGCTCGGCTCCGGCTTTGCCGCAGCGTTGCAGAACCCCTGGGTGCTGGGCAGCTTCGCGCTGTTGCTGTCCGGGCTGTCGCTGTCGATGTTCGGCATGTTCGAGCTGCAGATGCCGTCCTTCATCCAGGCACGGGTGAACAATGCTTCCAACCAGCTGGGCGGCGGCCGCCACCTGGCGGTGTTCGGCATGGGCGGGCTCTCGGCGCTGCTGGTCGGGCCCTGCGTGGCCGCACCGTTGGCCGGCGCGCTGGTCTACATCAGCCAGACGCGTGACGTGTTGCTGGGCGGCGCTGCGCTGTTCGCGCTGGCCACGGGCATGAGCGTGCCACTGCTGCTGCTGGGCCTGTCGGCCGGCAGCCTGCTGCCGCGCGCCGGCCGCTGGATGGAGCAGGTCAAGACCTTCTTCGGCCTGATGCTGCTGGCCACCGCGCTGTGGCTCGTCTCGCCGGTGCTGCCGGCCGGCGTGACGATGTTCGTGCTGGGCGCGGGCGTGATGGTCGCGCTGATGGCGCTGGGCACCTTCAACACCGGCCGCTGGCCGCTGTGGCGCGGCATTGGCGGCGTGGCGGCGCTGTGGAGCATCGCGCTGATGGCCGGCGCGCTGTCCGGCGGCGAGAGCGTGCTGCAGCCTCTGCGCCACCTGGCGCGCAACGGCGCTGGCGTGGCCGGAGCCACCACCACCGCTGCGGCGGACACGCCCAGCTTCCGCCGCATCACCTCGCTGCAGCAGCTGGACGAAGCGCTGCGCACGGCCGGCAAACCGGTGATGGTGGACGTCTATGCGGACTGGTGCGTCTCGTGCAAGGAAATGGAGCACCTGACCTTCCGCCACGCCAGCATCCAGCCGCGGTTGTCTCGCGCCCTGCTGCTGCAGGCCGACGTGACAGACAACACACCCGAAGCCAAGGCGCTGATGAAGCGCTTCAGCCTGTTCGGCCCGCCGGCCGTGCTGTTCTTCGACCCGCGCGGCACCGAGCTGGCCAGCGCCCGCACCATCGGCTTCGAGCCGGCCGAGGCCTTCGCCCGCCGGCTGGATGCCGCCCAGCTGTGACCCCGTTTGACTCGCACCATGAGCGCCCGATGAGCATTCCCACCACCCACGCCCAGGTCCTGATTCTTGGCTCCGGCCCAGCCGGCTACTCGGCCGCGATCTACGCTGCGCGCGCCAACCTCAAGCCGCTGCTGGTCACCGGCATGGCCCAGGGCGGTCAGCTGATGACCACCACCGAGGTCGACAACTGGCCGGCCGACGTGATGGGCGTGCAGGGCCCCGAGCTGATGCAGCGCTTCCTCGAACACGCCGAGCGCTTCCAGACGCAGATCGTGTTCGACCACATCCACACCGCCGACTTCAGCGAACGGCCTTTCAAGCTCAAGGGCGACTCCGGCAACTACACCTGCGATTCGCTGGTGATCGCCACCGGCGCCTCGGCCAAGTACCTGGGCCTGGATTCGGAGAAGGCCTTCATGGGCCGCGGCGTGAGCGGCTGCGCCACTTGCGACGGTTTCTTCTACCGCAATGACGAAGTGGCCGTGGTCGGCGGCGGCAACACCGCGGTCGAGGAAGCGCTGTACCTGAGCAACATCGCCAGCACGGTGCATCTGGTGCACCGGCGCGACAAGTTCCGCGCCGAGGCCATCATGATCGACAAGCTGCACGAGAAGGTCGCGCAGGGCAAGATCAAGCTGCACCTGCACCAGACGCTGGACGAAGTGCTGGGCGACCAGAGCGGCGTGACCGGCGTGCGGCTGAAGAAGGTGGACGGCAGCGAGACGCAGGACATCGCGCTCAAGGGCTGCTTCATCGCCATCGGCCACCACCCGAACACCGACATCTTCCGCGGCCAGCTGGAGATGAAGGACGGCTACATCGTCACCAAGAGCGGCCAGAACGGCTTTGCGACGATGACCAGCGTGCCGGGCGTGTTCGCAGCCGGCGACGTGCAGGATCACGTCTACCGCCAGGCCATCACCTCGGCGGGCACCGGCTGCATGGCTGCGCTGGATGCGCAGCGCTTCCTGGAGCAGCAGGCCTCCTGACGCGGGCCGACGCACCCGGCCTCCTGGGCAGAGGCGTTCGGACGGCTTGCTAGCGTTTGCCTAACGGTGGCCCGCGACGATGCGCCAGCTCGTCGCCAACCGCCCTGCCCGGGACTCCTTTCGCGGCGGCGAGCAGTTGTTCTGCTCGTTCATCCCTGGAGGAATTCCCATGTCCAAGACCCTGCGCGCACCCACTGCACACGCCGCCCTCGCCCTCACGCTGGCCCTGATCGCCGGCGGGGCCCATGCCCAGGTCGCCGGCACCTATGCCGGCACCACATCCGACGGGCTCAGCATTGAAATCACGCTGGTCAACAGCGAGACCGACGGCCTCGTCTTCACCGGCAGCTCCACCCAGTGGAACGAGACCTGCAAGACCGGTGACGTCAAGTTCGCATGGTGGGGCATTGGCGCCTACCTGCCGGTGACCGCCAAGAAGCTGTCCAGCGAGTACAAGGGCCAGTCGCTTTACCAGACGCTGACGATGAAGTTCGACGTCTCCGGCACCACGGTCACCGGCACGGTCAAGGCCGGCGAGGCCACCTACGTGGACGTCAACAGCTCGATCAAGCAGACGGAGCCCTGCAACTCAGGCCTGGTGACCTACACCGCCACGCTGCAGAGCCCGCTGATGGCCGCGCGCCACCACGGCCTGCCGGCAGGCAGCGTGCAAGCGTTCACGCGCTGACACCCACCGCCGGCAGCCGGCCTGGCGGCGAGCGACAGTTCAGCCCCTCGCGGGGCGGCTTTCCGCCGGGACCAGGTGCAGGAACAGCGACTCTGCACCACGCAGCACGCGCACCACGCAAACCTTGCCAATGCGCGAGCCGTCCAGCAGGCGTTGGAGATCGTCCACGGTGGCAGCCGGCAGGCCATCGATCCCCAGCAGCAGGTCATCTGGCTTGACGCCACCGGCCTCGGCCGGCGAGTCGGGCTGCACCTCCGACACGCGCACCGCGCTCGCGTGGGCCACACCCAGGTAACGCGCCACGCGCCTGGACAGCGGCTCGGTGGTGCCGGACAGGCCGATGTAGGCCCTGCGCACGCGACCCTGCGCCAGCAGCTGCGGCACGACCCACTTGGCCGAATTCACCGCCACCGCGAAGCTGAGCGACTGCGCGCCCCGGATGATCGCGGTGTTGACGCCGATCACGCGGCCGTGCGAATCCAGCAGCGGCCCGCCCGAGTTGCCGGGATTCAGCGCAGCATCGGTCTGCACGATGTTGTCCATCATCCGGCCGGTGGCCGAGCGCAGCGTTCGCCCGAGCGCGGAGACGATGCCGCTGGTCACGCTGTGCGTGAAGCCCAGCGGGCTGCCAATGGCGATCGCCACCTGCCCGACACGCAACTTCGAAGAGTCCCCCAGCTCAAGGTGAGGCAGGAAACGACTGGAGCCGATGCGCAGCACCGCGAGGTCCGAATCCGGATCGTCGCCCACCAGTTCGGCCTGGCCGCGCGTGCCGTCGGGCCGTGACACCTCCAGCGCCACGGCACCCCGCACCACGTGGCTGTTGGTCAGCACGTAACCGTCCGGCGTGAACACGAAACCGGACCCGCTGCCTTGCTGCTGCCGGCCTGACACGGCCACGAACACGACCGCGTCGCGCGCGCGTTCGACGGTGGCGGCCACCGTCTCCGAATACGCATCCAGGATGTCGCCATCAGGACGTCCGTCCCAGGCCTCGGTCATCTGCTCTCTCGCACCCATCGCAGCTCTCCAACAAGCCCTGCAGATGGCGCCACTGCCGAAGAACTCAAGCCCCGGCGGTGCCCTGGCAATCAGCGCTCGGGCTTGCAGTCGAAAGCCAGCGTGCGCGTCGTCTGGCCCAGTTCCTGGTTCAGCATGCCTTCGGTTCCCTGGGTCTGCCAGATCAGGCCGGCAGAGGGCGAACCCGCCAGCGCCCCCGGCAGCGCGGCATAGCGCACGCCGGAGCCGCCCGGGCCGGCACGCAACACCTCCTGCCGACCTTGCCAGGACAGCACCGCGAACGACTCGCCGCCACGCAGGTTCAGGTACGCGGCAGACAGGCGCTTGCCGGCGGCGCAGCGGTAGCTGACGCTGCTGGCGTTGAACGGCGGCGTGAAGGCACGTTCGACGATCAGCCTGCGCACGGCCTCACCCGCGGGCAGGCCGGGCTGCAGCGGGTCGTAGTGGCCCACGCCGGGCAATGGCAGCAGCTCGACCTCGTCGCCCAGCGCGCGGGCCTTGGCCTGGTAGGCCTGCGCGGCTTCCGGCAAGAGCACCGCGGCAGACACCAGGTACTGCGGCACGCGCAGCGGCAGCAGCGACTGTGGCGAGGCCTGGCGGTAGCGCAGGGGCTGGGCCTCCGGCAGGCCGCCCATCAGCGGCGCCACGGCTGGTTCGCCGCAGGCCTGCTGGTCCGGCCCGATGAAGCTGGCCAGGTCGGCCGGGCCGTCGATGTCCACCGCGGCCAGCAGCGGCAGCGGATCGGCGCCGCGGATCTCGCTGTCGGCCGGCAACTGCGCCCGGCCGGCCAGCCACAACGCAGCGTGGCCACCTGCCGAGTGGCCGACCGCAACCACGCGGCTCAGGTCCAGCGGGTGCACGTATTGCAGCTGGCGCAACTGATCCAGCGCCGCAGCCCAGTCACGGTAGGTGCCGGGCCAACCGCCACCGGCGTCGCCGCGCTGGCGGTATTCGATGTTCCAGCTGGCGATGCCAAAGCGTGTCAACTCGCTGGCCAGCGCGGCGGTGCTGCGCAGCGTCGCGAAACCGCTGGTCCAGCAGCCGCCATGGATCAACACCGCGACCGGGAACGGCCCGTCGCCAGGCGGCAACCGGAGTTCGCCGAACTGCAGCGGGCTGCTGCCATAGGCAATGACGGCCTTGGGCGGCAGCACCGGCCCGGCAGGCGGCGGCGCGGCGGGTTTGGCCGTCACGGCAACAGGCGCCGAGGCCGTTGCGGCGGCCACCTGAGTGACACGAACCGGCTTGGTGGCTGGCGCAGGCGACGCCAGCAAGTCAGGCAGGTTCAGCTCGGCACAACCGGCCAGCGCCACGGCCAATATCGCGGGCACCGGCCTGGTTTGCAAGCGCCACCGACAAGAAGGTCCACGCATCCAATCCACACATCGCTCCACGCATTGTTTGCGACATTCTCGCGTGCGGCGACAGCGTTCAGGCTGCCGTGAGGCGCTCCCGGGTGAGCATCGCGCGGTCCTGCAACCAGGGCTGGGCGGCGAAATGACGCGCAGCAAAGGCTTCGATCTGCGCTGCGTGGGCCAGCGTGGCACCCACCATGTCCAGGCCCTGCAGCAGCATGCGCTGGTGGCGCGGCGACAGCGCGAACGGGGCCTCGATGGTGCCGCAGCGCACCTGCAGCGCGGGCAGGTCGATCTGCAGCGGCAACGGGCCTTCACCTGCCGCTGCGCAGGCCAGCGCCTGGTCCAGCAAGGCCTGGCCGTGCGCCGGCGAGACCATCACCGGCAGCAGGCGGTTGTTGACCGCATTGGAATAGAAGATCTCGCCAAAGCTGGGCGCGATGACTGCGCGCACGCCGTACTGCAGCAGGCCCCACACCGCATGTTCGCGGCTGGAGCCGCAGCCGAAGTTCGGCCCGCCGATCAAGGCGTCCACACCGGCGAACGCGGGCTGGTTCAGCACGCATTCGGGCCTGGGCTGGCCGTGGGCGTCGAAGCGCAGGTCGTACAGCAGGCCCTGGGCGAGGCCGGCCTTGTCGATGCCGCGCAGAAACTGCTTGGGCATGATCTGGTCGGTGTCGAGGTTGGCCAGCGGCAGCGGCGCGGCGCGGGCAATCCACGCGGTCGTTGAGGTCTCAGGCATGTCGCGTCTCCTGTGGGGCCAGGGGTGGCCACTGCAGCGGATCGGCCAGGTTGGTGATGCGGCCGGTGATGGCGGCGGCGGCAGCCATGGCCGGGCTCATCAGGTGGGTGATGGCGCCGCGGCCCTGGCGGCCCTCGAAATTGCGGTTGGTGGTGCTGGCGCAGCGCACGCCGTCGGCCAGCACGTCGTCGTTCATCGCCAGGCACATCGAGCAGCCGGGCTGGCGCCACTCGAAGCCGGCTGCCAGCAGCTGCGCGGCAATGCCTTCGGCCTCGGCCTGCGCGCGCACCGCGCCGGAGCCCGGCACGACCATGGCACGCACGCCGGGTGCCACATGATGCGAGCCGACCGTGGCTGCGACCTCGCGCAAGTCCTCGATGCGGCCGTTGGTGCAGGAGCCGATGAACACGTGCTGCACCGGCGTACCGGCGAGCGGCGCACCCGCGGACAGCCGGGTGTAGCGCAAGGCCTGCTCGGCACTGCTGCGCGCCACGGGGTCATCGAAGTCTTGCGGGCTGGGCACGGCGGCGTGCACCGGCAAGGCCTGGTCCGGGCTGGTGCCCCAGGTCACAAAGGGCGACAGCTGGTTGGCGTCGAAGCGATGCTCGACTTCGAACACCGCGTCGGCGTCGCTGCGCAGCGTGGCCCAATGCGCCAACGCGGCTTCGCGCCACGGGCCGTCTTCGGCGAGGTCCGGCGCGTGCGCCAGCACGTAGTCCAGCGCTTTCTGGTCCGGCGCGACCAGCGCACCCCGCGCACCGGCCTCGACCGCCATGTTGCACAGTGTGAAGCGAGCCTCGATCGACAGCGCATCGATGGCTTCGCCGCAGAACTCGACCACGTAGCCGCGCGCCCCTTGCGCGCCGATGCGGGCGATGATCGCCAGCACCAGGTCCTTGGCGCCGGTACCCCGGGGCAGCCGGCCGTCGACCGTGATGCGCATGTCACCCGCCAGCCGGTAGACCAGGGTCTGCGTGGCCAGCACATGCTCGACCTCGCTGGTGCCAATGCCAAAACCCAGTGCACCGAGCGCGCCATAGGTCGTCGTGTGGCTGTCGCCGCACAGCACCACCATGCCGGGCAGGATCAACCCATGCTCGGGTGCCACCACGTGTTCGATGCCTTGCAAAGGGTCCTGCGTGTCGAACAGTGCGATGCGGTGCTGCTCGCAGTTGCGGCGCAGGTTGCGCGCCTGGAGTGCAGACGGTGGATCCAGGATCACACGTTGAGCCACTGGCGCAGCATGCGTCGGGATGATGTGGCTGACCACCGCCACATGCTGGCCCGGCATCGGGACCGGTCGCCCCTGCGCATGCAAGCCGGCAAAGGCCTGCGGGCTGGTGTATTCGTTCATCAGGTGCAGGTCGCAGAACAGCAGCACGTTCTGCTCGTCGAGCAGGTCCACGGTGTGGCTGTCCACCAGCTTGCGGTAGAGCGTGCGGCCGGTCATGCGGCCCTGCCCTGCAGGAACGGTAGGGCTGCGGCCAGCAGCGATTCAGGCGCCTCTTCTGCGATGTAGTGGCCACAGTGGAGTGCGTGGCCACGCACGTCGGTTGCCACGCGCTGCCATTCGGCCAGCGGGTAGAAGCAACGCTGGACCACGCCTTCGGCGCCCCACAAGGCGAGCAACGGCTGGGTCAGGCGACGGCCGGCATCGCGGTCGGCGCGGTCGTGCAGAAGGTCAACGCCAGCGGAAGCGCGGTAGTCTTCGCACAGGCCGTGGGCAGTGCCAGGCAGCGCCGCGGTACGCACGTACTCGGCCAGCGCGCGCGGGTCGAATGGCGCCAGGCCGGCGCTGCGGCGGCCCATCACATCGCGGATGTAGGCGGCAGGGTCGGCATTGATCAGGCGCTCGGGCAGCGGCGCGGGCTGGATCAGGAAGAACCAGTGCCAATAGGCACGGGCGAACAGCTCGCTGGTCTGCTCGTACATGGCGAGTGTGGGGGCGATGTCCAGCAGCACCAGGCGACTGACCGCATCTTCATGATCGGCTGCCAGCCGATGCGCGACCCGCGCGCCGCGGTCATGTGCCAGCACCGCGAAGCGCTCGTGGCCCAGGGACTGCATCAACCGGCGCATGTCGCGCGCCATCGTGCGCTTGCTGTAGTTGGTGTGGTCGGCCTCGCCCACGGGCTTGGACGAGTCGCCATAGCCGCGCAGGTCGGCCAGCACCAATGTGAAGTGACGCGCCAGCACCGGCGCCACGCGGTGCCAGATCGCGTGGGTCTGCGGGTGGCCATGCAGCAGCAGCAAGGGCGGGCCTTCGCCACCGCTGCGGGCGCGAATGTTCACGCCCACATCGGTCTCGATGAAGTGGGACGCAAAGCCGGGGAACAGCACTTCACCCGGGTCGGCAGACGGTGACAGATTGGCAGGCATGGGCGCATCGTAGGCCGCCCGCCAGGGAAAGTGTGATCGCCGAACGCACATCATTGATGCCTGTGGCGACAGAATGGCAGGCATGGATGCCATCTCCGACCTCGGCTTTTTTGTGCTGCTGGCCCGCCAGGGCAGCCTCAGCGCCGCCGCGCGCGAACTGGGCGTGACGCCGCCCACGATCAGCAAGCGGCTGGCGGCGCTGGAGCGGCGGCTTGGCGCGCGGCTGCTGCAGCGCACGACGCGCCGGGTCAGCCTGACCGCCGAAGGCGAGGCCTACCTGGCCGAGGGTTCGCGGCTGCTGGGTGAGCTGCAGACGCTGGAACAGACCGTGGGCGGCAGCCGGGCCACGCCGCGCGGGCTGCTGCGCGTGCATGCCACGCTGGGCTTCGGCCGGCGCCAGCTCGCGCCGGCCTTGTCGGCCTTTGCGCGGGCGCATCCGGAGGTCGAACTGCAGCTCACGTTGAGCGACCGCCAGGTGAACCTGGTCGAACAGGGCCTGGACCTGGCGCTGCAGATCGGGCCCTTGCCGGATGCGCGCCTCAGCGCACGCCGGATCGCCGCGAATCACCGGGTGCTGTGCGCCTCCCCAAAGCTGCTGCGCACGCTGGGCGAGCCCGACCGGCCGGCGGACCTGGCACGCTGGCCGTGCATCCTGCTGCGCGAGAACGACGAGGCCTTCAACACCTGGCAGTTCACGCCACGCGGCGATGGCCAGGGCAGCCGAACAGCGCCCCGGCAGGAAAGCGTGAAGGTGCGTGGCCGCATGTCGACCAACGACGGCGACACCGCCTTGCAATGGGCGCTGGACGGCCACGGCGCGCTGCTGCGCTCGGTGTGGGACGCTGCGCCTTACCTGCGTTCAGGCCGGCTGCGGGCGATGCTGCCCGACTGGCAACTGCCGCCGGCCGACGTGATGGCGCTGTACCCGACGCGCGAGCATCTTTCGGCCCGCACGCGGGCGGCGGTGGATTTCCTGGTGACCTGGTTTGAGCAGCATCCGCTGCCGAGCTGGCCCTGAAGACCCGCAGCGCCGCGGGTCACGTGGATCGTTCGACGACGGGAGTCGTCAGCCTTGCAGGCGACGGCGGCGGAACATCAGGCCCAGCGCACCCAGGCCTGCCAGCACCATGGCCGAGCCCGAAGGCTCGGGCACCTTGGTGGCGAACTGCAGGCCGTCGACCAGCAGCCGGGAACCCATGCTGCTGCGCAAGCTGTCATTCAACAGCGGCGTGCCGGCCATGAACGAGGTTTTCGGCACCGTGCCGGTGGCAACAAGGCCGCTGCCGGCCACAGTGCCGAAACTCTGGCGCGACACGTCGCCATGGGTCACCATGACCAGGCTGCTTGCATCGGACGCGGCGCGGCCCACGCCATCACCCAGGACCAGGCTTTCGAAACTGGCGTTTGGCAGGTTTTGGGCCACGGCACCCGCGGAACCCAGCCCCAGGACGGAAGCCGCGAGCACAGAAGCGACGATTGATTTGTTCATGTTTCCTCCGCAAAGAAAGGGCCGGACCCAAACTGCACCCGGAGAGGCACCCGATCCCGCAACAGAGAGATCAGCGCACGGGATAACCCTGAGCAAGATCCAAGCCCGTTTACGGGTTTTCACGGTTGCGCATCACTGCCAGACGAAACGGCCGTAACACGCCACCACTGCCGCGCCGTAAGGTGTCGTCAACTCCGGGCTGCCGGAGGTGCGGCGACGCTCCTGGGTCCCCTGGCACCCCAGCCCGACGCTACGCCAGGGCTGCCAGTCGACCCCCAGCGTGAACCGGCGCAGCCGGTCGTTGCCACTCAGGGCCTCCGGCGTGCCCTCGGCACGTTGCAAATCACGCAGGCTCTGTTGATAGGTCAACGAGAACTGCAGCTTTTCCGACGCCTGCCAGCGCGACGAAACCGACAGCTCGGTGCCGAGCTGGGCGTCGCGGCTGGCCAGGCCATCGCTGAGCGGCTGGTTGCCGGTGTCGCTGTCGCGCACCAAACGCGTTTCGAAGTTCAGCTTGCCGGTGGGCTGCCACTTCCAGCCCAGCGAGCCTGACCACAGGTGTTTGCGTTGCGAGCCGGCCTGGTGGTGGTGCTCGTTCGAGTGCGCTACCCGGAGGTCCAGCGAACTGGCACCTGTCGGGCTGAGCTGCACCGCAGCTTCCAGGTCGCGTCGGTCGTATTCGTCAGGCTCACCATCGGCCTCACCATGCGGGTAGCGACCGTTGGTGTAGCGCAGCAGGGTACGCAGGCTGAAGTCGGGGTGAGGCTGGTAGCGCACCCCGAGTTCGGTCGCATGCCGATCAAGCTCGCTGTTGGCAAAGGTGGCCGCCGAGTAGCGGCGCTGGAATGCGTCGAACGCGCCCTCCAGTGTCCACGCGGTGACCATGCCCAGGCGGGCCCGGAAAAAGCCCTCGTCGATGCGCTCCAGGTTCTTCAGCAATTGCTCGCTGCCGTCCTGTGTCTCGCCGCGGAAGTCGCGGTACAACGTCTGCTGGTGGCGCGCTCCCAGCTCGCCCTGCCAGCGCTCTGCGGTGGACCAGTCGAGTTGCACGCGCAGCGACGGGCTGCTGTTGTTGAACTCGGCATGGTCCTGGAATCGCTGCAACACCAGATTGCCGTCGGCCTTCAGGTGCTGCCGGCCCAGCCATTGATCCAGGCCCAAGCGCACGCTGGTGCTGCTGATGCGGTCGCTCTGCGCCAGTCCGTCCGGTGCGCGTTGCACATTGCTGTCGCTCAGCAGCGTCTCGCTGATCGAAATCGAATACGGATTGGCCTCGATGCCGTCACCCACGCCATTGGCGCTGTTGACTTCCCCGCCCCCGGCACCGGCACCGGGCGCAGCACCACCACCCGCGCTGCCGCCAGCCTCCTGCGCACCTGCCAGCGTGGCCGCACTGCAGACCAACACACCCATGAGCCATGGCGCACGTGACAGCTGCGCGCCACTTCGCCTCTTGCCAACCCGCTGCATTCAATACGCGCCGCGATCAAAGAACATCATCTTGGCCGTGCGGAAGATGATGCTCAGGTCCAGACCCAGCGACCAGTGCCGCAGGTATTCCAGGTCGTACTCGACCCGGCGTGCCATTTTCTCGACCGTATCGGTCTCGCCACGCAAGCCGTTGACCTGGGCCCAGCCGGTGATGCCAGGCTTGACCTTGTGGCGGGCCATGTAGGCTTTGACGATCTTGCGGTACTGCTCGTTGTGGGCGACCGCGTGAGGCCGCGGCCCGACGATGCTCATGCGGCCTTGCAGCACGTTGATGAACTGCGGCAACTCGTCCAGCGAGGTGCGGCGGATGAAGGCACCGAACGGCGTGATGCGCGGGTCGCCGCGCGTGGCCTGCACGACCACCGGGCCGTTGTCCTCGGTGGTCATCGAGCGGAATTTGTAGACCTCGATGATCTCGCCATCCAGCCCGGTGCGGCGCTGCTTGAAGATCACCGGCCCCGGCGAACTGCGCTTCACGCCGATCGCCAGCAGGACCAGGATGGGCGAGATCGCCAGCAGGATCAGCGAGGACAGCAGCAGGTCGCTGGTGCGCTTGAGCAGCCAGTTCACGCCGGTGAACGGCGAGCCCAGCAGGCCGACCACCGGCACGCCGCCCATGTCCTCCAGCCGGCCCTGGATGATGCTGAAACCGTGCACGTCCGGCACGAAATGCAGCGACGCCGTCGTGTTCTGCAGCGACTCCATCAGCCCCAGGATGCGCGGCTGCGAAGTCAACGGCAGCGTGATGAAGACGTCTTTCACGCCATGTGCGTCGATGTAGGCCGGCAGCTCGGCCAGCGTGCCGCGCAGGGCCACGTGCGGCGGCAGGTCGACGCGGGTGTGCTCCCGGTCGTCGAACACGCCCAGCAGTTCGCGGCCCTGGTCGCGCCGCAGCGACAGCATGTCGGCCACGCGCAGGCTCATGCCATTGGCACCGACGATCACCGCCGGCCGCTGCGCCTGCGGCTGCGCAGCGTGGCGACGCATCCACTGCCCGCCCGCAGCCACGCAGGCCCACTGCACCAGCGGCACCGCCACAGCCCAGGCCGACAGCATGCGGCGGTCAAATTCGCGCAAGCTGTCGGTGGCGTAGCCCAGCAATGCCAGCACCGCAAGGATGCCGCTCCAGGTCAGCACGATGTCAAGCCCGACGCCGATGCCGCGCCGCCCGAAGCGATTCACGCCAGGGAACATCATCACCAGCAACAGCAACACCAAAGCCTTGGCCGGGCCGTCAAAAGGCTCGGCGAAAACGTCATGCGCAATCACCAGGCCCAGCGCGGCGATGCCGGGCTCCAGCACGGCGGCGATCAGCGCCGAAACCGACGGCGGCGAATTCAGGAACAGCCGCGTGGCACTGCGGTCGTCCATCATGTCGACCGCCCTACGTACCAACCCAAAAAAACAGAAAAACTGACTCGTGTCATCGAGATGTCCTCCCGCGACATTCGGCGCCTTGCGGGCCGCTGTCGCTGTTGTCCGCCATCCAATGAGCTCAGGATCCACCTGAACACCGAGGGCCGCCCCACAGGCACGCGACCCTCTCCCAACGTTTTTATGGCGACCTTCAGGCCGCTGCGAGACCCGCCGGCATGCCGCCCGTCGACAGGCCTTGCGACTTGCCTTCGGCAGCCGGCTTGCGCCTGCTCAGCCATCCGAGCACCCCCAGGCCCAGGCCCAGCATCAGGATGCTGGCCGGTTCCGGCACGGGCGCCGCGGAAGCGATCAACGAGTACGCGCCGCCGTAGGTACCGGTGGCCGTGCCCGCGATGTTCAGCGCGTAGTTCTGGCCAGCATTCAGGTTGATGTTCTCCAGGTGCGTGCCGCTGCCGCCAAAGAGCTGCGAGCCGTTGATCCCGGAGTAAACGCTCAGCGTCAGGCCGGCAATGTCAAGCACGTTGGACAGCGTAATGGACGTGCTGGCAAACGATTGCAGGCTGCTGCCGGTCGGCACGGTGAACGACCACCAGTCGCTGAACGAGCCTTTGGCCACACCTGCACCGGTGATGATCGGCGTGGCCGGCGACACCGGCAGGACGCCCAGGTTGTAGGTGGCAGCCTGGCTGGCAAGGCCGGTGGCTGCCAGCGCCAGCGCTGCCAAGAGTGGTTTCAGTTTCATGCGAAATCCTCGATTCATGTTGGGTAGGGAAAGCCAATATCGCGAGAGCTTTCTCGGGCCCTCTTTGTTTCCATCGCCCAGGGCCACACTGCACCCCGTCCCAACAGGCTTCGGATCCGAAGCCCCAACCCTCGCCGCAGCGCAACAAGACAGCTTGCGCCTGGCAGGATGGTCGTTTTTGTGCACCGCAGCAGGCCTGACCGCTTGCCAAGTGCACCATTGGCGACATCTGCACGACCCGTGCTGTTGGGTTTTGCACACCCCCGAAGGGCTTGCGGACCTCTGAACAACCGGTGTCGCTGGAACTAGGGAAAACGATGCAAGAGTCAGACCTGCTTGGGCTTGATGGCGCGTGATCGCTCAGATGAAAAAACATACCTCCCCAAGCATGGGGACAGCGCAAGCTGATGGCACGCGGATTGCCCTGCTGCCGTCCGACTGCAAAGCCCCGACAAGGTCGAAGATCGCCCGCCTTTTGGCCCTGATGTACTCAGGGCACTTGCCGCATCATTGGGTTAGCTGTATCAATCGTTTCCTACTTTTACGGGGTCGGGCATGAGCGGACCGAAATATCGAAGACGCGATGTGCTGACCACGCTGGGCAGCGTCGGATTGGGCGGGCTTGCGAGGCCTTCCACAGCACTCGCGCAGACCCAGCCCATTCCTGGCCTGTGGACACCTGGGGCCTTGGGTGAACGGGTATGGCTGGACTGGCGAGCCGAGGACCTGGTGGACGGCCCGGTTGCGCAGTGGAAAGACCGCATGGTGGGCCTGGCCGCAACACAAGGCGACACAACTCGGCAGCCGATGCACAACGCGGACGGCGTGCTGTTCCAGACCGGTGCAAGGCGGCTGCTGGTTCCCGCCCAGTCGCAGGCCTTCCTGGCTCACCGCGCGGTGTTGATGATCTTCCGCGTCGACTTCACCGGCTGCGCCAGCGCCGACGGCAGTTTTGCGACCTTCAACGGCTACGACGGAATGACCACATCGCGCCAGCCGGCACTGTTCTACAAGAACACTGGCAGCACGCGAACACTGCTGCCGCAATGGCGCGATCCGCGCGGCTATTGGGCCGGCTCGCATGCCTTGACCGACGCGGGCACGCAGTGGCATGTGATGCTGACGCGGCGGGTCAACGGCACCGCCTACAGTTCGCTGGACGGTGGGCCGGAGCAAGCGGTTGGCGCAGGCCTGCTGTGCCTGCCGCGCAGCTCGACGACCACTACCGGCTTGATTGGCGACTACCGCGACACCGGTCCGAAGTGGACGCTGGACTGCCTAATGGTGCTGCAGGATGAACTGTCAGACGCCGATGCGCAGCGACTCATCGCCTGGGGCATGTGGCGCAAGGGCGCGCAGACCCAATTGCCGATCGGCAACCCTTACCTTGCTGCGGCGCCCTTGCTGGCCCAGGCTGCGCTGGATCCGGTCTACGTCGAAGCCAGCAGCACCGACTGGACGGCCACCAAGGCCTATTGGGATTCGACCAACATCCTGCTGGAACTCGAACAAGGGCTGAAGACGCCACTGAACCTGACCGGCTACACCAAGGTGTTCGAAGACGCTTTCGACAGGTTGTCGGTCACTGACGAGGTGACCGGCAGCGGGCCCTGGTACAGCCCCGTGCACCCGGCGGCCACCGGCTCTGCAAAAACCGCCAAGCTGACCGACAGCCCGCCGCCCTTCGTGCAACAGAACAGCGAGGTGGTGGTGCGCATGCAGGTTGGCCCCAGCGGCTGGCAAAGCGGCGTGTTCACCTCGGTCAACCTGAACGGCCGCGGCAACAGCTGGCTCTATGGCTACTTCGAGATCCGGGCCAGGTCCAAGAGCGGCAACGGCTTTGGCTCCTGGCCCGCGTTCTGGCTGAAGACCACCAACGAGTTCTTTCGACTCACCGAGACCCGTGCCGAGATCGACGCCTACGAGGGCTACGCATCGGACCCCAAAGGCCATCACCAGAGTTTCCACAACTGGCCGGCGGCACGCCTGCTGCCCGGTCGGCTGACCACCCACCGCTATGTCTCGAACTACACCGGGCTGACCGCCACGCAGTGGAAAGGCGTGGACGTCAACCTGTTCGACAACCAGTACCACACCTACGGCGTGATGGTCGCACCAGACTGGATCATCTACTACTTCGATGGCCTCGAACTGGCGCGTTTCCCAACCCCACCGGAAGCCAAGAAACCGCTGTTCATCCTGGTGGACCTTGCGATGTCCTCGTCCGAGACCAGCAAGGCCAGTGGCATCAGCGAATGGGGCGTGGAGTACCTGCGGGTCTATCAGCGTCTTTGATCAAAGCCAGGACCTGCCTCGATCCGCCGCCCGCAACTCAAGAGAACTTGGGAACGGCCTGGTTGCTTCTTGAGCGCGTCGCAGCGTCAGCGGCGGCCTCCTCCGCCGGACGAGCCGCCAGCTCGCTCAGTACGTCCAGATAGGCCTGTCTGACCTCGGCCGCCTTTCGCCGCGCGCGCAACAGGCCGAATTCGCTCAGTTGCGCGCGGTCGGCCAGTGCGGCGTCCACATGCGAGGCCACGCGATCGACCCAGTCGGCCGACTGCAGGCGCTCGGTTGGCAGCGGGTAGTCCAGCTGCTGGAAGATGCCGGTCAGCTTGAAGCTGGACGGCTCGATCGTCACCACCGGAACACCTTCGCACAGCGCCAGGATGGACGAGTGCAGCCGGCTGCTCACCAGCACAGAAAGGTCGCGGTAGAAACTGCGGATTTGCTCGTAGCCGGGTTGGCGCGGCAGCACCGTCAACGCGTGGTTCTTCTGCAGCGCCTCTGCAAACGGCAGGTCGTGGTTCATGGCGTTGGACAGGAAGAAGACCGGTCGCTGATGCTTGGCCAGCCGCCGCATCAAATCATCCCAGCCCGCCCCGCCGACATGGGCCTCCAGCCCGTTGATCGCCAGGCCGATGGCACCGGTTGGTGCACGCTCTTCCGGCGCCGGTGCGGCTGTCGGCCCTGCAGTGGCCGCAGCCAGGAACACCATGTCGGGCACTTCGCGCACCCGGGCCGGATCAACGCCCAGCGACAGCGCGACCTCCAGTGAACGCTTGTCCCGCACGCACAGCTGGCTTGCATTGGTGTAGACATGCGCGATCAGGCGCTTGAGCATCGGGTCGGCGATCTCCAGGCTGTGATTCACCACCATCGTGCGCTTGCCCAGCCGCTGCGCAGCGCGCATCACCATCAGCAGCCGCATCACTTCGTTGCTGTCGCCAGTCGGATGGATCTCGCCGGCCGGATTCCAGACGAGCAAGTCGGCCCAGTCCAGCGTGGCGCCCAACTTGTAGAGGCCGTCCCTGCCCATCAGGCCCAGGCGGGCCAGGCGCTTGCGAAAGCCAATGGCCCGCTTGATCCGCTTGAGCCAGCCCGGTAGTTCACGCGCGGTCAAATCCAGCTTCACGAGGTCCCGGCTGGCCTTGGGCGCAATCTCGGCCTGCCCCGGCCCCTTGGCATGCTGCAGCAAGGCATCGACAAAGTCGTCGAAACGCTTTTCCGGCTTGTCGGTGCCGCGCAGCAAGCCCGTCATCGTCACCCAGGACAGGTGCTGCGGGTAACGGTCCATGGCCCGCACCTCAGCCTGCCCGGCCACGTCCAGAAACAGGTCGATGAACTCCTTGGACAAGGCCTCGTTGCCAGCGTTCTGGGTCGACAGGCGGGAGATCAACAAAATATGGTTCACGGGCTTCCTCCTTCGCGGCAACAAGGCCGCATCGATTGATCGACCACCCTCGTGGGGCGCGATGCTTGGGTTCTCAAGGTCACGGCAAGCGGCTGCCACGCAGCGGACCGGCCAACCTCTGGGTAAAACTGCTGCGGAAGCGCACCGACTGCGCACCGCAGACACGGGCCGGCGCCAGCATGAATGCCGCCAGCAAGGCGGCCCCGCTGGTGGCAGCACCCAGGCTCAGGCCGAGCAGCCGGCCCCAATGCTGGACGGCCAGCGCCGTGCCATGCATGAAGGACCAGGCAAGCAAGGCACCCAGCGCCATCGGCACCAGATGCAGCAAGAGCAGGCGGCCAAACGGCACACCGGCAACATGGCCGGCATGCCACAGCGAAATCGCATAGAAGATCGAGATTGCCGCCGACACACCCAGGGCCACGCCAACCGGCCCCCAGTTCGCGCCGACCGCCGCCAAACCCACTGTCAGTGCCGCATAGATGGCCTGCTTCAGCGCCTGGCGACCGCGCTCCCCCATCGCCACCGCCATCGCCTCGGTGACCTTGAAGGCGCAGCGCGGCAACACGGTGGCAAAGAGCGGAATCACGATGGCCACCGCGGCCGACCACTTGTCGCCCAGCGCCAGCAGCACGATGCCTTGCGCGTTGCCGACCAGCCAGGCCGACACCAGCACGAACAACCAGATCGCCGTCTTCAGCGTATCCAGGAACTCCAGCCGCAACCGGTCGCGGTCGCCGCGCGCCGCAGCGAACATCGGCAGCAGTACCTGCCGCAGCGGTCCGCCCATCGCGTTGGCGCTCAGGTCCAGCAGCTTCCAGGCCCGGGCGTACAGCCCCAACTCCAGCACGCCCAGCAGCCGGCCGGTGACAATGTTGGAGCCGGAGTTGGCCAGCCAGTTGAGCGCCTGCGCCAGCGTCAGCATCAAGGACTCGCCGGCCACCTTGGCGCTGTCGCGCAACACCATGCGGGAGAGGAAACGGCGCGGCCCGGCAGCCCCCAGCACCAGCGCCGCCTCGACCAGCGCGGTGACCACCACCGCGACGCCCATCGAGGTCACGCCGAAGTGCAGCCAGGCCATCGTCAGGCCGACCACGCAGTAGCCGGTGAAATAGGCCAGCGTGGTGAACACGGCCACCCACTTGTGGCGCCCTTCGCGCTGCAGCAGCGCCAGGGGCGCGCTTTCGCTGGCGCGGAACAGCACCGCCAGCGCCACCAGGCGGATCAGTGGCACCAGCTCGGTCTGGCGGAAAAACATGGCGACCCAAGGCGCCAGGACATACAGCGCCAGGTAGAGCAATCCACCCAGCACCACCGAAGTCCAGAACGAGGACGACAAGTCTCGATCGGTCAGGTCCTGCTTGCGGATGACCTCGACGCCGATCGCTCCTTCGAACAAGGCAATCGGCAGCCCCATGGTCAGCAACGCAATCGCCATCAGCCCGAACTCAGCCGGCGACAGCAAACGCGCAAACAGCGCCGTGACGACAAAGCTCATCACGAAGTAAGCGCCCTTGCCCAGCACCAACCAGGCCACCGAGCGGCCGGCATGCACAGGCGCGGTCATGCATGCACCTCGGAACGAAAGGCGCTCGCCGCCGACGGGCCCGACATCGCAGATGGGGCCGCGCATGTGCCGCACGCAGAGCACGCCGTCGGCAAGCGCCAGGTCCAGTGCCGCAGTACCAACGCGGCGTTGCCAGGAAAGTACCTCAGGACGCAGGGCAGTTGCACGATTCAAGCGCCGTAGTAGCCGCGATACCAGGCCGCGAACTTGCCGATGCCTTCGCGCAGGCTGGTCTTGGGCGACACGCCGGTCCAGGCCTTCAGCGCGGAAACGTCGGCATAGGTTGCGACCACGTCGCCAGGCTGCATCGGCAGCATCTGCTTGATCGCATCCCTGCCCAGCGCCGCTTCGATGGTGGCGATGAACTCGCCCAGTTGCACCGGGTCCTGGTTGCCGATGTTGAAGACGCGGTACGGCGCACGCGAGCGGCCGGGGTGCGGCTTCAAGCCATCGAAGCTGGTGTCGGGTTCGGCCGGGCGGTCCAGCGTGGCGACCACGCCGTCGACGATGTCGTCGATGTAAGTGAAGTCGCGCTTCATCCGGCCCTCGTTGAAGACCTGGATCGGCTTGCCTTCGAGGATGGCCTTGGTGAAGCTGAAGTAGGCCATGTCCGGCCGGCCCCAGGGCCCGTAGACGGTGAAGAAGCGCAGCCCCGTGGTCGGGACGCGGTAGAGGTGGCTGTAGGTGTGCGCCATGACCTCGTTGGCCTTCTTGGTCGCGGCGTACAGGCTCACCGGGTGGTCCACCGCGTCGGCTTCAGAGAACGGCATCTTCTCGTTGCCGCCGTAGACGCTGGAGCTGCTGGCATAGACCAGGTGCCTGACCTTCGCCTGGCGTGCGCATTCGAGCACGTTCAGGAAGCCGGTCAGGTTGGCTTCGCCGTAGGCGTGCGGGTGCGTGATCGAGTAGCGCACGCCGGCCTGCGCCGCCAGGTGCACGATGCGGTCGATCTGGTGCTGGCTGAACAAGGCCTCCAGCCCGCCGCGGTTGGCCACGTCCAGCTGCTGGAAGCGAAAGCCTGGCGAGCCTTCGAGCAACGCCAGCCGGTCGCGTTTCAGTGTCGGGTCGTAGTAGTCGTTCAGGCTGTCAATGCCCAGCACCTGCTCGCCCCGTGCAAGCAGGCGCTGGCAGGTGTGCAGGCCGATGAAACCGGCAGCGCCGGTGACAAGCACGGTCATGGCTGGCTCCTGGTCGCGTGATCCATCTCAGACCAGCGCGGCACGGGCGCGCACCGAACGGCCGATGGCGTGGTACTCGATGCCAAAGTCGCGCATCAGCGCCGGCTCGTAGAGGTTGCGGCCGTCGAACACCACCGGCTGCTTCAGTGCACCCTTCAGGCGCTCGAAGTCAGGGCTGCGGAATTCCTTCCATTCGGTGATGATCAGCAGCGCCTCGGCACCTTCCAGCGCCTCCATCGGCCCTTGAGCATAGGTGATGCGAGGCTCGTCGCCGAAGATGCGCTTGGCCTCTTCGGTGGCCACCGGGTCATAGGCGGTCACGGTCGCGCCGCGTGCCAGCAGTTCATCAATCACCACACGGCTGGTGGCTTCGCGCATGTCATCGGTGTTGGGCTTGAAGGCCAGGCCCCACAGTGCGAAGCGCCGGCCGCTCAGGTCCTGACCGAAGCGGGCCAGCACCTTGCGCGTCAGCACGGTCTTCTGGTGGTCGTTGGCATCTTCAACGGCCTGCAGCACCTTCAGGTCCTGGCCCTGGTCAGACGCGGTGCGGATCAGCGCCTTCACGTCCTTCGGAAAGCAGGAGCCGCCATAGCCGCAGCCGGCGTACAGGAAGTGGTAGCCAATGCGCGGATCGGAGCCAATGCCTTGGCGCACCAGTTCGATGTCGGCCCCCATCTTCTCGGCCAGCAGCGCCAGCTCGTTCATGAACGAGATGCGCGTGGCCAGCATCGCGTTGGCGGCGTACTTGGTCAGCTCGGCGGAGCGCAGGTCCATCACCACCAGCTTGTCGCGGGTGCGCTGGAATGGCGCGTAGATCGCACGCAACAGATTCGCCGCACGCTCATCCGACACGCCGACGACGATGCGATCCGGCCGCATGAAGTCCTCGACCGCCGCGCCTTCCTTCAGGAACTCGGGGTTGGACGCGACAGAGAACGCCAGGTCCAGGCCTCGCTTGCCCAGCTCGTCGTCAATCGCCGCCTGCACCTTGTCGGCTGTGCCCACCGGCACGGTGCTCTTGTCGATGACCAGCTTGTAGTCGGTGGCCAGGCGGCCGATGTTGCGGGCCGCGGCCAGCACGTATTGCAGGTCGGCCGAACCGTCTTCGTCCGGCGGCGTGCCGACCGCGATGAACTGCAGCGTGCCATGGGCCACCGAGGCCGCCACATCGGTGGTGAACTGCAGGCGGCCGGCTGCCACGTTGCGCTTGACCACCACGTCCAGTCCCGGTTCGTGGATGGGAATGCCGCCCTCGTTGAGCACGCGGATCTTGCGTTCATCCACATCCAGGCAGACCACGTGGTTGCCCATGTCTGCCAGGCAAGCACCGGTGACCAGCCCAACATAACCCGTGCCGACGACGGTAATTTTCATTGCAGTGCTCCTGAGGGTGAAAAAGAAACGGGAGAAAGAGAAGAGGCAGTCGATGCGCGGCAACTTGCCTGCGCGTCGGCCGTGGGCCGGTGGTTGAAAGCCAGTCCGATGAAGGTCGGCAGCAGGGCCATCACCGTCACGGCTTGGCCGTCGGAAATGAAGAACACCGCGAACAGCATGTAGACGCTAAACAAGCCAGCTTCCAGCGGTGAATCCGACAGCCGCATCACGCGACGCAGGCCCACGAAGATGGCAGCAAAAAACAAGCCACCGCCCAGCACGCCGTACTTGATCAGGTTGTCGAGGAAGAAGTTGTGCGTGCCGTTGGCCAGGCGAGGGTCGCTGAAGTAGTTCGCCATCTGCTCGCGCAGGCTGTCCGCACCGCTGCCGAACCAGGGATGGTGGCCCACGATGTCCCAGCCGTTGAGCAGCAGCGCGGTGCGGTGGGTATTGGAGTCCCACAGCGCTTCGCGCTGGTCGACGAAATAGTTGTTGCGTTCTGCCAGCGCCAGTGCGTCGACCAGGGCCTCGTGTTCAAAAGTGAACACAGCCAGCCCGAGCAGCACCGCCAGCAGCATGACCACCCAGGCACTGACCCGCAAGGCTCGGAGCAGCCCCGCAAGACCAAGGCCGAAGGCGATCAACACGACACCCAGCAAGCCCTTGCGCTCCAGGCTTGCAACCAGCGGCGGCAGGCTCACCAGAAACAGCCAGCCGTACAGGCCTCGCCAGCCCGCCTGGCGCCAGGCCAGCAGCAGCCCGGCGCTGACCACGCCGAAGATGTAGCGCGCGTCGCCCGCAAATTTGTAGCGCACGTAGTTGCCGCCGGCAATGTGCACCGCAACCGTGTGCAGCATCGCCACCATGCTCACGCCCAGGAACCATTTCAGAAAGCGTGCAGGATCACGTTCGGCCTGCCAGCCCACGGTGGTGACGACGACTACCACGAAGGCGAGCTGGACCGCCTCCTTCAGCGAGACCTTGACCCGGTTCATCAGCATGCCCTGGATCAGCACGCCCAGCACCAGCGCCATCAGCATCAGGCAGTGCGGCCGCTGGAACGCGCGGCCGATGGCCGGTTGGGTCCAGATGGTGCCAACAATCAGCGCCAGCGCCAGCAGGTCCGCCAGCCTCACCAGCACACCACCGCCACCAAAGCGGAACATCGACAGGTACAGCGGCACAACAGCGGCGGCCATGATGACCAACAGCACGTCACTGCGTGCCGCAGATGGCAGGACGCCTTGCGCGGCAAGCGAGGGTGCCGCTGCATCGGCCGTGAAGTGCTTGCTCATGCCGCCCCTCTCGGCTGGGCCGCGCCAGGCGGCGCCGAGGGCGTTGGCGCGGCATACAGGCGCTCCAGCTCTGCGGCCAGGGTCTCCACGCTGTAGCGCGCCGCCGTCTCCTGGCCAACCGCCAGCAAGTGCGCGTGACGGGCCGGGTTGCTGCGGCAGTCCTGCACCATCGCGGCCAGTTGGTCGGCATCGCCTTGCTTGAACAGCAGTGAGCTGTCGTTGGCCAACTGGCTCAGGCCCGGCACATCGGCGCACAGCACCGGCAGGCCGCAGGCCATCGCCTCGATGGCCGCGAGACCAAAGCCTTCCCACTTGGAAGATTGCACATACAGGTCCATGCCGGCCAGCCAGGCCGGCACGTCGGCCACCACGCCGTGGAACACCACCTGCTCGGCCACGCCTTCGGCCCGCGCCAGCGCCAGCAGCGCCTCGCGCTCCGGGCCATCGCCAGCCAGGTGCAGCGACGCCGGTTGGCCCCCCTGCGCCGGCAGCCTGGCCAGCGCACGGATCAAGGTGGCCTGGTCCTTTTTTGGCGTCATGCTGCCGACCATGGCCAGCCGGTAGCCGCGCGCAACGCTGCCCTCAGCGCCGGCCAGCAACCGGCGCGCGGCCTGGGCCTGGGCGGCCAGCGCGGGCTGGTTCACGCCGTTGTAGATCACGCAGCTGTTGTCGTCTGCACCCGTGCCCAGAAAGCCGCGCAAGGCTTGCTGCACCTCCGGGCTGATGCAGGTCACATGGCGATAGCGCCGGTACATGAAGCGCTCGGCCGGCTGCAGCCAGGCGCGCTTGCGCCGGTTGTTGGTGGTGTTGTGTTCGGTGTAGACGCTGCCGGGCTTCATCAGGCCCACCAGGTACAGCGCGGGGAACAGGTGTGCATGCACCGTGTCGGCCTGCCTCAGCAGGCCGGCCAGCCGCAGCCATTGCCAGCGCGCCACATGGTGCACAGGCACGCCAGCGGCACGCAGCGCGTCGGCATAGTCCAGCCCCGGCTCGCGGTGGAACACCACGACCTCTGGCTGCTGGCCACGCTGCAATCCGGCCAGCGCCAGGTCATGCACCAGCCGCTGCACGCCACCGTTGCGCGACAGGTCCCGCAGCACATGCAAGACCCGCATCAGAGACTCCCCACCTGCTGGCCACCGCCGGAAGCCAAGGGGCTGCCCACAATGCGCTGGCAGACCCACAGCCAGGCCATGGCGCGCCAGCCCGCGCGCTCGGTGCGCAACGCGCCCGCCAGTTGCTGCAGCGGCGCGTGGCAGGCGGCGAGGAAGGCGCGGCGCTCGTCGGCCGGCTTGATGCGCAAGCCCTTGAGCAGCACCCGCACGCAGCGCCGCGCCAGCAGGTGCAGCAGGCGCTGCTGTTGCCGGTGATGGCTGAGGCCGGCCAACACGCCGCCGACGAGGTTGCGCAAATGGTCGGCATAGCGCCGGTCGCGCGTCGCGGTGATCGAATTCGGATGGCGGCGGTAGTGCAGCAGCACGTCGCTGGTGCGAACGCTGCGGGTGCTGCGCGCAAAGGCTTCGGCCACGAAATGCACGTCTTCGTAAACCGTGCCTCGCGGATAGCGCACGGCAGCCAGCAGGGGTGTCGCGTACACGCGGCTCCAGGAGAAGAAGCCAGTCTCGAAGGGATTGAGCTGCGACGACGGCAGCAGGCGTCCGCTGGGCGGCGCGCCCGGTCCGCTGAGCAGCGCCGGCTTGGCGGCACTGAATTCACGGAAGCCGAACTCGATGATGTCCCAGCGGCGCTGCAGCATCAGCGGGCGCAGCACCGTGAGGTAGGCCGGATCCAGCAGGTCATCCGAGTCGACCATGCCCACATACGGCGTGCTGACCCGGTCCAGCGCCATGTTGCGCGCCGCAGCCACCCCCTGGTTGACCGGCTGCAGGCACCATTCGACGCCAAAGCGGACCACGTCGGCACGCTCGGCCAACCGCGCCTGGGCGCGGGCCACCGAGTCGTCCGGGCTGGCATCGTCCACAAAGATCAGCTTGACCTGCTCGCTGTTGACGGCGGCGATCAGGCTGTCGATCAGCGCAACAATGTGTTCTCCAGCCTTGTAGACCGGACAGATCAGCGTCAGCAATGCCGCCATCTCAAGCCCCCTGCTTGGCCTGGCTGACCGGGCTGGCGGCCGGCAGCGGCGGGCCCAGGTACTCGGCACAGTAGCGACTCAGCATCACGTCCAGCGTGTAGTCGGCCTGGTATTTGCGTCGGCTGTGTTCACCATGCGCGCGGCACAGCGCAGGCTGCTCGATGTAGCGCCGCATCGCGCTGGCGAACGCGCCGGCGTCGCCTTGCCCGATCAGCTCGCCGTTGCGGCCGGACTCGATCAGCTCCGAGACACCGCCCACGTCGCTGGCAATCACCGGACGGCCGCAGGCCATGGCTTCGATGATGCTGCGCGGCAAACCTTCCCAGTGGCTGCACAGCACGAATACGTCATGCTCGGTCAGCTGCGCGGCAAAGTTGTCGACCACGCCGCGGAAGTGGATCGTGCCGTCGGGCAGCCCGGCCATCAGCTGCCGCACCTGGGCCTCCTGCGAGCCGTTGCCGAAGATGTGCAGCTCGAAACGCAGGCCGGCATCGGTCAGCTGCCGGCAGGCGGCGGCCAGCGTCACGTAGTCCTTCTGGGTCTCGAAGCGCGCGGCAGTCACGAAGCGCAGCGGGCGGCTGCCACTGGCCGCGTCCGACAGCGCGCCGCTGTCGTCAATGCCGTTCATGCCGTTCGGGATGGTCATCAGCTTGTCGGCACCGACACCGATGCGCCGGTACTCGTTGAAGTCGAAGCGGCAGACGCAGATGATGCGCGCCGGCAACCAGGCCAGCAGCCGCTCCAGCCGCTCGTAGAGCTTGTAGCCGCTGTTCTGCGGGGTGTTGACGAAGGGCACGCCGTGGGCGACGTAGTAGGCCCGGCGCAGCGTCAGCATGGCCGCCACGCGGCCCAGCGCGCCGATCTTCGCGGTGTGCCAGGAGGTGACCTGCGGGCGCTCCTTGATCAGCAGCCACATCAGCTGCAGCAGCACCAGCACATCGCGCAGCGGGCGCAGCTCGCGGTGCAGCTGTGGCAACTCGTGGACCTTGAAGCCGGCCTGGCGCAGCCGCTCGTTGGCGGGGCCCTGGCCGCCCAGCACATAGACCACCTCGGCGCCACGGGCACGGAAGGCCTCGCCGGTCTGGCAGATGTGGGTGAAGGACCCGGACAGCGTGGTGTCCGAGCGTGTCATGCCGATCAGCACTTTCATTGTGTTTTCTCCCTGTCGTGCGTGAATGAGGCTTCAGGACCAACCGGCGGCGCCGGCTGCACCGGCACTGCCCGCGGCCTCGACCAGCCGCGGGTACAGCGCCTCGTAGCGCTGCACCACCCGCGGCATGGCAAACACTTCGTCGACCAGCCGGGCCGAGGCCGCCTGGGCCCGACCCAGACCTTCGGCGTCCAGCAGCGGCAGCGCACGGCGCATGGCCGCGGCCAACGCAGCTGCGTCGAAAGCAGTGGCCAGCTGGCCATTGACGCCGTCGACGATGGCCTCGGCCGCGCCGCTGACCGGCGTGGAGACCATCGGCTTGCCCAGCACCAGGGCCTCCAGCAGGGAGTTGGAGAAGCCCTCGGCCCGAGAAGCGTTGACGAACACATCGAAGCGCTGCACAAAGGCCACGGCCTGCGGCAGCGCACCATGGAACACCACTCGCGCGGCGAGGGGCCCCAGCGCCGCGGCGGCAGTGCGCGCGGCCGGCAGGCCAGCGCCATCCCCGACGATGTGCAGCTTGCTGCCAGGCGGCAGCTCGGGCACCAATGCGGCAAACGCAGCGATCAGCACGTCCACGCGTTTGATCTCTTCGATGCGGCCGTGATAGAAAAACTGTGGCCCGTCGGACAACGCACCCGCAGCACCGGACTCTGGCGCTGGCTGCGCCAGGCTGACCGGCACCCCATTCGGAATACGCAGCACGTCCTGGCAGCCGAACTCGCGCAGGTTGCGCTCGATGACAGCCGAGATCGCGACGAACAAGGGCCGCTGGCGCAGCACGAAGCGCGTCATCGGCTTGCCGACCAGCGCCTTGCGCTGCAGGCAGCGCAGGTCCATCTCGTCTTCGGAGTTGCCGATCTTGATCAGCACCGGCTTGCCCAACAGCCGGCCCAGGCAGGTGCCGACAAAGGCGCCAAACTTGCCCTGGTGGCAATGCACCACGTCGATGCTGCGGCGGTGCCGCCAGCCCCAGGCCATCACGGCCAGCCACCACCACAGCGAGAACAACAGCCAGCGACCGAGCAGATCCGGCGCCGCCGGCACCCACAGCCGGTGCACCGCGACGGCGGCCTCCTGGCTCAGGCCACGCGCGGCCCACTGCTGGGTCGAGGTCAGCACCTGCACCTGCTGGCCGTGGGCCGCCAGGCCAGTGGCCACGCGTTGGCATTGCTTCTCGGCGCCGCCAAACACATCGGGCATGTACTGGCAGGTCAGCATCAGCACCTGGGTCATGCGGGTCCCTCCCTGCCAGCCAGCCGGCTGCGCACCGGCTCAGGCACGGCCGCCATCAGTTCGGCAATGAAACGCGCTTGCAGCGCAAATTCGTGTGCGCTGTCGCGGCCCACGGTCGAGACGCGAACAATCATGCCGTCGGCAATCAGGCCTTGCAGGCCGTAGTGGTAGAGCGCCAGCTTGCGCTGCATGGCGCCAACGACCAAGCGCTGGCCAATCACGATCCAGTAGCTGACGGGCTCGAAGCGCTGCGCGTTCAGCACGGTTTCCAAACGCTGAACCGGCAAGATGACCGACGGCCGCGCGCCATCCGTCCACAGCACATCACCCTTCGAGCGGCGCTGGATGCGAAAGCCCTGCGCCGGGTAGCAGACCTCAGGCTCGTGCAGCGCGGAGCCGCGGCGCTGGTCCTCGCCATAGGCCACCGAGAGCATCACGCGCTGGCCTGCGCCGTCCAGGTACACACGGCTCAGCGTCTGGCTGTAGATCTGGTCGATGAAGGCCTGCTGTTCGGGGTTGACCACCAGCACCGCTCCTTGAGGATCCAGCCGCCACCCGGCAAATCGCTCCGGCACGTCATGCGCCAGGTCCAGTCGGCCAATGCGCCCGATCAGCGGCAGGCGCGGCGTGGTTTGCGTCGCCACCCAGGCCGCACCCGCCATCAGCCCGGCGGCCAGCACCGCCCGGCGCACCGGATCAGCCTCGCGCCCCGGCAAGGGTGGCACCGGCGGCAGGCTGGTCGCGCCGCTCATCGCTTCGCCCCGTGCGCCAGGGACAGCCGGCGCAGGCCGCTGTCCACGGCGATGATCAGCAACAAGGCCGTGAGGAACAGCAGCAGGCCGGAGAACTGGTGCAGGAAGCCCTGCCCTGCGGCATCGCCCAGGTGATAGGTGATCAGGCACAGCGCCGCAACCCGGACCACGTTGGCCGTGAAGCTGACCGGCACCACCAGGATGGCCAGCGCGACATTGCGCAGGGCCGAAGAATGCCGCACCACATTCAGGTACAGCAATCCCAAGGCTTCCAGCGTGAACAGCGACTGGATGCCGGCGCAGGCATCAGCCACAAGCAACTGGTACTGCCCGATCTGCAGGACCACGCCGGTGCGCGCGATGGGATAGCCCAGGCTGCGCAGCAGCCATTCGGCGACGGCCGAAACAGCAGCCTTCATCGGCTGAGTCAGCAGGTCGACCCAGCTGTCAGGCAACGGCACGACAAACAGCAGGAAGAACAGCGGAAAGACCACCGCACGCAACCCGGCACCGCCTTGCTGCAGCAGCACACAGGCGGCCACCATCGGGATCAGCGAGCCGATCTCGAACACGTAGGTCGATTGCGAGCGACCCAGCACGTAGAGCAGCAAGCCCGCCACCAGCAGCAGCCAGCCCGCGAACAGGGCGGGCCGGCGCCCGTCCGGCGCATTCAGCGCCGGCCACTGGCGCCAGAACAGCCAGCCGACCACCAGCAGCACCAGGGGGCCATGGCCTTGCCGGTCGGTGCGCCAAAGGTCACGTGCGAGCTCCAGCATTGCAGGCACATACATCACCGCCAGTCCCAATGCCAGCCAGCACCAGGCCCACGCAGCTGCGCCGGAACGCAGCGGTCGAGAGGGGCTCAGCACCGAGCTCATCAGGCTGTGCACCCGCTCAGCGATCGTTCATCACCACGCCGGTCAGCGTGGTGTTGGCGGCACTCAGCAAGGCGCTCAGTTCCTGCAACGTGGCCACCTGGCTGGCATGCTTGCGCGCCAGCACCAGCGCCTGTCCGCAGCGGGCCGAGATCACCAGCGCGTCGGCGCCATATTCAGCGGCCGGCGTATCGACGATGACATGGTCGAAGCGCTGCTGCAGCTCGTGCATCAGCAAACCGAAGGCCGGGCGCTCCAGCAGCTCCAGCGGATTCGGCGGACGGGTGCCGGCCGGGCAGACAAACAGGTCCGGCACGCCGGGCACCGGCTTGATCACCGTGTCGCCATGCCGGCCGGACAGCAGACCCGACAGGCCCAGGTCGTTGGGCACACCGAACACCTCGTGCAGCCGCGGGCCGCGAAGGTCGGCGTCGACCACCAGCGTGCGCTGGCCCAGCTGGCTCAGCGCCACCGCCAGGTTGGCGCAAAAATAGGTCTTGCCATCGTCTGAATTGGGGCTGACCACGGCCAGCGCGCGCCGGCGCGTGCGCACCGGCCCTTCGGCGTTGCCCAGGCGCAGCTGCAGTTGCGAGCGGATCATGCGGAAGGCCTCGGCCTGGTGGCCAAACGGCTGGTTCAGTGCGACCAGCTCGGGGCTGAGGCGCTGGCTCTCTGCGCTGCCGTAGGCATAGTTGAACTGCAGCGAAAGTGCACGCAGCACGTCGTCGTGGGACACCAGGCCCAGCTCGATGGCGGCCTCGCCGAACCGCAGGCCGTTCTGGCGCTGATGGTGGCCGACCTTTTCGATCTGTTCGGGCGACAGCTGGCGCAGCTCCGCGAGGATCTCGCCCAGGGTTCGCGTGCCGTCGACATGGCTGTGCGGCGGCATGCCGTCTTCGACACCCTGCGGCATGGGCCTGGCCGACTTGGCTCGGGGGGCGAGGATGTCCTGCAAATTCATCGAATCGCTCCTTGGCTTCAACGGCGGGCCGGGGCCAGCGCACGGCCGGTGACCACGCGCTGCTTGAGTTGTTGGGCGTTCAGCTTGGGGTTGCGCGGCGTCGGCAGCACACCCAGCATCGGCAGGCCCAGCGCCTGCACCAGATCACCGGAACCGCGCACCCGGCGGTCGCGCAGCTCGGCCACCAGCGTGGCAAGCGCCGCGAAGAACAGGCCGGCAAAGAACGAGGCCAGCAGGTTGATCAGCAAGCGCGGCGACGAGGCGTACATCGGTGCGACGGCCGGGCTCAGCGGGTTGACGTTGGACTGCTGGGCATGGCTTTCCAGCGTCGTCTGCGTCTGCCGGCCAGCCAGCGCGTCATAGGCGCGCTGCGTGTTGTCGACGTCGCGCTGCAGCACACCCATGGTGTCCCGGGTCTGCTTGAGCGACAGCACCTTGGCGCGCTGCTGGTCCAGCTGGGTGCGCAGGTCGGCAACCCGCGCGGCATTGATGTTGGCGGTCACGCCCACGCTGCCGGTGACACGCGCCGTTTCGCTGGCCAGCCGGCTGCGCAGCTCGGCAACCTGCGCCTGCGCCTGCTGCACCTGCGGATGATTGGCGCCCAGCCGGGTGCTGAGTTCCTTCAGGCTGCCCTCGGCACGGCCCAGGTCCATCTTCAGGCTGGACACAACCGGGTTGGTCAAGGTCTCGGCAAGCTGATCGGAATGACCGCCGCGCACCTGGGCCTGCCGGCTCTGGCTTTCGGACGACAGCGTCTGCAGCGCCACCAGCTGGCTGCTGAGTTCATTGAGCCGGATGGTCTCGACGTCGATGCGCTCGTCGCTGCCAATCACGCCATGCTCACGCTGGAAGTCGCTCAGCTTGGCCTGCGCCGCCTCCAGCGCATTGCGCGCATCCTTGCTGCGCTGGTCGAAGAAGTCGCTGTACTGGCGGGCCGGGTTGACGCGCAACTCCAGCGTGGTCTGCATGTAGGCCTGCACATAGGCATTCGCCATCGCCGCGGCGAAGTCGGGATCGGCCGCTTCATAGCTGACGAACATCACGTTGCTCTCGCGGCTCGGGCGCACGTCCAGCGACAGCGCCAGCACGCGGGCCAGCCAGTCTTCCACCGTGCCAACGCCGTTGGTCGACGAGACCCAGGCCGCACGCAGCGCCGGGTTCTGCGCCAGCTTCAGGTTCTGGATCACGCGCCGCGTCACGCGGTCGCTCTGCACGATGTCAACCTGCGTGGCCATCATCGTGGCGTTCACGCCGCCACCATCCACCATGCCGGTCAACGGATCAGGCTTGACGTCCATCACGATGCTGGCGACGGCCGTGTACTTCTTGGTCATCAACAGCGTCACGGCCAGCGCCAGCAGCACGGTGGTCGCGAACACCGCGAGCGCGAGCTTCCAGCGGCCTCGCAACACGGCAATGAACTGGGTCAGGGTGAGGGTCATGGTGCTTGCGTCTCCGCTCAGAACAGGCTTTCGCGCACGTAGATCACATCGCCGTCGCGCAGCGCGTCGTCCATGCCGGGCTCGACCACCGCGGTATGACCGTCCGCCGCGCGGCGGTGCAGGCGAATGCCCTTGTCCGTGCCGCGCAGCGTCAAGCCGCCGCCGGCCGCCAGGCCTTGCAGCAGCGTCATGCCACGTTCGAGCCGCAACATGCCGGGCTTTTGCACCTGGCCGTAGATGAAGAAGACCGGCGCACGGTCGACGAAGATCACGTCATTGCCCTGCAGCACGATGTCGTCGGGCCGCTGCTCGCCGCTGAAGACCTGCGGCAGGTCGACCAGCTTGCGGAAGGCCTTGCCGTCCCGGCTGCCGACCACGGTGATCTGGTCACTGCCCAGCGCCGGCATGATGCCGCCGGCCAGCGCCAGCACATCGCTGAGCCGGGTTTGCGCGGTTTCCAGTGCGTAGCGGCCAGGCCGCTGCACCTGGCCCAACACGCTGACCTGGCTGCCGCGCGCCGTCAGCAAGAGCACGCTGACCTGGGGGTTCTTGACGAATTCGCCCTTGCGCAACCCGTCAGCGATCACTCGCTCGGACTCACCGACGGTCAGCCCGCCAAGTTTCAGCGTGCCCAGCAAGGGGTAGGAAATCAGCCCGTTGTCGGACAGCCGGGTTTCCATCGTCAGGTCCGGATTCTGGTAGACCAGCACGCGCACCAGGTCACCGCCGCCCAGCCGGTATTCGGCCAGCGGCGCGGCTGGCGTGGTCACCGCAGCGCCAGGCGAAACGCCCACCGCGGCTGCCGCGCCCTGGGCCCAGCCGGAGGCAGGCGAGGCGGACATCAGCAAGGCCGCCGCGGCCATCGCGGCCGCAGCCTTGCAGCGGGTTCGCATGCGCTGCCATGCGGCCAGCAGCGCTGCGCCACGGGGCAGCACGGCGGCAGCCATGTCACAGGAGGAAACAGGTACAACAATCATGGCAATCCCAGGCCTTTTTTCAGCTGCCCATCGTCAAGTGCGGTGCCGGAGGCGGCGGCTGCAGCGGGCTCCGCCTGGGCCACCGTCTTCACCGGACCGGCACCCGCAAACGGCCCCTGGTATTCCAGCTTCGCGGTACCGCGCAGCCGCTTGACCTCGGCCAGCGCCGCCAGGCGCTTGTGTTCGTTGACCAGCGCCTGCTCGATCACCGGCCGGGCCTGGTCCAGTGCCACCGGCGAGGACTGGCGCGCCGTGACGAACCAGACATGCGCCCCGCCGTTGGCCGCCTGGACAGCGCCGTGGCCGGCCGGCAGTGCGGCGAGTTGCGGCACGAGATCCAGTGGCAGGGTCTCTGCCGCCTGGGTCGACTGGGTGGATGCGTGCGCCAGCGACTGGCTGGCCGCCCAACTGGCGACGGCCTCCACGCCCTTGCCTTCCTGCGCCTTGGCCTGCAGCTCGGGCAGGCGGGCTTCTGGCAGCGCAACGTCCATTTGCACCAGCGTGTAAATCTGGCGCTCGGCAAACAGCTCGGGATGGGCCTGGTAGTAGGCCTGGACCTCGGTGGCATTCGGCGCGCCAACACCGCCGATGATGCGTTCGATGTAGGCACGGGCGATCACGTCGCGCCTGGCGGCCTCGATGGCGGCCACCACGGCCGGCTCGCGGTCGACCTTCTGGTCCAGCGCCTGCTGCAGCGCCAGCTCCTGGTCGATCAGCCGCTCCAGCACCTCCCGGCTGGCAGCCTGGACCTGCTCGGGCCCCAACTGTCGGCTTTGGGCCAGTTGCTGATTGATCTGATGCACAGTGATGTCGCGTTCATTGACGCGCACGGCGACCTGGGTGGCACCCGAGGACTCACTGCTGCGGCCGCAACCCGCCAGCATTGCGGCGGCCGCGAGGCCGACCAGCAAGCCGGCCGCTGCCGGCCTGGTACTGCTTCTTGACATGACACTCCCATCTGGCGAGATCGCCGGTACGGGGTCTTGTCCAGGACCCGGACGCCGCGCTCTGCAGGCGCTTGACGGACCGGGGGCAAACCTGAACCTCACCCCACCACCAAGGGCGGGAGGCACGGCCGACCCCTGACAGTCGACCCCGCAACCCACACCACACACCATCGAACCCGCCCTGCGCAACATGCGCTGGCCGGACCCAAAGGGCGATTAACTCGGGGTAAGCCCTGAGCAAGAAGCATGCGCAGCTGTGGTGCAGACGTGAAAAAGGCCGCCCGGGCATGGCCCGGGCGGCCTCATGAGAAAACACGTTTTTCAGTGAATCGCCGGCTCGCTCACCTGCCGCGCATCGCTGCGAACAAAGACCCTGCTGCCTTCACTGGCAGCCAGCGACGCTGCTGGCGTCGAAGCTGTAGGCATAGGCCTTCTGCACACCGTTCTTGGTGTACTGCATCAGCATTGGCGAGACGCCTGACGGCACCTTCGAAGGCGTCTCGATGCGCGGGTGGTCGAAGTTCAGGCCGTTGTCGGTGGTGGCCTGCGGATGGGTCATGCGGTCGGTGCAGACGAAGCTGCCCTTGGCGCCGCGCGAGGCCGACTGGTAGAGCCGCGGCATCGAGCCGGCATTGACCACCAGCGCCACTTGCGAGCCGCCCATCCAGCTCATCTGCGGGTAGCCCGCGTTGATGCTGTCACTGGTCAGCTGGGTGGCGGGCACGGACCAGGCCAGCACGTTGGCAGCAGCGTTGTAGCGCAGGTAGAACGGGAAGCCCGCATTGACGAAGGCCAGGTGCATGTAGCCCTGGTCATCGGTGGCCAGGCTGAAGTGGCTGGCCATCGGGTCGGTGTCGACATTGTTCGGGTCGCCCGGGTCCAGCGTCTGCTGCGCCTGCCACGGATCCTGCGGTGTGCCGCCAGCCGGGCGTTGCTGCCAGAAGATGCCTTCGCGAACCGAATACACCACGCCAATGCCATTCGGTGTCAGCACCAGGCGGGCGCTGCGCTGCGGTGAATCCAGTGTCGACAGCGCGTCCTGCGGGCCGAAGGTGACGCCGGTGTTGACCCAGGTGTTGCCACCAGCGACGCGGTAGTAGAGCACCAGCACCGAGGTGCCGGTGACGTTGTCCTGCTCGACGAAGGAGACCCAGAAGTTGCCGGCACGATCCTGCACCAGGCTGGGATTGGTGGCACCGGCGGAGCCGCCGGGCGTCTTGGGTCGCACGGTCTGGCCAGGGCCCTTCATCTGCCAGGCCTGCGTCGTCGGGTCGTACTTCAGCGGGGCAAACAGGATCTCGTCGGACGAGCCGGAATAGACCACCGACAGGACGCCGTTGCTCAGCGAACCATCCGACGTGCTCTTGGCCCCGGTGCCCGCCAGCGAAAGTGCCGCCGTCCAGGTGATGCCATCGGTGCTGTTGTAGAGCTGCAGCGAGTCGCCGCTGGTCTGCGCACCGCGGTTGGCCAGCAGGTGGTAGACGCCGTCATCGGTGATCCACATGTGCTCCTGGTGACGGTAGGAGATCAGGCGCTGGTTGGTGCCCGACAGCGAGCTCACGGTCGGCGAGATGACACCGGCCCAGGCCGGCGCCATGCTGGCCAGCGAGCCCAGCACGCCGGCCACCAGCGCAAACGCTGCCAGGCCGGCCACACGGCGCGAAAACGCCGACCACGGGTGCGAAAAACGGTACTGCATCACGAGCAACTTCCTCCTGGAGCAACAAAACTCTGCTGCGGCATGCGCCGCGGCCCACCGGATTTCCTTTGCCCAAGCCCTGAAGCCGGCTTCACTTTGCCGGCAGCACGCCGAACACGAGACAGCGCCAGGCTGCAAGCAAGTGAAAAGTGACGGGCCGGCGCAACGAGCCTGACAGCGGCGTGACAGGCAGCAGGCCGCCCGGTGGATGCGCGGCCTGATCAGAGTTCGATGATGCCCCGCCGCAGCGCGATCGTCACGGCATGCGTGCGGTCCACTGCGCCCAATTTGGCAAGAATGCCCTTCATGTGGGCCTTGATCGTGTCTTCCGTCACGGTAAGCAAACTCGCCACCCGCTTGTTGGAGCCGCCCTGGGCGACCAGTCGCAGGACCTCGATCTCACGCGGACTGAGTGCCTCGTCCAGCAGATGCTCGGCCAGTTCGGCGGCGATTTCCGACGGAACCAGGCGCCGGCCGGCATGCACCTGGCGAATGCCCTCCACCAGCTCCTTGCGCAGCATGCTCTTGAGCAGGTACCCGCTCACGCCGGCCTGCAGGGCACGGCGGATCTGCACATCACCCTTGTAGGTCGTCAACGCGACAATGCGGGCATGCGGCCACTCGGCGCGGATCGCAAGCGTTGCCTCCACACCGCCCATCAGCGGCATCTGCAGGTCCATCAGCGTGACATCGGGCCGGTGCAGCCGGAAGGCCTCGACGGCCTCCCGGCCATTGCCCGCCTCGGCCACCACCTGCAGGTCCGGCTGCTGCGCCAGCATGCTGGCAATGCCCTCGCGCAGCAGCGCGTGGTCGTCCACCGTCAGCACCCGGATCGGGGGCGGCGGTTCGGCGGGGCGAGGCGCTTCGGTGGTCATGCGTGAGGGAGTCAGAGATCGGAAGTGTCGTCGGATCGGGTCGGTCCATCGCCAGCGGCATGCCACCAGCGCCGCAAATGCTGCCACGGCCCGGCGCTGCGGCGCTGCCATTCCAGGCGCAGCGTCGTGCCCTGGCCAGGCGCGCTCTGCAGCGACAGCCGTGCACCCAGCCGGGCCGCGCGCTCGCGCTGGCCAGCCAGGCCCCAATGGCCGGGCCGGCCGCCAGCGGCCAGCCATTCCGGCGGCAGGCCGCGGCCATCGTCCTGCACCTCCAGCAAAAGCTGTTGCGCGCCTTGCGCAAACGTCAGCTGCACGCGGCTGGCCGCGGCATGGTGGAAGGCATTCAGCAAGGCCTCGCGGGCGATCAGCCACAGCTCCTCCTGCTCGGCCGGCGCCAGCTGCACCGGCACGCCGCTGCGCCGCAGTTCAAACAGCACGCCGTGCTCCTGCGCCAGTTGCTCGCCCAAGGCCTGCAGCCGCTGGTCCAGCGCCGGCCCGGGCTCGCCTGGCGAGCGCAGCGCACCGACCCGGTCCCGCCCTTCGACCAGCACCTGCTCGGCCAGGTCCAGCGCCCGTGTCAGGCCCGCGCGCTCACGGGTGTCTTCGGGCAAGCGGTCGGCCGCGGACTGGAAGCGCAGCAGCAGGCCCTGCACGCTTTGCAGCAGCGTGTCGTGCAGCTCGCGGGCAATGCGCTCGCGCTCCAGCAAGCGAGCCTGGTGGCGCTCGTTCAGGCGCCGCGTGAGACTGCGCATGCGCAGCCGGAAAGCCCAGGCCAGCAGGCCCAGCGCCACCGGCACGCACATCAGCGGAAACCACCAGGTCTGGTAGAAAGCCGGCAGGATGCGCAGCGACAGCGCCGCGCCCTGCGGACTCCACACGCCGTCCTCATTGGCCGCCAGCACCTCGAAGCGGTAGCGGCCAGGGCCGAGGTTGGTGTAGTAGGCCGCGCGGCGCGTGCCGCCGTCCTGCCAGTCGCTGTCCACGCCTTGCAGCCGATAGCGAAAGCGCACCCGCTCCGGCATCGACAGACTCAGGCCCGCGTAGTGAATCTCCAGGCTGCGCGTGCCCACCGCCAGCTGCAGGCCGTCCTGCAGCGGCTGCGGCTGGCCGTCGGCCACCAGTGCCTGCAAACGGACCGGCGGCGGCAGCGGATTGCGTGCAATGCGCCTGGGGTCCAGCCAGACCACGCTGTTGGTGGTCGCGAACCACAAGCGCCCGTCGCTGCCTTTCACCGCCGAGGGAATCGGCCGCAGCTGCGAAGGTGCGCCGTCCAGCCCGTCGTGGTAGTCGAAGCGCTCGAAGGTGACCGCATGCGCCGGCTGCTGCAGCGCCACGGCCAACTCGGCCGGCGCAATGTGCAGGATGCCGGACGCGCTGTTCAACCACAGGCCGCCATCGCCACCCAGCACCAAGCCGGAGACCCCCATCAGCGCCTCGCCAGCCAGCTGCAGCGCATGGAAGCGCTGGCCGTCGAACCAGGCCACGCCCTGCTCGCCGGCAATCCACAGGCGCTCGCTGCTGCCGTCCAGCGCCAGCGGCGAGCCCAGGCTCAGCCCGTCGGCCTCGGTGAAATGCCGGGCCTCGCGCGGCTCGCCGGGCGACAGCCGCACCAGGTGGTTGGCATTGAAAGCCAGCCATTGCGCGCCCTGGCGGTCCAGCCCGATGGCCAGCGGGTAGACAAAGTCGACACCAGCCGGCAGCGGCTGGCGCGTCCAGCGTTCGGCACCAGCGGAGGCCTTGGCATCGTTGCCGCTCTCGCGGCGGAACATGCCTTCGCGCATCACCGACAGCCACAGCCTCCCCTGCGCGTCTTCGCCGATGGCCTGCAGCGGATTGCCTGCTGCGGACGGCGGCAAGGGCACCGGCTCAACCCGGCTGCCGCGCGCCCGCCACAGCCCGGTGGCCCCGCCCAGCCAGACCTCGCCATTGCGCGCCCGGTAGGCCGCGGTGATGCGCGGGCCCAGCGTGGGTTGCCGCACAAAGCCAGGGCTGGTGCCGCCGGTGGGCAGCAGCAGCGCCGAAGGACCGGTCACGCTGCCGGCCCAGACCTTGCCGCCCTCGCCCGCGGCCAGGCTGAACCACAGCGACTGCGGCGGCAGCAGCACCCGCGTCAGCTTGTTGCGCCGGAAGCGGTCCAGCCCGCCGGTGGTCGCCACCCAGACCGTGCCCTCGCGGTCCTCCAGCATGCTCATCACCAGTTCGCCGCTCAGCCCCTGCGAGGGCTTGAACCATTGCGCGGTCTCCGCGTCCGGCAGGCCCAGGTAGCCGCCGGTGGGCATCTGCAGCGGCGCGACCACCCGCGCCAGGCCGCTGCGCGCGCCCAGCCACAGCGTGCCGTCGCGGTCGAACATCAGCGTGCTCAGGTCGCCCGGGCCGGGTTCGATCGCCACGCGCGCCGGCAGCGAAGGCGACAGCGCAGGCGGCTGGCCTGGCGCCACCGGCGCCGCGGTCAGCGGCCACACGCCACGCGTGCCATTCGTCGCCCACACGGCGCCCTGCGGGCCCAGTGCCAGCTGGCCGTGGCCCTGCGAATCGCCGCAGCGGGCAAAGCGCGCCGCGCCTCGCGGCAGGCAATGGCCCGCGTCGTCCGCCAGCGCCCAGACGCCATCGGACCCGTCCACCATCACCGCATAAAACGGCAGGTCCGGCAGGCCCTGCGCCGCGCCCAGCGTCTGCCAGCGCTCGCCCAGCTGGCGCGCCAGCCCGTGGGCCGTGGCCACCCAGAGGCTGCCGTCCGCCTGCTGCGCCAGCCCGGTCACGGTGCCGGTCGGCAGGCCTTGCGCCGGGCCCACGTGCTGCAGGCGCCCGTCCTGCCAGTGGCTCAGCCCGCCGTAGCGGTAGCCGATCCACAAGCCACCATCGCGCGAGGCCAGCAGCGAGGCCACGCTTTGCGACACCAGGGCCTGGCCGGGGCCGGCCGCGAAGCGCTCGAAATGCACGCCGTCGAAACGGAACAGCCCGGTGGCCGAGCCCAGCCAGAGGTAGCCGTCGGCCGTCTGCGCCAGGCTGTTGACTTCGGACGGCGCGCCGTCGCGGGTCAGCCACGCGCTGTGGTGGAACTGGGCCAGGTCCAGCATGGCCGGCAGCGCCAGCACGCGGCCCGGCAGCCCGGCCAGCAAGGCCGCGACCAGCACCATCCATCGCCACGCCATGGCAGGCCTGCGCGCTCGCGCCATCATCGTGCTGCCATCCGCTCCAGGAAAGAAAAACCACCGGGCTGCGGGGCAGGCGGCCCGGGCACTGCTGCGGCCGATTGTGGCAGCAGGCCGCCATCCGGCCGGTCCGGCGTGTGCGGTCGGATTACACGAAAGGGTAGCCCCCGGGCTGCACGATCCGGGCTGGCTCCGTGGCGGCCGCGTTCCTAAACTGATTCCACACTCCCTCAACCCACGGAAACCGCCCATGCCCTCGAAGTTGTCCACCTCCCGGCTGCTGGCCACCCTCGCCACGCTGCTGCCCGCACTGGCCCTGCCGCTGGCTTCGCAAGCCGCAGACGAAGGCCTGCGCGTGGCCACCTTCAGCAAGAACAGCTCGGGCTGGACCGGCCCTGGCGGCATCGGTGGCGCCAGCTTCATCAACAAGAAGTCCGGCAACGAAGCACCGTCGCTGCAGACCAAGTTCGAGGACTTCGGCATCACCTTCAGCGAGCAAAAGGCCAGCTGGACCGGCGACCTGAAGACCGGCAAGGCCTTCGAGATCGGCCTGGACGTCAACGTGCACGACATCGTGTTCTTCCACGACTCGGTCACGCGCGACCTGGCCGTCGAGATCCGCGACTACGACAACCCGCCCGAAGGCTACCCCTACACCTCCGTCTGGTACATCGTCGGCACGCTGAGCCCGGCCAACAAGGGCTGGCAGCACTACTCGGTGACCGTGGCCGACCCGGCTGCCACCACGCTGCCACAAGGCTGGGGCGGCTACGGCGCCGAAGACCCGGTGACCTACGAGCCCAAGCTGCCGCCAGGCCGCACCTTCGCCAACGTGATTGCCGGGGCCGACGAGATCGTCTTCACCACGCTGATCCCGGGCTGGGTCTACGGCTTCACCTATTTCAACGTCGGCGTGGACAACCTGTTCATCCGCCAGATCACGCCGCAGTGAACGGCACGGGCGGTCGGCGGGCCGCCCTGCAAGCTGTTCGCAGCTTTCCAAGGTAATGAGTCCGCTGGTTCGTCTTCGCGATGAGCCTTGTGGTTGAGCCAGCCGGCGTGGGGCACACTCTGCCCTCCGCCGGGCTGGCTTTTTTTGTGCGCGGCGAACCCTGTTCTCCCGCCCATGGACTTCAAGCAGCTCGAATATTTCGTCGCCGTTGCCGAGCACCGCAGCTTCAGCCGCGCCGCCGTGTCGCTGGACATCGCGCAGTCCGCCCTGAGCCGCCAGGTGCGGCTGCTGGAAGTGGAACTGCGCGAAACCTTGCTCAGCCGCAACGGCCGCGGCGTGACCTTGACCGAAGCCGGCGAGCGCCTGTTCCAGCACAGCGTGGGCCTGCTGCAGCAGCTCGCCGCCGCGCGGGCCGACCTGGGCGCCCAGCGCGACGAGCCGGTTGGCCGCATCACCATCGCGCTGCCGCCCAGCATGGGCCGCCAGCTCACGCTGCCGCTGATCGACGCCTTCCAGCGCCAGCTCCCGCGCGCCCGGCTCGCCGTCGTCGAAGGACTGTCCAGCCACATTGCCGAATGGATCGTCTCCGGCCGGGTCGACCTCGGCCTGGTCTACAACCCCGAGCCGCAGCCCGAGCTCGAATTCGAGCCACTGCTCAGCGAGCCGCTGGGTCTGGTCTCGCCCGCCACCGGCCAGCCGCGCCGCAGCACGCCACGCAGCCTGCCGCTGGCCGAGCTGCCGCAGTTCCCGCTGGTGCTGCCCGAGCGTGCCCACGTCATCCGCCGCCTGCTCGAAACCCAGACCCTGCTGGCCGGCCTGAAGCTGCAGGTCGCCTGGGAAGTCTCCAGCGTCGCCGCGCTGATCGACCTGGTCTGCGCCGGCTACGGCCACGCCGTGCTCACGCCCAGCGCCGTGGTGGCCTCCGGCCGCGGCGACCTGCTCACCGTGCGCCCGCTCACGCCCTTGCTCAACAGCGTGCTGTGCCTCACCACCTCGGCCCACAAGCGCCCCAGCGCCCTGACCCGCCAGGCCCGCCAGGTGCTGGCGCAACTCGTCAGCGGCCTGCCGCAGGCCGCAGCGGCCGGATCACTGCCGGGTTGACCCGCTTTTCGGGTGATTGCCGGCTAAAGCCTTTGCGCGCATGGCCGAAGAACTGCCATGAACACGCGCAACCCGGCTTTTTCCCTGCCTATGGACGACCACCGCGGCAGCCGCCAGCACCGCTTCATGGAGTCAGCCGACCTGAACTCGGCTTTTCGTGAAGTGTTCACGCCGCTGCGCACCAACATCCGCCGCGGCATGACGCTGGATGGCCAGCTGTACGCGATCGAGATGGACGGCTGCATTCCCGGCCAGATGCTGGGCACCGAATGGATTCCCCCGGCCACGCGCGGCGTGGACGACGCGGCGATGCTGGCCGATGCGCCGGTGCGCCGCGCGCTGTTCCGCAAGCTGCTGGCCGAACAGCGGCCGGAGAGCCTGTTCGTCTATGTCTGCGAGCATGGCGGCGGCAAGGCCAAGCCGACGCTGTACGTGGAGATCGCCTCGGAAGACGGCTGCTACGCTGCCGAGTACGCGATCATCGACGGCACCGGCTGGCACCGGCGCGAGTTGCTGCATGCGCCCTTCCGCAGGCTGTGCGCCGTGCCCCAGTCCTGATTCAACGATTCAACGGCTGATGGTGCCGCTGCTGATCAGCAGCCGGTGCTCGCCAAATCGCGCCAGGTCCTCCGGGTCGTGCGTGATCATCAGCATCGGCAGCTTGATGCGGTCCAGCAGCGCCTGCAGCTCGTCGCGCATGCGGCCGCGCAGCGCCGGGTCCAGCGCGGAAAAAGGCTCGTCCAGCAGCAAGACCTGCGGCTGATTGACCAGCGCGCGCGCCAGTGCAACGCGTTGGCGCTGGCCGCCCGAGAGCTGATGCGGCCGCTGGCCGGCCATCTCGCCCAACTCGAAGGCTTGCAGCCAATGCTGCACGGCCTCGCTGCCCATGCGGGCGCCGGGATTGAGCCAACCCCTCTGCAGGCCGAAGCCAATGTTCTGTTGCACCGTGAGGTGCGGGAACAGCGCGTAATCCTGAAACAGGTATCCCAATTGGCGGCTGCGCGCGGGCTGGTTGACGCCGGCTGCGGCGTCAAACCAGGTCTGGCCACCAAAGCGGATGTGGCCGCTGTCGGGCTTCATCAGGCCGGCAATGGCCTGCAGCGTCAGGCTCTTGCCGGCGCCCGACGGGCCGTAGAGCACGACGCGCTGCGCGTCGGACTGGAACGCCACATTCAGCTCGAACTGCCGCCCGCCGCCGCTCAAGCGCTTGCGGATCGCCACGTCCCAACGGACTGCCAAACCTTCGCCGCCAGCGGCTTCGATGCGAGCCCCTTCGGGTGGCCGTGCGGGATTCATGTCGCGGCACTCCGCGCCGGCGCCAACCGCCCGGCCAGCAGCAGCGCCGCCACGCAGGTCACCGAGGTGATCAGCACCAGCAGGTTGGCGGTGTCGTCCTGGCCCGCCTGCACGGCTTCATAGATGGCGACCGACAGCGTTTGCGTGCGGCCCGGGATGCTGCCGGCCACCATCAGCGTGGCGCCGAATTCGCCCAAAGCGCGTGCAAACGCCAGCAGCACGCCGGCCAGCACGCCGCGCCAGGCCAGCGGCAGCGTCACGCGGAAAAACACCGCCCATTCGCCCAGGCCCAGCACGCGGGCGGCCTGCTCCAGCTGAGGCTCCACGCCCTCGAAGGCGGCGCGGGCCGATTTCAGGACCAACGGAAAGGCCACCAGGCTGGCGGCCAGCACGGCGCCCTGCCAGGTGAAGATCAGCTGGATGCCGAAGTGCTGGTACAGCCAGCCGCCCAGCCAGCCACGCTTGCCCAGCAGCACCAGCAGGTAATAGCCTAGCACCGTGGGCGGCAGCACCAGCGGCAGCGTCAGCAGTGCGTCCACCAGTTCACGGCCGGGAAAGCGCAGCCGCGCCAGCGCAAAACCCGCCGCCGTGCCCAGCACCAGGTTCAGCGCCGTCGCGCAGCCGGCCACCTTCAGTGACAGCGCAAGGGCGATCCAGGCGGCGTCCACTGCGGCCCTTGATCAGGGTTTCTGGAAGCCATGGCGGGCGAGCACCGCCTGGCCGGCAGGCGACAGCACATGCGCCAGCCACTTGCGTGCGGCATCGGCATTGCCGCTGCCTTCGATCACCGCAATGGGGTAGCTGATGGCGGTTTCGGTCGGCACGGTCAGCACCACCTTGACCTTGTCCTTCTGCACCGCGGCATCGGTCCCGTAGACAAAGCCGGCCTCGGTCTCGCCGCGGGCCACGTAGTCCAGCGCCTGGCGCACGTTCTGCGCGTAGACCGCCTTGGGCTCGACCACTGGCCACAGCCTGGCCGCCTCCAGCGCACCCTTGGCATAGCGCCCGGCCGGCACGCCTTCCGGTTTGCCGAGCGCAATGCGCTTGACTTCAGGCCTGCCCAGGTCGGCCAGTGACTGCAGTGGCAGGCCGCCCTCCAGCGGCGTGATCAGCACCAGGCTGTTGGCGGCGAAGTTGCGCCGGCTGCCCGCTGCCAGCAGCTTCTGCTGCTCGGCCTTGTCCATGGTCTCCTGGTCGGCCGAGGCGAACACGTCCACCGGCGCGCCCTTGGCGATCTGGGCCAGCAAGGCGTCGGACGCGGCGAAGTTGAACAGCAGCTTGGTGCCCGGGTTCTGCGCCTCGAAGCTGGGCGCCAGGTCCTTGAAGGCGTTGCTGAGGCTGGCCGCGGCCGAGACGGTCAGCTCGGCCGCGTGCGTGGCCAGGCTGAGCAGGGCCAGTGCAGCGAACACGCCTTGGCGCAGGGGCTTCAAAGTCCAGGGGAAAGTCATGCTGTGCGGTCCGAGGAAGAAGGCAAGGAAGGCAGCGCAATATATCGCAGTGCACAACGCTCGCCCTGGCGTGGCTCAGCCGGCCATCAGCTTCATCAGCTTGTGGATGTCGGCCTGGCAAGCCTTCAGTGCCTGGATCTCGATGCTGCGGTAAAGCGCAATCACCTCGCGGCCGGTGTCCGTCAACTGGCTGCCGCCGCCGCGCTGGCCGCCCACCGCCGAGCTGACCGCCGGCTGCCGCAGCGCGCGGTTCAGCTCGTCGACCAACAGCCAGGCGCGGCGGTAGGACATGTCCAGCGACTTGGCCGCCGCGGTGATGGAGCCGGTCTCGGCCAGCGCTTCCAGCAAGGCCACCTTGCCCGGGCCCACGCCCACCAGTTCACCCAGCGAAATGCGCATGCGCAGCTTCAGTTCGGGCTTGGACGCGGCGGCTTTGCCGGCTTTTTTCGAGGTGGGCATGGCGGTGGATCATGCAGTGAAAGCCGCTGCATTGGAGCACCGTTGTGCGGGTGCCGGCACCCGCACAGATGCGGCAAGACGCAGCGCTGTTGTGCCTGGGCAGCGGCAATCCGGGCTCCTACGCTGCGCAACATGACAAACACCGACTGGATGCCCTTGCTGACCTACTGCCTGGTGATGTCCGGCACGCCCGGGCCGAACAACGTGATGCTGGCCACGCTGGGCGCCAACCAGGGCTACCGCAGCAGCCTGCCGTTCATCTTCGGCATCAACATGGGCTTGTTCGTGCAGACCGTCCTGTGCGGCCTGGGGCTGGGCAGCCTGCTGCTGGCGCACCCGCGGCTGCATGCGGTGCTGCGGCTGGTGGGCGTGGCCTACCTGCTGTGGCTGGCCTGGCAGCTGGCGCGCACGCGCACCGGTGCGCAGGCCCGCGCCGGCCGGCAGCCGGGCTTCTGGCAGGCGGCCGCGTTCCAGGCAGTCAACCCCAAGAGCTGGATCAAGGCGCTGACGCTGGGCGCCGTCTTCATGCCGGCCGGCATGCCGCCGCTGGCCGGTGCGCTGCTGATCGGGCTGATCGGCTGGGCCATCGGCTTTCCGTGCAACTCGGTGTGGGTGATGTTCGGCGCGGCGATCCGCGGCTTCCTGGCCGACCCACGGCGCCAGCGCGCTTTCAACGCACTGATGGGCCTGACGCTCGCGGTGCTGGCCGTCTCGATGCTGCGGACCTAGACTGCCGCGATGTTCTCCATCGACCGTGACTCGCCCGTGGCCCTGGCCGACCAGATCGAGGCCGGCGTGCGGTCGCTGGTGGCCAGCGGCCAACTGCCGGCCGGCGCGCGGCTGCCGTCCATCCGCCAGCTCGCGCAGCAGCTCGGCGTGGGACTGCAGACCGTGATCACCGCCTATGACCGGCTGGTCGCCGCATGCTGCATCGACTCGCGCGGCACGGCCGGCTTTTTCGTCTGCGAACAGGCCGCCTCGCTGCCGGACGCCGCGGCGCTGGAGGCCGGCGAGGAGCAGGAACCGGTGTGGCTGGCGCAGCAGGCCAACGAGCAGCGCCCCGGCGTGCTGCTCGCCAGCAGCGGCGGCCTGCCGCCGAGCTGGCTGGAAGACGCGGTGCCGGCCGCCGTGGTGCAGCGCGGCCTGGCGCGCAGCAGCGCCGGCATGGCCTCGCGCTGCCCGCCGCAAGGGCTGCCCGAGCTGCGCGAGCGCATTGCGATGCTGCTGCGCAGCCAGGGCATGGCGGTGGACGCCGGGCGCGTGCTCACCACCTACGGCGGCAGCCAGGCGATCGATCTGATCTGCCGCGCCTTCCTGCAGCCGGGCGACACGGTACTGGTCGAGAACCCGGGCTACTTCCTGATGTTCGGCCGGCTGCGCGAGGCCGGCGTGCGCATCGTGCCCATCACGCGCCGGCCCGATGGCGTGGACCTGAACGAGCTGGAGGCCGCCTGCCGCGAACACCGGCCGCGGCTTTTCTTCATCCAGAGCACGCTGCACAACCCGACCGGCTGGGGCAGCACGCCCGCCAACCTGCACCGCGTGCTGGTGCTGGCCCAGCAGCACGGCTGCCTGCTGGCCGAAGACGACGTGCACGGCCATTTTCACCCCGGCACGCCCACCCGCCTGGCCGCGCTCTCGGGGCTGGAGGGCGTGATCTACTACGCCAGCTTCAGCAAGGCGCTGAGCCCCGCCTTGCGCATGGGCTACATGGCCGCCGCGCCCGAATTGCTGCGGCAGCTGCTGCGCCAGAAGATCTACACCGTGCTGAGCAGCGCGGCGCTGAACGAATACGTGTTGCTGGAGCTGCTCTCGGCCGGGCGCTGGCGCAAGCACCTGGAGCGGCTGCAGCGCAAGCTGCTGGCCGCGCGCAACGCCTGCACCCGCCAGCTCACGCAAGCCGGCATCAGCTTCGGCACGCCGGGTGAAGGCGGGCTGTTCCTGTGGGGCCGGCTGCCGGCCGGGGTGGACGTGGACCTGCTGGTGCAGGACGCCTACCGCCAGCAGATCCTGCTGGCCCGCGGCGCAACCTTCCGGGCCGACACCGCGCCCGGCGCCGCCGCAGACCCGCACCTGCGCTTCAACGTCGTCTTCAGCCAGCAGGCCCGGCTGGCCGACTACCTGCAGAGCCGGCTGCAGGCGCTGGCCAGCGGCCGCACGGCGCTGAGCCGGGTGGCGGGCGACAGCCTCAAGCCGTGACGTTTACGGCACCTCCGGCCCGTTCGAGGGCCTGAGCGTGCCGCCCGTCACGCTTGGCAACGCGGCGACAGCCGCCGCCGCCTTTGCGCTTCAGCAGCCCATCTACCAGCCGAAAAGCCGGGACACCCCATCCCAACGCCTTTTCCGGCAGGAGACATCCAATGCGCTTTTTCTCGCCCATGCGGCGCCACAGCCTGACGGCCGTGGCCATGGCCTCTCTCGTGATGCTGGCCGCCTGCGGTGGCGGCAGCGGCTCGGCCGATGCAGGCGGCGGATCACCGGTGGTGCCGGCCACCACCATTGCCGGCACCGTGGCCGTGGGCGCGCCCATCACCAACGGCAAGCTGCGCGTGCTGGACGCCAATGGCAACGTGGTCGTCAGCGACCTGGCGATTGCCGCGGATGGCACCTATGCCGACGTGACGCTGACCGGCCCGGCGCCGTACCGCATCGAAGCCTGCGGCTACGCCGGCCCGAACTACCTCTGCGTCTACTCGGTGACCAGCGCTGCCGGCACCGCCAACGTCACGCCGCTGACCAGCGCGATGGTGCTGCTGGCCTCGGGCCAGTCGCCCGACACGCTGATGAGCGGCAGCAACCCTGCCCTGACCACCGACAGCATCGCCTCCGCCCAGGACCAGCTGCGCACCAGCCTGTCCAGCGTGCTGGCGAGCGCCGGCATCACCGGCACCCTCGACTTTGTTTCCAGCCCGCTGGACGCCGGCTCGCGCACCGGCTATGACGGTGTGCTGGACGCGATCGGCGTCAGCACCGGCTCTGACGCCGGCACCGCCTTCGTGCAGATCACGCCGCGCATCGGCGAGGGCAACGTCTACATGACGCAGGGCGACACCTCCGGCACCGTGACGACCACCGCCAGCGCCAGCAGCCTGCAGCTGGGCGGCCTGGAAACCCTGTTCAACAACATGACGGCCTCGCTGGCCAGCGCCTCGGCCTGCAGCGAAACCAGCACCGGCATCCTGCGCTCGCTGGCACCCAACGCCCACATGCAGCTGGGCGACGGCAACGACGTCGCACGCGGTGCCACTGCGGTCGCGCAAGGCCTTTGCAGCTTCTTCGCCCAGGGTGACAACGGCACGCCGATGTGGGGCTCCCGGCTGATGAGCCCGACGCTGGGCCGCTGCGACACCAGCGCCACGCCGACCTGCCGCGTCTCGTTTGTGCTGCAGGACACCGACGGCAACGTCAAGCCTGTGGGCGACGGCATGGCCGTGACCCAGGTCGACGGCCAGTGGAAATTCCTCGGCGACCTGTTGCCGATCAGCCTGCACGCCGCCGCCAAGGCCCAGCGCACCCGCCGCATCGACAGCACCGAGCCGGTGTTCGACTACGACCGCGCGCTGGCCTTCGACGTGGGCGCGGTTTCGGGCCTGATGTGCGCCCAGATCTCGCAGCGCGACAGCAGCGGCGCCGCAACCACCATCGCCTACTTCAAACGCTACGGCGAGAACGTGCAGCGCCTGTCGCTGTGGACCGTGGACGGCTGGGGCAACGGCGCCAGCACCGACCGCCTGGTCGGCCAGCTGCGCGGACCGGACGACACCTGGGTGGCCCTGCCGCAAGGCACCGATGGCGACGCCGTGGTGCGCAACTTCTACCGCGGCGGCCGCACCGTGACCTTCTCGTTCTTCAGCGACGGCGATTGCAGCGTGCCCATGGCCATCGAAGGCCAGACCAGCTACGACGTGGACGTCAACGGCGTGCCGCCGGTCTGGTCGGCGATGGAAAGCCTGCCCTGGCCCGAACTGGACGCCGACAGCGTGAGCGCGCTGCGCAGCCTGGCGCTCGACGGCGGCGCCAGCGGCAGCTTCCACGCCGCCTGGAGCTTCGCCCACGGCCCGCTGGGGCTGGACGGCGCAACCGTCTGTGCCAGCCGTGCCGACTGCGGCGACGGCGGCAACGGCCGCCTGGGTGACCGCGGCCTGAGCCCGAGCGCACGCGACGCCACCATCAGCCTGAGCAACCGCGGCAGCGTGGTCAATGCCAACGACGCCAAGACCCTGGCGCTCTATGGCCGCACCGGTGACGGCGTGGACCTGCAGAGCAACTACAGCAGCTGCCCCGGCGCGGCGGCGGGCGAGTCCTGCCACTGAGCTGCTTTTTGCCCCTGACACGACGGCGCCCCGCGGGGCGCCGTTTTTCCTGGCTCACCCACACCGCAGCGCCCTGACGCACAAGAAGTAACCCCCTCGAAACTCCTGCGGAGTAAGCTGCGCCGCGGCACCGATGGAATCGGTTCCAAACCGGCGCAGCGCGCTGCCCGCATCGCGGCCGCCGCCACAACAAAAGGAGACAGAGATGCAGCTTCTTCCCACCTCACCGGCGGGTCGCGCGCCCGCGCGCCACAACGCCGAGGCGCGGCGCACACGACCGCTGATGCTGGCGCTGGCCGCCGTCATCGCCACCACCGGCCTGTCGGCCACGGCCTTCGCGAAGTCCGTCAAGCCCACGGTCGTCGCCGCGCCGGACTTCGGCCCCAACGTGCACATCCTCACGCCCGACATGGCGCTGGCCGACATCCAGACCGTGGTCGACGGCATTGCCGCGCGCCAGGTGTCCAACCAGTTCGGCCCCGAGCGTGATGCCGTGCTGTTCATGCCCGGCGCCTACGGCACGCCGGCTGCGCCGCTGAACTTCCAGGTCGGCTACAACACCGCCGTTGCCGGCCTCGGCCGCTCGCCCACCGACGTGACCGTGACCGGCTCGATCAACGTCTACAACCAGTGCGACAGCAGCGGCTGCTTTGCGCTCAGCAACTTCTGGCGCTCGCTGTCCAACCTCAACATCGAGGTCAGCAACAGCAGCTTCGGCTGCTACGCCGGCGAGTTCTGGGCCGTCTCGCAGGCAGCACCCATGCGCCGCGTGCGCGTGAACGGCAACACCACGCTGATGGACTACTGCACCGGCCCGTCCTATGCCAGCGGCGGCTTCATTGCCGACTCCAAGTTCGAGAACACCGTGATCAACGGCTCGCAGCAGCAATGGCTGGTGCGCGACAGCGCGATGGCCGGCTGGAGCAACGGTGTCTGGAACCAGGTCTTCTCCGGTGTGCTGGGCGCACCCGCGCAATGCTTCCCTGGCGGCAACGGCTGCGGCCCGTACACCACGCTGGCCACCAGCCCGGTGACGCGCGAGGCGCCCTACCTCTACGTGGACGGTGACGGCGGCTACAAGGTCTTCGTGCCGGCCCTGCGCCGCAACTCCAGCGGCACGACCTGGGCCAACGGCCCGACCGCCGGCACCGCGATCCCGATTGCCGACTTCTTCATCGCCAAGCCCAGCGACTCGGTGACCGCGATCAACCAGGCGCTGGCCGCTGGCAAGCACCTGATCCTCACGCCGGGCGTCTACAACCTGAGCCAGACCATCCAGGTCAAGCAGGCCAACACCGTGGTCCTGGGCCTGGGCTTCCCGACGCTGGTGCCGCAGGGCGGCGTGATCGCGATGAAGGTCGCGGACGTGCCGGGTGTGGACATCGCCGGCGTGGTCTTCGACGCCGGCCCGGTGCTGTCCTCGGTGCTGCTGCAGGTGGGCACCAAGGCCAACACCGCCGGTTTCACCGACCAGCCCGTCGCGCTGCACGACGTGTTCTTCCGCATCGGCGGCATGGCGGCCGGATCGGCCACCAACAGCCTGGCGGTCAACACAGGCGGCACCCTCCTGGACAACATCTGGGCCTGGCGTGCCGACCACGGCAACGGCGTGGGCTGGACGGTCAACCCGGCCGATCATGGCGTGATCGTCAATGGCGACGACGTGACGGCCTACGGCCTGTTCGTCGAGCACTACCAGAAGTACCAGGCCATCTGGAACGGCGAGCGCGGCAAGGTCATCTTCTTCCAGAACGAAATGCCTTACGACCCGCCCTCGCAGGCCGCCTGGTCCAAGTCGCCCACCAGCCCCGGCTGGGCCGCGCTGAAGGTGGACAAGGACGTGAAGGCCTTCAACGCCTGGGCGCTGGGCTCGTACAGCTTCTTCAACCAGGGCATCGACATCTTCGCCGCGCGTGCCTTCGAAGTGCCCCGCAGCCTGCCCAAGGGCAGCCTGAAGGACCTCACCACCGTCTTCCTGGACCCCAGCCACGGCATGGGCGGCACGCTGAACGTGATCAACAGCACCGGCGGCCCGGCGCTCATCACCAACCCGAGCACCCCGGTGACGGTGACCAGCTTCCCGTGATGCGGGCAGGCTGAACTGACCGGCAACGGCGCCCCGCGGGGCGCCGTTTTCCTTGGTGCTTTCGCCACGCGCCAGCAGCTTCGCGGGCCTTGGTCCACAATCTCCGCGCCGCCTCTGGCAGCCTCACTCCCCTCGGTGCCACCGGGCATCGCCTCACTCAGGAAGCGCACAAGATCATGAAGATTTCCACCTCGCTCTTCGCCGGCCTGGCGCTTGCCACCGCTGCCCTCGCCACTCACGCGGCCGACCTGCTGGACGGCGTCAAGAGCCGTGGCACGCTGCGCGTCGCGCTCGAAGGCACCTACCCACCGTTCAACTTCAAGGACAAAGGCGAGCTGGCCGGCTTCGAGGTGGACCTGGCCAAGCTGATCGCCACCAAGCTGGGCGTGAAGGCCGAGTTCACCACCACCGAGTGGAGCGGCATCCTGGCGGGCCTCTCAGCCGGCAAGTACGACGTGATCATCAACCAGGTCGGCGTGACCGACCAGCGCAAGCAGGCCTTCGACTTCAGCGAGCCGTACACGATCTCGGCGCCACAGCTGATCCTGCGCAAGAACGAGACGCGTGAATTCAGGAACCTCGAAGCGCTCAAGGGCCTGAAGCTGGGCGTGGGCCAGGGCACGAACTTCGAGCAGAAGGCCAAGGCCACGCCGGGCGTGGAAGTGCGCAGCTACCCCGGCGCGCCCGAGTACCTGCAGGACCTGGCCGCCAAGCGCATCGACGCGGCGCTGAACGACAGCCTGATGGTCAACTACCTGGTCAAGACCTCGCCGCTGCCGATCAAGCCCGGCGCGCCGGTGGGCGACGTGGAAAAGTCGGCCATCCCGGTCGTCAAGGGCAACCCGCAGCTGCTGGCCGCGCTGAACAAGGCGCTGGCCGACTCGTTCAAGGACGGCAGCTTCAAGACCGTCTCGGTCAAGTGGTTCGGCGTGGACGTCAGCAAGGCGCCGTCCGAGCGTTGAGCGACTGACGAAGACCCACCGATGGAACTGCTGGATCTTTGGGAACTGTTCCGCGATGCCGCCCCCATCCTGCTCAAGGGCTGCGGCTACACGCTGATGTTCGCGCTGGGCGCGATGGTGGGCGGCACCGTGCTGGGCTTTCCATTGGCCATTGCCCGCGTGCTGCCGAACAAGGCGCTGCGCGGCGCGGCAGCGGCCTACGTCAGCATGATGCGCGGCACGCCGCTGCTGGTGCAGGTGTTCGTCATCTACTACGGCCTGCCCAGCATCGGCATCGAGTTCTCGCCGTTCGCCGCCGGCCTGCTGGCGCTGAGCCTGAACGCCGCGGCTTATCTCTCCGAAACCTTGCGCGGCGCGCTCAACGGCGTCTCGCGCGACCAGTGGGCCGCCGGCTACAGCCTGGGCCTCACCTACGCGCAGGCGCTGCGCTTCGTGGTCCTGCCACAGGCCTTGCGCACAGCGCTGCCCGGCATGAGCAACACCTTGATCAGCCTGATCAAGGACACCTCGCTGGTCTCGGTGATCACCGTGACCGAGCTGATGCTGGCGACCAAGGAACTCATCGCCGCGACCTTCCGCCCGCTGCCGCTGTACCTCGCAGCCGCCGCGCTGTACTGGTTGATGAGCCTGGCCTTCGAGCGCCTGCAGGCCTGGCAGGAGAAGCGGCTGAACCGCGCCCACGCCCGGTAAGCGGCGCCGCCCGGGAGGGCGGCGCATCGTCCACATGGGAGTCGTCTTTCGGCGGGTCTTGCCTGACAGTGGCAGGACCCGACGCACACGTGACACGCGTTGTCACGCGTCGCGCGCCAACCGAAAGACGACCATGACCACCACCGCGCTGCCCACTGTCCAACCCCTGCTCGCGCGCCAGTCCGTCGCCAACTTCGCCTGGGTCATGGGGCTGGGTGGCCTGGCCAATGCCTATGCCGGCGCGCACGCGGTGTTCGGCCTGCCGCTGTGGTGCAGCCAGGTGCTGCTGGGGCTGAGCTGCGCACTGTTTGCCTTGCTGGTCGTGACCCACGTGGCCAAGGCCTTGCTGCACTTTGACGCGGTGCGCGCCGAGTTCAACCACGCGGTGCGGTCCAGCTTCTTCCCGGCCGCTTCGGTCGCCACCGTGGTCGTGGCCATCGGCCTGAGGCCTTACAACGAACCACTGGCGCGGGCCTTGTGGTGCCTGGGCGCCGCAGCGCACTTCGCGCTGGCGCTCACCTTGATCCGCCGCTGGCTGCTCGCGGCGCAGGACGAAAGCGTGATGACGCCGGCCTGGTTCATCCCGGTGGTCGGCAACATCCTGCTGCCGGTCGGCGGCGCGCCGCTGGGCTTCGTGTACGCCAGCTGGTTCTTCTTCTCGGTCGGCCTGGTGCTGTGGCTGGTGTTCTTCACGATCGCGATGCACCGCGTGCTGTTCTTCGCGCCGATGAGCGAGCGCAGCATCCCCACGCTGTTCATCCTGCTGGCGCCGCCGTCGATCGGCTTTGCGGCCTACACCGCGCTGGAAGCCACGCAGGTCGGCCAGGTGGGCCTGCTTGCCACGGTGCTCTACAACCTGGCACTGTTCATTGCCATCCTGCTGGCCACGCTGGTGCCGCGCATCACGCACGGCCCTTTTTTCCTCAGCTGGTGGGCCATGACCTTCCCGCTGGACGGCTGGGCCGGCGCCTGCCTGGCCTACCACCGCCTGCAGCCCGGCCCCGCCACCGGCGCGGTGGCCGCCGTCGCGCTGGGCTGCGCCACGCTGATGGTGCTGTGGATGACGCTGCGCACGCTGCTGTACATCCTGCAGGGCAAGGCCTTCCTCGAAGACTGAACCCGCGCAGCGGCGGGCAAGCGTCGACCTCTGCATTTCGGGAGAGCGGCGACGGCCCCATTGCCAGGGGACGGATCGCCGCGCACGCGGCGAGCATGCGCCATGGGCGCATGTCGCGCACCACCACCGATCCACAGGAGTTCCCATGACCCAGCAGCCTTGCCACGACCTGCCAACGCTGTTCCAGCAGCTCGGCCTGCCCAGCGCCGAAGAGGACATCGCCCGCTTCGTTGCCACGCACCGCCCGCTGGCCCCCGGCGTCGTGCTGTCCGAAGCCTCGTTCTGGACGCCCGCGCAATCGGACTTTCTCTGCACCGGCATTGCCGACGATGCCGAGTGGGCCGAGGTGGTCGACCGCCTCAGCCAGATGCTGCGCTGAGCGCCGCACGCTTCAGAAAGCATTCAGATGTCTCTTCATTCGCGCATTCCCGGCAAGATCTCCACTGTCATGGCAGGCGCCCTCACGGCCTGCGCCCTGCTCGCCGTCGAGCTTGCCGTCCCGCCGGCCCGGGCGGCCGCCCCGCAACAGCGGGTGCAGGTGGCCGGTTGGTACCGCATGATGCTGGGCGACTTCGAAGTCACCGCGCTGCTGGACGGCACCCACCCGTTCCCGGTCGACGAGGTGATGACACACGCCACGCACGAACAGCTGGACCAGTTGCTCGCCAGCGCCGACACGCCGCGCCCGGTCGAAGGTCCGATCAACGCCTTCCTGATCAACACCGGCTCGCGGTTGGTGCTCATCGACAGCGGCGCAGGCACGCTGTACGGCGAGTGCTGCGGCCACCTGATCGCCAACCTGCGCGCGGCTGGCTACCAGCCGGAGCAGGTCGACGACATCTTCCTGACCCATTTGCACCGCGACCATGTCGGCGGCATCAACGCCCGCGGCCAGATGGCGTTTCCCAACGCCACGCTGCACATCAGCCGCACCGACGCCGACTACTGGACCAGCCGCGACCAGCAGAAGCTCGCGCCCGCCTTCCTCGGCTCGATGTTCGACGGCGCCATCGAGTCGCTGCAGCCCTACCTGGCAGCGCATCGCGTGCAGACCTTCGTCGGCGGCGTGGACCTGCTGCCTGGCCTGCGCGCCATGCCCAGCGCCGGGCACACGCCTGGCCACACGGCTTATGTGGTCGAGAGCCGGGGGCAGAAGCTGGTCGTCTGGGGCGACGTGGTGCACGTCGCACCCATCCAGTTCCCCGCACCCGGCATTCGCCTGAAATACGACAGCGACCAGGACCAGGCCGAGCAGGTGCGGCGCCAACTGTTTGCCGAAGCGGCCCAGCAGGGCCAGTGGGTGGCTGCGGCGCACATCGCCTTCCCGGGCATTGGCCACATCCTGGCGCGCGACGGGCGCTACGACTGGGCACCGGCAGCGTTCACCAGTTGGCTGCCCGCGCCCGCCGCGGCTTCCGCGCCGGTGCGCTGAACGCAGACGCAAAAAAGCCCCGGCCTTCGCGGGCCGGGGCTTTTGCGGCGAGCCGGAAGCCCGCGCGCGGGACTCAGCCCTTGATGAAGGCCAGCAGGTCGGCGTTGAGCACGTCGGCGTTGACCGTCAGCATGCCGTGCGAGTAGCCCTTGTAGACCTTCAGCGTGCCGTTCTTCAACAGCTTGATCGACTTCAGCGCCGCGTCTGCGATGGGGACGATCTGGTCGTCGTCGCCGTGCATCACCAGCGTCGGCACCTTGATGGTCTGCAGGTCTTCGGTCTGGTCGGTCTCGGAGAAGGCCTTGATGCCGTCGTAGTGCGCCTTGGCGCTGCCGGTCATGCCCTGGCGCCACCAGTTCTGGACCACGCCCGGCAGCGTCTTCGCGCCAGGACGGTTGAAGCCGTAGAACGGGCCGGCCGGCACGTCCAGGAAGAGTTGCGCACGGTTTTCGGCCACGCCCTTGCGGAAGCCGTCGAAGACCTCCATCGGCAGGCCTTCCGGGTTGCTCGCGGTCTTGAGCATCAGCGGCGGCACGGCGCTGACCAGCACGGCCTTGGCGACGCGGCCGGACGGCTGGCCGAACTTGGCCACGTAGCGGGCAACTTCGCCACCGCCGGTCGAGTGGCCGATGTGCACGGCGTTCTTCAGGTTCAGATGCTCGACGACCGCAAACGCGTCGGCCGCGTAGTGGTCCATGTCGTGACCTTCACTGACCTGCGCCGAACGGCCGTGGCCGCGCCGGTCGTGGGCGACCACGCGGAAACCCTTCTGCAGGAAGTAGATCATCTGCGTGTCCCAGTCGTCGCTGGACAGCGGCCAGCCGTGGTGGAACACGATGGGCTGGGCCGACTTGTCGCCCCAGTCCTTGTAGAAGATCTGGACGCCGTCCTTGGTGGTTACGTAGCTCATGGTTTGATTTCCTGTTGGGTCGTTGGGGTGGGACAGATGAGATGCGGCAGTGGCCGCACCGGGCAAGGCGAACGTGGCGGCCAGGCCGGCACCGCTCACCAGCAGTTGCCGGCGGCTGAGGTTCGCCAAAGTGGATTCGAATTCGATGGACACCGGGGTGCTCCTCGCGGGTTCGTGGGTTGGACGAAGTCATTGTGTTGACCCGCATCAGGCCCGACATCGCCATGACACCCGTGTCCGGTCTAGGTCGAATGGCCGGGTTGACCCTGTACCTTGGGAGTGCTCCACCAAGCGCAAGTTGCCGCAGCGAGACGCAACATGCAAGCCCTTGTCAGCACCGGCCTGCTTGGCTAGACTGCGCTCCCTTTGCCACCCCCAGCCGCCACGGAGCTTCAATTGCCCTGCCGCATCGCCGCCCTTTAAGCCGTCGACCGCTTTCCGACTCGCCCCAGGCGCTGACCCCTCAGCCCTCGCCATGCCGCCGCCCCGGCGCATGCCCCAGAGTCCGGCCGCTGCTGCAAGCGCTCCGTGCCCGCGCCGCCACGCCATGGTGGAGGCGCCGCACCCAGCCAGGCAGGCAGCGCGCAGTCAGGTCGTCGGTTCGTTCACCCGAACCTGGAGACGACCATGTCTGCGCCATTTGATGCGAAGCATCTGCTCGCGCCCGAACTCCACTCGCTGGAGATCCTGAAATACCCCCGCACGCCCCATCTGGAGGGCTCCCGGCTGCAAGCCGGCGACGAAGGGCACGACCACGTGCCGCTGGCCGACCTGCGCAGCCGGCATGCCGTGATCGAAGAAAAGCTCGACGGCGCCAACGTCGCCGTCTCGTTCACCTCGGCAGGCGACTTGCTGCTGCAATCCCGCGGCCACTACCTGGCCGGCGGCGGGCGCGAGCGCCAGTTCGCACCGTTCAAGCAATGGGCCAAGGCCCACGAAGCGACCCTGCTCGCGTTGCTGGAAGACCGCTACGTGATGTACGGCGAGTGGCTGTATGCCAAGCACTCGGCCAGCTACGACCGGCTGCCGCACTACTTCTGCGAGTTCGACGTGTTCGATCGGCAGGCCGGCGTGTTCCTCAGCACGGCCAGGCGCCGCGCACTGCTGGCCGGCTCGCCGGTGCTCAGCGTGCCTGTCCTGCACCAAGGCCCAATGCCCGCGACGCTGGAACCGCTGCGCGCCTTGCTGCAGCCTTCGCTGGCCAAGGGGCCGGCCTGGCGGCAAGCCTTCGAGCAGGTGTTCCGCGACATCAAAGTCTGAGACGCTAGGCCGACTTCAGCCATTCGAACGCGGCCGCCATGTCGTTGTAGAAGACTTGGTTGTCGCCGAACTCGTCGGCGAATGCGAGCCTGGCCAGGTAGGCGATCTTGGTGTTTTGGACGACGATCGCACGCTTCGGACGGAATGTCAGCCTGCTATCAAGCGCTCGCTGCGACCAAGCCACCTTGGTCTCAGGCGCAACCATTTCTAGGGCGTCGTACAGCACCAGAGGTTTAGCGGTTTCCCGCAGCAGATCCACGACGCGCGACTGACATTCGGCCAGCAGATCGACCGTTGGTAGTCCTCGAAGCCTCGCAATGATGATCGCGCCGACCGGCTCGACCCACAGTTGTCCTTCCATCCCTACAGCTTAGCGAAGGCCGATCAAATGATGGATGGCGGCGGCTGTTCTCGGCCAATGAAGTCAGAGACAGCCCCCTTTAGGGAGCGAGCACGAAGGTTTCGCAGCGAAAGTCTGAGACAGGCATGACTCGCCTGCCCACCGCACCATCGCCATTCGCGTTTACGCGGCGGCGGTGCTGCGTTGCGGTCGGTCAGCTGTCCTTGTTCCAACCGTGCGTGCCACCCCGCAGCGCTGAAACATTCTCGAACCCCATCGCCCGCAGCTGGGCAGCCGCGCCGCATGACCGCTGACCACCATGGTTGCAGACCGTGACGATCGTGGCGTCCATCGGGAATGCAGTGCCCTGCGCCGACAGCTGCTCGGACGGTATGTTGACGGCTCCGTCGACATGACCGGCCAGGAACTCCTGCGCCGATCGGACGTCGACGATAACAACCGGCTCTCCCCGCGCCAACTTGTCGCGCAGCGCGTCCGGGTCGACAAACGGTTCATCTGTTTTGCCAGTCATGGTTTCATCCTTGTGAGTCATGGTTTCGTCCTTGTCAGCGTTTCTTTCATCCTCAAGCCGGCGATGCAGCCCGACACGAAAGTCAGGGCAGCGACCAGCCAGACGGCCGCGGCCAGACCGAACTGGTCGGCGGTGAACCCAGCGAGCAAGGCGCCGATCGCATAGCCCAGGTCCCGCCACCAGCGATAAACCCCGACAGCGGAGGCACGCCAGGATGGGTGGGCCACGTCGCCGATGGCCGCCAGCAGCGTCGGGTACACCATCGCCGTCCCCAGACCGAGCAGAACGGCACCGGCACCGAACCCCCCGTAGCCCTTGGCCACTGCCGTGACAGCGATGCCAGCCGCCTGGACCCACATGCCCCAGACGATCAGCCATTTGCGGCCAACGCGGTCGGATAGTGCGCCGGTGAAGATCTGGGCAATGCCCCAGACAGCCGGGTAGACGGCGGCCAGCACGCCCACATCGGCCAAGCTCAGGCCCGCAGCAGCGAACACCAGCGGGAACAGGCCCCAGGCCATGCCGTCGTTCAAATTGTTCACGAGCCCGGCTTGGCTCACGCTGGACAGGTTAGGGTCGGCCCAAGTGCTGCGCCTGAAGATCTCGCCCGAGGTGAGGGTAGTCACCGCTGCGCTGGCGCCGTGTGCCGCGACCTCCTTCTGCACATGGTGGCGGGTCTCGCGCACCACGAAGGCCGACAGCAGCAAGCCGAAGGCTGCATAGGCCACGCCCAGGTAGAAGGGCTCGGGCCGCAGCCCGTAGTTGGCGGCAATCCAGCCGGTGGCCAACGCACTGCCCGCCACTGCGAAGTAGCCCGAGAACTCGTTGAGCCCCATCGCCAAACCACGTCGCTGCGGACCCGCCAGGTCGATCTTCATGATCACCGTGGTCGACCACGTGAGCCCCTGGCTGACACCGAGCAGCACATTGGCAGCCACCACCCAGTCCCAGCTCGGCGCCCACATCAGCACGAAGGGGACCGGAACGGCCACCACCCAGCCGGCCACCAGCACCTGCTTGCGGCCCCATCGATCGGCCAGTCGCCCGGCCAGGTAGTTGGTCACTGCCTTGGTGACACCGAAGACCACGATGAACGACAGAATCGCAGCCCGTGCGGCGACATGGAACTCCTGCTCGGCGATCGCCGGCAAGATGCTGCGCTCCAGCCCGACCATCGCCCCGACGAAGGCGTTCACGAGCACCAGCAGCGAGAACTGCCCCGCGTTCTCACGCAGCCCGAGACGGATGGTCGCAGCGTGCATTCGTTCAGCCTGCAAGGCCGAGATTGAAGCGCAGGATCGAGTCCGCGTCCGCCAACGGCGCCGGGATGCTTGCGACCAGCGCCTCCGTGAAGGCATCGCGCGACATTGACAGCATCGGATTGGTGCGCTTTTCGAATCCGATGGTCGACGCTGGCTTCCCGGAAATGCCGGCGCCGCAAGCACTGCCCGCCTGGTGGCCCGGATAGATCTCGAGCTCGGCCGGCAGCGTCAACAACTTGGCATGCAGCGTGTCGTGCAGCTGCGCCGCCATTTCGCGCTCGCGTCCGGCGAGGTCGGGCCGGCCGACGGCGCCAACGAACAGCGTATCGCCGGTGACTACGAACCAGGGCTCGTCACCTCGGCGCAGGTCACGCACGAGTAGGCACAGACTGTCGGGCGTGTGGCCGGGGGTGTGCAGCACATCGACGATGACATTCCCGACGTCCAGCCGTTGGCCGTCGCGCAAGGCCATGAACTCATACTCAGTGCGCCCAATGTTGCTTTCGTGCAGACCATAAGCGGCTCCCACCCGCCGAGCCAGTTCCGGGCCACCGGAGCGGTGATCGGCGTGGACGTGGGTGTCAATCACGAAGCTGATCGGCACGCCCAGGGTGGCGGCCTCGGCGACAAACCAATCCTCATCGCCCGCAACGACGTCAACCGCCACCGACTTGCCGATGCCGCCGCAGCCGAAGAAGTAGGACAGGGTCGCGTTCTGCGCGGGGCGTTGGCGGAAGAACATCCTTGCCTCCTGCGGTCAAAACACGAGCACGTCGTGCGGATTGCAGAGCGGCTTCATGGGGTCCCTTCTTCAATCGGCTGGCCGGCGGCGCGCCACTCGGCCACGCCATCTGTGAGGTGCACGGCGCGGTAGCCCTTCTTGCGCAGGAGCGCGACGGCGTCCCTGGCCATGAGGCAGAACGGCCCGCGGCAGTACGCCACGACCGGCACGTCCTTTGGCAACTCGGCCAGACGCTTCTTGAGCTGGTCTACCGGCAGCGAGCGGGCATACGGCAAGTGGGCGGTGCTGAACTCTTCCACAGGGCGCACGTCGAGCACCAGAACTTCGCCGGCAGCCGCCATCTTGAGGATGGTCCGGTGGTCCAGACCCTGCAGCTCGTCCTGGTGCTCAACGATGTCGGCCAAGGCCACCTGCAGCTCGACCAGGCGCTCTTCCGCTTGGGCGCGCAGCGTGACCCAGAGATCGGCCACGCCGGTCGATGCAAGCCGGTACAGCACGTACTTGCCATCCTTGCGTGTGACCACCAGGTGCGCGAGGCGCAGCTCCCGCAAATGCGCACTGGCGAGCTTCACGCTGATGTCGGCTTGACCGGCCAGCACTTCGACAGTCTTCTCGCCTTGGCACAGCAGCTCGATGAGCTCCAGCCGCTTGGGGCTCGCCACGGCCTTCCCGACGCGGGCGACTTGCTCATACAGGCGGTTCTTGGTTTCTCTCATAACTACATTCTAGAGAATATTAGATTGTTGCACCAGTGGCTCTAAGAAGCACGCTGAACCATCGGCGCCGCCGCTGCTGCGATGCTGCCTGACGCGACGCGCCTGCCCCTGGTCTGCCCTTGCCCTTACTTCGCAACCCGTTTCAGGCGGTTGCGCCTGTAGCTCTTGTACGGCTTGCCGTGCGCCGCCAGCGCGAAGGTCTCTAGACCTCGTCGTCCGAGGTTGTCTCAGACATCAATGGCATGTCTCGGACATTAATGGCACGGAACAGCAGGCGGTGCGGCGCCAGTCGCTGGACCTGGCGCTGGCCTGGCGGCAGACCGACGCGTCCGACCTGGCCGAAGGCCTCTACATCAAGCTCGAAGACGGCGAGCAGGTGCTGGGCCGCTACAAGTGGGTGCGGCCGGACTTCGTGCAGACCATCCTGGACTCCGGCTCGCACCACAGCACCCGACCCTTGATCCCCAACGGCCTGGCCGATGGCGTGGACCTCTACGCGCCGCAGCCGCTGATCGGCTGGCCACAACCCAACCACGATGGGAGGACCGCATGAACGCCGACACCTTGCGCGCGCTGTGCCCTGCGCCGGGGCAAGGCTACGACTGGGCCGCCTGCTGCGAGGCCATCCCTCGCCTGCATGCGCTGGAGACCACGCCGCAAAGCCCGCGTTACCACGCCGAAGGCAATGTGGGCATCCACACCCGCATGGTGCTGGACGCGCTGCTGGCCGACCCGCACTACCAGGCGGCAGGCGACACGCGCCGCCTGGTGCTGTTCCTGGCCGCGCTGCTGCACGACCTGTGCAAGCCGGAGACCACGGTGGTGGACCCGCTGACCGGCGACATCGGCCAGCCCGGCCACTCGCGGCGCGGCGCGGTCGACGTGCGGGTGCTGCTGTGGCGGGCCGGCCTGCCGTTTGCGGTGCGCGAGGCCATTTGCCGCATCGTTGCCGCGCATCAGGTGCCCTTTTTCGCTTTCGACTCACGCCGCGGCGAGTCGCCCGAGTTCATCGCCCGCAAGCTGTCCTGGGGGCTGGACCTGTGCGACCTGGTCTGCGTGGCGCGGGCCGACATGCGCGGGCGCATCTGCGAGGACCAGCAGGTGCGGCTGGACGACATCGCGCTGTTCGAGGAGTTGGCGCGGGAGGACGGCTGCTGGGACCAACCGAAGGCCGCCGCGTCGGCCCACACGCGGCTGATGTACGCCCGCGGTGCAGCGCTGCACCTGGACACGCCACTGTTCCAGCCGCCCGGCTCGCAGGTCATCGTGCTCAGCGGCCTGCCGGCCTCGGGCAAGAACACCTGGGTGGACCGGCACGCGGCCGGCCTGCCGGTGGTCTCGTTCGACGACGCGAAGACCGAGCTCGGCCTGAAGCATGGCGAGAACGACGGCATGGCCGCACACCACGCGGTTGACAAGGCCAAGGCCTTGCTGCGCCGGCACGCGCCTTTCGTGTGGAACGCCACACACCTCAGCGAGCAGATGCGCAACAAGACCCTGGACCTGCTCTACGCCTACGACGCGCAGGTGCAGCTGGTCTACCTGGAGGTGCCGCATGCCACGCTGTTCCAGCGCAACCGCCTGCGCGACACCACGCTCAGCCAGCAGGCCCTGGCGCGCATGCTGCACCGCTGGGAACTGCCGCTGCCGTGGGAGGCGCACGATGTGGACTACCTGATCGGCCAGTGACATCCGCCACGCAGCTGTTCGGGTGCCACAGGCCGATGAACCTGGCGCTGGTCTCCAGCGTGCTCGGCGACAACGGCCATCCGGCGGTGACGGCCATCGACGCGGCCTCGGCGCTCGCTGCCATCGCACACCAGCCGCGCGACTTGATCCTGATGGGGATGTGCAACTGCCCGGCATGATCGAAGCGCTGCTGCAATCGACACCTGACGCTGGCGCTTTACCTTGACGTGCAGCTTGCCCTAGGCCTCGTGCAGCGCGTCGCCCAAGGCGCGACCGAGCTGCCGCTGCGCAGCGCGCGCGGCCGCCGAAAATCCACCTTGCGACAAGAAGCCGTGCGGCAGGCCATGACACTCGATCACGCTGACCAGCACGCCACTGTCGTTGAGGCGTGCTCCCAGGGCCAGGCCCTCGTCGCGCAGCGGATCCAGCGCTGCCAGCATCAGCAGCGTACGAGGCAATCTCGACAGGTCGTCCGCCAACAAGGGTGCGCCGCGATGATCGGGCGCGCGGCCGGCGTCGCCGAAGAAATGGTGGCTGCACCAGTCCATCGTGCGCTTCGTCAGCGTCGGCCCGGCCGCGTGCGCCGTGTGCGATGGATAGTCGCCGTGACCGCCCGCGGCCAGCGGGTAGGCCAGGGCCAGGCTGCGAAGCCCCGGACCCCCTTCGTCACGCGCTCGCAGCGCGGTGGTGATGGCCAGCAGCGCGCCGGCACTGTCACCCGCCAGGGCGAGCCGGCCCGTGTCGGCCACCGTGCCGAGCGCCCGCACGCCTTCCGGCGAGGCCACCCACTTCAATGCCGCCCAGGCATCGTCGAAGGCGGCCGGGAACGGGTGCTCCGGCGCCAGCCGGTAGGCCACCGAGACAACCACCGCCCGCGCGTCCACCGCGAGCTGCTTCACCACCACGTCGTATTCGTCCAGGCCGCCGACCACGCAGCCGCCGCCATGCGTCCACAGCACGACCGGAGCGGCCTGCGCGCCGGGCGGCGTGTAGACACGCAGTGCGGGCACGCCGCCAGCCGCCGCAATGTCCCGGGTGTCCACCCCGGCCGGCGGTGCGCCGGCGCCGCCCATGATCTGTCGATAGTTCTCGCGCGCCACCGGCAGCGGCACGTCGCAGAGATCGGGGGCGCCATTGGCGCGGGCGGCGTCCAGCACCTGCTGGATCTGCTTGTCGAGCATTGATTACTCCTGGTTTGAACGAATGGGTGCCATTCAGGCCACCTGGCCGACCGGCGCGGCCACGGTCGCGGCACCGGGCTTGGGCGGCGTCAACAGCCAGCGCGCCAGCGCCGGCAACAGCACCAGGGCCCCGACCATGTTCCAGAGGAACATGAACGCCAGCAGCAGCCCCATGTCGGCCTGGAACTTGATGGGGCTGCCAAGCCAGGTGCCCACCGCCAGCGCCAGCGTCATGCCGGTCAGCAGCACCACGCGGCCGGTGAACTGCAGCGCGGCGCGCCACGCGGCGTCCAGGCTGTCACCGCGCTTGAGCCGCTGCAGCATGACGGCCAGCACGTACAGCGCGTAGTCCACACCGATGCCCACCCCCAGCGCGATCACCGGCAAGGTGGCCACCTTCACGCCCATGCCCAGCACCACCATCAAGGCCTCGCACAGCATCGAGGTGAGCGCCAGCGGCAGCACCGCCACCACGGTGGCACGCCACGAGCGGAAGGTCAGCAGGCACAGCAGCAGCACCGCGCCGTACACCCACAGCAGCATCTGATGCATGGCCTGGCGCACCACGATGTTGGTGGCCGCCTCGATGCCGGCCGAGCCGGCGCCCAGCATGAAGTGCACGTCGCCATCGGCACCCTGCGGCTGTTCGGCGATGAAGGCTTCGGTGGCGGCAACGACCCGCTCCAGCGTCTGCGCCTTGTGGTCCTTGAGGAAGACGTGCAGCGCGAGGAACGAGCAGGCCTTGTTGAACAGCTCGCGCGGCGCGATGGCCTGCACGCCGCCGAGCGACTTGTCGTTGGCGATCAGCTCGTACCACTTGAACTGGCCTTCGTTGAAGCCGACCATCGCCAGCTTGGCCAGCCCCGCCATCGACTGCGTACCCTCCACGCCGGGCAGTTGCTTGAGCCGCCAGGCCAGCTCGTCGACACGGCTGAGGTTGGCGTAGCGCGTGCACTGGTCATCGGGCGTGGTGACCATCACCGTCAAGATGTCGGAGCTGGCGGCGTAGTTCTGCACCACGAAGGCGCTGTCGCGGTTGTAGCGCGAATCGGCACGCAGCGCCGGGGCGCCGGCGTCCAGGTCTCCCACCTGGATGCGCGACGACAGCGCCGCCGCTCCGGCCAGCAGCAGCGCCGCTGCCGCACACGCCCATAGCGCCGGCCGGGTGCGCGTGAAGCCGGCAAGCACCGCCCACGCACCACGCAGCTGCGCCGCCTGCTCCTGCCTGAGGCTGCGCTGCGCGGCCTGCGGGTTGACGCCCACGTAGGAGAGCAGCACCGGCAGCAGCACGAGGTTGGTGAAAATCAGCAATGCGACGCCGATGCTGGCGTTGATGGCCAACTCCTGGATCACACGGATGTCGATCAGCGCCAGCACGGCGAAGCCCACCGCGTCGCACAGCAGTGCCGTCAGGCCGGCGGCGAACAGGCGGCGGAAGGTGTAGCGCGCCGCCACCACGCGGTGCGTGCCGCGGCCAACGTCCTGCAGGATGCCGTTCATCTTCTGCGCGCCGTGGCTCATGCCGATGGCGAACACGAGGAAGGGCACCAGCACCGAGTACGGATCCAGCGCGTAGCCCAGCAGGCGAAGCAGGCCGAGCTGCCAGACGACCGCGACCAGCGAGCAGGCAACGACGATGGACGTCGAGCGCGCGCAGCGCGTGTAGCCGAAGAGCACGCCGGCGCAAATGGCCAGCGCCGCCAGGAAGAACAGGGCCACCTGGTGCACCCCTTCGATCAGGTCACCCATCACCTTCGCGAAGCCGACGATGTGGATGTCCACCTTGCCGTTGGTGTGGCGCTGGCGCAGCTCCTCGATCCGGCGGCCGAGGTCGCCGTAGTCCAGCGGCGCGCCGGTGCGCGGGTCCTTGTCCAGCAGCGGCACGTAGACAATGCTGCTCTTGAAGTCGGCCGCGACCAGCTGGCCGATCTCGCCCGAGCGCTCGACGTTGGCGCGAACCTCCGCCAGCGCGGCAGGGCTGCCGTCGTAGCGGTCGCTCATCACCGTGTCGCCGTCCAGGCCGTCTTCCGTCACGGCCACCCAGCGCGTGTTGGCGGTCCACAGGCTCTTGATGAACGGCCGGTCCACGCCGGGCATCAGGAACAGCTCGTCGTTGATCTGGCGCAGCGTGTCGAGGTAGCCGGGGTCGAAGATCGTGCCCTGCTTCGCGGCCACCGCAACGCGCAGCGCATTGCCGCCACCCGCCAGCTGCTCGCGATGCTTGAGGAAGTTCTGCACGTAAGGGTGGTGCGTGGGGATGGTCTTCTCGAAGCTCGCGGCCAGGCCGATGCGCGCGGCCTGCCAGCCCAGCACCAGTGTGGCCAGCAGGCACAGCAACAGCACCCAGGGGCGGTGGTTGAAGAACAGGCGCTCGGTGCGCGATCCGCTCGCGGGGTCGAAGTCTTCCAGTCGCTGGATGACCGGCTGGGTGCTGTCGTCAGTGGAGATGGCCACGGGGTACTCGTAATCGGTTGGGGTTCAGACCTTGGGGCGGCGCTGCAGGCCGCGAAGACCGGTGACGACGAGCTCGCCGCCCGTGGTCGCCGCCAGCGCGGCGGCCGGAAAGGGCTGCGCCTGTGCAGCCAGGCTCAGCGTGGCACCGTCGTCGCGGCTCACCAGCAGCTCGCCGTTCTGAGTCACCAGCGCAAAGCCTCCCCCAGGCAGCGCAGTGGCCGCGCTCACGGACACCGGATGCGGCATTGGCACCTGGGCCCAGTGCTCGCCGTGGTCGACCGAGCGCCACACGTTGCCGCGCAGGCCGAAGGCGATCACGCTGCCGGCGGCGGTGAGATGCAGGCCGAACAGGCTTCCCTTGTAGGGCGAAGGCAGTGCCTCGAAGCTCTCGCCGCTGTCCACCGAACGCAGCAACAGGCCCTGCTCGCCCACGATGAACACGCGCTCGCCAGCGGCGCGGATGCCATAGAGGTGCAGCTGCCTGGGATTGGGCAGGCGCGGCGTCAAGCCCTGGAAGGCCTGGCCGTCGCGGGTCTGCAGCGCGATGCCATAGGCGCCGACGGCCAGCCAGCGCTCCCCCGCCTGGGCGATGTCGAAGAAGGGCTTGTCGGCCCCCTCCTTGAGGCGGCGCTGCGCAACTGCGCGCTGACTGTCGTCGCTGGCTTCGTTCAGCAGCAGTTCGGCGGCCCGGGTGCCGTCCATCATGCGCTGCCAACGGGCGCCACCGTCCTGCGTGCGCAGCAGCACGCCGAAATGTCCGGTGGCCCAGCCATGCTGCGCGTCGGCGAACGAGAGCGAGGTCAGGCTCACCTGCACCGGCACTGCGGCCTGCTGCCAGGTGGCGCCGTCGTCGTCGCTGTAGAGCACGATGCCGCGCTCGCCGCCGACCACCAGGCGGCTGCCGGCCCGCGCCGCGGCCAGCAGCACCGCCCCGCGGGCCAGCGACGTGGACACGGCAGCGCGATCAAGCACCGGCGGCAGCGCGGCGAGCGCGCCTCGCGCACCGGTCGCGCCGGCCGCCAGGGCCAGCACCAGGCTGCGGCGCCGTCGGTTCATCGCAGCCCCTCGTTGGCCAGTTCCTCGGGGCTGAAGAAGCTGCGCTGGAACGACGGCAGCACCTTCATCTGGACCGGCAGCTCGTTCAACGCAAGGTTCAGGTAGTAGGCGCCGGTCTGCAGGTCGTAGCCACCCCACTGCACGGTGCCGATCACGGCCGGCACGTCGGGCGCCGTCAGCGTGAGCGTGAAGTTGGTGCGCCAGAGCTCGCCATTGGCATCCCAGCCGTCGAGCAGGATGATCTGCCAGGTGTCTTCGTCGAGGTAGTACCTGCGCTTGGCTGCCACGTGCCGCTTGCCCGGGGCCAGCGCAGCTTCCACCACCCACACGCGGTGCAGCTCCCAGCGCACGAGGTCGGGGTTCAGTGTCTTGGGCGTGACGAGCTGGTCGACCTTGGCGAGCGCGGCGCGGTTATTGTTGTAGGGGATGTAGATCTCCTTCTTGCCGATGAGCTTGAGCTCGTGCTTGTCGATCGGACCGAAGAGCATGAAGGCTTCGTCAAACAGGCCGATGCCGCTGGTCACCGCGTCCGGTGTGTCGTAGCCGACCGAGGGCGACTTGCGCACGCGGCGCTGACCCACCAGGTATTGCCAAAGGCCGCGCGGGTGCTGGGCGTCGATGCCGTCGTGCGCCAGGATCGCTTCGCCGGCCTTCGAGCCCGGCTCGCTGGCAATGAACTTGCCCAGCGCGTAGAAGCCGTCGAACTTGTCTGCCGCGAGGTTCGGATCGTGGTAGGGGCGCCACCACGACTGCGTGCCGCCGGAGGCCAGGCTGCGCCTGCCGTCGGCCGTCATCACCCACACACGGAAAGGCGTCTGCATGGCCATGCCGGTCCAGGCCAGGCGATGGTTCATGATGACCTCGTCGCCGCTGGCGGGAATCGGAAACGGGGTGCCGCCGAACGCGCCTTCCACTCCCAGGCCGTTGTCCACAAGCTTGGCCTTGGTCGCATTCTTGAACGTGTTGTCGTACACATGCTGCGGCGCCGCCGCGCTGCGACGCGTGGGGTACACGTCGATGCGGAAGTCGGGGTACTTCTTCATCAACGCCTTCACGCCGTCGGACAGCTTCGCGGCATGCTGGTCCATGTTCTTGGCGCTGATCTGCAGGATGGGTTTGTCGCCCGGGAAGGGGTCGGGCCGCGGGTCGCCGTTCTTGTAGCCGGCGGCGGCCTTGGTCAGGCCCCCTTCCCACGAAGGGATGGTGCCGTCCTTGTTGCCGGCCCTCTCGGCGCCCAGCGGCGTGAGCGTGGTCTTGAGCTTGGCGGCCTCTTCGGCCGACACCGCGGCATGGGCCGTGAACGGCAGGAGCGCGGCGCAAGCCAGTGCAATGAGCTTGTGCTTCATGGTGATGATCCTTAGAAAGTGCGCGAGGCGCTGAACGACAGGTTGGCGCGGTCGCGCAGGGTCTGGCCGAAGCTCAGCTGGCGCAGCGCTGCGCTGCCTGGCACCAGCGTCTCGGTAAAGGTCTTGGCCTTGCCGAAGTAGTCGGTGTAGGCCAACGAAAAATTCCAGGCGTTCTGGTACTTGCCCTTCAGGCCAAGGCTCCACTCGCCGCCATCGGAAACGCCGCCGGCGAAGTTGCTCACGGCCGATGACCGCCCTGCGAAGTTGTAGGCCACGGAGATGGGCACCGAGAGGTCCAGCCCCGATGCCGCCTGGAAGTACGCCGGCTCGAAGAGCGCGCGGGCGGCCCAGGCGCCCTTGGTGGTGTTCGGGTCCAGCCCGCCGATGCCCTGGCTGCTGCCGTCCGCTCCGGCGAATATGTCGCGCTTGATCTTCAGCCGGTAGTTGTAGGCAATCTCGCCCAGCACCGCGCCGCCACCCCAAAGTGTCGAAGGCTGCAGCACGTAGATGCCCGACAGGTTCAGGTGCGCAGTGTTGCCAAGCGCGTAGCAGGGGTTTTCCTTGCCGTTGTCGCAGGCCAGCACCGGACTCGCACCGCCAAGCACTGCGGGGTCGCTGGTGAGCGGCGTGTCCTGTCGCACGCTGCCCTCCAGCGCCCAGTTCAGCTGACCCAGCGACGAAGTCATGCTGGCGCCATAGGCGCGAATGTTCTTCGCGTAGGCGACGTGCACGTCGCCGTTGACGAAGTCCATGACCAGCGCACTGGGCGTCTTGTCATGGTATTGAACGGCGTAGAAGCCGAACTCATAGTCGCCACCGGGCGGGCTCCAGCGCAACTGCACGCCACCCTGGCCGCTGTTGCCCGGTGTTTTGTCGCGCTCGGTCAGCGTCGGCAGGATGATCGGGCTGCCGTCGGGTGCATTGCCGAAGTTGACCTGGTCACCGCCGATGTAGTCCTGGTTCGAGAAGAAGCTGCCGACACCGGGCAGCTTGCTCTTGCGCCACTTGAGCTGGTAGTACGCACCCAGTTGCACGCCCTCGGCCACGCGCAGCGAGCCCGACAGTTGTTCCACCGGCAGAAGCACTTCCTTGAACTGCCAACTGGGCACGGAGACGATTTTCGCGATGTCCACCGGCCCCTGCGCGTTGGCAATGGCGTTCTGGCCGAAGAACAAGCTCTCACCCCACTGCAGGGTGTGCCTTCCGAGGCGAACCGTGCCCGCCATTCCCGCAACCTCCCCCTTGGCAAAGACAAAGGCATCGAGCAGCTCCGTGCCGCGACCGTGCCGACGCCGCGTGGCGGACACGAACTCGTTGGGATCCTGGCCGATCTGGTTGTTGCTGGTGTCAATGACCGGGCCGAGCGGCACGCCGCCGGCATACAGCGGCGTGCCGTTGTAGTCGTTGCGGCCCAGGTACATGCCGTCATACCAGGCCGTGCCCGACAGGCGACCGCCAAAGTTGGGGGCCTGCACATCCAGTTCGGTGAGCAACTCGAACCGGCGGCTGATCAGCCCCTTCCTGAAGTTGTGGTCGCCATCGTCCTCGTTGACGACACCGGGGTCGTCGGCCACGTCCACGCGCGTCAGGTCGCGCGACGGGTCCTTCAGCCGATAGCCGGCGCTGAACTTCGGCGTCAGGTCCAGCCGGACCTTGAGATCCGGGTCCGGTGTGTCGATGGTGAAGGCGTGTGCCGTGCAGGCGGCAAGCGCCGCCGCCGCCACTGCCGTCAGGTGCAGTTTCATTGTTGTCTCCTGTGGGTCTTCTTCGGTTCGATCAGAGGTAGCTGGCTTCAAATCCGCCGTCCACCGGCAGGTTGGCACCAACGATTGCGCGCGCGTCGTCGCTGCAGAGGAACGCGATCGCCGGCGCTACTTCGTCAGCGAACGAGGGACGCTTGACGCGCGAGGCATCGGCCTGCACGCGTGCCTCACCCAGCTGGGTGGCAAACTCGCCCAGGATCGGCGTGAACACCGGCCCAGGCGCAACCGCGTTCATGCGGATGCCCCGCTCAAGGAAAAGCGCGTGGCCGCGACGCATGGTCCAGACGATCAGCGCTTCCTTGAAGAACTCATAGCAGGTGGCCTGCGGGACCGGGTTGTGCGCCAGCCAGGCCAGGCCAGCCTCAAAGCTGCGGGTGTCGGCCAGGGCCTTGTGCTGGTCCAGCCGCTGCATGTAGAAGTGACCGAGGATCGACGACACGTTGACGATGCTGGCGCCTGCCGACATGCGCTCTGCCACGCGCTCGCTCAGGTGCCGCAGGCCGAGGTAGTTCACTCGCCCCAACAGCTCGGCCGGTGCGGTGCCGGGCACGCCAGCCACGTTGGCCAGCGCATCGACCTGCGTCGGCAGCTGCTTCATCGCGTGGTCGATGGCGGCCTGCTCCGACAGGTCGGCCTTGACGAATCCGTCCAGTGTCAGCATCGGGTTGCTGCGGTCCATGCCGATCACGCGCGCGCCGCGGGCACGCAGCACGCGCACAGTTTCGGCACCAATGCCCGAGCACGCGCCGGTGACGACGATGGTCTTGTCCTTGAGACTCATGAATCCTCCTGGGCCGGGTTCAGAACGGATACGCCGGAGGCGTGTCCTTGACGGTCAACCACTGCCATGTGGTGAAGGCCTCCCAGTCGGCCGGTCCACCGTGCACGCTGCCGTTGCCGGCGACGCCGGGGCCGCCGAACGGGTTCACGATGTCGTCGTTCACGGTCTGGTCGTTCACGTGCACCATGCCGGCCTTCAGCCGCTGTGCGATCCCGCTGGCGCGGCCCACGTTTCGCGAGATCACGGCCGCGGCCAGGCCGCCGGCGTGGTCGTTGGCCAGCGCCACCGCCTCGTCGTCGGTCCTGAAGGTCATCAGGCAAAGCACCGGGCCGAAGATCTCCTCGTCGTACGCGCGCATGCCGCGCCCCACGCCGGCCAGCACGGTGGGCTTGTAGAAGAGCCCGTCGTAGGTGCCACCGGCCAACAGTTGGGCACCGGCCTTCACGCTGTCCTGCACGACGCCGTGCACGCGGTCACGCTGGCGTTCGTCGATCAGCGGACCCAGCGCCACCTGCTGCGTGGCACCGTCACCCAGCGGCAGATGCCTTGCCTTGGCAAGCAATCGTTCGGTGAGCGCCGCAGCAATCGACTCGTGCACGATCACGCGGTTGGTGGCCATGCAGATCTGGCCCTGGTGCCCCCACGCGCCCCAGGCAGCGTTGCTGGCGGCGAGGTCGATGTCGGCGTCTTCCAGGATCACCAGTGAATTGGTGCCTCCCAGTTCCAGCGAAGCCTTCTTCAACTGGCGAGCGGCCAGTTCACCCACACGTCGACCTGCGGCGACCGAGCCGGTGAACGAGATCATGTGAATGGACGGTTCGGCAACCAGCGCCTCGCCCACGTCGGCGCCACCGGGCAGCACATGCAGCATGCCGGCCGGCAGGCCGGCGGCCTCGAACAGCTGCGCCAGCAGGTAACCGCCGGACACCGGTGTACGCATGTCGGGCTTGACGATCACCGCATTGCCCGCAGCCAGCGCCGGGGCCACCACGCGCAGCGTCAGGATCAGTGGGAAGTTGAACGGGCTGATGACCCCCACCACGCCATGCGGCACCCGCCGCGCCACGCTTGTGCGGCCCGGCACGCTGGGCAGCACCTGGCCCTGCGGCTGCATCGGCATCGCGGCGGCCTGCTCGCAAAAAGCCATGGCTTCGCGCACCTCGTGCTGCCCCTTGGGCAGCACGCCGCCGGTCTCGCGGGTGATCCACAACGCCAGTTCGTCGAAGTGCTGCTGAAGCAATGCCGCGGCCCTGCGGAAGACGGCGGCCTTCTCGCGCGGCGGCTTCGCGGCCCACACGGCCTGCGCGGCAACGGCGACCTCGGCGGCGCTCTTCACATCGGCCGGCACGGCGCGGCCGGCGCGCGCCAGCACCCGGCCCGTGGCGGGCTCGACGATGTCGGCCGACTGCGAAGCGGCGCGCCAACCGTTGCTGTAGATGTGCTCGCGCCAGGCGTCGAAGTCAAGGAAGGTGGATGTTCTCACGTATGTTTTCTCCACAAATAGTTAGTGTGGCTATGCATGTTATTGGCTTTGCATCCAATGCGCCACGCGCATCGCCTCGGGACCAACCCTTAGGAGCGACTCGAAGACGCGGCCGCTGCCGGCACAACGCATGTGCCACCAGGCCGACTCCCCGCGCATGCCTTCCCGGCGGCGATCAGGGTTTGCACCGATCGGCTTCTGTCGATATCCAATTGCCACACACATTATTATCCAAGATAATGATTTAACTATGTCATCAATGCCGCTCAAACCATGATGGATTCCTCCCTGTCCAGGCCTGTGGGCGCTCCGGCGCTCGTCGAGGTCGAACTGCACGACTGCGTCGCCACGCTGACGCTGAATCGCCCCAACAAGCGCAACGCGCTGAGCCTGGGCGTGGTCGGCGAGCTGCGCGCCGCCTTCGAGTCGCTGCCGGATGCCGTGCGCGCGGTGGTCCTCAGCGGGCGCGGCGAGCACTTCTGTGCCGGCCTCGATCTCAGCGAGCTCACCGAGACCTCGCCGGCCGAGGGCCTGATGCACTCACGCTCCTGGTACGAAGTCTTCGACCGCATCCAGTTCGGACGGCGGCCGGTGGTGTGCGTGATGCACGGCGCCGTGGTGGGTGGCGGGCTGGAACTGGCCTCGGTCGCGCATGTTCGCGTGGCCGAGCGGTCGGCCTACTTCGGTCTGCCCGAAGGCCAGCGTGGCATCTTCCTGGGCGGCGGCGGATCGGTGCGCGTGTCCAAGCTGATCGGCGGCTCGCGGGTGGCTGAAATGATGCTCACCGGCCGCGTGTACAACGCCGAGGAAGCCTTCCAGGTGGGCCTGACGCACTACACCGTGCCCGAGGGCGAAGGCCTGGCCAGGGGCCTGGAGCTGGCTCGACGCATCGCCAGCAATGCCCCGCTGTCCAATTTCGCGATCATGCAGGCGCTGCCGCTGATCGCCGAACAGCCGATGGCCCACGGCCTGCTCACCGAGGGTCTGATGGCCGCCGTGACCCAGTCCGACGGCGAAGCCAAGGCGCGCATGCGCGCCTTCCTGGAGAAGCGCGTCGCCAAGGTGGCGCCGCCCGAGGCCCGCGTGAGCAACGCTTGAGGAGAACGCCGATGCCCGCGATGTCCAACACCCCCGATCTCCGGCCACTGCTCGCCCCGAGCTCGGTCGCCATCGTCGGCCTGTCCACCAAGCCAGGCTCGGCCGGCCTGGTGGTACTGCAGAACCTGCTCCAGGCTGGCTACGACGGCGCGCTGCACCTGGTGGGCAGAAGCGGCGGCAGCGTCGGCGGACGCACCGTCCACACCTCGATCGCCGAGCTGCCGCCAGGCCTGGATCTGGCCATCCTGCTGGTGCCTTCGGAGGCCGTGCTCGACACCCTGAAGGCCTGTGTCGAACGCGGCGTGCGCGGCGCCGTCTGCTTCGCCTCGGGCTTTGCCGAAATGGGCGAGGAGGGTCGCACGCGCCAGCAGCTGATCGCCGAGACGGCACGGGCCGGCGGCCTGGCGCTGCTGGGCCCCAACACCATCGGCTTCTTCAACAGCGTGGCCGGCTTCCATGTCTCGATGGTCGAACTCGTGCTGCCGCCGAAGCTTCGGCCCGAAGACGGCCCTGCCGTGGCCGTGGTGGCCCAAAGCGGTGGCATCGGCGTGCATGTGTCGGCCTCGCTGCGCGCGCGCGGCGTGCCGGTCTCCTATGTGCTGACCACCGGCAACGAGGCCCAGGTCGGCCTGTCGGAGACGCTTTCCTTCCTGGCCGACGACCCCAGCACCCGAACGGCGGTGGTCTACGCCGAGCAGATCCGCTCGGCGCCCGAGGTGCTCGCGGCCTTCGGGCGCATGCATGCCGCCGGCAAGGGCGTCGTGTTGCTGCACCCCGGTCGCAGCGAAGGCGCCCAGGCCGCCACCAGCTCGCATACCGGCGCGCTGGCCGGCAACCACGGCGCCATGCGGCTGGCTGCAGAGCGTGCCGGCGTGCTGGTCGTGGACAGCCTTGAGGAAGCCATCGACCTCGGCCAGCTCATGCTGCGTTTCCCGCAGCCGCCGGTCGGCGGGCTGGGCCTGATCACCGCGTCCGGGGCGCTGTGCGGCATCGCGCTCGACTACCTCGAACCGCTCAATCTGGAGATGCCCCCGATGTCGGCACCGCAGGTCGAGGCACTGCGCGAGCAGCTGCCCGCCTACACGCCGCCACGCAACCCGCTGGATCTGGGCACACTCATCGGCCCGCGGCCGGAGCTGATCACGCTGGGCGTGGTCGCCGAGCAGGACGATCCCGCCATCGGCAGCCTGCTGGTCTCGCTGCCCATGCCCTCGCCCGAGATCGCCCCGGTGTGGCTCGACGCCCACCTGCTCGGCATGGAAGGCCGCACCAAGCCAACCATCTTCGTGATGCAGAACGAAGACACGCCCCTGCCGCCGGCCATGGTGGAGCGCGCTGCGCGCCTGGGCACGGTGGTGATGCGCTCGCCCGAGCGTGCGCTGCGCGCGCTGGCCACCTTCACGCGCTTCGGCCGCCTGCGGGCCGAGTGGCACGCGGGGCCGTCGCAGATGTCCCTGCCGCTGTCCGCCCTGCCGAAGCTGGCCGGCGGCACGCTGCCCGAGTGGCAGGGCAAGCAGGTGCTCGCCGCCGCCGGCCTGGCCACACCGCCCGGCGCGCTGGCACGCTCGCTGGAAGAGGCACTGGCCACCGCCGCGCGCATCGGCTACCCGGTGGTGATGAAGGCGCAGGCTGCCGCCCTGGCCCACAAGACCGAGGCCGGCGGCGTGCTGCTGAACATTGCCGACGAGGCCGCCTTGCGCCAGGCCTGGCAGCGGCTGCACGACAACATCGCGCGCCATGCGCCCGGCATGGTGCTGGACGGCGTGCTCGTCGAGACCATGGCCGCCAAGGGCCTGGAGCTGGTGGTGGGCGCGGTGCGCGACGCGCAATGGGGCCCGGTGCTGATGCTCGGCCTGGGCGGCATCTGGGTGGAGGCGCTGGGCGACGTGCGGCTGCTCAGTCCCGACCTTCCGCACGCCGCCATCGTCGCCAGGCTGCGCTCGCTGAAGGCCGCCAAGCTGCTGCAGGGCTTCCGCGGTGCGCCGCCGGTGGACCTGGACGCGGTGGCACGCGCCGTGGCCACGATAGGCGCACTGATGCTGCAGCGGCCCGAGATCGCGGAGATCGACGTCAACCCGCTGTTGGCCTACGGACCGGAACGTGGCGTGCTGGCGCTCGACGCGCTGGTGGTGGTGCGATGAGCGAGGCACCGCTGCTGGGGCAGGGCTTCCTCGACGCGATCGTCGCCATCGACATCCACACGCACGCCACCGTCTCGACGCGCAACCCGCCCGACGAGGTGGCGATCGCGATGGATGCGGCAATGGACGCCTACTTCAAGCAGCCGATGGCGCGGCCGACGATCAGCGAGACGGCCGAGTACTACCGGCAACGACGCATGCTGGCGGTGATCTTCACCGTCGACACCGAACGCGAGACCGGCCAGGCCCGCATCACCAATGAGGAGGTCGCCGAAGAGGCGGCTCGCCACCCCGACGCGCTGATCCCCTTCGCCAGCATCGACCCGATGCGCGGCAAGATGGGTGCGCGCGAAGTGCGCCGCCTCGTCAAGGACTGGGGTGTGCAGGGCTTCAAGTTTCATCCCTCGGCCCAGGGCTTCTACCCAAACGACCGCGCCGCCTACGCGGTGTACGAAGCCATCGCCGAGGTCGGCCTGCCGGCGATCTTCCACAGCGGGCAGACCGGTCTGGGCGCCGGCCTGCCTGGCGGCGGCGGCATCCGGCTGAAGTACTCCGACCCCATGTTCCTCGACGACGTGGCGGTGGACTTCCCGCAGATGCCCATCGTCATCGCCCACCCCTCGTTCCCCTGGCAGGACAACGCGCTGGCGGTGGCCACCCACAAGCCCAACGTCTACATCGACCTCTCGGGCTGGTCGCCACGCTACTTTCCGCCCCAGCTGGTGAAATACGCGAACTCGCTGCTCAAGCACAAGATGCTGTTCGGCTCGGACTACCCGGTGATCACGCCTGATCGCTGGCTGAAGGACTTCGAGACGCTGGACATCCGTCCCGAGGTGCGGCCGCTGGTGCTCAAGCAGAACGCCATCCGCTTGCTGGGCCTGGACCGCGATCCCGTGAATGGCCGCTACTCGCGGCTCAAGCCGCCCTCGGGCGAGTGCTGCTGAGGGGGCCGGCATGCCATCCCGCAACCCTGCCATGCCGCTGCTGCTGCTTCCCGGCCTGCTGTGCGACGAAGACGTCTGGGCGGCCCAGGCCGAGGCCCTGGGCAGCACGCGCGAGGTGATGGTCGGCCCGCTCGGGGTCGACGACACGGTCGACCACCTCGGCGCGATGGCGCGGCAGCTGCTCGCTGCCATTGCGGCGCCGCGGTTCGCCGTGGCCGGACACTCGATGGGCGGGCGCATTGCCCTGGAAATGCTGCGCCAGGCGCCCGAGCGCGTGGGCGGGCTGGCCTTGCTGGACAGCGGCACGGCTGCGCGCCCGGACGGCGCCGCCGGCGAGGCCGAGTACCGCTCGCGCCACGCCCTGGTGGCGCTGGCGCGAAGCCAGGGCATGGAGGCGGTGAGCCGCGAATGGCTGCCACCCATGGTGCACCCCGCCGTGATCGGCACCGCGCTGTTCGAGCGCATGGTGACGATGGTGTTGCGCAGCAATCCCGCCCGCTTCGCCGCGCAGGTGCAGGCGCTGCTGCATCGCCCCGATGCCGAACCGGTGCTGCGCGGCGTCCGCAGCCCGGTCCTGCTCGTCTGCGGCGAGCAGGACCGCTGGAGCCCGCCGGAGCGCCACCGCGCCATGCAGGCCCTGCTGCCGGGCTCGGTGCTGCGGTTCATCGGCGAGTGCGGACACATGAGCCCCATGGAGCAGCCCGCGGCCGTGTCGGCCGCACTGGCACAGTGGCTGGCGCATTGCGATGCAGCAGCCTGATCCGGAACGCCAGGCCGATGCGATGCGGCGCCTGCTCGACGAAGCCGCCTGCCGCGAACTGGTGCTGCGGGCCGCAACGCTGGCGGACACCGGGCAGGCCGATGCGCTGGCCGCGCTGTTCACGGCCGACGCGCATCTGACGCGCCCGAACGGCGTGGCGCTCAAGGGCCGCGAAGCCATCGCCCGAGCCTACCGTGAGCGTCCCGCGCACCGCATCACGGTGCACCTGGTCTGCGGCACCTTGTTCGACGAAGTCGGCCCGGACCACGCCGAGGCCACCACCCGCGTGCTGCTGTGGGCCGCGGACCTGCGCGCCGACAGCGGCCCTCAGGGCCGCGCTGCCGAAGGGCGGCAGATCGTCGGCCGGTTCATCGACCGGTTCGTTCGCAGCGCGCAGGGCTGGCGCATCGACCAGCGCGTGGCCTGTTTCGATCTGCACACACCCGATCTGCCGCAGGTTTGACGCCTCACTCGCCGCGCCATGCCCTTCACCCACCACATCGCCCCGGCCCTGCTCGCCGCCCGCAGCTTGCCGCCGGTGCGCACGCAGCCGCGTGGTCGGCCCCGCATGCTGGACGGCCTGCCTGCCGGCAGCGCCAGACCTTAGAGCGCATTCGCATGAGCCCACCCCTTTCCAAGCCCTACCTGGACATTCCGGGCACCACCGTGTTCGATGCCGACATGGCACGCCGCGGCTACGGGCTCAACCAGTTCTGCATGTCACTGATGCAGGCCGGCAACCGGACCCGCTTCCGAGCCGACGAAGACGCCTACCTCGCAGCCTGGCCGATGACGCCCGAGCAGCGCGCGGCCGTCCGGGCCCGCGACTACAACGCCTGCATCGCGCTGGGCGGGAACATCTACTTCCTCGTGAAGATCGGTGCCACCGATGGCATCAGCGCGCTGCAGCTGGTGAGCTCGATGAGCGGAATGAGCGAAGACGGGTATCGCCACATGATGTTGACCGGCGGGCGCTCGCCCGAGGGCAACCGCCGACTCGGCGAACACGGCGATGCGCAAGCACCCCGAACCGCGGACTGAACACGCCATGGCCCGGATCACAGCTTCGGTCTATACCTCGCATGTGCCCGCCATCGGCGCAGCGCTCGACCACGGCAAGACGCAAGAGCCGTACTGGCAACCAGTCTTCGAGGGCTACCAGTTCGCCAAGGAATGGGTCGCCGCGCGGTGCCCGGACGTGGTGGTGCTGGTCTACAACGACCACGCCACGGCCTTCGGCCCGGAGCTGGTTCCCACGTTCGCCTTGGGTACCGCCGCCGAGTTCCCCATCGCCGACGAGGGTTTCGGCCCTCGCCCGGTACCGCCGGTGCAGGGTCACCCCGAACTGGCGGCACACATCGCGCAGTCGCTCATCGAGGAAGACTTCGACCTCACCCTGGCCAACCGCTTGCCGGTTGACCATGGCCTGACGGTGCCGCTGTCGCTGATGTTCGGCGAGCAGCCCGTCACCGGGCAATGGCCGGTGCGCGTGATCCCGCTGGCCGTGAACGTGGTGCAGTACCCCGTGCCGTCGGGCCGCCGCTGCCTTGCCCTGGGCCGCGCACTGCGTCGCGCGGTCCATGGCTTTCCCGCGCCCTTGAACGTCCAGGTCTGGGGCACCGGCGGCATGAGCCACCAGTTGCAGGGCCGCCGCGCCGGCCTGATCAATCGCGCCTGGGACCAGCAGTTCATCGACCGGCTGATCTCCGAGCCCGAGGCGCTGGCCGCAGTGCCCACGGTCGACTACGTGCGCGAGGCCGGATCCGAAGGCATCGAGCTCGTGATGTGGCTGGTGGCGCGCGGCGCCATGGGCGACCTGGCCGGACAACCGCCCCCGCGCTTGGCGCGACGCTTCTACCACGTGCCCGCGTCCAACACGGCCGTGGGCCACCTGATTCTCGAGGACCCGGAGATCCGCACATGAACATCCAAGATCAGTCGGCCGTCGTCACCGGCGCCGGCTCCGGCCTGGGCGAGGCCGTGGCCCGCGCCCTGGCCGCCGGCGGCGCCCGCGTGGCCTTGCTGGACATCGACCTCGACCGCGCCGAGCGCGTGGCGGCGAGCCTGCGCGAGCTGGGCCTTCAAGCCAACGCCTGGCTCTGCGACATCAGCGATGCCGACAGCGCGACCGCAGCGCTCGAAGCCGCCGCGACCGCGCATGGCCCGGCGCGCGTGCTGATGAACATTGCAGGCGTGGGTGGCGCACGCCGCGTCATCCAGCGCGACGGCACCCCCGCGCCGCTGGCCGACTTCGAGCGCACATTGCGCATCAACCTGCTGGGCACCTACAACATGGTGCGGCTGATGGCGGCGCAGGCAGCCACCCTGCCGCCGCTGGCCGACGGTGAGCGCGGCGTGATCGTCAACACGGCCTCGATCGCCGCCTTCGACGGCCAGGTAGGCCAGGAGGCCTACGCCGCCAGCAAGGCCGGCATCGCCGGCATGACGCTGCCGCTGGCGCGCGACCTGGCGCAATGGGGCATCCGCGTCTGCACCATCGCGCCGGGCATCTTCGCCACGCCGCTGCTGAAGGCGCTGCCCGAGCCGGTGCAGCAGTCGCTTGCCGAGTCCATTCCGTTCCCCAAGCGCCTTGGGCACCCTGAAGAGTTCGCCGCCCTGGCGCTGCACATCGCCGTCAACGGCCACCTCAACGGCGAGGTCATCCGCCTCGACGGCGCGCTGCGCATGGCACCGCGCTGAACACCCGTCCCGAAGACGCCAGTGCCCGAGCTGGCCGGCCAGACGCTGCCGACCTTCAGCGCCGGGGCGCATGTGGACCTGCGAGCGCGCGCCGCTCTCATCCCGGCAGCGCGGTGCGGTTGAGCAGCCCGATCAGCTGCTCGCGCTCTGCGGGCGACAGGCCTGCGGCGATGCGGTCCTCGTACTCGGCCATCCGCACGCGAAGCTGCTCGAGCTTGGCGCGGCCCGTGGCGGTGAGCGCCAGCACGTAGCGGCGCCGGTCACCCTGCACGTCGAGCCGGCAGATCAGGCCTGCGGCCTCGAGCGCATCGACGATCTTCAGCGCGCTCGGACCGGCGATGTCCAGGCTGCGCGCCAGCTTGGCCTGGTTCATGTCGTCGCCGGTGGCGATGAGGGACAAGGCCGTCACACGCGCCGGCGTCAGGCCCAAGTCGCCGATCATCTCGAAGAACAGGTTGTACATCCGCACCTGCGTCAGGCGCAGGGAGTATCCAAGCGAGCCCGTCAGGAAATCGAAGCGCGCCAAAGGGTCGTCGGACATGGCTGCGGCCCGCGGACGCCGCGCTGCTGGTTTGCCTTTGAGGGGGGAAGCTGACACGTGATCGGAACCTTGCGGGAGATGGGTGCGGGTTGGTAGGCTGCGGCCCCGGAGAATCCAGGGACATCGTGTGACCGCGCCGGAACGGCCAACCGCCGCGGGAATCGGCATTGCGATAATTAGTATATCTAACGCTTAACCTGCCACGCGCACCGTCCGCCACGCCTTGGTGGCCCGGGACTTGCTCGCGTTGTTGCCACGACGGCGTATGCTTGTTCACGTCGGCCACCAAGCAGGAGCGGTGCGAGATGAGCAGTGAGAAGTCAGGGGACGTGCGTGCCACCCGGCACATCCGCCTCACCAGCCACCCGGGCCAGCAGGGCCCGAGCGGCGCGCCCGCGATCCACTGGGGCGCGGCCACCGCGGCCGAGCGCGGCCCGGTCATCGGCACCACCACCAACCGCAGCCAGCGCAATGTCATCGGCACCCACAGCGGCAGCTATGGCGTGTACCGCGCGCTGGCGGTCGCGGCGGGCAACCTGGTCAAGGGCCACCGGGCCGACCTGACCAACACCTCGCCGACCGACCTGATCGGCCCGAACCCGCAGTGGGGCGAGGCCGAGAAAATGGTCTCGATCGACCCCTGGGGCGCCAGCGTGGCGGACGTGTTCAGCGAGCACATCGCCCAGGGCTACGACGTGCGGCCGACGATTGCCGTCACCAAGGCCCACATCGACCTGCCCGAGATCCGCCACGCAATGGTCTTCCAGCGCCTGGTGCCGGACAACCGCGTGCTGCTGGAAAACGGCTCGGCCGTGGTCACCAAGGTGGCCATCGAGCCGGTGTGGTGGCTGCCCGGCGTGGCCAGGCGATTCAATGTGAGCGAGGCCGACCTGCGGCGCAACCTGTTCGAGGAAACCGGCGGCATGTACCCGGAGCTGGTCACACGCAGCGACCTGGAAGTCTTCCTGCCGCCCATCGGCGGGCAGACGCTGTACATCTTCGGCAACCCGCGCGACCTGGCCGATCCGAACGTGACGCTCACCGCGCGCGTGCACGACGAGTGCAACGGCTCGGACGTGTTCGGCTCCGACATCTGCACCTGCCGGCCCTACCTGACGCACGCGATCGAGGAATGCATCAAGGGCGCGCAGCAAGGCGGCGTGGGGCTGATCGCCTACAGCCGCAAGGAAGGCCGGGCGCTGGGCGAAGTCACCAAGTTCCTGGTCTACAACGCCCGCAAGCGCCAGCTCGGCGGCGACAGCGCGGACAAGTATTTCCTGCGCACCGAGTGCGTGGCCGGTGTGCAGGACATGCGCTTCCAGGAGCTGATGCCCGACGTGCTGCACTGGCTGGGCATTCGCAAGATCCATCGCCTGGTCAGCATGAGCAACGACAAGTTCGACGCGATCACCGGCAGCGGCATCGAGGTCGGCGAGCGCGTGAAGATCCCGGACGAGCTGGTGCCAGCCGATGCACGGGTCGAGATCGAGGCCAAGATCGCTGCGGGGTATTTCACGGACGGTGCAGTCCCGGACGGAGATCAGCTCGCAGCCACCAAGGGGCGCACGCTTGGCTGACCTGGCTTCCAAACTGCGATCCACCACGACCATCCGCGAGCGCTGCGGCAACATCCTCGCCGCGGCCGACGCAGGCCAGTCGCGCCACTTCACCGTGCAGCGCTGCCGACTTGAAGCCGCCGCCCAACTGGTCGAGCAGGTGACGCGCCGGCAGTACCCGGACCTGCGCATTCCGTACCACAGCCGCTGGCGGCACTTCGAATCCGGCGGCGTGGACCGCAAGGGCGAGCTCGACTCCCTGCTGGCGGGGCGCGACGCAGCCGCGCAGGCCCGCGCGCGCATCGACCTGACACTGGTCAGCGTGCTGCTGGACGCCGGCGCCGGGCCGCAATGGCGTTATGCCGAGGCGGCCTCAGGCCAGACGTTCACCCGCTCCGAGGGCCTGGGCGTCGCCAGCTTCCGCGGCTTCCTGCAGGGGCTGTTTTCGTCCGACGCAAACGACCCGTTGCGGGTGGACGCCGCGGCACTGCAACGCTTGGACGCAGCAATGCTGGCCGCAATGTTCCAGGTCGGCAGCGACAACCCGCTCGTCGGCCTCGAAGGCCGAGCCACCTTGCTGCGCCGGCTCGGCGACACGCTGGCCGCCCAGCCCGCGGCCTTCGGCGCCGAAGGCCGCCCTGGCGGCCTGGTAGACCTGCTCACCGACAACGGCCAAACCACCCACCTGCCCGCGCCGCGCGTGCTGCAGGCCTTGCTCGACCACCTGAGCCCCATCTGGCTCACCGGCAGCGAACTTGAAGGCGTGCCGCTGGGCGATTGCTGGCAGCACCCCGCCGCGGGCGGCAGCGGCACCACCGCCGGCTGGGTGCCCTTCCACAAGCTCAGCCAGTGGCTGACCTACTCGCTGCTCGAACCCTTCGAGTGGGCCGGCATCACGCTGACCGACCTGGACGGCATGACCGGCCTGCCCGAGTACCGCAATGGCGGCCTGCTGCTGGACACGCAGGTGCTGCTGCCGCGCGACCCGGACTTCGCGGCGCGCCCGTACACCGCGGCCGACGAGGCCATCATCGAGTGGCGCGCACTCACCGTCGCGCTGGTCGATGAACTCGCGCCGCTGGTGCGCGCCCGGCTTGGCAAGACCGCCGCCGAGATGCCGCTGGCCTGCATCCTCGAAGGCGGCACCTGGGCGGCAGGCCGCGAGATCGCCAGGACGCTGCGCGAAGGCGGCAAGCCGCCGCTGAACATCGCCAGCGACGGCACGGTGTTTTGAGCAACAAGGCAGTCATGATTCACCACGTCACCCACCCGCTGATCCAGCACAAGCTCACGCTGATGCGCGAGAGGGACCGCAGCACCAACAGCTTCCGCCGCCTGATGGGCGAGATCAGCATGCTGATGGCCTATGAAGTGACGCGCGACATGCCCACGCAGCTGATCGACATCGAGACGCCGCTGGAGCCCATGCAGAGCCCGGTGATCGACGGCAAGAAAACCGTGTTCATCAGCATCATGCGGGCGGGAGCCGGTTTCCTGGACGGCATGCTCAACGTCGTGCCCGGTGCCCGCATCGGCCACATCGGCCTGTACCGCGACCCGAAGACGCTGGTGGCCGTCGAGTACTACTTCAAGATGCCGGCCGACATGGAAAACCGCGACGCCATCGTGCTCGACCCCATGCTCGCCACCGGCAACTCCGCCGTCGCCGCCGTCGACCGCCTGAAGGAAACCCGCCCTAAGTCCATCCGCTTCGTCTGCCTGCTCGCCGCCCCCGAAGGCCTGAAGAACTTCACCGAAGCCCACCCGGACGTGCCCGTCTACACCGCAGCCATCGACCGCGGCCTGAACGAACACGGCTACATCGTGCCGGGGCTGGGGGACGCGGGGGATCGGCTGTTCGGGACGAAGTAGCTGCACGTCAGCCTCTTCGGCCCAGCGCTGCCTGCCAACCTTCGCTCCGCCTTACTGGCCGCTCACCAACTCGTTTGCGACCTCTCGCAGGCAACGGATCAGTTGCGCGCTGCTGGGCGTGTTCACGCGAGTGCGCAGCGTGATGATGCCCACCGGCGGCAATTCGATCGGCACCTTGATGGGCAGCACCTTGAGCAGGCCCTCGCGCTCGAAATGCAGCGCCACCTGCTGGGCGAGAAAGCCCAGTGCGGCGCGGTCGCGCACGAAGCTGAGCGTGGCCAGGAAGGAAGCCGACTCGATCAGATCCGCCGGCGGGTTCAGCCCATGCTTGTAGAACATCTGGTGGAGCTTGATGCGCGAGGAAGCCCAGGGCGGTGGCACGACCCAGGGCTCGCGCGCCAGGTCGCGCCACGCGAGCTTTGCCTGCCTGGCAAGCGGGTGATCGGGACGGGCCACGACACGCATCGGCTCCTCGTACAGCGCTTCGGTCGCCAGGTCCGGCGCGGCATAGCCAGGTTCCAACCGGCCGACGAAGAGATCCAGCTCGCCCACCCGCAGCCGCGGCAGCAAACGGGTCAGGTCACCCTCTTCAACCAGCACCGTGCTCTGTGCCGACTGGGCCTTGAGCAAGGCCACCGCCCGGGTCAAGAGCACCGGCATGGCCACCACCATGCAGCCCACGCTGGTGCGGCCAGCCGCGCCGCTGGCCACGGATGCGATCTCGTCACGGGTGCGCCCGTAGTCGGCCAGCACCGAGCGGGCGAAGCGCACGACCGCGGCGCCATACGGGGTGGGCTCGGTGCCGCGCGTAGAACGGTCGAACAGACTCAGCTCGAACATGCGCTCGATCTCCGCGAGCGTTTTGGAGACGGCCGGCTGGGTCACCGACAGGAACTCGGCAGCCCGCCCCAGGTGGCGGAATTCATCCAGGGCCACCAGCAGTTGCAGGTGGCGCAGCTTGAGGTTGGAGCGCAGCACACGGTCAATGTCAGCCATCCCGCGACCATAACCTGGACGGAATGAAGACAGTCCACTATGTGATTGGATCGCCATGAGCCAAAGGCGAAGAATGGGCGCCACTACAACAGGAGACATTCCCCATGCATGCCAGCCGCCGCCACTTCATCCTTGGCAGCTTGAGCGCCGCTGCGCTCGCTGCCACCAGCCGCGCTTCTGCCGCCGGCTATCCCGACCACCCCATCACCTTCGTCTGCCCGTGGCCCGCAGGCGGCACGGCGGACATGACGATGCGCGTGCTGTGCGCGGAGGCTGCCAAGCCACTGGGCCAGACCATCGTGGTGGACAACAAGGCGGGGGCGGCCGGCATGCTGGGCCTGCGCGCGCTGGCCGCGGCCAAGGCCGATGGCTACACCATCGGCCAGATTCCCATCTCGGTGGCGCGCTTCTCGCAGCTGGGCTCGGTGCCGCTCGATCCGTTGAAGGACCTGAGCTACATCGCCCGCGTGTCGGGCCAGACCTTTGGCATCGTGTGCCAGGCCGAGGCGCGCTGGAAGGACATCAAGGAGCTGGTGGCCGATGCCAAGGCCCACCCTGGCAAGCTGACCTATGCCAGCGCGGGCGTGGCCGGCGCCACGCATGTGGGCATGGAGGAATTCAACCAGGTCGCCGGCATCGAGATGCTGCACATCCCCTACAAGGGCGGTGCACCGGCCCTGCAGGCCGTGCTGGGTGGCGAAGTCGACCTGCTGATCGACTCCAGTTCCTGGGCGCCGCATGTGCAGTCCGGCAAGCTGCGTCTGCTGGGCACGCTGGGAGCACGCCGCACGAATGACTTCAAGGACGTGCCCACCGTCAGCGAGCAGGGCTTCCCGGTGGTGGTGGACGCACCGAATGGCATTGGCGGCCCCAAGGGACTGGACCCTGCCGTGCTGGCCAGGCTGCGCGCGGCCTTCAGGCAGGCCGCCGCCAGCCCGGAGTTCGCTGCCGCCTGCGGCAGGATCGATGCGCCGCTGATGTACCTGGACGGCCCGGACTACGAGAAGTACGTGGCCCAAACCATGCAGAAGGAAAAGCTGCTGATCGACAAGCTCAAGCTGCGCGAGCTGCTTGCCAAGGGATGACCACCACCGCCCTCCTTCAAGGCTTCATGCAAAACAACGCACCGCTGATACGCCTGCACCCGCGGGACAACGTGCTGATCGCCCGGCGCCCCATTGCGCTGGGCGAAACCCTGGCTGGCATGGGTCTGCGCGCCCGCGCCCAGGTGCCGGCCGGGCACAAGATCGCGGCCCGCGCCATCGCCGAGGGCGAAGCCGTCCTAAAGTACGACACCGTGATCGGCTTCGCGGCGCGTGCGCTCGAAGCCGGCGAGTACCTGCACACGCACAACATCCGCCACGAGGAACGCGACGGCTTCGCCTACGAATTCGGCACCGACCTGAAGCCCGCGGCCCCGCTGCCAGCGCACGAGCGGGCCACCTTCCTGGGCATCGTGCGTGCCGATGGCAGGGTGGCCACGCGCAACTACATCGGCCTGATCGCCTCGGTGAACTGTTCCTCCACGGTGATCCACAAGGTGGCCGAATGGTTCACGCCGGAGCGGCTGGCCGCCTATCCGAATGTCGATGGTGTCGTCGCCTTCGCCCAGACCAGCGGCTGCGGCATGTCCTCGCCCAGCGAACATTTCGATGTGCTGCGCCGCACGCTGGCAGGCTATGCCCGCCACCCGAACCTGGGCGGCGTCGTCGTCGTGGGCCTGGGCTGCGAGCGAAATCAGGTGCCTGAATTGATGGCCTCGCAAGGCCTGTATGAGAGCCGGCAGCTGCAGAGCCTGGTGATGCAGCAGACGGGCGGCACCCGCGCCACCATCGTGGCAGGCATTGCCGCCGTGCAGGCCATGTTGCCGGCGGCCAATGACATCCAACGCGTGCCGGTGCCCGCCAGCCACCTGAAGATCGGCCTGGAATGCGGCGGCTCGGACGGTTTTTCCGGCATCAGCGCCAATCCTGCATTGGGTGCGGCAATGGACATCCTGGTCGCCCATGGCGGCACCGCCATCCTGTCGGAAACGCCGGAGATCCATGGCGTGGAGCACCTGCTGACGCGCCGCGCGGTCAGCGAGGCCGTGGGCCGCAAGCTGCTGGCCCGGCTGGACTGGTGGAAGCGCTACACCGCCGGCCACAACGGCCAGTTCAACGGCGTGGTGGGCCCCGGCAACCAGGCCGGCGGGCTGGCCAACATCGTCGAGAAGTCGCTGGGCTCGGCGATGAAGGCCGGCACCACGCCGCTGCGCGCGGTCTACGAATATGCCGAGCCCATCACCGAAACCGGCTTTGTCTTCATGGACTCGCCAGGCTACGACCCGGTGGCGACCACCGGCCAGATCGCCAGCGGCGCCAACCTGATCTGCTTCACCACCGGCCGCGGTTCGATGTTCGGCTCCAAGCCGGCCCCCACGCTGAAGCTGGCCTCCAACACGCCGATGTTCGAGCGGCTCAGCGAAGACATGGACATCAACTGCGGCCTGGTCATCGACGGCAAGCTCGGCATTGACCAGATGGGCCGCCAGATCTTCGAGCACATCCTGCGTGCGGCCTCTGGCGAAGCCACCTGCAGCGAAAAACTTGGCCTGGGCGACCATGAATTCGTCCCCTGGCACCTTGGAATTGTGAGCTGAACATCCCGATGCAACACGACCTGACCCTGCACAACAGCGAGCTGCTGCGCACCCGGAATTTCATTGCCGGCACCTGGCGCGCCGCGGCTGGCGGCGCCACGCTGCCGGTGACTGACCCGGCCAACCAGCGCCTGATCGCCGAGGTGCCCGACAGCAGCGCCGACGACGCGCAACAGGCGGCCGATGCCGCCTACGCCGCCTTCCCGGCCTGGCGCGCCACCCCCGCCAAGGCCCGGGCCCAGGTCATCAAGCGCTGGCTGGCCTTGATCCTGGCGAACCAGGACGACCTGGGCCGCCTGATCTCGCGCGAACAGGGCAAGCCGCTGGCCGAAGGCCGGGCCGAGGTGCTGTACGCAGCCAGCTATGTCGAATGGTTCGCCGAAGAAGCGGTGCGCATCTGCGGCGACGTGATCGCCCCGCCGGTGGTCGGCCGGCAGATGTTCGCGATCAAGGAGCCGGTGGGCGTGGTCGCGGTCATCACGCCCTGGAACTTCCCCGCGGCGATGATCGCCCGCAAGATCGCGCCGGCCCTGGCCGCAGGTTGCAGCGTGCTGGCCAAGCCTGCCGAGGACACGCCGCTGACGGCCCTGGCCCTGGTGCACCTGGCCGAACAGGCCGGCTTGCCGGCCGGCGTGCTGAACATCATCTGCGCCTCGCGCGCCCAAACGCCTGCCGTGGTCGATGCCTGGCTGGCCGACGGGCGGGTGCGCAAGATCAGCTTCACCGGCTCCACGCCGGTGGGCAAGCACCTGGCGCGCGAGTCGGCCGCGACCCTCAAGAAGCTCTCGCTGGAGCTGGGCGGCAACGCCCCCTTCATCGTGTTCGACGACGCCGACCTGGACGCCGCAGTCCAGGGCCTGATGGCCGCCAAATTCCGCAATGGCGGCCAGACCTGCGTCTGCCCCAACCGCGTCTACGTGCAGGCCGGTGTGTTCGAAGCCTTTGCCGACAAGCTGGCGGCCCAGGCGGGTGCGTTGCGCGTCGGTCCGGCCACCGAGGCCGATGCACAGATCGGGCCGATGATCAACGAGCGCGCGGTCCACAAGATCCTGCGCCACATCGACGACGCGGTTGCGCAGGGGGCCAAGGTGCTGGTGGGCGGCCACCGCGTGCGCGAGGAGCTGGGCCCGAACTACATTGCCCCTACGGTGCTGGCTGGCGCCACCAAGGCCGCCGCGCTGTGCGCCGAGGAGACCTTCGGCCCGGTCGTGCCGCTGTTCCGCTTCGAGCAGGAGGACGAGGTGCTCCGGGACGCCAACGACACGCCCTTCGGCCTGGCCGCCTACTTCTACTCGCAGGACGTGCGGCGCATCGCCCGCGTGGCCAGCGCGCTGGAATGCGGCATCGTCGGCATCAACGAAGGCGCGGTTGCCGCCGAGGCGGCCCCGTTCGGCGGCGTCAAGGAATCCGGCTACGGCCGCGAGGGGTCACGCCACGGCCTGGAGGATTACATGCACATCAAGTACCTTTGCCAAGGCGGCCTGGCATGATCGCCGCCGGCAACCCCTTCAAGGCCGCGCTGGCCCGCGGCGAGCCGCAGATCGGCCTGTGGCTGTCCATGGCCCATCCCTACAGCGCCGAGATCTGTGCCACGGCCGGCTTCGACTGGCTGCTGATCGACGGCGAGCACGCGCCCAACGACGTGCGCGCCAGCCTGGCCCAGCTTCAGGCAGTGGCCCCCTATCGCGGCCAGCCGGTGCTGCGCAGCGTGAACAGCGACCCCGCGCTGATCAAGCAGCTGCTGGACATCGGCGCCCAGAACCTGCTGGTCCCCATGGTGGACACGCCCGAGCAGGCGCGCGCCATCGTGGCTGCAACGCGCTATCCACCGCAAGGTGTGCGCGGCGTGGGCGCCGCGGTGGCCCGGGTGTCGCGCTGGGGCGCTCGCGCCGACTACGTCCACCGCGCCAACGACGAAGTCTGCCTTCTGGTCCAGGCCGAGACCGTCACCGCGCTGGCCAACCTGGAGGCGATCTGCGCGGTAGACGGCGTGGACGGCGTCTTCATCGGGCCGGCCGACCTGGCCGCCTCCATGGGCCATCTCGGCCAGCCCCAGTACCCCGAGGTGCAGGCCGCCATCGACGACGCGATCCGCCGCATCCACGCCAGCGGTAAGGCCGCCGGCACGCTCACCGGCGACGTGGCCGCGGCCCGCCGCTACCTGGACCTGGGCGCTCGCTTCGTTGCCGTGGGCATCGACGTGACGCTGATGATCAGCGCAGTGCGCCAGCGCGCCGCGGAATTCGGCCTGGGCGGCCCGTCATCCGTACCGAGCGGCGGCCCTTATTGAATGCCCATGCCCCGCTGGCTTCGACCGAGTCCAGAAAGGCGGTGACCAGCGCGCTGACGTTTCGTTGCTCCAGCAAACGCTCGTCCTCATCGAGAATGTCGTGGAACTCGCTGAAGCGACTGGGGCCATCCTTGAGGAAGCCTTCTGTCTGCGCGTCGTCACAGAAATGCAGGTCGAGTGCGTCGAGCGCGGTGCGCAGGGCCTGCTGGTAGGGGCCCCGGGGTCGGAGGCGTTCCACAAAAAGTGCAGACAGCGCCGACCACGAGCCTGGAAGATAGCGAAGGACGTGGACGATGTCGGCCACATCCTTGGGCTCCTGGCGGCCCAAGGCGAGCGCCTTGAGTGCAATGAAGGCGCCGGCATCGGCATGCCGCACAACTTCCGTCGCCGTCTCGCCGCCATCGGGCAGCGCGACCGTCAAGGACCGCTCGCGGCACCAATCGGTGGCCATGGCTGCGAACGGCATGCCGCCTGCGAACAGGCTGCCATCGGCGATGGGCACTTGCTTGAAGTCCTGGAAGTCCGTGGTGTTGACCAGGAGGTCAACCCGCATCCAGTTGCCGTCGATCTCACGCTCCCATTGCCAGCGGCTCTCCCCGCCCTTGCCGTTCTGGAATGGGGCAAATCCGGCGTTCTCCAGCCGAGCTCTCAGATCGCCCGGAGTCTGGAGGCCCGCCAGTACCGCCACATCGAGGACCACATCCACGTCGTTGGATCCCACGTGGGCAGGCACGTCCGGCGGCGACTCGGGTGCGAGGTAGCGCGGCACCAAGCCTCCGATGAGACGCAGGCCACTGCCCAGTTCACCGAAGGCGCGGAGCAGCAAGACCAACAGGGTCTCGCACGCCAGCGTCATGTCGGGGCTGTACCCCGCGGCTTTCTTGGGTTTGTCAGACATCGCTAGCCTCGTCAAGCTTCAGGTAGCGCTGCCGGAATTCGGCTGCCAGTTCCTTGTTGCGGCCCACGCCGTCCAGCAGGTCCAGGTACTGGACGAAGGGGCTGGCAGCGCGCAGGCCCGGATGATCCGGCAGCTCTTCGGCGAACAGCAGCGCGGCACCTTCGCGTTCGATGAACATGAAGTTGGCACCCTTGTCCGCGGGCTTGAGCTTCAACCCTTCTGCCCAATCCTCGCCCTTGCCTGGCGGCACGACGACCACCGCGCGGTCCACGCTGGTCAAGGTGGGAACCAGCAGATTGGCCGCAGCCGCACCGGTAAGTACCCATCCATTTCGCTCGACGAGCCCCTTGGCCAGCGCGCTCGTGATGCCTTCTGGCGCGAAGCCGTACCAACGACTGCGCACTTCGGACCGCGCAGCCCAAACAGCCGCCCAGGCATCCAACAGTTCGGCAGGCCGGGAAATTCGGCGCCGCTGGGTCGGCCCTGCGCCCGTTGACTGCACCCAGTCCTGGCGCTCCATCTCCTGCATCGTCTTGGAGACGGTGTAGGCGGAAGTCGCGGCCATCTGGGCCAGTTCGGCGCCCGAAATGAAGTCGCGCCCCGCAGTGCGATGCCAATGCATCAGCATCGCATGCACGACCTGCTCACGCGCGCCGGAAAAGACACTGCCAATGCGCCGCCCCGGCAGGGCCTGGGGCGCTCGCTCGATGTCCACCAGCCAAGTGCCATGATGGAAATAAAGCGTGCCACTCGTGTCGAAGTAGTTGATGCCGGCCTTGCGCAAGGCCTCGCGTGAACCTTGGCTCAGGTGGTCAGCGGCCACGACCAGCAGCACGGGCACCTGCCGCGCAGCTTCGGTTCGACTGCCCTCGTAGGCCCCGAGCTGCTCGACCGCCAGACGGACATCTCTCGGATAGGCGGTTCGTCGGGTCTCGATGGCAAGCTCAAGCACTTGCCCGTCAGGCATTCGCACCTGCAGCGCCGCATCCAGCTCGCGCACATCCTCATGTCCGTCGCGAAAGCGCACGCCATCCCGGCGCGCCAGGCAGTGGAGCTGGGTCGCTGATGTCAGCGCCTCCAGCAGGGCCGCCACCAAGTCGCTGTCGTCATGAAGGATGCCAGACATGGGCTCATGTTAGCTGCCCAGCCAATATAGCTCAAGCTCATAAATTAGCTGTTTTAGACATATTTGCTGCACAGCAAATATGCCCCCTGCTCCGCTCAACCCGCCCCCGGGCCGCCTTTGCAGGCGGCCAAGCTCACGCGGCTGCACTTCACGCGCAATTCGCCATCGCTCAGGACGGTGGCCTTGAACTTGTCGCCCAGCCTGTCGAACAGTTGCTGCGACTCGCCATTGACGGTGCAGCGGCAGGCGCCAATCCTGGCCTTGATGACTCACCGGTCGTGGCGGCAGCGGTGATTGGGGGGAACGTCGTCATGACACACGAGGGCCTCGGGACATTCCCGTTCGGGACAGTCACGATTTGGTCATCGAAAGGGCAGGACTTTCGGTCGCCCGGCAGGTTACTTTCCCGACTGGGAATTTCCACCGCAAGGGTCGCTTCAGCGGCGTTCACCGCCTGGCATTTTGAAGTTCCAGTTGCGCACCCTCCTCGGCACCATCGCCCGCCACAGGCATCGAATCATCCACAACCCCATGACCCGCTCTCCCTCTCTTGTGTCAGCCCTTCGTTCGGCCGCCGTCTGCATGGCGCTGTCCGGGACATGGGCAACGCACGCCTTTGCCGGCGTTGCATTTGCTGTCCACGACACCACGGCGCAACCAGACCGATTCACCACCGTGGTGCAATTCGAGGTCATTCGCAGCAGCGACATTGCATCGTACGCACAAGTCGATTTCGCCACCGTGGACGGCTCCGCCGTGGCGGGGCGGGACTACACCGAGACCAAGGGAACCCTCAGCTTTGAGCCTGGACAAACCATGAAGATGGTCACGGTGCCAATCACTGGCCGGCAGGTCAGCACGCCGCTGGAATTCGGCTTGAAATTGACCAACCCCGCGGCTCAGCCCACCGCCGGAAAAGTCTGGCTGGAAGCGGGTTCGTCAAGCATCTCGAACTTTGTGCAGGGCGCTGCGGTCGCTGACCTCAACGGCGACGGCCAGCCCGACGCCGTGTTCACCGCGGCCAGCAGTGGCGCGCCCGCACTCTCGATCCTGCGCAACGCCACGCCGGAGAAGTCCGGGAAGTCCAAATTCGCAAAGGCAATCACTGTTGCCCTTCCCTCCGCTCCGTTCAGGGTCAGCAGTGCCGACCTCAACCGTGACGGTCGCCCGGACCTGATTGTCTCGACCTCGGACGCGACGGCTTTCTACGTGCTCCTGAACGACACCAAAGTTGGGGGGAACGACCTTGCCTTTTCCAGGACCGATGTCGCACTGTCCTCGGCCACCTACGACGCGGCAACCGCGGACTTCGATGGCGACGGCATCGAAGACATCGCCACGGCAGGAGGCGTGAGCGGCACCGTGTCGGTTTGGAGGAACACCACCCCGAAGGGCGCTGAAACGCCTCAGTTGACCAAGGTCGGCGCGCTCACCAGCAGCCCCGGCGCGAGCTCCTACAGCTTCTCGGTGCGCACCCTGGATGTCAATCACGATGGCAAGCCCGACCTCGCCGTCGGCAACCTTCTGGCCCCTGAGGTAGACATCCTGATCAACACCACCGCGGCAGGTGGACCCATCACTTTCGCCCCTGCGATCGCAATCCCGGTTGCCGACGGCGTCACCGGCCTGGAAACCGGCGATGTGGATGGCGACGGGCTTCCTGATCTCGTCAGCGCCAACAACAGCTCGCAGCAAACCGGGAAGACATTCAGCGTGCTGCTGAATCGCACGGCAACCGCAGCCCCCACGCCTGCCTTCACCGTTCAGAACATGGTGGAAGGTGCTCCCTATGACCTGCGGCTCGCCGACATGAATGGCGACGGGACAATCGACATTGTGTTGGCAAACTTGAACTCCGACGGCCAAGGCAATGGCGCGATCACCATCTACCTGAATCGAACGCCGGCTGGCGCGCCCAGCGCTCAATTCGAGAAGCTCTACACCGCCTTTGTCGCCGAGGAGCCGCATGCGCTCGGGTTGGCAGACTTCAACCACGACGGCCGCCTCGACATCGTCACCGCCCAGTTTTCGTCGTTCCCACCCGAGGCTGCCGCAGCCAAGTTCCTGTTCGGTCAAAAGGCACCTCAAAACCCTAGCGCCAAGATAAAGGATGCCGAGGGCATCGCCACCTTGACGCCAAAGCGAGGATCCTGACCCTCAAGGGGCAGCGTCCCTTGATGACCGTTGCCGCCTTGCCTGAGTCCGGGCAGCCGACACCGCGGCCATCAGCCAACCATCGGCCCCTGGTGAAACACCAGGTCCTCGACCACCTCGCCCCGCAGCAGATGCCACTCGATGATGCGGTCCATGTTGGCCGGGGTGACGTTGTAGTACCAGGTGCCGTCCGGCTGCACGCACATCACCGGGCCGCCTTTGCAAGCCGCAAAGCAGCTGACGCGGCTGCGCTTCACACGCAGCTCGCCGTCGTTCAGGCCTGCTGCCTTGAACTTGTCGCCCAGGCTGTCGAACAGCTGCTGTGACTCGCCGTTGGCGGTGCAGCGGGTGCCGGTGCAGACCAGCAGGTGGCGGCGGTAGGCGCCGATCTTGGGTTTGGTGACGGTGGCTGCGGTGTCGGCGTTTTCAGGTGCGGCGGGTGCGTCGCTCATGCCTCGTCTCCAGTGGCGGCGGCTTCGGCCAGTTCCGCGGCCTCGACCGGCTCGGCCAGGGTCGACACGATGTAGTCCAGCGGCAGCCGGTGTCGCAGCGCCAGCGCCTCGGCGCTCTCGCCTGCGGCATGCTCGGCCTGCAGGGTGTCCAACCAGCCCAGCAGGCCGGTGGACAGCGAGCGGCCGGGCTTTTCGCCTTCGCGTGTATCGCCGCCAGCGTCCAGGTCGTACTTGTTGGCATAGCCGCGCGGCGTGACCATCAGGCCGTGGCGCACAAAGGTGTGGCTGTTGCCGATCAGCACCGTGGTCAGCATGCCGATGTCGGCCTCGGCCATCCTGTCCAGCGTGGTGAACTCGATGCGCTCGCGGCGGCGGTAGGCGCTCTTGACGATGGCCACCGGCGTGTCGGCCCGGCGGTGGCGCAGGAACAGGCGCTGGGCCTCGACGATCTGGCGAGTGCGTCGGCCACTCTTCGGGTTGTAGAGAGCCACCACGAAGTCGGCGCTGGCAACTGCATCCAGCCGGCGCGCGATTACCGGCCACGGCGTCAAGAGGTCACTCAATGAGATGGCGCAGAAGTCGTGCGTCAGCGGCGCGCCGACCAGGGCCGCGCAGGCGTTCAGCGCGGAGGCGCCGGGCACGATCTCACTTTTACTTCGTCGTCCGGCGTCCAGCCGGCCTGGAACAGCACCTCGAAGGTCGGGCCGGCCATGCCATAGACGCCCGCGTCGCCCGACGAGATCAGCGCCACCTTCTTGCCGGCGCGCGCCGCTTCCAGCGCGCTGACGGCCCGGTCCAGCTCCTCGGTCATGCCCTTGCGCACGACCTCCTTGCCTTCCAGCAGCTCGGCCACCAGCTTGATGTAGGTGACGTAGCCGATCACCACGTCGGCCTCGGCAATCGCCTCGCGGGCGCGGGCCGTCATGTGGGCTTGGCTGCCGGGGCCGATGCCCACCAGCATGATCTTGCCGGCGGGCTGGGCGGTCTCGGGGGAATCGATCTCGGTCGTCATTGCAAAAGCTCCGAATCAAGGTCAGGCGCGAGCCGCGACGGGCAGCGCCGTGCCGCTGCGGCCGGCCAGCAACAAGGGCTGCAGGAAGCGGCGGAACAGCAGCAGCGCGGCGGCGCCCAGCGAGGCCCAGAAGGCCAGCGACAGCCAGGTCGTGGCCCAGACGAACTGCTGTTCCAGCGACTGCATCTGCTCGCGCGCATTGCCGCTGAAGCCGGCCAATGCGTCGCCGCCCTGGGGCGCGCCGACCAGGAAGGGCAGCGCCAGCAGCGCGGCGGCGGCCGGCCAGCGCCAGGCGCGCGTGCCGAAGCCCAGCAGCGCGCAGGCGGCCGCGGCGCTGGCGGCGCTCAGCAGCCACCAGGCCTGGCGCTGGTACAGTGCCGGCGCGTCCATGCCCGGCAGTTCGGCTGGCAGGCCGAGCGAGGGCCAGAAGTGCAGGCTGAGCCAGCCAGCGGCGGCGATGGTGGCCAGCGTGCGCCAGCCCACCGGTGCAGCGCGGCGCCAGACGGCGACCGAAGCGACCACCAGCACCAGCAGCGCCATCGCCATCGCATTCATCACGTTGGCGACCCAGGTCCAGAAGCCGCGCTCGACGCCGTTGGCCGGCTCCCAGGCGCCGGCGCCATGGTCGTGGTCATGGGCCTCTTCATGCGCATGTTCGTGGGCATGCGCATCCGCATGCTCGGCAGCTTCCGGCGCTTCGGCCTTCTGCCCCTCGAACACCTCGGCCGCCAGCAGCAGCGGCACGGCCTGCCAACGCTGCAGCGCGAACTGCAGGCTGCCCACGGCCAGCGCCAGCGCCAACGCGCAAAAGATCAAGCGTCGCAGCAACATGCTCGCCTCGCTCAGTGGCAGGGCCGCACGGTGAGGTGGCGCACGTCGTGCGCGGCGTTGTGCGCCAGCGGGCTGTCGGCAAAGGCCACGCCGTACAGCATCACCAGGCCCAGCAGCGCTGCGGCAGCGAGCTGGCGTGCGAGGTGGGTGCCGGTCAGGGCCTGGGTACCAAAGGTGGTGGGGTTCAGCGTCGTGGTGGTGGTCATGTCAGCTCCTTGAGGGGTGAGGGAAAAATCGGTTGAAAGGCCATCTGGGCAATCGACACCGTGGCATTGCGACCATCGGCGCCACGGTGGCGCAGCTTCTCGACGCGCAGCGCGCTGGCATCGGCCGCGCCGGCGGCCAGCAGCGCGGCGGCTTCGCTGACCGAAGGCGTGCCGGTGTGGCGGCGCACGGTTTCGGATGGGTTGGGCACGGCGACCGCGGCCAGTTCGCCTGGTTCGTAGAAATGGACAGCCCAGCCGCGCTCTGCGGCCAGCGCCAACAGGCCCGGCTCGTCGGCCTTCAGCGTGATGCTGGCGACCGCAGCCACGTCAGCCAGCGTCGCACCGGCTTGCGCCAACGCGAGATCGATGGCCCGCGCCAGCGTTTCGCTGGGCGTTCCTCGGTCGCAGCCCAGGCCCAAAGCAATCCTGTCCCCCCCTCGTCCGACGGGTACATCGGCCGATCCCCCGAGGGGATGCGGGCCGGCTTGGGAGCGGCCCGGCGCTCGGCCCGCGTTCATCATGCTGCCACCGGCGGCCGATAGACCACCAGTTTCTCGTTGAGCTGCTGCCACTGCGCCTCGGGCACTTCGGCATGCGTGACCCACAGCACCGCGGCGAAGCGGGCAAGGTCCACTTCCTCGAAGCGGTCGAAGCGGTGGATGTTGGCGGGCAGCGGCGTGGGCCGGGTCCACCAGTGCGGGCTGCCGGCTTCCTGCACAAAGGCCACAGGCTCCTGGTTGACGACCGCGGCCGAGACGCGCGTGATGTTCAGCTTCGGCGCCTCGACGCGCCAGCCCAGTTCGCGGCCCAGGATGTCGACCGGTATGGTCTTGCCCACGTCCGAAGCGGTGGTCAGCACCGGCATGGCCTGCAGCAGCGCAGCAACGTGTTCGGCCATGGCGTTGGCGCCGCCCACGTGGCCAGACAGCACCGGGATCACGAACTGGCCGGCGTCGTCCACGACCACCACGCCCGGGTCTTCGTCCTTGCTCTTCAGGTGCGGTGCGATCAAGCGCACCACCGCACCCAGCGAGACGAAGAACACGATCTGGTCGAAGCGCTGGAACAGGCCGGCGATCTCGTCCTTGAAGGCACCGCTGTAGGCCAGCACCGGGTTGGCGAGGCCGGCCATCGCGTCGGCAAACTTCGCGGCCACGCAGACCTCGGCTTCGGGCAATGCGCGGGCCAGCGCTGCGACTTGCGCTGCGCCATGCTTGGTGATGGCCACAAGCGCGATGCGCACGTTGGGGTTCGGGGCTTCAGTCATCGGCCATTTCCTCTTCGGTGATGGGAGCCGGCGCTGTGCCGGAGGTTTTTTTCTTGCAGCCCTTGATGCGCTCGCCGCGCTGGCGCAAAGGGTTCTGCACGATCAGCAGCGAGAGGTAATTGACCTTCTCGCCGCGCAGCGTAGTGATGTCGCGCACCACGCGTTCTTCCGGCGCGCCGGCCTTCTCGACGAAGCAGACGCGGTCCAGCAGGCCGCGCCGTTCGAACAGCGCGATCAGTTCGTCCAGCAGCGGCTTGACCTTCATCAGCACCAGCGTGTCGAAGTCGTCCAGCAGGCGCTCGACCAGGTCCACGCCATAGGCCGCTGGCACGATGGCCACGGTGTCGTCCTGCTCGGCCAGCGGCTGGCCCAGCTCGGCGCAGCTGGCAATGAAGCTCGGCACGCCGGGCACGGTCTCCACCGCCACCTCGGGCGCCATCGCTTTCACCGTCTGCGCCAGGTGGCCGAAGGTGGCGTAGGTGGACGCATCGCCCTCGACCAGGAACAGCACGTCGAGACCCGACTGCAACAGCGGCAGCACCGCCTGCGCCGCGCGCAGCCAGGCCCGGCCCAGCTTCTCGCCATCGTGCGTCATCGGGAACAGCAGGGCCTGCGACTCACCCGCGCTGGCCGCGGGCGGCACCAGCCCGGCACGCGAGGCAATCGCCAGCGCGTAGCTTTCGCTCTTGCCGCTGCGGATCGGCCAGGTCCACACGGCATCCGGCCGCTGCAGCAGCGCAAATGCGCGGCGAGTCATCAACTCCGGGTCGCCCGGGCCAAGCGAGACACCGAACAGCTTGCCAAGCGTCGTCACGCGCTCACCAACGCTTTCTGCGCACAGACGATCCACACCGGGTTCTCCGCCGCCATGCGGTTCATGTGCAAGATCGGTTTGCTGCGCGCAGCTTGCAACTGCAAGACATCCCAAACCACGTCGGCTTCTTTCAGCGCCGCCGTCGCCGTGGCGAGGTTTTCCAGCGTCACGAAGTTCATCACCAGCCAGCCGCCGCTGCGCAGCCGGCGCAGGCACAGCGCGATCAGCTCGGCGAGTTCACCGCCGGAGCCGCCGATGAAGACGGCGTCCGGGTCGGCCCAGCCGTCCAGCTGTTCGGGCGCCTTGCCATGCACCAGCGTGTGGTTGGCCACGCCGAAGCTGGCGCGGTTGCGCCCGGCAATCGCCACGTCGGCCTCGTTTTTCTCGATGGCCCAGACATGGCCTTCCGGGCACAGCCGCGCGGCCTCGATGCCCACCGAGCCAGAGCCCGCGCCAATGTCCCAGACGATGCTGTCCGCGCGCAGCTGCAGCCGCGCCAGCGACACCGCCCGCACCTCCTGCTTGGTGATCAGGCCTTTGTCGGGTTGCCGCTGTTCATAGGCCGAGTCTGGCAGGCCGAAGCTGACCGGCCGCGGCCGGGCCTGGTGGCGCCACAGCAGCATCACGTTCGGCTCAGCGAAGCGCATCTCGGCGGCTTGCGCAGCGCTCAGGCCGCTGTGGATCTTCTCGTCCGGCAACAGCAGGCGCTCGGCCACCGCGAGCTGGAAGTCCTCGCCCAGGCCTTCGGCCAGCAGCAGGCGGGCGACACGGTCCGGGCTGTTGGCCGGGCTGGTCAGCAGCGCCAGGCGCTCGTGGCGGCGCAGCGCCTGGGCCAGCGCGTACAGGCCGTGCGTCGGATCCGCGCCAACCTGCCACTCGCCGGCATCCTTCGAGTGGATGCTGACGATCTTCAGGTCCTGCCAGACCAGGCCGACGCGGGCGCAGGCCAGCTGGATGGTGGAGACATTGGGCAGCACCTCGATGGCGTCCAGGCACAGCTTCATCGCCAGGTAGCCGGCAATGCCGTGGCACAGCGGATCGCCGGTGGCCAGCAGCACGCAGCGCTGGCCGCGCGCCTGCGCTTCGCGGATCTGCTCGACCACGGCGCCCAGGCCCGCCAGCTCGCGCCGCTCGGCCTCGGGCGAGATGCGGGCTTCCAGCAGCGCCAGCGTGCGACGCGCGCCAATCACCAGGTCGGCCTCGGCCAGCGCCTGCAGCGCCGGCGGCGCCAGGCTGGCGGCGCCATCGTCCAGCACGCCGACGATGCGGCAGCGTGGCGGCGGCAGGTGTTCCATCTGCATGGTCAATCGTCCTCCCCAGCGGGGTCGTGTTCGGGTTCAAAGACAGGCAGCGTCGGGTCGTCGGTGAGCGGGCCAGAGGAGGCCTCGGCGATCTTCACGCCGTCGAAGTCGCAGACCAGCACATCGAGCTGGAAGCGGCCCGGGTAGCGGCCGATCACGGTTTCGACGACCTTCTCGGCCAGCGCCTGGTGGAAGGGTTCGAGCAGACCCAGCGCTGTCATGCGCTCGGACGCAAAGCGTGCCGTCTCGGCCGCGGCAATCGCCGCGCATTCGTCCGGCGGCGCGCCGATGCGCGCGGCCAACTCGGCCAGCAGGCCGGTGTCGACCTCGGCGCGGTTGGCATGGGTAATCGTTTCGCCCTGCGCGATCTTGGTCAGCTTGCCGACCATGCCGCCGATCACGATGTGCTTCAGCCCGACCTTGACCGAGGTGTCCAGCGCGTAGCGCAGGAAGTCGCCCATCTGCACGAAGCAGGCCTCAGGCAGGCCGGGGCGCTCGGCAATGGCGAACTTCTCGGTCCGGCCGCCGGTGGTCAGCACCACCATGCCGGCGCCTGTCGTGGCCGCCACTTCCACGCCCTGCACCACGCTGGCCCGGTAGGCCGCCGTCGAATACGGCCGCACGATGCCGGTGGTGCCGAGGATGGAGATGCCGCCCAGGATGCCCAGCCGCGCGTTCAGCGTCTTCCTGGCCATGTCCAGGCCTTGCGGCACCGAGATGGTCACCGCCAGGCCGCATTCGTCCAGCAAGGCGCCTGCGGCAGTGCGCACATTGGCCTCGATGTTCTGCCGCGGCACCGGGTTGATCGCCGGGCCGCCGACCGCCAGGCCCAGGCCCGGCAGCGTGACAGTGCCAACGCCAAAGCCGCCCAACAGCAGCACCTGGCCAGGCAGCTCGGGGCGCAGTGCCACGTCGGCGGTGAGCCAGGCCTTGTCGGTGCAGTCCGGGTCGTCGCCGGCGTCCTTGATGACGACCGCGTGCGCGCAGCGCGCCCAGCCCTGGCCTTCGCAGCGTGGTTCGGTGACCGCGAAGCGCACGCGCTGGCCGTTGGGCAGGTCGCAATCGACCTCGGCCGGCACCTCGCCGTCGACCAGGCCCAGCACCGCCGCGCGCGCCGCCGCCGCCGAGCAGGCGCCGGTGGTGAAGCCCGTGCGGGTGCCGCGCTTGGCGGTCTTTTCCATCATGACGAGCTTCGCTCCTGCGCTTCGGCGAGACCGAGCAGCGCATGAATGGCGGCCACGACCAGCGTCGAGCCGCCCTTGCGACCGCGGATCACGATCCACGGCACCTCGTTCACCGTGGCCATCAGGTCCTTGGACTCGGCCGCCGAGACAAAGCCCACCGGCATGCCGACGACCAGCGCCGGCTTCGCGCCCTCTTCGCGAATCAGCCGCACCAGCTCGATCAAGGCCGTGGGCGCATTGCCGATGCCGACGATGGCGCCGTCCAGCAGGCCATGGCGATGGGCCTTGCGCATCGCCTGCACGGCGCGCGTCGTGCCCTCGGCGGTGGCCTGGGCGATCACGTCCGCGTCGCTGATGAACTGGTGCGTGGCCATGCCGAAGTGGGCCAGCCGCGGGCGCGAGAGGCCCACGCAGATCATCTCCACGTCCGCCACCATCGGCGCGCCACCGGCCAGCACCGCGCGCAGGCCGGCGGCCACCGCGTCGGGGTGGAAGTCGGTCAGGCCGTTGAAGTCGAAGTCGGCGTTGGCGTGGATCATGCGGCGCACGATGGACCACTGGGCGGAGGTGTAGAAGGCCTGCGGTCCGACCTCGGCGTCGATCACCGCAAACGAGTCGTGCTCGATCGCGCGGCCGGCCGCCGTCAGCTGCTCGGTGACGACGTTGCCGTTCGGGATCTCAGGCATGGCTGTGGCCCGCGTGGTCGTGCGCGTGGGCGTGGTCATGCGCATGCCCGTGCGGGTGTTCATGCCCGTGCTCAAGTGCATGGTCATGCGCCTGCGCCGGCACGTGGCCGTCGTCGTGGTGATGGTGGCCCTGGCCGTGCTCCTCGGCGAACAGGCGGAACTTGCAGCCGTCGCAAGGCATCAGCGCCTCGGGCGCGCCGTCCAGCAGGTCGTGCACGCGCTGGTCCATCAGCCCGAAGATTTCGGGCTCGAAACCGAAGTAGTGGCCGCTGGCAAAGCGCACTTGCGGGTACTGCAGGCGCAGGTGATCGATCTGCCGGCCGATGCGCTGCACCAGCGTGCCGGTGAACAGGTAATACGGCAGCACGACGATCTGGCGCATGCCCAGCAGCACCTGGCGCTGCACGACCTTTTCCAGCCGCGGCCAGGTGATGCCGGTGAAGGCCAGGTCCACCAGCTCGTGGTCGGTCTCTTCCATCAGCCAGCGCACCATCTTGGCCAGCTCGCCATTGGCGCCGCGGTCCGACGAACCTCGGCCCAGCACGATCACGCCGGTGCCGGTCGGGTCCGGCATGTCCAGCGTGTTCATCGCGCTGCGCAGCTGGCGGCGGAGGATTTTCAGGATTTGTTCGCCGGCACCCAGGTGCGGCGCGTAGAGGAACTGCAAGCCCGGGTTTTCGGCCCGCGCCTCGGCGATGTGCTCGGGGATTTCCATCTTCGCGTGGCCGGCCGCGTTGAGGATCAGCGGCAGCACCAGCACGCGCCGGCTGCCGACTGCGGCGCGGCGCAGGCCGGCTTCCAGCATCACCTCGGCGAATTCGATGAAGCAGACCTCGATGCGCCATTCGGGGTGCCTGGCTCGCCACTGCGCGGCGAACAGCTCGATCTCGTCGTTGCCGCTGCGTTCTCTTGACCCATGCCCGATGATCAGGACCGTATCGGTCAGTGCGGCGTGGGTGTGCGCGGCGGTTTGCAGTGCGATGGGCACGATGTCGTTCATGAGGTTTCCTTCGTGGCTTCGCTCGCGCGCCGGAAGCGGTGCGTGAACGTGGCGTCGTACAGCTTGGATTTGGTGAGCTCGGCCCAGCCGCGCGCGCCCAGCGTGGGGCTGGCGATGACCATGGCCTGGCTGACGATGCCGGCCTCGCGGCAGAGCTGCTTGATCGTGGCCACCGTGCCGCGCACGATGCGCTCTTCGCCCGGCCAGCTGGCCTTGTGCACCACCAGCACCGGTGCGTCTTCCGGCCAGCCGGCTTCGCGCAGGCCTGCCTCGACCTTGTGCAGCAAGGTGATGGACAGGAAGATGCACAGCGTGCAGCGGTGCGCCGCCAGCTCGGCCAGCGATTCGCCGGCCGGCATGGGCGTGCGGCCCTCCACGCGCGTGAAGATCGTCGTCTGCGTGACCTCGGGCAGCGTGAAGCTCTCGACCGCCGCGGCGGCCGAGGCCATGGCCGACGAGACGCCCGGCACCACGCCGATCGGGATGCCGGCGGCGTCCAGCGGCTGCACCACCTCGATCAAGGTGCCGTACAGCGCCGGGTCGCCGGTCTGCAGGCGCAGCACGGTGGCGTGGCGGCCGGCGCGCTCGGTCAGCCAGGCCACCATCTGGCCCAGCGTCATGTCCTTGGAGTCGGCGATCTCGCAGCCGGCCGGCGCCCAGCGCGTGGCGGCTTCGTTGACCAGCGAGCCGGCGAACAGGATGGCGCCAGCGCGTGCTATGAGGCCGCGGCCCTTGACCGTGATCAGGTCCGGGTCGCCCGGGCCGGCGCCAACGAACCAGACCGTGCCCGGGCGTGCGGCGGCCACAGGCCTCTCGGGTGCCGGCGCTTCGGGTGCCAGTTGCATCTCGTCTTCCTCCGTCGCCCCCACCGGGCATGGCGCTGCAAAGCGCAGGACGCAACGAAGACGAAAAACGGGGATGGACGCGCTGGAGGGCCCGGTTGCCCGGACGTGGTGGCGCATGCACCCCATCGCCCACCGCAACGGCCTGCTCACATGCGACAGGCCGGTCTCCGGGCTCGCGAGCCGCCGGGCATGCAGGTGCACGCCGGCTGGCCGCCGATCCCCTTCCCACACCCTTGATTGTCGGGCGCAGTGGTCAAACGACGGGCCAGGCCCGTCGCCGATCGGCTGCCAGAAACTCGCTTACCGTTGCGGGGGCAGCGCCGGAATTGGAAGACCCCTGGGGGTTCTTGCGCACCGGCTTCCCGTTTCATCCTGCCCAACCCGAAGGCCTGGCAAGACACCTGAAGCTGGTGGCAGTGTAACGGCTAGGCCGGCGCCACGGCCACTGCGCGCCGGGTGCCGAGCAACAGCAGCGCGGCCAGCACGGCAAAGCCGGCGCTGGCCAGCGGCACCGGGCTGGCATCTTCGCCCTGCACCGTGAAGGACGCCACCAGCGGGCCAAACGCACTGCCCAGCAACTGCGCCGCGGGCACCAGGCCGGCCAGGCGTCCACTGGCATCGGCCCGGAAGGCCAGGCCGATGTGGAAGGGCAGCATGAACAGCCAGACGAAGCCAAACACCGCGCAGGCCAGCGCAAAGGCCTGCGGCCGGCCCGGTGGCAGGCTGTGCACCGTGAGCGTGGCGGCGGCCAGCAGCGCCGAGGCCAGCGCCAGCAGCGGCAACACCGGCCAGCGGCGCACTGCCAGCGAGCCCACGCTGCCGCCCATCACCTGCATCACCAGCACGCCGGCAATCAAGGTCTGCGCGGCTTCGGCATCGAATCCTGCGGCCTGCGCCAGCGGGTCCAGATAGGCCCAGAACGCGCCCAGCGTGGCCAACTGCAGGAAGACCACCGCCAGCGGCAGCGCAGTGGCCAGTGACCAGCGAAAGCCCGAGGCAGCCGCCGGGGCCAGCGGCGCAAGCTTGGCCGGCTGCAGCCAGGCCAGCACGCACACCAGCGCCGACAGCAGTGCCAGCGCGACAAACGCACCTTGCCAGCCCCACGGCGGCACCACCGCCTTGGCCAGCACCAGCCCGAGCGCGGCCTGCGCCAGCGTCTGCACCACGAAAAACACGCCGCCGATGCGCGCCGGCTGGGCGCAGCGCACGATCACGCCGGTCGTGCCCCAGACCAGCACGCCTTCGGCGAGACCCGCCGCGGCGCGCACGGCGATCAGCGCGCTGTCGCCCACGGCGCGCAGCGTCAGCAGGTCCAGGGCCACTGTGAGCAGCGCCGCAATGATGGTGATGCGCCGCAACTGCGCACCCGGCAGCAGCGCGTCGCCCAGCACCACGCCCAGGCCGACTGCGACGATCTCGCCCATCGCCACCAGGCCCACGCCTTCCAGCGTCAGCGCCTTGGCCTCCAGCAGCGCGCCCAGCACGATGGGCTGGGTGCCGATGATCAGCACCGCGATGGCGCCCACCGCCAGTGCCGCCGCGACCTGCGCCGTGGACCAGGCCTCACCTTCGTTCCGGCTCATGCTCACTCCTCCGCCGTTACCCTAGTGGATCAATAGCCTTTTGCCTCTTCGGGCAACAGGCCTTGCGCAAAGCGTGCCATGGCCCGCTGCTCGTCCTTCATCAGCCGGCCGTTGGCAATGGTGCGCACCAGCCACGGCAAGGGCCTGACCTTGTCGCCGGTGGCGGCAGCCAGCACAAAGGCCTTGGCGCATTTTTCGAACAGCTCGGCATTCAGCGCCAGCCGTGTCGCGGTGGCGCCCAGGCAGACGACGCGGCCTTGCAGCAGCAGCGCGTTGCCGCCGGCCGCCAGGGACCGGCCCAGCTCGGCCGGGTCGTCCACGGCCGGACCCATGCGGCCGAGGTGCCGCGCCTGTTCGTCGAAGACGGTGGGCATGGTGCCGCCAAAGTCCGGCAGGCACAGCCCGAACGGGCCGCCGCCGATGGCGATGGCGCCCACGTCCGGCCGCAGCCGGTAGATCGCCGCGTGCGTGCGGGCATCGCCTGGCCAGACGGCCGGCGCGTTGACGCCTTGCCATGCCACACTGCGCGGCATGTGGGTGCCTGCGCTGTTCCACCACATGGCTTCTTCCCCCGGCAGGCGCAGCGACAGGCTGGCGGCGCTTTCGCCGACCTGGCCCATCACGCCGCGCGCCTGCAGCCGCACGAACAGCGGCCACCATGCAGCGTCCAGGTCAGACGCAGCCGAAGACATCGTCGAAGCGGTTGAGGGCGTCATCGATGACCTCGTCGGTGTCGGCCAGGCTGGTGTAGATGCGGCTGCCAGCCAGCGTGACCAGGCCGTGCGCGGTGTAGGCCGCGCCCATCTCCTCCATCATGTGCTTGCGGGCCTTGGCCTCGTCCTTGGCGCGCCAGAGCTTGTAGAGGTTGCCGGTGTCCATCAACAGCACACCCGAGGTCTGCAGGTGCACGATGGAGCCCATGTTGTAGGCCACGTAGGGCAGCGCGCGGCGCTGGATGATCTCGTCCAGCCCCTTGCGCAGCCGGTCGCCGGCACGGCCGGCCACGCCCGCCGCGTCGCAGCGCTGCGCCTCCTTCAGCGCGCAGTACCCAGCCACGCACGAGAGTGGATTGGCCGACAGCGTGCCGCCGACAAACGCCCGCCGCGCGGTGGTGCCGATGCCGCCAACCAGCAGCATCATCACGTCCTTGCGGCCGCCGATGGCGCCGGCCATCGGGTAGCCGCCGGTGAGGCATTTGCCCAGCACCGTCAGGTCCGGCGTGACGCCGAAATAGGCCTGCGCGCCGCCCATGCCGAGGCGAAAGCCGGTGACGACCTCGTCGAAGATCAGCAGCGCGCCGAACTCGTCGCAGAGCTTGCGGACCTCGGCGTTGTAGCCGGGGTGCACCGGGCGCGTGCCGCTCTCCGGGCCCAGCGGCTCCAACAGCACCGCGGCAGTGCCGCCGCGCAGGCGATTGAGCTGCAGCTTGCGACGCAGCGCGTCCAGGTCGTTCGGGTGGCACTCCTGCGTGTGGCCGGTCACGCCATGCGGAATGCCGACGGCCTCCATGCGGCCGGTGCCAGGCAGGCGCATGCCGTAGACCAGTTGGTCGCTCCAGCCGTGGTACGCGCCGCCGATCTTGACGATCCATTTCTTGCGCGTGTAGGCCCGCGCCAGCCGCACCGCGCCCATCACCGCCTCGGTGCCCGAGCCCAGCAGCCGCAGCATGTCCACGCCCGGCATCACGCTGCAGACCAGCTCGGCCAGCTTGACCTCGTATTCATGCAGCAGGCCGGTGACCGGGCCGCAGGCGTCCAGCACCTCGTTGACCTTCTGCCGCACCGCCGGGTGCTTGCTGCCCAGCAGCGTGGGGCCGCCGGCCTGCAGGAAGTCGATGTAGCGGTTGCCGTCCACATCGGTCAGGTGCGCGCCTTCGGCCTGGGCGACGGCGAGCGGGAACGGGTGGTTGAAGGCCAGGTTGTGCTGCACGCCGCCCGGGATCACCGCCTGCGCCCGCTCGGCCAGGCGCCTGGAGCTCTGGCAGCGCTCATCGAAGTAGCGCATCACGCGGGCCATCTCGGCCGGGCGGATCGGCCGCATCGGCTGTTTCACCAGTTCGGCGAAGCGGCGGTAAAGCGTGCCGACCTCGGGCCAGGCGGAGATCGCAGGGCGAGGTGCCACTGCAGCGACGGGAAAGGCAATGGGGTCGGAGGTCAACGCGTTCATGGCATCGGATCGATCATCGGTTGCGCGGCCAGCGCGTTCAGCACCCGTGTCAGCGCAGGTTGCAAGGCAAGGTTGGCAGCGGCGCGTTCGGCAATGCGCCGCGCCAGTTCGGCATGCGCCAGCGTCTCCAGGTCCACGACCGCGCGCATCGCCTGGTCGATGCCGGCGCCGCAGCACAGGATGCCGTGGTTGCGCATCAGGTAGGCGTGCACGTCGGGCCGCAGCGCGCGGCCCAGCTTGGCCGCGAGCCAGCCGGTACCCGAAGGCGCATAGCCGACCACCGGCACGCGCTGGCCCAGCGAGCCGCGCAGCGCGGGCGGCACGGCCAGCGCCTGGCCCAGCAGCGCGCAGGCGCTGGCGACCGGCTGGTGCGTGTGGATGCTGCAGCCCACGTCGGGCCGGGCGCGCAGCACACGCGCATGCAGCCCTGTTTCGACCGATGGCGCGCGCGCGCCTTCGAGCTGCGCCAGGTCGGCCAGCCGCAGCACCGCCACGTCGGCCGCAGCCATCGCGTGGTAGTCGGTGGCCGAAGGCGTGACGGCGAAGTGCTGCGCGTCGATGCGCAGCGCCAGGTTGCCGCCGGTGCCGGCGAAAAAGCCTTGGTGCGACAGCGCCAGGCACAGGTCCACCACGGTCTGGCGTTCGGCGGCGTGTTTCATGCGGCGGACTCCAGCGCGGCAGGCACCGGCAACGCGCCGGGCTGGGGCGTGTTCAGCCGGCGGTACAGCGGCGCGAGCCGGGTGCGCACTTCCTTGAAGGTCTCGAACTGGTCCTGATGCAGGCGCTGCAGTGCGAGGTTGGGCGCGTAGGTCGCACGCACGCGCCGCATGCCGTCCAGCTCATCGAATCCCAGCTCGCCCAGCGCCACCGCGGCAATGAAGGCGGCGCCAATGGCATTGGCCTGGATCGGGCTGGCCAACTGGCGAATCGGCTGGCCGGTCACGTCGGCCATGATCTGGCACCAGACGTCCGACTGCGCGCCGCCACCGACCGCCGTGATGGTGCCCACGTCCCGGCCCAGCAGCCGCGCAAACGGCTCCAGCATCCAGCGCGTGTTCAGCGCCACGCCTTCGAGGAAGGCACGGAAGATGTCTTCGCGCGAATGCGCCAGCGACAGGTTCAGCAGCCCGGCACGCAGGTGTGGGTCGTCCACCGGCGTGCGCTCACCCATCAGCCAGGGCGTGTAGATCAGCCCGCGCGCACCCGGCGGCACCCGCGCGGCGATCTTGTTCAGCAGCTCGTAGACGGCGGGGTGCTCCTCGTCGCTGGCCAGCTCGTCGGGGTGGTAGAGGATGCGGTCGCGCAGGAACGAGAGGTTGGCGCCGGCAGTCGACTGCAGCGCCATCGCCAGGTAGCGGCCGGTGACCGCGCAGGGCACGGCCGCGAGCTTGTGGCGCACATCGGTCTTCATCTTCGGCACATGGGCACCCAGCCATGAAGAAGTACCTAAATAGAGGTGAGCTTGATGGTCGCCCACCGCGGCGCCGACCGCCACCGCCGAGTTGTCCATCGCACCGGCCACCACCACGGTGCTGGCCGGCAGCCCCAGCGCCGCCGCCACCTCGGGCAGCAGCGGGCCGAGGATGGCTGTGGACTTGACCAGCGGCGGCAGCTTGTCGGCGTCGATGCGCAGCATGCGGATCAGGCCGGCGTCGTAGCGCAGGTTTTCCACGTCGCGGTTGTCGGTGACCCAGGCGGTGAGCATCGCGTCCTGCGTCGCGCAGCAGCGGCCGGTCAGGCGCAGGTTCAGGTAGTCCAGCGCATTGAGGAACTTGTGCGTGCGGGCGTAGCGCTGCGGCTCTTCATCGCGGATGTAGGCCATGTGGCCGGCGGCGTCCCGGCCGGTGGCCGACGGCGCGCCGCCGGTCAACCGCAGCCAGCGCCACAGCTTCAGCGGCCCGTAGCCTTCGATGTTCAGCAGCTTGCCACGCGCACGGCGGGCAATGGCCACGGCGCCGCGCGAATCCAGCCAGCTCATCGCCGGGCCGATGGCCTGGCCTGCCTTGTCCACGCAGACCGTCACCTCCGTCTGCGTGGAGCAGCAGACGGCCACCACGCGCGCACGCCGCGCCGTATCGGCCGCCAGCAGCTCGCCCGCGGCGCCCAGCAAGGCCGCCCACCAGTCCTCCGGCTGCTGCTCGGCCAGCGCACCCTGCACGCGCAGCGCCACCGGGCGAAAGGCCCAGGCGACGACCACACCGTCCAGCGAGACCAGCGCGCACTTGCAGCCGGAGGTGCCGAGGTCAACCGCGAGGATCAGGCGCGCATCGGAGAGTGGTGGCATGAACTGCACGAACCAGGATCAGAAGCGCCGCAGCACCGAGACGACGAAGCGGTTGTCGTCGGTGGCGCGCAGCTTGGAACCGTCTACCGCCAGGTAGAGCTCGCGCGCCTTGGTGTTGCTGGTCATCCAGTCGGCGTTCCACTCGAAGCCCCATTGCTTGTGGGTGATGCCAATGCTGTAGTCCGAGAAATCGGCTTCCTTGAAGTGCTTGATCTTCTGCAGGCCGGCATGCAGGTTCAGCGTGGTGGCAGGCGCCAGGTTGAACTTGTAGCCCAGGTCGAACAGCCAGCTGCCGCGCGAGTTCTGGTCGCCGCGGGCGTAGCAGGCCAGGCCTGGCGTCGGGTCCGGGTTCAGCGCCAGCATGGTGCCGCAGACGCCGCCGGTGTCCGCGCCGCGATAGGTCTTGGAAATGACGTTCAGCACCCGGCCTTCGAGCTCGCCGTAGTTGATCTCCAGCACCGCGAACTTGCTGTTGAAGTTGCTGCTGCGCACGTCGGTGGGCGTGAAGGTCTCGAAGTCGAAACCGTGCGGTGCGTCGAACTTCGCGCCAGGGAAAAACTCGGTCGCCAGGCCCAGGCCGAAGTGCCAGCCCTCCGGGTCGCCAAAGCGGTAGCCACCGGCCACCGTGAAGCCCAGGCCGTCGCCTTCGAGGAACTGCTTCTTGCTGACGGTCGCCACCTCGATCAGGCCGATCAGCCCGCTCTCGTGCGCCGCCTCCACGCTCAGGCGCAGGCCGGGCTTTTTCAGCGAATCGGAAATGCCGCGGGTGCGCTGGTCCGAGCTGAGCTTGAGCGAGGTGTCGACCGCGAAGCTGGCGGTGTCGGACTCCGCGTGCGCCGGCAAGGCCGCGGCCAAGGGCAGGGCCAGGGCCAGGGCGGCGATGAGCAAACGGGGCGTGGGCATGGATGTCGTCTCCTCCGGTGGGTGGACAGGTGGGTCAGGGTTTGCAGACCGGGGCCGCGGGCAGCGCGGCAACCCGCTTGAGCAGTTCGGTCTGGCCCAGCACTTCCACGCCCACGAAGGCGCGGATGGCCAGGTCGCCCGACTTGATGCGCACCACGCCCTTGTATTTCTTCTTGTCGCGCGGGTCGTAGACCCAGCCATCGCGCCAGGCCTCGTTCTCGTAGCGCGCCAGCTGGGCGATCTGCACGCCGCAGGTGTCGGCCGGCGTGCCGGCGTCCTTGTCCCAGACGATGCGGCCGCACAGCGCGCCGGCCTGGTCGGCGCAGGGCTTGAACTCGATCACCGCGTCCTTCTCGGCCGTCATCCACAGGCCTTGGGCCTCTTCCGGCCCCGCGGCCCAACAGGACGCGCCGGCCAGCGCAGACACCAGCGAACACAGCACCGAACAAAACATCTTTGGCATCGGAACGCTCCAGGCTTGAGGTGGATCAGAACGTCATCAGGTAGTCATGGCTAGTTTATAGCGATGACTATCGTTTTTGTCTACTCTTCCGGCGTCCTTTCGCTGGGACAATCCCGAACAGACCTGCCGAACCCGATGCCCGCTACCCGCAAACCCGCGCCTTCGCTGGCGACCAAGAAACAGCCCGCGCAGGCGCGCGCCACGGAAACCTACGAGCGCATCCTGGAAGTCACGGCGCACACGCTGGCCGACGTGGGCATCGAGCGCCTGTCGACCAACCTGGTGTGCGAGCGCGCCGGCTTGAGCCCACCGGCCCTGTACCGCTACTTCCCGAACAAGTACGCACTGCTGTCCGAACTCGGCCAGCGCCTGATGCAGCAGCAAAACGAGCTGGTGGGCCGCTGGATCAGCGTCGAGCTGTTTGCCGGCAGCCCGCAGGCGCTGGAAGACGCGGTGGCCGGCTTGGTGCTGGACACCTACCGCGTCACCGCGCAGACCGTGGGCGGCGTGTGGATCATGCGGGCGCTGCGCGCGGTGCCCGCGCTGCAGCAGGTGCGCCTGGCCTCGCATGCCGAAGTCACCGCGGCCCAGACCGAGCTGCTGGCGCAGGCGCTGCCGCAGGCCAACAAGGCCGAGCTGCGGCTGGCCAGCCGCATCGTCGTGGAGCTGATCTATGCCACCGTCGAAATGCTGTTCGACGAAGCCCTGGACGAACAGGCCGTGGCCCGCACCGTGGCCGGCATGCTGCTCAGCCACCTGGAACGCATCCGGCCCGGGCTGGCGAAGAGGCCAGCCGCTCGCCGCACCGCCTTGGCGGGTCGAAACAAGGCCTGATCCGCCACAAATTGGGGACTCAAGCTTCCAAGACCGAGCAGCTTGCTCAAGCTTGGAAAACAGGCGCCGATAGCGGTGAAAGCTCTGATGCGTGCCCGCTTGCATGCTGGGGTTCCCCCACACACGCTGTCCAAAGAGGCGCCCCAATGAACACCTGGACCCACTGGAAAATCGGCACCCGGCTCAGCCTGGGGTTCGCCGCCGTCCTCACCTTGCTGATCGTGATCACGACCAGCGCCTGGTGGCGACTGGACAGCACCATGCGCGCGATGCACAACATGATGGACGAGCCACTGGCCAAGGAGCGCATCGTTTCCGACTGGTATCGGGGCATCCATACCAGCGTGCGCCGCACCACCGCGATCGTGAAGAGCGCCGACCCCTCTCTGGCCGCCTTCTTTGCGCCCGAGAACAAGGAGGCCACGGCCAAGATCACCGAGCTGACGCAGCGCCTGGAAGCGCTGCTGCGCAGCGACCAGGAACGCCAGCTCTACCAAGAGGTGATGACGGTGCGCAAGCGCTATGTCGCAGCGCGCGACGAGATCGTCGCCACCAAGGCCCAGGACCCGGGCCAGGCCGAAGCCTTGTTCGAGCGCAGCTTCATGCCCGCAGGCAAGGCCTATCTCGAGACCTTGCAAGGCCTGCTGGATGCGGAGCGGGCACAGATCGACAGCTTGCGTTCCGACATCGACAAAGACGCCGCTGCGGCCCGCCAGCATCTGCTGGCGCTGGGCGGCCTGGCGCTGATCCTGGGCATGTTCTGCGCCTGGTCCATCACCCGCAGCGTGACCGGGCCACTGCGACACGCCGTGGCCGAGGCCCAGCGCGTGGCCGCTGGCGACCTGCGAGAGCAGGGCAGCGCGCCGCCCGCCCGCCATGACGAAACCGGCCAGTTGCTCACCGCGCTGGCGCAGATGCGCGATGCCCTGGCCCAGATGATCCATGGCATCCGCGATTCGACCGACAGCATGGGCATTGCCAGCCGTGAAATCGCCTCCGGCAACCAGGACCTGAGCCTGCGCACCGAGCAGACCGCCAGCAACCTGCAGGAAACCGCTTCGGCCATGGAGCAGCTGACGGCCACCGTGGGCCACAGCACCGACAACGCCCGGCAGGCCAGCCAGCTGGCCGCCTCGGCCGCCGAAGTGGCTGCCCGCGGCGGCGCTGTCGTCTCCCAGGTAGTCGCCACCATGGGCGACATCAACAGCTCATCGAAGCGCGTGGTGGACATCATCGGCGTGATCGACGGCATTGCCTTCCAGACCAACATCCTGGCGCTGAACGCGGCCGTGGAAGCGGCCCGCGCAGGCGAGCAGGGCCGCGGCTTCGCCGTGGTGGCCAGCGAAGTGCGCACGCTGGCCCAGCGTTCGGCCCAGGCGGCCAAGGAAATCAAGGCCCTGATCGGCGCCTCGGCAGAGCGGGTGGACAGCGGCACCGCGCTGGTGGCGGATGCAGGCCGCACAATGCAGGAGCTGGTGGGCTCGGTGCAGCGCGTCTCGGACATCATCGGCGAGATCTCTGCTGCTGCCGGTGAGCAGCACGACGGCATCGGCCAGGTGAACATCGCCGTGACCCAACTGGACCAGATGACCCAACAGAATGCTGCACTGGTGGAGCAGAGCGCTGCCGCGGCGCAAGCGCTGAGCCAGCAGGCCGAACGCCTGGCCCACTCGGTGCGCCGCTTCCAGCTGGCGGCCTGACCGACGGGCGCCCAGGGGCCGCCGCAAGGCATCACCGGTGGCGCCAAGGGCCGAGCACAGATCATGTTGCAATCCTGACTGCCTTGTTGTCCCTGGCACCACTGCAAGTGCAGGAGGCACGCAAGCGCTACCCCGTGCCCGAGGCTGATGCGGCCGGCCTCCTGATTGGCCCGGAGCTGGACCACAAACTGGATAAGCAGGGCATTTCCAGCCGGGCCATCGATCCGGTCTGCAAATACCTGGGCCTGGGCAAAGGTGCGCTGGCCGAATACCTCGACCTGGACCGCACGACAGCCGCCCGCCTGATCGCCAGCGACCGTCCGTTGCCCACCCATTCGGCCGAAAGCATGTTGCGCCTGCTGGAACTGCAGCACCTGGCGCTGGACACCTTCGAGTGCCCGGCGGGTGCGATGGCCTGGCTGGGCAAACCAAACCCGCTGCTCGAAGGCGACAGCCCGCTGGAAGCCGCCAAGACCTCCTTCGGCGGCGAGCGCGTCAGGGACCTTCTGCTGGCCATCAAGTACGGCGGCGCGGCTTGACCAGCGTCTGGCGGATCGGCCACTGCCCCGCGCCACAGCCCGACCCTTCGGCCCTGCTGGCGAACTGGCGTGACGACCAGTCCATCAGCCAGCGCATCGGCATGGCCTGGCTGCAATCGGAGCCTTGCGCTGTGGGTCCCTTCGTTCGTCGAGCCGTTGGAGATGAACCTGCTGCTGAACCCGGCCCACCCACAGTACCAGTAGTCAGTTCGACCCGCGGCTTTTCTGAAATTTGGGGTCGCAGCCGGCTTGACGTGAGGCTATTCGGGAGAATTCGGCCCTGGATTTTCCAAAGCCTGCCGCCTTTGACGCGAAACGTCCGGTCGTTGCCCCAGACGCCCGGATTCAAACCGTCGGCGGCATCCACAGGTCCAGCATGCTTTCCAGTGCCGAACGTGTCACCGGCTTGGCCAGGTAGGCGTTCATGCCGACGGCGATGCACTGCTCCATGTCGCCGGAAATGGCGCTGGCGGTGAGGGCAATGATCAGCAAATCGTTCAGGCCGGCTTCGCGCAGCCGGCGCGTGGCCTCGAAGCCGTCCATCTCCGGCATCAGGCAGTCCATCAGCACCAGGTCATGATCGTGGCGCAGCGCCATCTCCACGGCCTGCCTGCCGTTGGCCGCCTCGAAGACCTCGAACCCCAGGTCTTCCAGCATGGCCCGCGCCACCATCGCGTTGACGGCGTTGTCCTCGGCCAGCAGCACGCGCCGGCCCTGGAAGCGGCGCGGCTGCTCGGCCGGGCTTGCCGGCGTCTCGGCCAGCGCCACCGGCAGCGCTGAAATGGCGGCCAGCGTCATTGGCAAGGTGGCCAGGAAAACCGAGCCACGCCCGGGCTCGCTGCTGGCCTCCAGCCGGCCCCCCATCAGGTGCACCAGCTCCTGGGCGATGGCCAGGCCCAGGCCGGTGCCGCCATAGCGCCGGGTGGTCGAGCGGTCCGCCTGGCTGAAGGGCCGGAACAGCCGCGGCAGCGCCGAGGGGTCGATGCCAATGCCGCTGTCCTGCACGCGGAACTGCAGCAGGATCCTGCCGGGCTGCTCGCCTGGCAGCGGCCGTACCGCCAGCCGCACCTGGCCGGCTTCGGTGAACTTCAGCGCGTTGCTGAGCAGGTTGGACAAGACTTGCTGCAGCCGCACCGGGTCGCCCAGCACGGCAGCCGGCAAGTCTGGCGACAGCTCGCCGGACAGCTCGATGCCCTTGCGCCGGGCCTGCACGCCAAACACCTGCAACGTCTCGTTGATCAGCCCCCGCAGGTCCATCGCAATCTCTTCGAGCTCAACCGCGCCGGCCTCGATCTTGGAGATGTCCAGCACGTCGTTGACCAGCTTCAGCAGCAGCTCGCCCGAGCCATAGGCGGCCTGGGCCATCTCGCGCTGGCGCGGCGTGAGCTCGGTGTGCAGCAGCAGGTCGGCCATGCCCAGCACGCCGTTGAGCGGTGTGCGAATCTCGTGGCTCATGCTGGCCAGGAAGGCCGACTTGGCACGGTTCGCGTCGTCCGCCGCGTTGCGCGCTTCGTTGGCCTCGCGCTGGGTGACCATCAGCTGGCCCAGCGCCAGGGCCTGGCGCGTCAGCAGACGGTGCACCGCCGCGCTCAGCGCGAGCAGCGCCGCGGTGGCCGCGAGCATGAAGGCGCCGATCCAGCTGGCGCTTTCTTGCCAGCGTGCCAGCACCAGGGTCTCGGAGCCGGTGATCGTGACCAGCAGCGGGTAGGCCGGCGACATGGTCGCGCTGACGATGCGCAGCCGGGTGTCGCTGGGGTTGCTGGGCCGCGGGCCACGCAGCACCTCGGTGACGGTGCTGCCGCCGGCATTCGGCATGGCGGCCAGGCGCTGGGCCACGCCGGGCACCGATTGGCCCATCAGCGCGTCGCTGGTCGGATAGCGGGCCAGCACCCTGCCGTCGGGGCGCAGCAGCGTCAACGTGGGCTCACGCTGGCCCAGGTTGATGGAGCGGTAGAACTCGCCGAAATAGTCGCTCTCGATGCCCACCAGCGCCAGGCCGATCATGCGGCCTTGCGGATTGGCCACCTTGCGCGCGATGTAGAAGGTCCAGCTGCCGTTGCCGCGGTTCTGCACCGGCACCGACAGGTAGAGCTTGAGCCTGGGGTCGGCCACGTGGGCCGCGAAGTAGTCGCGGTCGCCGAGCTGGATCTGGGGCGGCGGGAAGCTGCGCGAGAAATTGATCAGCTCGCCGCCGGCCAGCGCGACGCTGATGACGTCGACCTGCGGCAGGTCGGCCTGGAGCTGGCGCAGCTTGGCAAAGGCCTCGGGCGTGCCCATCAGCCGGCGCAGCGCCGCTTCGTCGGCCGGCTGGGCCCGCTCGGCTTCTTCGACCACCCGCTGCAGCACCGCGTCGGCCGCGGCAATCGTCTGGTCGGCATGCTGGCTGGTCAACCGGCACAGCGCGGACAGCGAACGCTGCCAGTCGGCCAGCGCGTCCTCGTGCGCCCGCCAGATCGCCAGCCCACCCAGCGCCCAGGCCGAAGCGATCAGCAGCCCGCTGGCGCCCAGCACCAGCCAGGTCCAGCGCATGCGCCCACGCTCGGCGCGCGGCGGCGGGTCTGCCTTGATCAGCACGGGCATGGGGGGCGGCTGGCTCGCGCGTCTTCCGCGTCTTCCACGTTTTCCACGTTTTCCATTTTCCACCGCGGACCCGGCAGGTCCGGGGGGCGCTTCAGGGTCAACGGTTGTAGCACGTGGCCGCCGCCCCTGTCTGCCGGGACACACCCGCCGCGCCCGCCCGCCGTTTCGCAGCCCCGGCACCTGAGGGAGCGCTGAACAAGGCAGCACAGATCTGCGCCGGATTTGCGGCTTTGTTCCAGCTTTGGCCCCTCAATGAAAAAGCCCAACATGCCGATACATGCGAGAGCCGCGTGGATTCCGGTGACAAGGCCGTCGGCCGCGCCGGATCCACCCCCCTCACCAAATGCTCCGACAGAGGAAATCAGGATGAACCGCAAGCAATGCCTTGCCACGCTCGTGGCAATCTCCAGCCTCACTTTGGCCAGCGCGCTGCCGGCTTTCGGCAACGAGCTGCCCGCCGAGGTGCAGGCCAAGGTCGAGAAGGCCAAGAAGCGGCTGGCCGAACTGGCCGCCAATCCCACCGTGGTGGCCGCCGTGCGCGAGGCCAATGGCCATGACGGCGGCGGCATGACCAACGGCAAGTGGGTTGACCTGACGGACGCCGACCCGGCGGTCAAGAGCATGCTGGCCAGCAAGGTCAGCGTGCAGATCGCCAAGTGGGAAACCGAGGACGACACGGTCAACAAGCTGGTGCTGCGCGACCAGAAGGGCAACCTGATCGGCGCCAGCATCCGACCGCTGATCTACAACAACGCCAGCCGACCGGTGTTTGCCAACCCGATCAAGGGCCAGGTCTGGTCCGCCAATGAGATCAAGCCCGACACCTCCACCCAGATCCCCAGCGTGCACGTTGCCGCACCGGTGATGGATGGCGGCAAGGCGATTGGCGTGTTGCAGGCCGGTGTGACCGCCAAGTAATTTCGCAGGAATCAACCGTGCGTGCCCGGACACCGGGCCGCATTGGAGGAACGCATGTTCAAGAATTTGAAAGTTGGCGCCAGGCTGGCGCTCGGCTTTGCCGCGGTGCTGGCACTGATGACGGTGATCAGCGCGATTTCGCTGAGCCGGCTGTCGGCCATCAAGGCCGACCTGGCAGCAGTGACCGGCGAGGCGCCCGAGCGCCTGGCCAGCAACCTGCGCGACCTGGCCCGCTACCAGGCGATCGCGCTGCGAGACGTGGTGATGCAGGACGACGTGGCCTTCAAGAAGAAGGAATTCGACCTGATGAAGAAGTCCCGCACCGAGTACGAGCACACCGCCCAGACCCTGGGCGCGATGCTGACCGAACCCGCGACCAAGGCCGCCTTCGACAAGGCCGCAACCGCCCTGCAGGCGACCAAGGCGCCGATGGAAAAAGCCATCGACAAATCCATGGCCGACGACATGCCTGGCGCTGCCGAGACCGTGCGCGAAGAAGTCCGCCCGGCCCAGCTGGCCCACGTGGCTGCGCTGGACCAGGTGGTGGAAGCCGTGCAGGAAGCTTCGCGGGTGCGCAACGAGCAGGCCGACAAGGCCTACCAGCGCGCGGTGATGCTGATCATCGGCCTGTCGATCACCGCACTGGTGCTGGGCGTGCTGATTGCCTGGCAGATCCAGCGCAGCATCACCCGGCCGCTGAACATCGCGGTGGACGTGGCGCAGGCGGTGGCGGGCGGCGACCTGTCGCGCGTCATCAGCGTGCAGTCGGACGATGAAGTCGGCCGCCTGCTGAAGGCGCTGCAGACGGTCAACACCGACCTGGGCCGCACGATGCTGCAAGTGCGGTTTGCGGCAGAAACCATGCAGACGGCGTCGCTTGAAATTGCGGCCGGCAATGCCGACCTCAGCCAGCGCACGGAGCAGCAGGCCTCCAGCCTGCAGCAGACGGCCTCCTCGATGGAGCAGCTGACGGCCACCGTGAAGAACAACGCCGACACCGCACGCAGCGCCGCGCAGATGGCCTGCTCGGCCAGCGCCGCGGCCGCCAAGGGGGGCGACGTGGTGGCCCAGGTCGTCACGACCATGGATGCCATCAAGGCCAGCTCGCAGAAGATCGCCGACATCATCGGCACCATCGACGGCATCGCCTTCCAGACCAACATCCTGGCGCTGAATGCCGCGGTCGAGGCGGCCCGGGCCGGCGAGCAGGGTCGCGGCTTCGCGGTCGTGGCCAGCGAGGTGCGGGCGCTGGCCCAGCGCTCGGCCCAGGCTGCACGCGAGATCAAGACCCTGATCGGCGCCAGCGTCGAGAACGTCGAAAACGGCGCCACCCTGGTCAGCACCGCCGGCACGACGATGAGCGACATCGTCGACCAGGTGCAGCGCGTCACCGACCTGATCGGCGACATCAGCAGCGCCACGCAGGAGCAGACCACGGGCATCGGCCAGGTCAGCCAGGCGGTGGTCCAGCTGGACCAGGTCACGCAGCAGAACGCCGCGCTGGTCGAGCAGAGCGCCGCCGCGTCCGAAAGCCTGAAGCAGCAGGCCGGCAAGCTGGTCGACGTGGTCAACGTCTTCACGCTGGCGCCCGGCGCCCACGCCGCACTGGCCTGAGCAGGCGCAGCCTCGGCGCTGCACCGAGATCACCAGGCCGCGTCCCGGGAGGGGCGCGGCTGTTTTCTATTTGGCATGTTCACGTTGCGCGGCTTCCAACAGCTGCAGCCGTCTGGCCTGGAAGATTTGCAGAGACTCCCGCAAATCAAGCAGCTTGTGCATGCTCAGCGGATCCAGCCCCCCATTGGCCGCCTTGGCATCTTCCAGCCGAAGGATGTGAGCCTCCACCGCGAGAATGCCTTGCTCGATGGCGTCGAGCACATCAAAACGGTTCGTCATGGCGGATCCAGTTGCACTTTCAATCCCGGGCGTCCAGCGAGAAAGGCGCCCTTCCCGCATGTGACTCGCAAAAGGCCACGATGAACGTGGGAATGAACGCACCCATCGTGTAGGCCACGCGCTCTTCGAGTTCCAATGGAGCGAGAGAGCCCACTGCCCGGGCGGCCTGGGCAAAAATGGCCGCCCGGACTGGCCATCGCCGCATGCCGGCTTGATCTTCCGCAACGGAAGGCCAGGTTTGCCCCCTACACTCGGTGGGCCTTTGCCGCCACACCTTGAACCATCCAGCCGAAGAGCGAAAAGATCCGATGCGCTTTCTCGCTGGTGACGGCGAGATGGCCGCGCGCATTCGCGCGTTCGACTGGGCTTCGACGCCGTTGGGGCCACCAGCGACCTGGAGCGCAGGCCTGCGCACCATGGTCCGCATGCTGTTGACCACACGGCACCCCGTCTACATTTTCTGGGGCGCCGAACACACCGGCCTCTACAACGACGCTTACCGCGAGTCGCTCGGGCCGGAAAAGCATCCCGCCATCCTGGGCATCCCAGGCCGCAGGGCCTGGGCCGAGATCTGGCACTTGATCGGCCCTCAGATCCTGCAGGTGCTCGCAGGTGGCGGCGCCACCTGGCATCAGAATCAACTGGTGCCGATCATTCGCCACGGTTGCCTGGACGACGTCTATTGGACCTATTCCTTCGGCCCCATCGACGACGAATCAGCCGCCAACGGAGTCGGCGGCGTGCTGGTGCTGGTGACCGAAACCACCCGGCAGGTCATGGCCGAGCGGCAGGCGAAGTTGAACCATGCCAGGCTGGCCAGCCTGTTCGAGCAAGCGCCCAACTTCATGGCCATGCTGAGCGGCAAGGATCACCGGTTTGAGCTGGTGAATCCAGCCTACGAGCGGCTGATCGGGCGGCGCGACGTGATGGGCTTGCCCTTTAGCCAGGCAATCCCGGAAGCGGTGGATCAGGGCTACGTCGACCTGCTGGACCAGGTCTTCGCCACTGGCGAGCCCTACATCGCGGCCTACGCCAAGTTCCGCAGCCAGCCTGCAACAGATGTCCCGCCCGACGAGCGCATTGTCGACTTCGTCTTTCAGCCCACCTTCGACAATCGCGGCGAAGTGGACGGGATCTTCGTGGTTGGCATCGACGTGACGGCGCAATGGCAGGCGCAACAGGAACTGGCTGTCAAGATCGAACAATTGCAGTTGGCCACCGACGCAGGCGAGGTCGGGCTGTGGGATGTCGACAACCTGGCCAACACGCTGTACTGGGCGCCACGGGTCAAGAAGATGTTTGGGGTCCGCGAACAGATGCCCGTCACGATCGCAGACTATTACGACGGGATCCACCCCGAAGACCGGGACGCGACCATTGCGGCCTACCAGCGCGCGCAAAGCCCGTTGGAGCGGGCTTTGTACGACGTCGAGTTCAGAACCATTGGCAAAGAGGACGGGCTGGTTCGCTGGGTGGCCGCCTGCGGCCGGGGCATCTTCGATTCGCAGGGCCATTGCACACGCGTGATCGGCACGGCCATCGATGTCACCGCTCGCAAGCGCAACGAAGCGCTGTTGCGACACCTGAACGAGACCCTTGAACGCAAGCTGTCGGACTACCTCGCCGAGCGAAAGCTGCTGGCCGACATCGTCGAAGGCACGGACGCACTGATCCAGGTCATGGACCTGAACTACCGCTGGCTGGCGATCAACCGTGCGAGTGCGGCGGGATTCGAATGGGCCTTCGGCATCAGGCCTCGCGTGGGCGATCAGCTGCAGTACCTGCTTCATGAGCACATCGAGGTGCTCAAGGAGATCGAGCCGGGCTGGACCCGGGCCCTGGCGGGCCAGGAGTTCCTGGAGGTGCGGTCGTTCGGGCCGTCGCCCTCGGAGCAGCGGTCCTTCGAGATGCGCTTCCAGCCGCTGTATGACAGCGACGGACGTCTCATCGGCGCCTACCAGTTTGCCTACGATGTGACCGAGCGCATCGAGCACCAGCGAAGACTCGCGGAAAGCGAAGCAGCGCTTTACCAGGCCAGGAAACTGGAGGCGATCGGACAGCTGACAGGTGCCATCGCGCACGACTTCAACAACCTGCTGCAGGTCGTCAGCGCCAACCTGGAGATGATCCGGCGCCGCGCGGAGAATCCGGCGCAGGTCAGAGACTTCGCCAAAAGAGGCACCGAGGCAGCCAGTCGCGGCGCCCGCCTGACAGCCCAGCTGCTGGCGTTCTCCCGCAAGCAGGAGCTGGTCATTCGACCGGTTGGGCTGGGCGCGCTGGTGGACGGCATGGCCGACCTGCTCAAGACCACCCTGGGGGCAAGTGTCGAGTTGCAGCTTGCTGCGGAAGACGTGTGGGTGCACGCCGATGCAACACAGCTCGAAATGGCGCTGCTCAACCTGGCAGTGAACGCCAAGGATGCGATGCCTGACGGTGGGCGGTTCACCCTCGCCAGCCGCGAGCCGGCATCCTTGCCCAGGGACCTTGCACCGGGCGAGTATGTGGAGATCAGCGCGACCGACACCGGCACCGGCATGCCGCCCGAAGTGATGGCCAAGGCCTTCGATCCGTTTTTCACGACCAAGGCAGTCGGGAAAGGCAGCGGGCTGGGCTTGAGCCAGGTTTACGGCTTGGCAACCCGGGCGGGCGGCACCGTTGTCATCGACAGCGATGGCGTGACCGGGACAACGATCAAGGTCTACCTGAAACGGGCGCTCGGTGAAAACTCCGTAGCGTCTCAAGACGCCCCGGCCAGTGGCCCGGTGGCCCTCGCGCCATGGTCGGTGCTGTTGGTCGATGACGAGGAGGAGGTCAGGCGCAGCATCGCCGCCATGCTCACCGATCTGGGACTTGGCGTTCACCAGGCCGAGAATGCAGAGCAAGGGCTTCAGCTCCTGGACGCCCACCAGGTCGAGCTGCTGCTCGTCGACTACGCGATGCCGGGTTCAGACGGCGCCGCCATGGCCAGGGTGGCACGCCAGGCCAAGCCCGAGCTCCCCATCATGTTTGTCAGCGGCCACGCGGACGCCGAAGTGATTCGGGAAGCCATTGGCTACGGTGCCACGCTGTTGCGCAAGCCGGTCTCGTCGGATCAACTCGAGCTCGCGCTGAGGCGCCTCCAATCGCGGTAGGACCGGAAGCCGCCCTCAGCGGAAGGCGGCAGCGCGCCGGACCTGGCGACACCCGGGGAAGAACGCCGGGACTGAAAGACGCCGACGCGGCTCGCCTTGCATGGCGGACCGTGTCGCGCCGGCAGGCCTCATTGACCGGCCGGTGGTTGCCACAGCTCCACCTTGTTGCCCTCGGGATCGATGACCCAGCCGAACTTGCCGTACTCGGAGTCATCGATCTTGTCGAGCACGTCGCAGCCTTCCGCCTTGAGCGTCGCAACCAGGGCATGCAGGTCTTCCACCCGGTAATTGACCATGAACGCGGCCTTGCTGGGCGCGAACTGATCGCTGTCCTGTGGACCGATGGACCAGACCGTCGTGCCGCCCGCGGGCTTGCCATCCGAGTCGGTCCAGGTGAAGGCCGCCCCGCCCCAGGGCTGGACATCGATGCCAAGGTGGCGCTGGTACCAGGCCCGCAGCGCAGGGGCATCCTTTGCCTTCAAGAAGATGCCGCCAATGCCAGTGACTCGCTTCATGTGAACCTCCGATGTGTGAATGTGCCCGGGATCTGCGGCTGCCGGTAAGGCGCGGACCGGATCCGGCTGGGCGCTACCATGCCCGAGAACCGCAGCAGCCGCTTGCCAAATCTTGCGAACCGACCGAGAAGCCAGGGGCCTCGCCTCCGTGGACTACGCCGAACGGGTCAACCGTGCAGTCGACCACATCGTGCGCAACCTTGCCCGGCCCTTGCGGCTGGAAGAGGTGTCCGCGGCGGCCGGATTCTCCCCCTTCCACTTCCACCGAATTTTCAAGGCCTTGCTGGGGGAGACGCTGCAGCAGTTCGTCAAGCGGCAGCGGCTGGAACGGGCGCTGTACCTGATGTCCCACGCACCCGGGCGTTCGCTGACCGACGTGGCCCTGGACTGCGGCTTTTCCTCGTCCTCCGACTTTTCCCGCAGCTTCAGGCAGCACCACGGCGTGGCGCCCAGCCTGTTCGACCTCGAAGCCTTCCGGAGCACCAGGCGGGACGCTTTCGAGCGCATCTTGACCACCCAGGCCGGATCGCCGCTCCTCACGGCCCTGCCGGCGGGCCAGAACCCGGACGGCTTCGAAGTCGCGCTTCGTGAGCTGCCCGCACGCACGGTCGCCTACATCCGTGTGCACAACCCCTACCGCGAGGGCGCCGTGCAGGCCGCTTGCGAGCGGCTGCTCGCCTGGTCAATCCCCCGGGGTTTGGCGGACGGCCAGTGGCTGGGCTACATGTGGGATGAGCCCGAGATCGTCGAGCTCGCAAAATGCCGTTACGACGTTGCGCTCGTGGTCGACGAGTTCCAGCCTGCCGGTGAGATCGGCCGCTTCGAGTTCTCGCCAATGCGCGTGGCCGAACTCGTCTTGCACGGCGACATGGCACTCGAGGCCCGCGCTTTCGACTGGCTGTACAAGACCTGGCTGCCGCGAAGCGGCCATGTCCCGGACCATCAGCCTGCGTTCGAGGCCTGGATCGGCCGACCGTTTGCCCACGGGAACGCGCACTTCGAACTCGCGTGCCAGCTCCCTGTCCAGCCTGGCTGACCGCGGGCCGCCAGGCAAGGCACAGCGCATGACGGCACCGGGCCGGCCGGACCACGGCTTGCCGCCACCGTCGCGATTAGTTTATATTTGAACTATTCACTCCTCAAACAACGAGGGGCGACGCTGAACCCAAGAGGACGGCATGCGCATTGTTTGCATCGGCGGCGGGCCTGCAGGTCTTGCCTTCGCGCTCATCATGAAGAAGCTGGACGCCAGCCGCGAGATCACCGTGGTCGAGCGCAACCACCCGTACGACACCTTCGGCTGGGGCGTGGTGTTCTCGGACGCGACGATGCAAAACCTGCGCCGCTGGGACGCCGAAACCGCCGGCGCCATCGAAGCCTCGTTCTCGCACTGGGACGACATCGTGTTGGAGTTCAAGGGCCGCAGCCTGCGCTCGGGTGGCCACGGCTTCGTGGGCATCGGCCGCAAGCGGCTGCTGAACATCCTGCAGGCGCGCTGCGAGGCCTTGGGTGTGCAGCTGGTGTTCGACCACGAGGTGCGCTCGGACGAGGAGTTCGCCGATGCGGACCTGGTCATCGCCAGCGACGGCATCAACTCCGCCGTCCGCACAAAGTACGCCGAAACCTTCAAGCCCGACATCGTCACGCGGCCCAACCGCTTCATCTGGCTGGGCACCAGGAAGCGTTACGACGCCTTCACCTTCGTGTTCGAGAAGACCGAGCACGGCTGGTTCCAGGCCCACGTCTACAAGTTCGACGAGGAGACCTCGACCTTCATCGTCGAATGCACAGAGGAAACCTGGCGCGCCCACGGGCTGGACCGACTGGACGTGGACGGTTCGGTCGCCTTCTGCGAACAGGTCTTCGCGCGTCACCTGGCCGGCGCCAAACTGATGAGCAACGCCCGCCACCTGCGCGGCTCGGCCTGGCTGAACTTCCAGCGCATCCGCTGCGAACAATGGTGGCTGGACAACGGCCGCCAACCGGTGGTGCTGATGGGCGACGCTGTGCACACCGCGCATTTCGCAATCGGCTCGGGCACCAAGCTGGCGCTGGAAGACGCGATCGAACTGGCGAACCAGTTCAAGCTGAAAGCCGAGGCGGATGGCGCTGTCACGCGTGCCGACCTGCCCGCGCTGTTGGACCGCTACCAGCAGATCCGTGCAGTCGAAGTGCTGCGGCTGCAGAACGCCGCGTGGAACGCGATGGAATGGTTCGAGGTCTGCGGCCGGCGCTACTGCGACCAGCTCGAGCCCGAGCAGTTCATGTATTCGCTGCTCACGCGCAGCCAGCGCATCAGCCACGAGAACCTGCGGCTGCGGGATGCGGGCTGGCTGGGTGGCTACGAGCAATGGTTTGCCAAAAAGGCAGCCACCCCGCCGATGTTCACGCCATTCACGGTGCGCTCGGTCACGCTGAAGAACCGCGTCATCGTCTCGCCAATGGCGCAGTACTCGGCCGTGGACGGCACCGTGGGTGACTACCACCTGGTGCACCTGGGCGCGCGCGCGATGGGCGGCGCGGCGCTGGTGATGGCCGAGATGACCTGCACCAGCCCGGATGCGCGCATCACGCGCGGCTGCCCCGGCCTGTGGACCGACACGCAGCGCGACGCCTGGGCCCGCATCGTCGACTGGGTGCACGACCAGAGCGACGCGAAGATCGGCATGCAGCTGGGCCACGCCGGCGCCAAGGGCGCGACCAACCTGGGCTGGGAAGGCATTGACCAGCCTTTGACCTCCGGCGGCTGGCCGCTGATCTCCGCCTCGCCGCAGCAGTACCTGCCGGGCGTCAGCGACTGGTCGCGCCAGATGAAGCGCAGCGACATGGACCAGGTGCGCAATGATTTCGCCGCCGCCGCGCGCCGCGCCGCCGAGGCCGGCTTCGACTGGCTGGAGCTGCACTGCGCGCACGGCTACTTGCTGTCGTCCTTCCTGTCGCCGCTCACCAACCAGCGCGAAGACGAATACGGCGGCACGCTGGAGAACCGATTGCGCTATCCGCTGCAAGTCTTCGCTGCGGTACGTGAAGCCTGGCCGCAGCAGCTGCCGATGTCGGTGCGCATCTCAGCGCACGACTGGGTGGAAGGTGGCATCACGCCGGCCGACGCGGTGGAGATCGCCCGCGCCTTCAAGTCGGCCGGCGCGGACCTGATAGCCTGCTCTTCCGGCCAGGTCAGCAAGGCCGAACGGCCGACCTACGGCCGCATGTGGCAGACCCCGTTCTCGGACCGCATCCGCAACGAAGCCGGCATTGCCACCATCGCGGTGGGGGCGATCAGCGAGGCGGACCATGTCAACGCGATCATCGCTGCCGGCCGTGCGGACCTCTGCGCGGTCGCCCGCCCGCACCTCGCGAACCCGGCCTGGACGCTGACCGAAGCCGCTCGCATCGGTTACACGGCCATCCAGTGGCCAGCGCCGTACCGCTCCGGCAAGCCGCAACTGGAAGCGATCTTTCAGCGCGAGAAGGCGCTGCAGCAAGGCGGCAGCCAATGAACGCGCCGCATGTGCTGGTGACCGGTGCGAACCGCGGCATTGGCGCGGCCATTGCACATGCACTGGCCGCGGACGGCTGGCGCGTGACGCTGGCCGGAAGATCCATTGAGGCACTTGAATCCACACGTTCCACGCTTCCCGGTGATGGACACGCCGTCGTGCAGATGGACGTGGCGAGTGCCGACAGCATCTCCCGCGCCTTCGCCGACTCGCGCGCCGCGCAAGGCCCGTTGCACGCGCTGGTGAACAACGCCGGTGTGGTCGAGACGGGGCCCACGCAGCGCTTTGCGCTCGCCAGCTGGGAGCGCATGCTGGACGTCAACCTCACCGGCGTTTTCCTCTGCTGCCAGGCTGCCATCGCCGACCTGCGCGAGACGCAAGGCCGCATCGTCAACATTGCCAGCACCGCAGCGCAAAAGGGCTATGCCTTCACCGCCGCCTATGCAGCGGCCAAGCACGGCGTCGTCGGCTTCACGCGTTCGCTGGCGCTGGAGCTGGCGCCAGCCGGCATCGCCGTCAATGCCGTGTGCCCGGGCTACACCGACACCGACATCGTGCGCGGCGGCATGGCACAGATCATGGACAAGAAGGGCAAGAGCGAAGCCGAAGCCCTGCAGAGCTTCACGCAGGCCAACCCGATGCAGCGCCTGGTCCGGCCCGACGAGGTGGCCGAGGTCGTGCGCTGGCTGTGCCGCCAGGCGCCCTCAGCGATCACCGGGCAATCCATTTCGGTCAGCGGCGGCGAGGTGATGTGAAGCCATGAAAAACGAAACACCAAGAGACCCGCGCAGCACGGACAGCCTGGACGAGCTGATCGGCGACGACGCGATTGGCCACGAAGGCCGTGCCGGCGCAGGCGACCACGCGGCGGTGCGCACCTGGCTGCGGCTGCTGGCCTGCACCACGCAGATCGAGACGGAAATTCGCCGCCGGCTGCGCACGCACTTCGACATGACGCTGCCGCGCTTCGACTACCTGGCGCAGCTGCACCGCTTCCACGCCGAGCAGCCCGAAGGCCTGCGCATGAGCCAGCTTTCGCGCTACCTGATGGTGACCGGCGGCAACGTGACCAGCCTGACCGACGAGCTCGAGAAAGGCGGTCACGTCACACGCAACATCGATCCTGACGACCGCCGCTCGATCCGCATTGCGCTGACCACGCGCGGGCGGCGCGCCTTCGAGAAGATCGCGGCCGAGCATGAGCGCTGGGTCGTGGAACTGCTGGCCGACCTGAGCGCCGACGAAAGCCGGCAGCTGCACACGCTGCTCGGCCACTTGCGCCTGGGCCTCACGCGCCGCCTCAACGACAAGGCTTGAACACGATGACCAAGACACTGGCCCCCGCGCTGGCCGCCGGCAACCGCCGCCCGCTGGCGGACTTCGCCGCCAAGCACTTCCGCTGGGAGTGCCGCGACCGTGTCGCGCACATCACGCTCTCGCGGCCCGAGCGCAAGAACCCGCTGAGCTTCGAGAGCTATGCCGAGCTGCGCGACCTGTTCGAGCAGCTGCGCTTTGCGCACGACGTGCGCGCCATCGTGCTCGCGGGCGAAGGCGGGAACTTCTGCTCCGGTGGCGACGTGCACGAGATCATCGGTCCGCTGATCGACCTGCCCGCGCCCGAACTGCTGATGTTCACGCGCATGACAGGTGACTTGGTCAAGGCGATGCGCCACTGCCCGCAACCCATCGTGGCCGCGGTGGACGGCGTGTGCGCCGGCGCTGGCGCCATCCTGGCGATGGCCAGCGATCTGCGCTACGGCACCGCGCGCTCGAAGACCGCCTTCCTGTTCGCCCGCGTGGGCCTGGCCGGCTGCGACATGGGCGCCTGCGCGATGCTGCCGCGCATCGTCGGCCAGGGCCGCGCGGCAGAGTGGATCTACTCGGGCCGCTCGCTGGGCGGCGAAGAGGCAGAGCGCTGGGGCTTCTTCAACCGGCTGGTCGAACCCGAGGCGCTGCTGGACGAAGCCACCGCCTTCGCGCAGTCGCTGGCCGACGGCCCGGCCTTTGCGCATTCGCTGACCAAGTCCATGCTGCACCACGAGTGGAGCATGGACATCGATTCGGCCATCGACGCGGAAGCCCAGGCGCAGGCGCTGTGCATGCTGACCGAGGACTTCGGCCATGCCTACCGCGCGTTTGCCGCCAAAGCGAAGCCTGTCTTCGAAGGGCGCTGACATGGTCGACGCTGTCGCTGAAGCTTTGGCGTGGCCCTTCTTCGAACCCCGCCACCGCGAGCTGCATGCGCGGCTTTCGAATTGGTTGACGGAAGCCAAGCTGCCGGACCACCTCTCACCCCATGCCACGCAGGCCGAGCTGGACGCGCACTGCCGCGACTGGGTGCGCGCGCTGGGCGAAGCCGGCTGGCTGCGCCATGCGGTGGCCGGGCGCCAACACGGCGGCGAGTCGAACACGCTGGACACGCGCACGCTGTGCCTGCTGCGCGAGACGCTGGGCGCGCACGACGGCCTGGCCGACTTCGCGTTTGCGATGCAGGGCCTGGGCAGCGGCGCGATCTCGCTCGCCGGCTCGCCCGCGCTGAAGGCACGCTACCTGCCGTGCGTGGCGCGCGGCGAGGCCATCGCGGCCTTTGCGCTGTCCGAACCCGAGGCCGGTTCGGACGTGGCCGCGATGGCCACCACCGCGCAGCGCGACGGCGATGCCTGGGTGCTCAACGGCGAAAAGACCTGGATTTCCAACGGCGGCATCGCGGACTTCTACGTCGTCTTCGCCCGCCAGGTCGCGCCGGGCGCCACGCCCGAGGCGCGCGGCACCGGCAGCATTGCCGCATTTGTGGTGGACGCGGACACGCCGGGCTTCGAGATCGCCGAGCGCATCGACGTGATGGCGCCGCACCCGCTCGCCCGTCTCACCTTCCGCGAATGCCGCGTGCCGGCCGCCAACTGCCTGGCCGAAGGCGAGGCCGGCGCCGGCTTCAAGCTGGCGATGCGCACGCTGGATGTGTTCCGCACCTCGGTCGCCGCCGCAGCGCTGGGCTTTGCGCGGCGCGCGCTGGCCGAAGGGCTGGACCGCGCGGTCTCGCGCCAGATGTTCGGCCAGCGCCTGGCGGACCTGCAACTCACGCAGGCCAAGCTGGCCGACATGGCACTGGCCGTGGACTCGGCCGCGCTGCTGACCTACCGCGCCGCATGGCGCCGCGACCAGGGCCACACCGTCACCCGCGAAGCCGCGATGGCCAAGCTCGCCTCGACCGAAAACGCGCAGCGCGTGATCGACGCCGCGGTGCAACTCTGGGGCGGCGCGGGCGTGCGCTCGGGCGCGGTCGTCGAGCGCCTGTACCGCGACATCCGCGCGCTGCGCATCTACGAAGGCGCCAGCGAAGTGCAGCAGCTCATCATCGCCAGAGAGCTGTTGAAGTAGTTCTCACGAGGAACGCACCATGACCCACGGCCGATCCGCCCACGTCGACAGCTTTGCGCGCGACCGCCTGCCGCCGCGCGAGCTGCAGCCCGAGTATCTGTTCGATCTGCCCGAGCTGCAGTTCCCGCCGCAGCTCAATTGCGCGGCCGAGCTGCTGGACGGCGCCATCGCGCGCGGCTGGGGCGAGCGGCCTTGCATCCTCGCGCCCGGCCTGCGCTGGACTTACGCCGAGCTGCAGGCACGGGCCGACGCGATTGCGCACGTGCTGGTCGAAGACATGGGCGTGGTACCCGGCCAGCGCGTGCTGCTGCGTGCGCCGAACAACCCCATGCTCGCGGCCTGCTGGTTCGGCGTGATGAAGACCGGCGCGATCGCGGTGGCGACCATGCCGCTGCTGCGGGCCAAGGAGCTGAAGCAGGTCGTCGCGAAGGCACAGGCCACGCATGCGCTGTGCGACCTGGCGCTGGCCGAGGAGCTGCAGCTGGCGCGGCCGGACTGTCCGACTCTGTCGCAGCTTCGACTCTTCAACGACGCTTTGCCCGACGGCCTGGAAGCCGCGATGGCCCGCCACCTCGGCAAACCCTTCGCGGCCGTGGACACCGCGGCGGACGACACCTGTTTGCTGGCCTTCACTTCCGGCACGACCGGCGTGCCCAAGGCGACCATGCACTTCCACCAGGACGTGATGGCCATCTGCGCCTGCTGGCCGCAACACGTGCTGCGCGCGGACGCCTCGGACACCTTCATCGGCAGCCCGCCGCTGGGCTTCACCTTCGGCCTGGGCGGGCTGCTGCTGTTCCCGCTTTCGGTGGGGGCCAGCACCGTGCTGCTCGAAAAACCGACGCCGCCCGCGCTGCTGGACGCCATCACCGAGCACCGCGCCAGCGTGCTGTTCACGGCGCCGACAACCTACCGCGCGATTGCCGCACAAGCGGGCGAGCGACGGCTCTCGGCAATGCAGGGCGGCCCGCTGCGCAAGTGCGTGGCCGCGGGCGAAGCACTGCCCGCGGCCACGCGCAAGCTGTGGCAGGACGCCACCGGCATCGCGATCATCGACGGCATCGGCTCCACCGAGATGCTGCACATCTTCATCTCGGCCGACGAGGAACACGCCCGCGGCGGCGCAACCGGCACTGCCGTGCCGGGCTACGTTGCCTGCGTGCTGGACGAACTTGGCCAGGAGGCGCCGCGCGGCCAGGTGGGCAGGCTCGCGGTGCGCGGCCCCACCGGCTGCCGCTACCTGGACGACGAACGCCAGGCCAGCTACGTGCAACACGGCTGGAACCTGACCGGCGACGCCTACCTGCAGGACGAGGACGGCTACTTCCGCTACCAGGCCCGCACCGACGACATGATCATCTCGGCCGGCTACAACATCGCGGCCCCCGAGGTCGAAGGCGTGCTGCTGGAACATCCGGCAGTGGCCGAGTGCGCGGTGATCGGCGTGCCGGACGAGGAGCGCGGCGAGATCGTCAAGGCCTACGTCGTGCTGCGCGCCGGCCACGAAGCCAACGACACCACCGTGCGTGCGCTGCAGGATTTCGTCAAAGCCAGCGTCGCACCCTACAAGTACCCGCGCGCGGTCGAGTTCCGCAGCGAGCTGCCACGCACCGCCACCGGCAAGCTGCAGCGCTTCCGCCTCAAGCCCCAGGACTGCCCATGAAAACCACGCTCCAACCCGCCGACTGGCCACGCCCGCGTGGCTATGCCAACGGCGTCGCTGCCCAGGGCCGCCAGGTGTTTGTCGCCGGCATGATCGGCTGGAACGCCGCGCAGGCCTTCGAGAGCGACGACCTGGTCGACCAGGTGCGGCAGGCGCTGCGCAACGTGCGTGCGGTGCTGGACGAAGCCGGCGCCGGGCCGCAGCACATCGTGCGCATGACCTGGTACCTGGTCGACCGCGCCGACTACCTGGCCCGCAACCGCGAGATCGGCGCCGCCTACCGCGAAGTGATGGGCGCGCACTACGAGATCGCGATGAGCGCGGTGGAGGTGCGTGGGCTGATGGAGGCCCGCGCCAAGGTGGAGATCGAGGTCACCGCCGTCGTGCCGCAAGCGCTGTGAGGCCTGCGGGATAACCCGCACCATATCTCAAACCGAGATAGCTGCTATCGGTGCCCGGGTCTGGAACCGCTGGGGCAGCAGCAGAACAATGCGGCGGCGGATGGCTGTCGTCTCCGCACAGGAGACCTGCCCGCATGACCCCCGCCGCCCCTCGCCGCATCGATGTCCAGACATTGATCAACGAGCACCCGTTCTCCCCGTTCCAGTGGGTGATCTTCGGCCTGTGCTTTTTCATCGTGCTGCTGGATGGTTTCGACACCGCGGCCATCGGCTACATCGCCCCTTCGCTGCTGAAGGAGTGGTGCCTGAGCAAGCCGCAATTGGCACCGGCGCTGATCTCGGCGCTGTTCCCGCTGGGCGGCGTGGGCGCGATCTTCTTCGGCTGGCTGATGGACCGCTTCAACGCCAACCGCGTGATCGCCATCGGCTTTGCGCTGACCGCCGTGGCGATCTGGGCCATCGGCCATGCGGCCGGTGAGGTCGCCACGCTGATGGCGGTGGTCTTCATCGGCGGCACGCTGATGAACACCGCGCAGTCCTCGCTGCCTGCGCTCGCCGCCGGTTTCTACCCCACCAACGCGCGCGCCACCGGCGTGGCCTGGATGCTGGGCATCGGCCGCTTTGGCGGCATTGCCGGCTCCTTCCTGGTGGCCCAAGACACGCCCGGCCGCCGCACAGGCGCTGCCGTTGCCGCCCATTGATTTCCCTTGCGAGGACACCTCCATGATCATCGACGTTCACGGCCACTACACCACCGCGCCGGCCGCGCTTGGCGCCTGGCGCGACCTGCAGATCGCCGGCCTGAAAGACCCGTCCAAGGCGCCCAGCGCCAGCAGCCTGAAGATCAGCGACGACGAGATCCGCGAGTCCATCGAGAGCAACCAGCTCAAGCTGATGAAGCAGCGCGGCTCGGACCTGACCATCTTCAGCCCGCGCGCCAGCTTCATGGCCCACCACATCGGCGACTTCAACACGTCCTCGACCTGGGCCGCGATCTGCAACGAGCTCTGCTACCGCGTGAGCCAGCTGTTCCCGGACCATTTCATCCCGGCCGCGATGCTGCCGCAGTCGCCCGGCGTGGACCCGGCGACCTGCATTCCGGAGCTGGTGAAGTGCGTAGAGCAGTTCGGCAACGTCGGCATCAACCTGAACCCGGATCCGTCCGGCGGCCACTGGAACAGCCCGCCGCTGAGCGACAGGAGCTGGTACCCCATCTACGAGAAGATGGTCGAGTACGACATCCCGGCGATGATCCATGTGAGCACCAGCTGCAACGCGTGTTTCCACACCACCGGTTCGCACTACCTGAACGCAGACACGACGGCCTTCATGCAGTGCCTCACGTCCGACCTGTTCAAGGACTTCCCGACATTGAAGTTCCTCATTCCGCACGGCGGCGGCGCAGTGCCCTACCACTGGGGCCGCTTCCGCGGGCTGGCGCAGGAGCTGAAGAAGCCGCTGCTGAGCGAGCACCTGCTGAACAACATCTTCTTCGACACCTGTGTCTACCACCAGCCCGGCATCGACCTGCTGACCAAGGTGATCCCGGTCAAGAACATCCTGTTCGCCAGCGAGATGATCGGCGCGGTGCGCGGCATCGACCCCGAAACCGGCCACTACTACGACGACACCAAGCGCTACGTGGCGGCCACTGCCAACCTGAGCGACGAGGAGCGTTACCAGGTCTACGAAGGCAATGCGCGCCGTGTCTTTTCACGGCTGGACACCGCACTGAAGAACAAGGGGCTGTGACATGTACGAACTCGGCGTTGTCTACCGCAACATCACCCGCGCCGACCGCGCGGCCACCGACCGAATGGCCGCGCTCGGCTCGGCCACGGTGCACGAAGCCATGGGCCGCGTGGGCCTGCTCAAACCCTACATGCGGCCGATCCAGGTCGGCACGCAGGTCAGCGGCACGGCGGTCACCGTGCTGCTGCAGCCTGGCGACAACTGGATGATGCATGTGGCGGCGGAGCAGATCCAGCCGGGCGACATCGTCGTCGCCGCCGTCACGGCCGATTGCACCGACGGCTACTTCGGCGACCTGCTGGCGACCAGCTTCATGGCCCGCGGCGCGCGCGCGCTGGTGATCGATGCGGGCGTGCGCGATGTCAAGACGCTGAAGGAAATGGGCTTTCCGGTCTGGAGCAAGGCCATCTCGTCCAAGGGCACGATCAAGGCCACGCTGGGCTCGGTCAACATCCCGGTGGTCTGCGCCGGCATGTGGGTCACGCCGGGCGACGCGATCGTCGCGGACGACGACGGCATCGTCTGCGTGCCGGCCGCGCGGGCCGCCCAAGTGGCCGAGGCTGCTGCCAAGCGCGAGAGCTTCGAGGGCGAGAAGCGCGCCAGGCTGGCCAGCGGCGTGCTGGGCCTGGACATGTACAAGATGCGCGAGCCGCTGGAGAAAGCCGGGCTGCGCTACATCGATTGAGTTCCTTCCCTGCCCACGTTCAATTCAAAACACACGGAGACAAACCATGAGCGTCCTGAAGTCCCTGGCCGCCGCCGCGCTGGCCGCCCTCACGCTGATCGGCGGCGCGCAGGCGGCGGACGAGTGGCCGACCAAGCCGGTGCGCATCATCACGCCCTTCCCGGCGGGTGCCGGCCCTGAAGCGGTCCTGCGCGTGCTGGCCGAGAAGCTGCAGCGCAAGTGGGGCAAGCCGGTCATCGTCGAGAACAAGCCGGGCGGCAATGGCTTCATCGCCATCGACGCCTTCAAGCGCGGCGCGACCGACGGCACCGACCTGATCCAGCTCGACAACGTGCACCTGGTCGCCTACCCCTCGCTGTTCAAGAAGCTGCCCTATGACCCGGTGAAGGACTTCGAGCCAATCAAGCCTTTGTTCATCGCGCCCTTCTTCGTCGTGGTCCCCACGGGCAGCAAATACAAGACGGTAGGCGACATCGTGGCCGACGCCAAGGTCCGCCCGGGCAAGCTCAACTACGGCTCCTGGTCCGTGGGCAACCCGGCGCACCTGGGCGCGGCGCTGCTGGAGTCCATGACCGGTACGCAGATGCAGCACGTGATCTACAAGGAAGTCTCCATGCTCTACACCGCTGTGGCCACCGGCGAGCTGGACTGGGCGCTGGGCACCATGGCCTCGGCCGGGCCCATGCAACGCAGCGGCAAGGTGCGCTTCATCGCGGTGACTTCACCCAGGCGGCTGGCCGCCTTCCCCGATGTGCCCACGGTGGCCGAATCCGGCGGTCCCGCCAGCTACGAGGTGACCGGCTGGACCACCATTGCAGCGCCGCCTGGCCTGCCCAAGGCCGTGGCCGACAAGATCCAGGCCGACATCACCACCGCATTGGCAGAGCCGGACATCAAGGAGCGCTATGCCACCTTCGGCTACGAGACCTTCCCGGTCACGCGCGAGCAGTTCCAGGCCTTCATCGCGAGCGAGTCCACCAAGTGGGCCGACGTCATCAAGCGCGCCAAAGTTTCACTGGATTGACGGAGCAACCCGAGCCATGCAATTTCAAAAGACCCCCGGCTGGCTGGACTGGTACGCCGACCCCAGCAAACCGAAGTTCCAGCTGCCGCCCGGCAGCGTGGACGCCCACTGTCATGTGTTCGGCCCCGGGGCCCAGTTTCCCTTTGCACCAGAGCGCAAGTACACGCCTTGCGACGCCAGCAAGCAGCAGCTGTTTGCGCTACGCGACCACCTGGGCTTCGCGCGCAACGTGATCGTGCAGGCCACCTGCCACGGCGCGGACAACTGCGCGATGGTGGACGCCTGCCTCGCCGCGGGCGACAAGGCACGCGGCATCGCCACCGTCAAGCGCAGCATCAGCGATGCCGAGCTGCAGCAGTTGCACGACGCTGGCGTGCGCGGCGTGCGCTTCAACTTCGTCAAGCGCCTGGTGGACTTCACCCCCAAGGACGAGCTGATGGAGATTGCCGGCCGCATCGCCAAGCTGGGCTGGCACGTGGTCATCTACTTCGAGGCGGTGGACCTGCCCGAGCTGTGGGACTTCTTCACCACACTGCCAACCACGGTCGTCGTCGACCACATGGGCCGACCGGACGTGAGCAAGCCGGTGGATGGCCCCGAGTTCGAGCTGTTCCTGAAGTTCATGCGCGAACACGCCAACGTGTGGAGCAAGGTCAGCTGCCCCGAACGCCTGAGCGTCACCGGCCCAAAGGCGTTGAATGGCGAACAACACGCGTATCAGGACGTGGTGCCGTTTGCGCGCCGTGTGATCGAGGAATTCCCCGACCGCGTGCTGTGGGGCACCGACTGGCCGCACCCGAACCTGAAGGACCACATGCCCGACGATGGCCTGCTGGTGGACTTCATTCCGCAGATCGCGACGACCGCCGAACTGCAGCAGAAGCTGCTGGTCGACAACCCCATGCGCCTGTACTGGCCCTCCAATGAACTTGCGTGACAGACCGCCCGAGCACAGCGAGTAGCTCTGTCACCAACTGATTAAAGGCAATTGATGGCCCTCGACAAGCCCTACCTGGACGTGCCAGGCACGACCATCTTCGACGCCGAGCAGTCCCGCAAGGGCTACTGGCTGAACCAGTTCTGCATGTCGCTGATGAAGGCGGAGAACCGCGCCGCCTTCAAGGCCGACGAGCGCGCGTACCTGGACCAGTGGGCGATGACCGAAGAGCAGAAACAAGGCGTGCTGACCCGTGACCTGAACCGCTGCATCGCGGCAGGCGGCAACATCTACTTCCTGGCCAAGATCGGCGCCACCGACGGCAAGAGCTTCCAGTACATGGCCGCGACCATGACCGGCATGACGCAGGACGAATACGCCGCGATGATGCTGGCCGGTGGCCGCTCGGCCGAAGGCAACCGCCACCTCGGCGAAGACGGTGACGCCCAGCCGCAGCACCAGCCGCAAGGCCGGGCCCACACGCAGAAAGGCGCCTGACCATGGCCCGCATCACCGCCTCCGTCTTCACCTCGCACGTGCCCGCCATTGGCGCCGCGCTGGACCTGGGCAAGACTCAGGACCCGTACTGGCAGCCGCTGTTCAAGGGCTACGACTTCAGCAAGCAATGGCTGAAGGACGAGAAGCCCGACGTGATCTTCCTGGTCTACAACGACCACGCCACGGCCTTCAGCCTGGAAATGATCCCGACCTTCGCGATCGGCTGCGCCGCAGAGTTCAAGCCGGCCGACGAGGGCTGGGGCCCGCGCCCGGTGCCCGTCGTGCAAGGCCACCCGGAACTGGCCGCGCACATCGCGCAAAGCGTGATCCAGGACGACTTCGACCTCACCATCGTCAACAAGATGGACGTGGACCACGGCCTGACCGTGCCGCTGAGCCTGATGTGCGGCCAGCCGCCGCAAAGCGACTTCCATTGGCCCTGCTCCGTCATCCCGTTTGCGGTGAATGTCGTGCAGTACCCGGTGCCCTCCGGCCAGCGCTGCTTCAACCTGGGCAAGGCGATCCGCAAGGCCATCGAAAGCTACGACCAGCCGCTGAAGGTGCAGATCTGGGGCACCGGCGGCATGAGCCACCAGCTGCAGGGCGCACGTGCCGGCCTGATCAACCGCGAGTGGGACAACGCCTGGCTGGACAAGCTGATCGCCGACCCCGCCGCCGCGGCCGCCACGCCGCACATCGACTACGTGCGCGAAGCCGGATCGGAAGGCATCGAGCTGGTGATGTGGCTGATCGCCCGTGGCGCGATGGCCGATGTCAACGGCGGCCCCGCGCCCAAGCTCAAGCACCGCTTCTATCACGTGCCCGCGTCGAACACCGCCGTCGGCCACGTCATCCTTGAAAACTCCTGAGGACCCTCACATGAGCGACAAGCAGACCCTCAAGGTCGCCCTCGCGGGCGCCGGCGCCTTCGGCATCAAGCACCTGGACGGCATCCAGAACATTCCCGGCGTCGAGGTCGTCTCCCTCGTCAGCCGCGAGCTGGAGAAGACCCGCGAAGTGGCCGCCAGGTACGGCATCGGCCACGTCAGCACCGAGCTGGCCGACAGCCTGGCCCTGCCCGAGGTCGACGCCGTCATCCTCTGCACCCCCACGCAGATGCACGCCGCACAGGCCATCGCCTGCATGAAGGCCGGCAAGCATGTGCAGGTCGAGATTCCGCTGTGCGACCTGTTGGCCGACGGCGAAGAAGTGCTGCGCGTCCAGCAAGAGACCGGCAAGGTCGCGATGTGCGGCCACACCCGCCGCTTCAACCCCAGCCACCAGTGGGTGCACAAGAAGATCAAGGCCGGCGAATTCAACATCCAGCAAATGGATGTGCAGACCTACTTCTTCCGCCGCACCAACATGAACGCGCTGGGCCAGGCCCGCAGCTGGACCGACCACCTGCTGTGGCACCACGCCGCGCACACCGTGGACCTCTTCGCCTACCAGGCCGGCAGCCCCATCGTGAAGGCCAACGCCGTGCAGGGCCCCATCCACCCGACCTTGGGCATCGCGATGGACATGAGCATCCAGCTCAAGGCTGCCAACGGCGCCATCTGCACGCTGAGCCTCTCATTCAACAACGATGGCCCGCTCGGCACCTTCTTCCGCTACATCGGCGACAGCGGCACGTACATCGCCCGCTACGACGACCTCTTCAACGGCAAGGAAGAAAAGATCGACGTGTCAAAGGTGGACGTCTCGATGAACGGCATCGAACTCCAGGACCGCGACTTCTTCACCGCCATCCGCGAAGGCCGCGAGCCCAACAGCAGCGTGGCCCAGGTGCTGCCTTGCTACAAGGTGCTGCATGAACTGGAGTTGCAGTTGAAAGGCTAAAGGGGCCGCCGAGGCTGCAATACAAGCCCATGAACCCGGTGCTTCTCCGGCTAATGCTCACCGAGGCGCTGCCGATAATTGATTCATTGACGCGCAGAACCGACCACACGATTGGGTGGAACAGCGGGAACCCGTGACCCAGCGCCGAAGACCGTCCCGCATCACCAATGCGGTGTCCGGAAGAGTCAGCCCGCCACCAGCGATGGTCGCGGGCTTTTCTCCTTTGCAGCGCGTCAGCGAGGCGCGGGCCTGAGCTTGCTCAGCTGGGTGCCGGCGCTGCCGCTGACCAGCGCTGTTGCATCTTCCAGCCGCCCGATGGCGGCGCGCGGGCCGCCGGCCTCGACAAACTCGATGCAAGCCTGGACCTTGGGGCCCATCGAGCCCGCCGGCAGGGCCAGCTCGCGCAGCGCAGCAGGCGTGGTGCGGTGCAGCCATTGCGGCTCGGCCGCGCGGAAGTCCGGCGCCACGCCGGGCACGTCAGTGAGCAGCAGCAGCAGGTCGGCACCCAGCTGGCGGGCCAGCAGGCCGCTGGCGTGGTCCTTGTCGATCACGGCTTCGACGCCGTGCACGACCCCGTCGCGGCGCAGCACCGGAATGCCACCCCCGCCGCCGCAGATCACGCTCACGCCCTGTTCCAGCAGCAGGCGGATCACGGGCAGCTCCAGCACCTGCAGCGGCCGCGGTGACGCCACCAGGCGGCGCCAGCGCTCGCCATCGCGTCCGAACTGCCAGTGGGCCGGCCGCACCAGGGCAGCCAGCTCGGCCTCGCTGTAGAGCGGGCCAATCGGCTTGCTCGGATGGGCGAACGCCGGATCGGCTGAGTCGACCTCGATCTGCGTGAGCAAGGTCGCAAAGCGGCGCTCTGGCAACAGGTTGGCCAGCGCCTGCTCGATCAGGTAGCCCACCATGCCTTCGCTCTCTGCGCCCAGCACATCCAGTGGCGTGGCTTCGCCACCGGACTGACCGGCGTAGGCGGCGGCCTGCAGCGCCAGCAGGCCGACCTGCGGGCCGTTGCCGTGCGTGATCAGCAGTTCATGCGTGCGCGCCAGCGGCGCCAGCGCCTGGGCTGCAGCGACCAGGTTGTCGCGCTGCGTCTGCACGCTGAGCGGCTGGCCGCGGCGGATCAGGGCATTGCCGCCCAAGGCTGCGACGATGCGCATCTCAGGCCAGTGTGGCGACCAGCAGCGCCTTGATGGTGTGCAGGCGGTTCTCGGCCTGGTCCCACACCACGGAGGCCGGCGACTCGAAGACCTCGTCGGTGACCTCCAGGCCGTCCATGTCGTGCTTGCGGCAGATCTCGCCGCCCTTGCGGGTGCTGCGGTCGTGCAGGGCCGGCAGGCAATGCATGAACTTGACCGCAGGGTTCCCCGTGGCCTTCATCAGCGCGGCATTGACCTGGTACGGGCGCAACAACGCGATGCGTTCGTCCCACACGGCATCGGGCTCGCCCATCGAGACCCACACGTCGGTGTAGACAAAATCCGCACCGCGCACCGCCTCGATGGCCGATTCGCAGAAGTTCAGCCGCGCACCAGTGTCGCGCGCCTTGTTCTGGGCCGACTGGATCAGCGCATGCGAGGGCCAAAGCGCCGGTGGCGCGCCGATGCGCAGGTCCATGCCCATCAGCGCCGCGCCCTGCAGCAAGGTGTCGCCCATGTTGTAGCGGGCATCGCCCAGGTAGGCCAGGCGCATCTCCGACAGCGGGCGGCTGCAATGCTCCTGCATGGTCATGAAGTCCGCCAGGATCTGCGTGGGATGGAACTCGTTGGTCAGGCCGTTGTAGACCGGCACGCCGGCGTACTCGGCCAGTTCCTTGACGATGGCCTGCGCGAAGCCGCGGTACTCGATCGCGTCGTACAGCCGGCCCAGCACGCGCGCCGTGTCCTTCACGCTTTCCTTCTCGCCCAGCTGCGAATCCCCGGGGCCGATGAAGGAGACGTTGGCGCCCTGGTCGAAGGCCGCCACCTCGAAGGCGCAGCGCGTGCGGGTGGACGCCTTCTCGAACAGCAGCGCGATGTTCTTGCCCCGCAGCTGCGGCTGCTCGGTGCCGGCGGCCTTGGCGCGCTTGAGCTCGTGGGCCATGCCCAAGAGGTAGTCGAGGTCGCGTGCGCTCAACTCGTCGAGCGAGAGCAGGCTTCGGTTGTGCAGGTTGTAGCTCATCAGGAACCTCGGGTTCAGCGGTAGGCGACGGGGTCGCGTTGAATCGGGCAGCTCATGCAGTGCGCGCCGCCGCGGCCGCGGCCCAGCTCGCCGCCAGGGATCTCCACCACCTCGATGCCGGCCGCGCGCAGGCGGCGGTTGGTGGTGGTGTTGCGGTCATAGCCGACGACCACGCCGGGCGAGAGCGCCAGCACGTTGTTGCCGTCGTCCCACTGTTCGCGCTCGGCCTCGAAGTGGTCGCCGCCGGTGGCAATGGCCTGGAAGGCCGGCAGCTCCATGACCTCGGCCAGCACCTGCAGCAGCGGCGTGTCGCCGTGCGAGCGCAGTTGCAGGCCGGCTCCGTGCTCGGACGGCCGAAGTTCGTGGCAGACGATCTGGCTGACCACCTCGGGGAAGTAGGTGAAGACGTCAGGTGCGCACTGGGTGAACACCGTGTCCAGGTGCATCGCGGCGCGCGAGCGAGGCAGCTGGGCCGCGATCACGGCGCGGGCCGCGCCGCCCTGCATCAGGGACTGCGCGAACTGCATCACCGCCTGCGGGCTGCTGCGCTCGCCCATGCCCACCAGCACCACGCCTTCGCCCAGCATCATCACATCGCCGCCTTCCAGCGTGGCCAGGCCATGATCCTGCGTCGGATCGCCGAACCAGGTCTTGAAACCCGCGTTCTCGAAGCGCGGGTGGAAGCGGTAGATGGCGGCCGTCAGCAGCGTCTCGCCACGGCGAGCCGGCCAATACAGCGGGTTCAGGCTCACGCCATGACCCACCCAGCAGGTGGTGTCGCGGGTGAACAAGGTGTTGGGCAGGGGCGGCAGCACGAAGTCTTCGAGCGCAAGGTAGGCGCCCAGCAGACCGCGCGGCTGGAAAGGCAGGTCGGCCTTGGTCATGCCGCCAATCAGCAGTTCGGCAAGCCGGGCCGGTGGCAGCTCGGCCAGCGCGGCGCGCAGCTCTTCGAGCATGCCGGGGCCAACGGTGTCCGGCGCGATCTTGCGTTCCAGCAGCCAGCGCTTGGCCTCTGGCAGCGCCAGGGTCTGGGCCAGCAGCTCGTGCAGCTCCAGCACCTCGATGTCGCGGCTGCGCATCTCGTGAACGAATTGCGCAAAATCGCGCTGCGCGCGCTCCACCCACAGCACGTCATCGAACAGCAGCTCGTGGCAGTTGGCCGGGGTCAGGCGGCGATGGGCCAGGCCGGGGCGGCAGACCAGCACGCTGCGCAGGCGGCCGACTTCGGAAAAAACACCTTGTTGCATCATGCGTCCTTCAGATCTTGGCCAGGTCCAGCGAGCCATTGGCCAGCATGGCCAGCGTCGCCGCCGCTGCCGCCACCAGCACCGCGGCCAGCGCCCATTCGGCCCCGCGCAGCACGCTGCGACCCTGGGCCCGCTGGGACCAGGCATGCACCGCCAGGCCAGGCGCGTAGATCAGCGCCGTGAGCAGCAGGTAGATCGGGCCGGCCGCGTACAGCAGCCAAAGGCTGTAGACCGTGGCCACGCCACCGGTCAGGCCGAGCGCTGCGCCGCCCTTGCGCAGCGAAAGCTTGAGTGCGAACAGTGCGCACAAGAGGTAGGGCACCAGGATGGTCGAGGTGGCCAGCTTGATCAGCGCCAGGTAGGCATCCCCGGCGAAGAAGGACAGCAGCAGCATCAACTGCACCACGCCATTGCTCCACCACAGCGCGGTCGTCGGCGCGCCCTGCGCGTTCTCGCGCGCGAAGGCCGTGGGGAAGACCCGCTCCTTGCCGGCAGAAAACGGCACCTCGGCGGCCAGCATGGTCCAGGACAGCATCGCGCCACCCACCGAGAGCAGCACGCCGCCCAGCATCAGCACGGCACCCCAGGAACCCACCGCCCGCTCCAGCACCGCAGCGGTTGACGGGTTCTTCATCGCGGCCAGTTCGGCCTGCGGCACCACGCCGAGCGAGAGCAGCGTGATGGCCATGTAGAGCACGATCGTCAGCAGGAAGCCGATGACGGTGGCACGGCCCACGTCGCCAGGCTCACGCGCCCGGCCCGAGAAGACCGCCGCCCCTTCGATGCCGATGAAGGCCCAGACGGTGACCAGCATGGTCGACTTGACCTGGCCGAACACAGGGCCAAGGGCTTCGCTGCCCCAGAAGTCCAGCGAGAAGCTGCGGGCCTGGAAGGCCAGCGCCACCAGCACGCCGAACAGCGCCAGCGGCACCAGCTTGGCCAGCGTGACGACGGTGTTCACCGCCGCGGCCGACTTCACGCCGCGCAGCACCAGCGCGTGATAAAGCCACAACAGCACCGACGCGCCGGCAATGCCGGCCGCGGTGTTGCCATCGCCAAAGCCCAGGTTCGGCAGGAAGTAGGCCAGCGACGAGAAGATGATGATGAGGTAGCCGGCATTGCCGATCACCGCCGAGAGCCAGTAACCCCAGGCCGAGTTGAAGCCGACAAAGTCGCCAAAGCCGGCACGGGCATAACCGTAGACGCCGCCAATCGCATCGGGCGCCTGTCGTGACAGCTGCACGAACATCAGCGCCAGCGACAGCATGCCCACCGCCGTCACCGCCCAGCCCAGCAGGATGGCACCGGCACCGGCACCCGCTGCCATGTTCTGCGGCAGCGAGAACACGCCCGAGCCAATCATCGAGCCGACGACCAGGCTGCTGAGCGCGCCCAGCCCCAACGCGCCCCGGCCCCCGACTGCCATGACGGGTGATGCGCGTGGCACTTCTGCAAGGCGCGGCAACGGCCGCGAACTGCGGAGAGGAGGGTGCGAATTCATGGCCTTGATCCCGGACTTTTGTGACATCAGTCACTCTAGGCCGGTGCCTGGCTCGCACCTTGACATCCATCAACCGCGCCACCACAAGCGCCGCGCGGTCGCCGCGCTCCTCCAGCCGCTCATCAAGCGCGCATCAAACGCGGCAGCGCGCCGATCTGCAGCGTCGGCTGATCAGCCCTGGATGCCGCGGCGCGGCGGACGGGCCGCCCGGGCGAAGGCCTGTTCGGCGTGGGCCAGCAGGCGGCTGTCCAGCGGGCGGAAACGGGGCGTTGAGGGGGAAGCCATCAAGGCCTTCCATTCGCTGTCCGAATGCGCGCTGGTGCCCAGGCCGCGGTTGAACAGCGTGAGCGCCACAGCAGGGCTCACACCCAGCGCATCGACCAGGTCGCGCAGGCGCTGGTTGTTGCCGGCATCGGGGCCAGCGTCGGCGGCCTGCGCATCATTGGCAGACTGCTGGCTGCCAGGCAAGGCGGGGGAGGCGGACATCATCGACGGGCTCATGGGCCGCATGCTAACGACAGGCCACGCGCCTTCGCCACCCCTCTTTTAGGGGTTATCGGAAACCTGTTTGCCCCGCAGCACCGGGGGATTCAGGCCACCGGCAGCGCGTCCCGCAGGGTCTCGACCAGCACGCGCAGCCCTGCTGTGTACGAGCGCCAGCCCAGGCCCTGGATCGTCGCCTTCACGGCTGGCGAAATGATGGAATGCGCACGCCACGCTTCGCGCGCGGCAATGTTGCTCATGTGGATTTCGAGGATGGGAAACGGCATGGCCTTGATCGCGTCGTGCAGCGGCACGCCGTGCTGCGTCAGGCCGGCCGGGTTCAGCAGCGCGCCCTGCGCGGTGTCGATGTGGGCATGCAGCTGGTCGATCAGCGCGCCTTCGTGGTTGGACTGGAAGATGGTCAGCTCGACGGCCAGTTCGCTGGCGAGCGATTCCAGGTGGCCGTTGATCTGGGCCAGCGTGGTGGTGCCGTAGATGTGCGGCTCGCGGCGGCCGAACAGGTTCAGGTTGGGGCCGTGGAGGACGAGGATCTTCATGGTGAACGGGAGATCAAAGGGTACTTCAATGGTGCAGGCGCGCAAGCTCTGAAACGTAGAGCCTGGTGATGGCCGGGTCGTAGCTGGCCATGAATTTCTCGGTCACCGGCTTGGCAATCTGCCGCATGCGGGCCTGCTCCGCCGCCGAGACCTCGTTGTACTGCATGCCCTTGGCCTGCAGTTCGCCCACCGAACGCTGGGCCGCGGCGCGGCTCACCTGGCGCTGGTAGCCACGGGCCTCGTTGGCCGCGTCGTTCATGATCTTCTGCTCGGTCAGCGAGAGCTTGTCCCAGAACTTCTTGCTGACCAGCACGATGTTGGCCGCATACACATGGCGCGTGGCGCTGACGTACTTCTGCACCTCGAAGAACTTGTTCGACAGGATGACCGCAAACGGGTTCTCCTGGCCGTCTACCGCGCGGGCTTCCAGTGCGCCGTACAGCTCGGCAAACGGCATCGGCACCGGGTTGGCCTTGAAGGCCTTGAAGGTGTCGAGGAAGACCGGGTTGGGAATCACACGCAGCTTCAGGCCGTCCAGGTCCTCGGCCTTGGTGATGGGCCGCTTGCTGTTGGTCACGTTGCGAAAACCCAGGTCCCAGTAGCCCAGCGCGATCAAGCCCTTCTCCGGCAGCCTGGCGATCAGCGCCTGGCCCAGCGGGCCGTCCAGCAGGGCATCGGCCTGCGCGTAGTCCGCCACCGCAAACGGAAAGTCCAGCAGGCCGAACTCGCGCACGATGCCGGCCAGCGAGGTGGTGGCCGGTGCCGACATTTCCTGGATGCCGCCCTGCAGCGCCGACTGCTGCTGCATCTCGTTGCCCAGCGTGGAGGCCGGGAACTCCAGCACCTTCAGCTTGCCGCCGCTCTTGGCCGCCACCAGCTCACCAAAGCGCTTCACGCCAAAGCTCACGGGGTGGTCGGCATTGTTCAGGTGCCCGAAGCGGATGGTGCGCTCCTGGATGTCCTGGGCGTTGGCGGCAGACAGCACTGCACACAGCAGGCTTGCAAGGCCGAACCAGCGCGGCAGCAGACGGCGGGAACAACAGCGGTCGAGAGTCATGGGCGTCCCAGGCGAAGTACAGCAGATGGGCGGCATCTTCGGCAAATGTGGAAAGACTTTCCATCATGGAATACGCGCACCGGATCGGCGATGGCCGCGGCGCTACAGTGACGCCATGAGCGGTCCCCTCGAACGCAGCCTGAAGATCCTCGAACTGCTGTCCAGCCAGCCGGACGGGCTGGCCATCTCGGCCATTGCCACGTCGCTGGGCCTGCCGCTCAGCGCCACGCACCGCCTGCTCACCGAGCTGGGCCGCTGCGGGTATGTGCGGCAGCTGCGCGAACAAGGCGAGTACGTGCTGACGATCAAGCTGGTGTCGTTGGGGCTGGGCTACCTGAGCGCCACCGGCGTGGTGGATGTGGCCCAGTCTTCGCTCGACCGGCTGGCCGAAGCCAGCGGCGAGCTGGTGCGACTGGCCGTGGTCGACGGGGAGGACCTGACCTTCGTCGCCAAGGCTCAGGGCGCGCGGCGCGGCCTGCGCTATGACCCGGACATGGGCTCGTCGGTCCGCCTGTCCTGCAGTGCCGCCGGCCACGCCTGGCTCTCCACGCTGAGCGACGAGGACGGGCTTGCGTTGGTGGCGCGGCAGGGTTTCGGCAAGCCCGCGGACTTCGGGCCACGCGCACCGACCACCGCGAAAGCCTTGATGGGCTTCGTGCGCAGCGCCCGAAAGCGCGGCTTCAGCAGCATCACCGAAGTCTTCGCGCCGTCGATGTCGGCCATGGCCGCACCGGTGCGCGCGCGCGGTGGCGAGACCATTGGCGTGGTGACCATTGCCGGCCCGCTGGTGCGGCTGACCGAATACCGCATGGACCAGCTCAGCGAGCCGCTGCTGCACTGTGCGCAGGAGATCGAGGCGGCCAGCGGTGCTTCGCCGCTTTTCCGTCGTCAGACCCGGACCGTCTGAAGCGCGAGTCTGCCGGGTGCGCCGGCCGCCGGCTGCAATTCGCGCCGCCGCCCGACATCTCGCGCCGCCTGGCGCCGTTCCGTCGCATCCGCGGTGCGAGGCAGGGCGAGCACTCCTAGAGTCCGCTCATTCGCCAACCACGGGAGTCCTCATGAAAGCATTGTTCACCGCCGCCGCCGCCGGCCTCGCACTGGCTTTCTTCGCCACGCTGGCGCACGCCGAAGCGCCGGGCGGCTGCGCCAAGGTCGAGGTGCAGAACCTGCGCACCGGCCAGGGGCCGTTGATGGTTGCGGCCTACACGGACGTTGCCAGCTTCCGCAAGACCGCGGCAAGCCAGCTGCAACTGGCGGTGACTGGCGAGACGATGGCGATCCAGGTCTGCGGCCTGACCGGCGACACTGTCGCGCTGACGGCCTATCAAGACCTGAACGCCAACGGCAAGATGGACGCCAACCCGTTTGGCATGCCGACCGAGCCCTGGGGCGCCTCGGGCAAGGTCGCAATGATGGGACCGAGCTGGGACTCGGCACAGGTGCCGCTGGGCACCGAGACCCTCGTCGTCAAGCTCTCCAAGTAGTCGACGGGCCAAGCGGAGCACCCCATGCGCACCACCCTGCAACGCCGCGCCTTCCTCCGTGCCTTTGCCGCTGCGACTGCCGCGACCCGCTGGCCAGCCTTTGCGCGCTCGCCCGAGGGCCAGGTCTTTGACGATGCGGTGGCCGGCCAACCCTGGCTGAAGCCATTCAAGGGCGTGACCGATCAGGACCTGCGCTGCGATGCGCTGAGCCTGTCGGGCAAGTGGCCCGCCGAATTCCGTGGACGCTTCTACCGCAACGGCCCGGCACTGAACGAGCGCGACGGCCAGCGCTACCACCACTGGTTCGCGGGCGACGGCATGGTGCAGCAGTTCAGCTTCAGCGGCGGTGCCAAGCCCGCGGTGCGCCACCTCGGCCGCCTGGTGCGCACGCCCAAGCTGGTCGCCGAGCAGAAGGCCGGCAAGTTCCTCTTCAATGCCTACGGCACGCGCATCGAGGGCGGCGAACCCGCGCAAGGCCCGGACAGCTTCAACGTTGCCAACACCAACGCGATGGAGCACGCCGGCAGGGTGCTGGCGATGTGGGAAGGCGGCTCGGCGTTTGCGCTCAGCCCCGACGACCTCGCCACGCTGGGCCCGGTGACCTGGCAGCAAGGCCTGGCGCAGATGCCGTTCTCGGCCCATCCGAAGCTGGACGCCAAGGGCAACCTGTGGAACTTCGGCAGCGTCGGCGCGAACCTGGTGGTCTGGCATGTCGACCCGATGGGCCAGCTGGTCAAGGCGCAGATCGGCGAGTCGCCCTACCCCGGCGGCATGGCACACGATGCGGCGATCACCGAGCGCCACATCGTGCTGCCGCTGCCGCCGGTGAAGCTCAACTTCGGCGAAGACGTGACAGGCGGCAAGGCCTTCACCCATGAACCCAAGGAGCCGCTGCGCATCCTGGTGATGAAGAAGGACGACATCGCCCAGCGGCGCGTGTTCGAGCTGCCGTCGCAAATGGTCTTCCACGTGGGCAACGCCCATGAGCGCGCCGACGGCAGCATCGTGCTGAGCTTCGTCAGCTCACCCACGCCCGAGTTCCTGATGCACGGGGCGTCGTCTCTGGTGGCCGGCCACCCGGCCAGCTTCGGCGGGTCCAGCACGCAACTCGCGGTGCTGGACATGCGGACCGGAAAGGTCCGCGTCGAAGGCATGCAGGACACCGTCGAGTTCCCACGCGTGCATCCGCTGCGCAACGGCCAGGCCACCCGCCACCTGCTGACCGTCGCCAGCTGGGACCGCGGCGCAGGCCGGCCGCAGTGGTTCCACGGCCTGCAGCTGCGCGACCTCCAGACCGGCCGCACGCAGCGCCATGACTACGGCCCGGGCACGGTGGTCGAAGAGCACATCGTCGTGCCCAAGCCTGGCAAGCAGGGCGAACTCGACGCCTGGCTGCTGGGCACGAGCTTCGACACGGCCAATGGCGTGACACGCGTCAACCTGCTGGACGCGCGCCACCTCGCGGACGGACCCGTCGCGCAGGCGACCCTGCCGTACGGGTTGCCGTATGGCTTCCACGGCAACTTCACGGCTGCCTGAGGAATGCGGCCCGGCACCATTGCAAGCGGCAGATTCGCACACCGTGCCGGACGGCGGCCACACCCGCGAATGTGCGCAAGTTACGATTGGGCCCTTACCTCTTTCAAGGATTGAACGCATGGCCAAGAAGATCGACCGCAGCCGCATCGAAGCAGGACGCTTCGAATTGCCGAAGAAACTGGCTTTCCTGGTGGAAGCCAAGGTGGACTACACCTCGATCTCGGAAGCGGAAGACGGTTGGCGCGTGGAATTGCCGGCGACGGCGCTTGCAGCACTGGCCAAGCTCAAGGCCAGCCTGAAGTCGCTGAAGGCCGACGGCAAGCAGGCCGCCACCGATCAAGCCGCCGCGTTGACCGCCGCCACGGCCGCGCACGAAGAGACCCGCAAGGAGCTTGCTTCGGCGCAGCGCAAGATCAAGGCGCTTGAAAAGAAGCTGTTGGCCTCGGCGCCAGCGCCCGTGGTCGCAGCCAGCGCACCCGCCAAGCTCAGCGAAGCGGCGTCGGCCAAGGCAGCCAAGCCTGCGAAGGCACCGAAGAAGCCAGCCAAGCCGGAAGCGGCCGCAGCCGCCCCTGCGGTGGAAACAGTGGTGCCAGTGCCAGGCCCGAAGCTGCCGAAGAAGCTGGCTGTGAAGAAGGCCACTGTCGTGGCACAGCCGGCACCGCTGGCCACCGCTGGTGCGATCCTGCCTGCGGGTGATGCCCCGGCCGAAGTGGCTGTGAAGTCCTGAGGGCACAGGACAACCGGTGCCAAGACCGGTTGTCCGCCTGAGGCGGCTGGCCGGCCTTTGAAGACCTGGGCCGCCAGCGCTTCTCGCGCATGGCCGCTGTCCAGCGGCCCGCCCATCGGGCGACGCGCTCGCCGTGTCAGACGTTCGCGGTGACCCGCTTGCCGACGATCACCACGACTTGCGCCGGCGCATCGAAGCGCGCGGCATTGGCCAGCGTGACGCCATCAACCTGGCGATCCGCGATCTGCGACAGGGCCGCCAGCACGCTGAACGTCATCACCAGCGCCAGCCCCGCAAAACCCACCCGCTCAACGCCCGACTGGGTCGTGGCAGAGACAGCGCGAGCGGTGTTGAAAGTGGCGGTCATGGTGGGCTCCTGAAGCGGTGCAAATCCGTTGTCGATGGATGTACTTTAGGAAACGCCACCCATGGCTGCCAGCGCGCTGCGACGAATGACGGGTTCGGCCGCGTGAACTGCAGCCGGGACCGATGGAAAGCTTCCATCGGGTGCATCCGTCAGAATGGATTCACCCGAACCCGGAAACCGCCATGTCCGTGATTTCCAGCCAGTACATCCAGCGCATCACCTTGCTTCGCGACAAGGTCGAGTCCTTCGCTCGCTACCCGTTTTCGCTGCCGGCCATCCGCTCCTTTGACAGCCTGGACCTGCACCCCAAGGTCACGTTTTTCGTCGGTGAAAACGGCTCGGGCAAGTCCACATTGCTGGAGGCGATTGCGGTGGCGATGGGCTTCAACGCCGAGGGTGGCAGCAAGAACTTCAACTTCGGCACCCACAGTTCGCACTCGGAACTGCATGAATGCCTTCGCATTGCCAAAGGCTACAAGCGCCATCGAGACGGCTTCTTCCTGCGTGCGGAGAGTTTCTTCAACGTGGCGACCCAGATCGAAGACCTTGGCGTGACGCCGTCCTACGGCGGGCGCTCGTTGCACGAACAGTCGCACGGTGAATCCTTCATGGCGCTACTCAAGAATCGCTTCGGCGGCCAGGGCCTGTACATCCTCGACGAGCCGGAAGCCGCGCTGTCCCCCACCCGCCAGCTCGCCGCCCTCTCGCGCATCCACGAGCTGGTGCTGGCCGACTCGCAGTTCATCATCGCCACGCACTCGCCGATGCTGATGGCCTACCCCGACGCCAACATCTTCCTTTGCTCGGACAAAGGCATCTCGCAGGTCGCCTACGAAGACACCGAACACTTCAAGATCACCCGCGACTTCCTGGCCCATCACCAGCACGTGATGCGCGCGCTGATGGCGCCATGAACATCACGCTGGCACAAGGCGACGTGTCCAAGCTCAGGCCTTCTTGCGTGCCACGATGAACAGCCGCGGGAAGGCCAGCAGGCGCTGGCCGTCGGCGCGCTGCGGGTAGGCTGCCTCGATGCGGGCCTGGTAGGCAGCCAGGAACTCGGCCTGCAGCGCCGGGCTCAGCGGTTCGAGAAAAGGTTTCAGGCCGGTCGCGCGCAGCCATTGCACGATGGCGGCGGCGTCGGCCATCGGGTGGTAGTAGGTGGTGCGCCAGACGTCGACCTCGGCTTCGCGGGACAGCAGGTCGTGGTATTGCTCGGCGGGCAGGATGCGGGCCCGCACCTGGCCGGCGTCGCCTATGCTTGCAGCAAAGCGCGGCTCGGCGGCGGTCTCGCGCATCGAGACGTGGCTGGGCTGGTCCAGGTTGTCCGGCATCTGAATCGCCAGCGCGCCACCAGGTGCCAGCAGCGACAGCAGGCGCGGCACCAGTTGCTCGTGGCCGGGCAGCCATTGCAGCGAAGCGTTGGCGTAGAGCAAGTCCACCGGCGCGGGGGGCGACCAGGTGGCGATGTCGCCCTGCTCGAACAGCACGCCGGGCAAGCGTTCTCGGCCACTGGCCAGCATGGCGGGTGAACTGTCCATGCCGATGACTTTCGCACCGGCAAAACGCCGAACCAGCAGCTCAGTGGAGTTGCCCGGGCCGCAGCCCAGGTCGACCACGCTGCCGGCCGAAGCCAGTGCCACGCGGGCCAGCAGTTCGGCCGCGGGCCGGGTGCGCTCTTCTTCAAAGCGCGTGTAAAGCGCGGGGTTCCAGTCGCTCATGGTGTCGCTCCTTCAGGGGCTTCACTCTACAGCGCTCCGCCATGCGCGCGGGGTGGCTAGACTCGCTGCTGAGCCATCTCGCCAAGGACCGTCACCATGCTTCCCACCCGCTCCCTCGGCCCATTCCAAGTCAGCGCCATCGGCCTGGGCTGCATGAACCTCAGCCATGCCTACGGCCAGCCGCCCGCCTTGGCGCAGGCCGAGCAGTTGCTGCTGCATGCGCTGGACCGCGGCGTGACGCTGTTCGACACTGCCGCACTCTACGGCTTCGGCGCCAACGAGGAACTGGTGGGCAAGGTACTGAGCCCGCACCGCAGCCGCTTCACGCTGGCCAGCAAGTGCGGGCTGCATGGCGTGCCCGGTGAAGACGGCAAGCTCAAGCGCGTGCTGGACGGCCGCCCGGCCACGATCAAGGCCAGCTGCGAGGCCAGCCTGCGCCGCCTGCGCACCGACGTGATCGACCTGTTCTACCTGCACCGCTGGGACAAGAAGGTGCCGATCGAGGACTCGGTTGGCGCGATGGCCGAGCTGGTGAAAGAGGGCAAGGTGCGTTGCCTGGGCTTGAGCGAAGTCTCGGCCGGCACGCTGCGGCGCGCGCATGCGGTGCACCCCATCACCGCGGTGCAGACCGAGTATTCGCTGTGGACCCGCGACCCCGAGATCGCCGTGCTGGACGCTTGCCGCGAGCTGGGCACGGCCTTCGTCGCCTTCAGCCCGCTGGCGCGCGGGTTCCTGCCGGGCACCTTGAAGGACGTGAGTGCTTTGGTCCCCACAGACCTGCGCCGCAGCATGCCGCGCTTCGCGCCCGAGGCCTATGCGGCCAACCTGACGCTGCTGCCCGCGCTGCAGGCGATTGCGGACGAAGCCGACTGCTCGCTGGCCCAGCTCTCACTGGCCTGGCTACTGCAGCGCGGCGAACATGTGATACCCATCCCCGGCACCACGCAGATCGCCCACCTGGACGAGGACCTGGGCGCCACCGGCGTGCAGCTCAGCGAACAGCAGATGGCACGCCTGGACGAGATCGTCAACGTGGCCAGCGTGCAGGGCGGGCGCTACAACGCCGGCTCGCAGGCGGAGGTGGACACCGAGACCTTCGGCGAGGCGGGCTGAGTCGGCGGGTGCGGCGGGCCGGTAAAGTGCGTGCGCGGCCGCTTGGCGCCGCGGCAGTCCAGAAGGAACATGCATGAGACACCCTGGCCATGTCACGCGGGCCGAGCGCCGGGCCGCTCCCAAGCCGGCCCGCATCCCCTCGGGGGATCGGCCGACGTATTCGTTGGACGAGGGGCAGTCATGAGCCTCACATTCAACGACCGCGTCGCCATCGTCACCGGCGCCGGTGGCGGCCTGGGCCGCTGCCATGCGCTGGCCCTGGCCGCGCGCGGCGCCAAGGTGGTTGTCAACGATTTGGGCAACGCGCAGCCGGTGGTCGACGAGATCATTGCGGCGGGTGGCCAGGCCATTGCCAACTCGGCTTCGGTCACCGACATGGCCGCCGTGCAGGCCATGGTGGACGAAGCGCAGCAGACCTGGGGCCGCGTCGACATCCTGGTCAACAACGCCGGCATCCTGCGCGACAAGAGCTTCGCCAAGATGACGCTGGAAGACTTCCGCCTGGTACTGGACGTGCACCTGATGGGCGCTGTGCATTGCTGCAAGGCGGTGTGGCCGCTGATGCAGGCCCAGCAATACGGCCGCATCGCGCTGACCACTTCGTCCAGCGGTCTCTACGGCAACTTCGGCCAGAGCAACTACGGCGCCGCCAAGATGGCGCTGGTGGGGCTGATGCAGACCCTGTCGCTGGAAGGTGCGAAGTTCGACATCCGCGTCAACTGCCTGGCCCCCACCGCTGCCACCCGCATGACCGAAGGCCTGATGCCGGCCGCGGTGCTGGAAGCGCTCAAACCCGAGGCCGTGACCCCCGCGCTGCTCTGGCTGATCAGCCAGGACGCCCCCAACCGCGCCATCGCCTGCGCCGGCGCCGGCACCTTCGAAGCCGCCCACATCACCCTCACCCAAGGCCTGCACCTGGGCATCGGCGACGACGTGCCGGAGCAACTGGCCGCCGCCTGGGCAGAGGTCAGCGAGCGGGACGGCGAACAGGTGCCGGGCAGCGGCGCGGCTCAGGGCATGAACGAGGTGGGCAAGGCGATGGCGGCTCAGCGGGGCGAGTGAACCTCGGCGACCGTTCGAGGGACCGGCAGCGCCTGCGGCTGCCGCACTGCCCGACCCGCGCGGGTCAGACGTAGCGCGGAATCGGCCCGTTCTGTGGCGTCGTGTTTTCGCCGAGATCGAGTACCAGCCGGTCCACATAGCACCAGCCCCAACCTTCTGGCGGGTCATAGCCCTCGATGATCGGGTGACCCGTGGCATGGAAGTGGGCAGTCGCGTGACGATGCGGCGAATCGTCGCAACAGCCAACGTGGCCGCAATGTCGGCACAGGCGCAGATGCACCCATTCGCTGCCCGTCTTCAGGCAGTCTTCGCAGCCCAGCGCGCTGGGAACCACCCGCAGGATGCCGGCGGTGTGGGAACAGACGGGTCTCATGTCGATGCCCTCGGGATGGACGGAGGATGGATGAACAATGGCGGTACGGCGCGCTCAAGCCTCGTCGGGCGTCCAGTCCGGGCTGTAGCCGCCCAGCGTCGGGTGGTACATCTCGTCGCCAGTGTGCTGCGTGAATTCGACGTTGAGCCGGTCCTCGCGCAGGCCGAGCTGTTCGATGCAGTGGGCACACAGCGCCTTGGCAAGTGCCATCCGCAACTCGGGTGATCGTCCCTGGCGGATGTCCAGCATCATCAGCGAGACCGGCACGGGTGGCGCGTCCGGGTCGGGCATGCGCCACAGCCCACCCTCGCCGAGTTCGCGCACCGCGACGCTGATGCGCCGGATGTCCACCGACATCATCTCGGCGTAGGTGCGGCACATGCTTTCGGCAAGCCGTTGCTTGACGGCGGTCGGATAGTGGTCGTTGACGTCCAGTTGCAGGTACGGCACGGCAAGCTCCTGGTTTCGGGTCAAGGGAAAACGGCGGCGTCAGCGCACCCGCTGCCTCGCCTGCCGCGCCGCGTGCGCCCGCGGGATCCAGTACGCCAGCTGCGCCGCCGCGGCAAACGCGATGAGCCCGGTCGCGGCAATGCCTGCGCCGAGCGACAACGTCGCTGCCAGGAAGGACAGCAGCGTCGGCCCGCAGGACGAGCCGATGTCGGACATCAGGCGCCAGACGCCGAGGAAGTGGGCGCGGCCAGTGCGGGGCGAATGGTCGGCGCCCAGCGTCATGACCATGCCGGAGCCGATGCCGTTGCCAAAGCCGATCAGCGAGGCCGCGAGCAGCAGCGTGGCAGCACCTTGGGTGAAGGGCATCAGCAGCAACGGGATGCCCATGATGATCATCGAAGGCACGGCCACCCAGCGCCGGCCCTTCTGGTCCATCACCTTGCCGGCAGGGTAGAACACCAGCATCTCGACGCCGCCGGCCACGCCGTAGATCAGCGCAGCGACCGAAGGCGTGAGGCCGATGTGATCGGCCCACAACGGAATCACCGCCTGCCGCGTGGCCCGCACCGCGCTGACCAGCAGCACGCCGATGCCCAGGGTCACGAACAGGCGATGGTGGTCCCGCAGGATGGACCGGAACGAGGGCTTGGCGGTGATAGACGCCGCAACAGCGTGAGGCTGCGTTTCATCGGCAGCCGGCACCAGGTCCGGGATGCGCGCGGCGACGCCCGCGGCCACGATCAATGCGCCGATGCCCACGCCGTAAGCCCCCGTCAGCCCGAAGTGATGGATGACCAAGGCCGCGATGAACGGGCCGATGAACAGGCCCACGCGCATCGCGCCGCCCAGCGTGGACATGGCGCGTGCCCTGAACGCGGGCGGCACCGCCTCGGTCAGGTAGCTCTGCCGCGCCAGGCTGAAGACGGCCTGCGACATGCCGATCATGAAGCAGCCCAGCGCAAACAGGCCGAGGTGATCGGTCCAGGCGGACAGCGCCATCGCCAGCGCGCACCACACGGCCGCGGCGACGATGGCCCAGCGCTCACCGCGGTGCAGCGTGATCAGCGAGGCCGGGATGTTGCTGACCATCGAGCCGATGCCGATCAGCGTGACCATCAACGCGGCCTGCGCGACCGAGGCACCCAGGTCTCGGGCAGTCAGCGGGATGACCGGGAGAATGGCACCTTCGCCAATGCCGAAGAGCAACGAGGGACCGAAGGCCGAGACGGCGATGCCGCGCAGGGAAAAGGTGTCAGGTGGAGAGGCGGTCGTCGGGGCCATGCGTCGTCGTCAAGCCGAGTGGCGCCGGGACAGGCAGGCGCCTTGCGAACGATTGTCTGCAGATGGCGCCGCGCCTGCTCGGCAAGCCGCGGTTCCCGAGCCGCCGGCATGGCTGATCAAAGCAGCGTCACTCCGGCTCGATGCCCGCGGCCTTGATCACCCTGCCCCACTTCAGCGATTCGCCGGCCTGGAAGCGGCCAAGCTCTTCGGGCGTGGAGGTCCAGGCCGTTGTGCCGGTGCTGTCGTTGAAGTTCTTCACGCCTGCGCTGCGCGTGGCGTTGAGCAACAGCTCGTGCACCCGCGCGACGATGGCCGGCGGGGTATGCGCCGGCAGGTAGGCGGCGAACCAGTAGCTCATGTCGTAGCCCTTCACGCCCGCTTCGTCCAGCGTGGGCACGTCCGCCAGCAACGCGATGCGCTGGGTGGTGGACACGCCCAGCGCACGCAGCTTGCCGCCCTTGATCTGCGGCACGCCGGTGGCCGTGTCGGGGATCATGAAGTCGACCTGGCCGCCGATCAGGTCGGTCAGCGCATTCGGGTTGCTCTTGTAGGGCACGTGCAGGATGTCGGTGCCGGTGAGCTGCCTGAACATCTCGCCGGCCACGCGGCTGGACGCGCTGCCGCTGGCAAAGCTCAGCTTGCCGGGCTGCTTGCGCGCGGCGGCCACCAGCTCTGCGGCGGTCTTGTACGGCGAATCGCTGCGCACCACCAGCACCTGCCCGCCCTTGGCCAGGCCGGTGACGGGCGCGAAGTCCTTCACCGGGTCGTAGGGCAGCTTCTTGAACAGGTGCTCGTTGGCGGCCTGCGTGGTGTTGGTCGCAATCAGCACGGTGTAGCCGTCCGGCTGTGCGCGGGCCACGCTTTGCGCGGCCAGCATGCCGCTGGCACCGGCCTTGTTGTCCACCACCACGGGCTGCTTGGTCTGCTCGCTCACGGCGCTGCCCAGCGCGCGGGCCAGCTGGTCGGTGGCGCTGCCGGCGGCAAAGGGCACGACAAAGGTGATGGGCCGCTCGGGGAAGCCGGACTGGGCCGCGCTCACCAGCGGCAGCGCGGCGGTCAGCAGAGCGGCGAGCAGTTGGCGGCGCAGCCGGGTCGGCTGGGAAAACGAAGCCATGGGGTGTCTCCTGTTGGTCTTGGAAAAATGCAAACGGATCGGGCAATCGGTGGATCAGGGCGCCGGAATCTCCAGCGCCAGCAGGGCCGAGCTGAGCGACTTGCCGTGCGCGTCCAGCGCCAGCGAACGCGTCACGCCGCCGCCCAGCGCGCCTTCGAGCACGAAGTTCAGCGCGCCCAGTTGCGGCAGCTCGTAACGCCGCACCTCGCCGCGCACCAGGCCGGCGAAGTGCGCCTTCACGGCATCGGCGCTGACGTGCTGGCACAGGTGCGCGAAGTGGGCTGGATCGTAGGCGATCAGCGAGATGTTGGACGTGTCGCCCTTGTCTCCGGTGCGCGAGTGGGCCAGCGTGCGCAGCGCAATCGTGGGATTCGGCATCAGGCCTCCATCAGGTGGACTTTCGGCGAGACCGCGGACTCGGGCAGCAGCACCGACTGCACCGCAACGATCTCGCGGGCCGACTTGCTGGCCCCGCCGCCGCCGGCCGGGCCGTTGGTGTACAGCGTCTCGACCTCGTTACCCACGCGCACGGCTTCGGCCAGTGTGGCAGTGCGCGCGGCCACGCGCAGCCGCACTTCGTAAGGCTCGGTGGCGGACGAGGGCGTGGCGGCGCCATGCAAGGCGTTCACGCCGATCAGCTCGCAGCGCAGCTCGCGCACCGCCACGCCGGTCAGCGCCAGCCGTTCTTCGACGATGGCCTGCGCCAACTGCGCTCGCGCCAAGGCGCCAGGGCCAGCGTAGGCGATCTGGCCCTCGCCGACAAAGCCGTCGCGGTAGCCGACCGAAACCTTCAGCAGCCCGCTGCGCGGTGCGCCACGGCCACCGCTCACCTGCACCCGGTCCGGGCCGAGCTGCTGCACCGTCACCTCGGAGAAGTCCGCCACCACGTCCGGCTGCAGGTAGCGCTGCGGGTCGTGGATCTCGTAAAGCAACTGTTCCTTGCAGGTGGCCTCGGTCACGCAGCCGCCGGCCGCGGCCAGCTTGGTGACGACCAGGCCGCCGTCTTCGCTGACTTCGCCCATCGGGAAGCCCAGGCGCACCAGGTCCGGCACGTCCTTGAAGCCAGGGTCGGCAAAGTAGCCGCCGGTCACCTGGCCGGCGCATTCCAGCAGGTGGCCCACCACCGTGCCCTGGCCCAGGCGCTGCCAGTCGTCCCAGGCCCAGCCGAATGCGTGCACCAGCGGCGCGAGGAACAGCGCCGGGTCCGCCGCGCGGCCGGTGATGACCAGCTGCGCGCCCTGCGCCAGCGCCTGCACCATGGGCGCGGCGCCCAGGTAGGCGTTGGCCGAGAGCACGCGGTCACCCAGCGAAGCCACGGTGTCGCCGGTCTCCAGCAGGCGGTGCTCGCCGGCCTGCACGGCAGCCAGCACGTCGTCGCCCGTGACCGCGGCAATCTTGAAGCCCTGCAAGCCCAGCTCGGCGGCAATCGCCATCGCGCAACGCGCAGCGCCCAGCGGGTTGGCCGCGCCCATGTTGGTCAGGATGCGGATGCCGCGCGCCGCGCAGTGCGGCAGCACGGCCCGCAGCCGCGCCGCCAGCAGCGGGTCGAAACCGGCCTCCGGGTCGCATAGCCTGGCCTGCTGGGCCAGCGCGATGGTGCGCTCGGCCAGGCATTCGAAGACCAGGTAGTCGATCTCGCCATGCTGCGCCAGCTCGACCGCCGGCTCGATGCGGTCGCCCGAGTAACCGGCGCCCACGCCCAGGCGAACGATGCGGGGCCGAGGCGATGCGGGGGTGGCAGTCATGGAGGCGAAGCGTAGGCCCGCGGTAGCGATCCAACAATTGAAATGATTGGATCGCAGCCATAAGCTATCGACATGGACCTGAATTTCCGCCAGATCCGCGCCTTTGTCAGCGTGGCCCAGCTCGGCAGCTTCACCCGCGCCGCCACCGCGCTGCATTTGTCGCAGCCCGCGCTGACGGTGCAGATCCGCAAGCTCGAAGAGGCGCTGCACAGCCGGCTGCTGGACCGCAACAGCCGCTCGGTCGCCCTGACCCGCACCGGCCGCGAACTGCTGCCGCTGCTGCAGCGCATGCTGCAGGACATGGACGCGGTGGTGGCCGACACCCGTGAAGCCAGCGCCGGCCGGCGCGGCACGGTGCGAATCGCCGCGCTGCCCTCGTTTGCCGCCAGCCTGCTACCGGACGTGATCCTGGCCTGCCGCGCAGCGCAGCCCGGCATTGCGTTTGTGGTGCGGGACGCCGTGGCCAGCCAGGTGATGCAGCTGGTGCGCGACGAACAGGTCGACCTCGGCCTGACCGGTGGCGCGGTGGACGCCGCCGAGTTCGACACGCTGCACCAGTGGGCCGACCGGCTGTGCCTGGTCTGCCCGGCGGACCATCCATTGGCCGCCCGGCGCCAACTGCGACTGGCGCATTTCGCCGATCAACCGCTGGTGTTGACGGACCCGTCGACCAGCGTGCGCGCATTGGTGGACGCAGCCTTCCGCCAGCTCGGCCGGCAGGCCATCGTCGCCTGCGAGACCACCTACATGATGACGGCCGTGGCCATGGTGCGCGCCGGCCTGGGGCTGACCATCCTGCCAGGCGCCGCGCGCGAACTGCGTGCCGAGCCGGGGTTGGTAGCGCGGCCGATCGCCGATGCGGCCTTTGTGCGCACCGTCAGCCTGATCAAGCGCCGCGGCCGCACGCTGCCGGCCGCGGGCCAGGACTTCCTGGCGGCCAGCATTGCCGCCACGCGCAAAACCTAGGCGGACTTGGCTTCGAGCAGCTTGACCAAGGTGTGCAGCACCCGGTTCACCGGCGTGGGCACGCCTCGCTCAGCGCCGCGGCGCACCACCAGGCCGTTGAGGTGGTCGATCTCGCTGGGCTTGCCGCGCATCAGGTCCTGCGCGGTGGAAGAGAACTGCCTGGGCATGGTCTCGGCAATGCGGCGCACGGCGGCCGGCACATCGCCCGGCACGCGCACGCCTTCAGCCTCGGCCACCGCCAGGCACTCGGCCACCACGTCGCCCATCACGTCGGCAACACCCGCGGCCTGCACCAGCACGCCATAGGGCTGGCGGCTGATGGCCGAGAGCGCGTTGTAGGCGCAGTTCAGGATCAGCTTGGCCCACAGCGCGCCCACCACATCGGGCGAGACCTCCGTCGGCACACCCGCGGCGATCAGCATCTGCGCCACCTCATCGCTGGAGACGGCCGCAGCGTTCGACGGTTCGATCACCAGCTCGCCGCGGCCGTGATGCTTCACATGCCCGGGCCCGGCCATCTCGGTGGCCACGTAGACCACCGCCGCGGCCACCGCCTGCGGCAAGCGCGTGCGCAGCCGTTCCGCGTTGTCCACGCCGTTCTGCAGCGTGAGCAGCAAGGCGCCAGGCGCCAGGTGCGGCCGCAGCAGGTCGCCTGCGCTTTCGGTGTCCGGCGACTTGACGCAGAACAGCACCAGCTCGGCCCCGGCCACCGCCGCAGGGTCGCTGCTGGCAGCCAGGCGAACGTGCTCGTCGAAGCCCTGCGCCTCCAGCCTCAAGCCGCCCCGCTCAATGGCCGCCACATGCACAGGCCGCGCGATCAGCACCACCTCGTGCCCGGCCCGCGCCAGCATGCCGCCGTAGTAGCACCCCACGGCGCCCGCGCCCATCACGGCGATCTTCATCGTCTTGTTCTCCTGATCATGCCGGAAGTATGGGCGATGACGGTCAAGCGCGAGGCCGATTGCAAGCGGCGCAGCTTGGGTACAGTCTTCAGCCAATTCCGCTCGCACTGTGCCATGCTCATCACCCTCGACACCCTGACCCGCTGGCTGGCCAGCCCGACCGAAACCGAGCGGCTGGAATTCAAGGAAGCCAAGCAGCAGTACGACACGGGCAAGCTGATGCGCTACGTGGTGGCGCTGGCCAACGAAGGTGGCGGCCATGTGGTGCTGGGTGTCAGTGATCGCCCTCCGCGCCGGGTGGTAGGCTCACAGGCCTTCGCCGATGCAGCGGCTCTGAACCAGTTCAAGGCCCGGGTGGTGGAGAAACTGCGACTGCGCCTGGAGGCGACAGAATTGCACCATCCCAATGGCCGGGTCTTGGTGTTCGAGGTGCCCGCGCGGTCACAAGGCCAACCGCTGGATTTTGAAGGCGCGTACCTGATGCGCGCCGGAGAGGATCTGGTGCCAATGACCCCAGATCAGTTGCGCCGCATTTTTTCCGAAGGGCAGAGAACCTGGCTGCAACAGCCCGCGCTCGAAGCCGCCAGTGCCGACACCGTGGTGGCCTTGCTGGACACACAGGGCTACTTCGACTTGCTCAAGCAACCGTATCCCACGACCCGCGATGGCGTGTTGGAAAAACTGAGTGGTGAGGGACTCATCGAGCCGTCACCACGGGAGGGCTGGACCATCACCCGATTGGCGGCCTTGCTGCTGGCCAAACGGCTGGACGCCTTCCCGCTGGAAGTGGCACGCAAGGCGATGCGGTTCGTGATCTACGAAGGCGCCAACAAGCTGCGCACACGTGAAGACATCCAGGACCAGAAGGGATATGCAGTGGGTTTTGACGGGCTGGTGGACTTTGTCCATGCCTCGGCACCGCAGAACCATTTCATCGAGCAAGTGCGGCGCGAAGAATTCAAGATGTTTCCCAAGCAGGCGTTGCGCGAACTGGTCGCCAATGCGCTGGTGCATCAGGATTTCGAGGTCAGTGGCGCCTCGGTGATGGTGGAGATGTACGCCGACCGGGTGGAGATCACGAACCCCGGCCTGCCGCCCATCGATGTGAAACGTTTCATCGACGAGTACAGGTCACGCAACGGCCAACTGGCGGACTTGATGCGAAGACTGGGCGTGTGTGAAGAAAAGGGCAGCGGCGTGGACAAGGTCGTGAGCGCGGCGGAGGTATTCCAGTTGCCAGCACCCGACTTTCGGGTGGGCGAACTGCGAACCACCGCAGTGCTGTTTGCGCACCTGGAGTTCGCCACGATGAGCAAGGCCGATCGCGTGCGCGCTTGCTACCAGCACTGCTGCCTGATGCACGTGAGCAATCAGCGAATGTCCAACCAGTCGCTGCGTGAGCGCTTTCGGCTGGGTGAGAACAAGGTGGCCACGGTTTCGCAGGTGATCGCCGCCACACGGGACGCCGGGCTGATCAAGGCGGATGACGTCGAGACCACGTCAACCCGCTACGCCCGCTACTTGCCGTACTGGGCCTGAAAATGACCTGTCGCCTTGCGTCAGTTTCAAGGCAACCCACAAGCACGCCTGACGATCGGACGAAATCGTCTCCAAATCAAGCGCTTGCCTCCTTGAACGCAAAACCGTTGAACTTGGCTGCAGCCTGAACAAAGCGCGGCTTTCTGCTTTAAAGGCCGGCACCTTGCCCGAGGTCAACAAGATGAAAAGTTCAATCGAATCAATGGCTTGCTTGTTTAATCGCTAAACCATGGAGCGCCAAGCTCACCGCGGCTTCAACTCCAGCCGCTTGATCTCCGGCACGATGACCAGGTAGGCGACGACGGTGACCAGGGCGTTCAAGCCGACGAAGACCAGCGCGCCGTTGAACGAACCGGTGTGGGCCAGGATGTAGCCGATGACGATGGGCGTGACGATGCCCGCGGCATTGCCGAACATGTTGAACACGCTGCCGGCCAGGCCGATGATTTCCTTCGGTGCGGTGTCGGAAACGACCGCCCAGCCCAGCGCGCCGATGCCCTTGCCGAAGAAGGCCAGTGCCATCAGGCCGACGACCAGCCACTCGTTGTCCACGTAGTTGCAGAAGATCATCGTGACCGACAGCAGCATGCCCAGCACGATGGGCGTCTTGCGGGCCACGGTGAGGCTGGCGCCGCGCTTGATCAGTCCGTCCGAGATCACGCCTCCGAGCACACCGCCGAGGAAGCCGCACAGCGCCGGCAGCGAGGCCATGAAGCCGGCCTTCAGGATGGACATGTGGCGCTGCTGCACCAGGTAGACCGGGAACCAGGTCAGGAAGAAGTAGGTCAGCACGTTGATCGAGAACTGGCCCAGGTAGATGCCCAGCATCATGCGGCTGCGCATCAGCTGGCCCAGGTTGGCCCAGGTGCGGCCGTCGCGCACGATGCCCGAGGGCATGGCCTGCGGGCCCAGGTTCAGCAAGCCACCGCCCTTGGCGATGTATTCGCGCTCGGCCTTGTTGGCGCGTGGGTGGTCGGCGGGGTTGTGCACCACCTTGAGCCACACACCGGCCAGCACGAAGCCGATCACGCCCATCCACAGGTAGACGTGGTGCCAGCCCATCCACTGGGTCAGGCCGGCCATCAGCGGCGTGAAGACCACCGCGGCGAAATACTGCGCCGAGTTGAAGATGGCCGAGGCGGTGCCGCGCTCTGCCGTGGGGAACCAGCTGGCACTCAGCTTGGCATTCGCCGGGAAGGCCGGTGACTCGGCCAGGCCGACCAGGAAGCGCAACGCGAACAGCAGCGTCACCGCGCCGAACACGCCGGCCACGGCGCCGGTGAAGGCCTGCAGCAGTGTGAACAGCGACCACAGCACGATGCTGGCTGCGTAGATCTTGCGCGCACCGTAGCGGTCCAGCAGCCAGCCGCCGGGCAGCTGCGCGGCCACGTAGGCCCAGCTGAAGGCCGAGAAGATGAAACCCAGCTGCACCGAATCGAAGCCGAACTCGGCCTTCATCGCCGGGCCGGTGATGGACAGCGTGGCCCGGTCGGCGTAGTTCACCGTGGTGACGATGAACAGCATCGCCAGGATCAGGTAACGGACCCGGGTGGGACGCGCGGCGGCCGAAGCTGCGCCGGCCGCAGGGGGCGCGGCAAATATGCTGTGTGTGCTCATGAAAACCTGAAGCTGAAGGGCAGGCGCGGCGCGGGCCAGGGGCGACAAGGTCCAGGGCGAGGTCGCAAGTTATATGACATCGTATGACTTATTCGCCGCCCAAGCCAAGCGGACCTGGGCCGCCCTGCCGACGAGTCGGCAAAGGGAAACCCCTGGAAACCAAGGGATTTCCCAGGGGTTGGCGAACGGATCGCACTCTAGACCCGGGGCTGCCAGCGCGTCATACGCGATCTCACGTAGACGCAAGACAGCCCAGGTTGTCAGACAACTTATCAGGCCACTCAGCGCCGGCCAGCCCTTAGCGCTGCACTTCGGCCTGGGCGCCTCCGTCCACGCTGATCGAATGCGTGTCGCGCGAGGCCTGCGCGGCAGCGTTGGCCGAGGCATTGGCCTGGCGGATGCTGCCGCTGGCGTTGGCATTGCCGGCCAGCGCGCGGCTGGTGCCGGTGGCGCTGCCGTTGGCCGCGGCAGTGGCCGGCGCTGGCGCGCTCTGCGGAGCCGCAGCCTGGCCCTTGGGCGCAGGGCTGGCAGTGCCGTCCGCGGTGGCTGGTTTCGCAGTGCCAGCGGCATCGGTGGCCGAACTCACGGCGTCGCGTGCGCGGCTGGCAGCGGGCAGCGGCGCGCCGTTGCGGCTGGCCTGAGCGTTCGCCTGCCCGGCCAGGTCGAGGCTGCGCGGCGCAAAGCCGCCATGGAAGCCCCCTCCCAGGCCACCGCCCACACCGCCCAGACCACCACCGCTGCCACCACCGCCGCCGCCGAGCAAGCCGGCATGCGCCGCCGGTGCCAGGCAGCAAGCCGACAGCAGCGCGATCGAGACGCGGGAAGCAAACTTGAATTGACGTGGCTTGAACATGATCTGCACTCCTTGACACTGTGAAGGGCCGGCGGTTTCCAACCCTTTCACCGAGCACAACGAGCACCGCGCCGGGCTTCTTCCGCAGGTGGTGGTAACGCTTTGTCAGCGCGACCGAGCGTGCACGCTTTCCGGCGCCACGCGCAGGGCTTCGCCCACCAGGCCGAAGCCGTAGACCGGGTCGCGGCCCGGTGCGCCGAGGTCCACTGCCTGGCGGGCCAGTTGCTGCAGCGCCGCCGCAGCCTCCTGCGGGCCGGGCTGCGCCAGGGTCTCGGCCAGCAGGCCGGCCACGACAGGCGCTGCGAACGAGGTGCCACGTGCCACCCCATAGCCGCCGCCCGGCCGGGCCACGGCCATCTCGCTGCCGGGTGCGGCGAACAGCACCTGCGGGCCTTGCGCGGCCTCGGGCAGCACCCGGCGCGCGGCACCGATGCCGGTCACGCCGACCACGCCGGGATACGCGGCCGGGTACAGCGGCGGCGCGGCCGGCCCGTCGTTGCCCACTGCGGCTACTACCAGGTGGCCCTTGCGCACCAGCGCCGCCACCGCCTGCGCCAGCAGCAGGTTGGCCGGGCCGACCAGGCTGACGTTGATCACCGCCACCCGCTCGCCGGCCAGCCAGGCGAGCGCCCGAGCCACCTCTTCGGCGCTGCCGCCTGCCGGCTGTTCGCAATAGACATCGGCCGCCAGCAGCGTGGCGCCGGGCAGCACCCCGGCGAAAACCGCGTCCCGCCCGACCAGCAGCGAAGCCACCGCGGTGCCATGCGCGCTGGGCCGCTCGGCGCCGCCGCAGCCCCAGCGCTGCAGCGCCAGCCCGGCCAGCGCGGCATGGCCGCTGTCCACGCCGCCATCCACCAGGCCGACGCGGCGCGGCGCCAGGCGCGGCGGTGCCGAAGCTGTTGCTGCCGGCTCGGCAGGCACCACTTCGCCGCCCGGCATGTAGAGGTGATTGAAGTCGACCGTGGCCGATGCATCCATGGCACGCAGCCGCGCCACGGCCTGCGCCGTGCCCAGCCCCGGCGGCGGCCGCAGCACCAGCTGGCGAATCTCCAGCTCGGCCAGCGTTTCCTCGCGCAGCAGCACAAAGCCTTCCGCCAGCGCCGCGGCCAGCAGCGCGGCCGGGGGCGACACCAGCAGCAGTTCCTGGCGGCGCACCGGCTGGCCCGCAGGATCGGCCTCGACCTGGTCCGCATGCCGGCGCAGCAGCTCGCGCACTGTCGCCAGCCGGCGGTCCTGCAGCGCGGCCAGCGTCTGCGGCAGCAGCTCCGGCGAGACCGTGGGCAGGCGGGGCAGCTCGCGCGGCAGCGAAGGCAGCGAAGGCAGGCGCAGCTGGGCGCTGGCCGGCATGGCCAGCGCCAGCGCGCCGCACAAGAGGAGAAGCGAGGGCACAGCTTTCATGGTCGTTGGCAGCATAACGAGCCAGGCATGGAAGAAAATCCCTGCGACACCCGTTGTCCCCAGCAGATGAGCCAAGCCTCCACCGATGTGCGACACCAGATCGCAGCCCTGCTGCCGCGCCTGCGGCGCTTTGGCCGCACGCTGGCGCGGCACCCGGCAGATGCGGACGACCTGGTGCAGATCGCCATCGAGAAGGCCTTGAACCGGATCGACCAGTGGGCGCCCGGCACGCGGCTGGACAGCTGGATGTTCAGGATCATGCAGAACGCGTGGATCGACGAAGTGCGGGCCCGCGAGCGCCGCGACCAGACCTTCCTGCCGGAAGAAGCCGGCGCCGAGGTGGGCGTGCAGGACTCGCAGCTGGACGCGCTGGCGGTGCGCAGGGCAGTGGCGCAGCTGGGCGACGAGCAGCGCGCCGCCGTTGGCATGGTGCTGGTCGAAGGCTTTTCGTACCAGGAGGCGGCCGAGCTGCTGGGCATTCCCATTGGCACGCTGACCAGCCGGCTGGCCCGGGCCCGCGAAGCGCTGCAGGCCTGGCTGGGCGAGCTGCCGAAAGAGATGACATGAACGACTGGCAGGACGACGAACTGATGGCGTTTGCCGACGGCGAACTCTCCGCCCGGCGCCGCCAGGCGCTGGCCGAGGCAATGGCCGGCGACGCCGCGCTGCGGGCCCGCGTGGAAACCTTCCAGGCCCAGCGCCAGCGCGTGGCCAAGGCCTTTGCGGCGGTGCTGGACGAACCGGTGCCGGACCGCCTCAGCGCCTTGCTGGCACCGCCGCCGGCCGCCGCGCCGCGGCTTGCAGCAGTCGTCGCACTGGATGCCATTCGCCAGCGCCGCGGGGGGCTGGGCTGGGCGGCCTGGGGCGGCATGGCGGCCAGCCTGGCGATTGGCCTGGTGTCAGGCGCCTTGTGGGCACACCGGGGTGGCGATGTGCCGCTGATGGCCGAGCAAGGCGGCCGGCTGCTGGCCCGCGGCGCGCTGGCGCAGGCGCTGGACACGCAACTCGCAAGCGACACGCCGGCCGGTGCGCGCGTGGCGCTGCAGCTCAGCTTCGTGGCGCAGGCCGGCGGCTACTGCCGCACCTTCGTGGCCGGAGCCACTGCAGGCCTGGCCTGCCGCTCGCCCGCAGGCTGGCAAGTGCAGGCCGCGGAGCAGGTGGACGCCAGCCAAGCCGCTGGCCTGCGCCAAGCGGCTTCAACGCTGCCGCCTGCGGTGCTGGCAGCGGTGGACCGGTACATCGCCGGCAATGCGCTGGACGCCACGCAGGAGCGCAGCGCACGCGACCGGGCCTGGCAGCGCTGAGACAGGCGTCAGTTCAGCAGTTCGATGTGCCCTCGCACCGGCTCCCAGCCGTCTGCGCGCGTGGCCACGCCCATGGTCGACCGGTCGTTGAAATTCAGCGCCATCGTCAGCGTGTAGCCGGCGGGCGAAGGCAGCGAAACCAGCTGGACTTCTTCGGCCAGCTCGAAGCAGCTGTAGGGCATGCGCAGGGAGGCCGGGTGGCCCGACAGGCCGAAGGTGCCGTCCTCGTGGAAACGAATTTCCTGGGACTCGCCCCGGATCGGGCCTTCGAGCCAGCGCAGCTTCAGCGTCCGGCCCTGCATGGCATCGGGCACGGCAGCACGGGTGACGGGGCGTTCGGCGAGGAGATTGGACATGGGATGACAGCGTCGGAAAGTGCGTTCTTGGATTGCCGTGCAGTAGACCGTCGGGCCCGCAAACAGCCCGTGAGTGAACGCCGCATGGCGCTGTAGGCGCAGGCCGACAAGCGCCGTGCCAACCGAAGTCAGCAAGTGCTGTTAACTTCCTGGCTTGCTGACCGTTCTGAAGCCCTCTCCCGAAGCCCCACCACGCTGACATGAGCATCCGCACCCGTCTCCTGTTGCTGGTCTTCGCCGTCTGGCTGCCGGCCGTCATCGGCTTTGGCCTGCTGGCGCGCACCACCTACCAGCGCGAGGAAGACAGCGCGCGCATGAACGTGCAGAACATCGGGCAAAGCCTGAACTTCGTTGCCGAGCGGGAGCTGGACAAGCGCGCGGTCATGGCCCGCACGCTGGCGGGCTCCAGCGCGCTGCACGACGGTGACCTGCGCCGCTTCCGCGAAGAAGCCGCGGTGGCCGTCGAGGGCAGCGGCAACTGGGCCTTCCTGGTCGACCGCGAGCGCGTGCTGCTGAACACCTTGCTGCCCGAGCTGGACCTGACGCCGCGCCCGCGGCCACCGGGCGCGCACTTCGTCACCGGCGAGCCGGAAGTATTCTTCGCCCAGCAGGCGCCATTGCTGAAGAAGCCGGTGCTGGGCGTGTTCGCGGCGCAGCGCGGCGTGCAGCCGCCGCAGTACAACGTCGGCGTGTCCTTCGAGCCGAGCGTGATGCAGGCCATCCTCGACGAGCACCGGTACCCCGAAGGCAGCGTCGCCTCCATCATCGACCAGGACCAGCACGTGATCGCCCGCAGCCGCGATCCGGAAAAGTGGCTGGGCCGGCAGGCCACCGGCGACATCCAGCGCCGTGCCCAGGCCGGCGAAGACGGCTTTGCCGAATCGACCACGCTGGACGGCGTGCCATCGCTGAGCTACCTCAGCAAGCCCAGCCGCTACCGCTGGGCGGTGATCATTGCGCTGCCGCGCACCGCGCTGACCCGGGCGGCACAGCGAGTCACGCTGCAGGCCATGGCGGCCTCCGGGCTGTTGCTGCTGATCGGTCTGGGCATGGCGATGTATGGCGCGCGCCGCATCAGCGCGCCGGTGCTGGCCCTGCGCGAAGCCGCCTCGCAGCTGGGCGAAGACGCGGTGCCGCCGCGCCTGAGCACCGGCGTCAGCGAGGCCGACCAGGTCAGCGCCGCGCTGCACGAAGCCGGCCTGCGCTCGCACGAGGCCACGCGCACGCTGGAGCAGCGCGTGGCCGAGGCCGTGCAGCAGGCCGGCGAGGCCCAGGCCCGGCTGCTGGACGGCCAGAAGCACGAGGCCATCGGCCGTCTCACCGGCGGACTGGCACATGACTTCAACAACCTGCTGCAGACCATCCAGATGGCCTTGCAGGTCATGGATCGCCAGGTCGGCGAAGGGTCGCAGCGCCGGGTGCTGCAAAGCGCGCTGCGGGCTACCGCGAAGGCGGCCGCCCTGGTCCGGCAGATGCTCACCTTCGGCCGCCGCCAGGCGCTGCAGCCGCAGTCGGTGGACCTGGGCGACTTCGTGCTGAAGACCCAGGAGCTGACCAGCAAGGCCGTCGGCGCACGGGTGCAGCTGTCGGCCCACATCGAGCCACGCCTGCCGGCACTGTTCGTCGACCCCACGCAGCTCGAACTGGCGCTGTTGAACCTGGTCTTCAATGCCCGCGACGCAATGCCGGACGGCGGCCACATCACCCTCACCGGCCGCCTGGCCGAGCCAGCCGAAACCGCCGGCCTGCAGACCGGCCGGCGCTACCTCTGCATCGAGGTGGCCGACGACGGCCCCGGCATGGACGCCGAAACCCAGGCCAAGGCCTTCGAGCCGTATTTCACGACCAAGCCGGTCGGCACAGGCAGTGGCCTGGGCCTGCCGCAGGTGCTGGCCCTGGCGCGCCAGTCCGGTGGCGACGCGCGGTTGCAGAGCAAGCCCGGCGAAGGCACCCGCGTCAGCCTCTACCTGCCGGCCAGCGAGCAGCGGGCAGAGGCACCGGCCGCCAGTGCCGGTGCGCCCCAGCCCAGCCGCCAGCTGCGGCTGCTGATGGTGGAAGACGACCCGCTGGTGGCCTCGGTGGTGCTGCCGGCCCTGCAGGGCGAGGGCCACAAGGTGACGCTGTGCAACAGCGCCGACGAAGCCTTGCAACGCCTGTTGCAGGGCCAACCCTTCGACGTGCTGTTCACCGACGTGGTGATGCCCGGCCGCATGAGCGGGCTGGACCTGGTGGCCTGGTGCCGCGAACACCTGCCTGCGCTGCCCACCGTGGTCGCCACCGGCTACTCGGCCCAGGCGCCCGACACCCATGCCCAGCTGCTGCGCAAGCCGTATGCGATCGACACCTTGCTGAGCGCCCTGCAGCAGGCGGCTGATGACAAGAAGACACCTCCCGCCGCCGAATGAACCCGCCCCATCTGCTGCGCTGCCGCTGCGGCACCGTCTCCGGCCTGCTCAGCCACGGCGAGCGGGCCAGCCGCTGCGTCTGCTACTGCAAGGACTGCCAGGCCTTCGCCCACTTCCTCGGCGAGCCGCAGCGCGTGCTGGACCCGCTGGACGGCAGCGAGGTGATCGCCACCTCGCCCGCCTGGCTGCGGTTCACCCAGGGCCGCGAAACGCTGGCCTGCATGTCGCTCACCGAAGGCGGCATGCTGCGCTGGTACACCCGCTGCTGCCGCACCGCCATCGGCAACACGCCGCGCAGCCACAAGTTCTCGTACATCGGCCTGCTGCACAGCTGCCTGCAGAGCGATCCGACGCACACGCTGGCGGCGTCCTTCGGCCCGCTGCGCATGCAGCTCAACCGGCAGAGCGCCAGGCAGACGCAAGGCCCTGTGCCGAGCGCAAGCGCCCTGTCCACCACCTGGGCCATGCTGCGCATCGCTCGCATGGTGGCCGGCGCGCGCATTGGCGGCAGCTACCTGCACACGCCCTTCTTCGACGTGCACAGCGGCACGCCACTGGCGCAGCGCCAGGTGCTCAGCAGCGCCGAATACGCGCGGCTGCAACAACGGGTCGGGCAGTCCTGAACCCGCCCGCTGGACTTCAGCGAAACAGCCCGCGGCGGCGGCGCGGCGTCGCCGTGCTCCAGGCAATCAGGGCCAGCAGCGCCACCTGCAGCGGCAGCCGGGCCGCCAGCAAGGCATAGGGCACGTCGAACTGCTCGGGCACCTGCAACATGTAGAAGTGCACCGGCGTGACCGCCAGCGTCAGCAGGAACAGGCCGATGCCCGCCGCCCGGCGGGTGCGCCGCCACAGCAGGCCGGCAGCGCCCAGCAGCTCGAACACCCCGCTGACCAGCACCGCGGCCATCGGCCACGGGATGTACGGCGGCACGATGCGCATCTCGGTTTCGAGCGCGGCGAAGTGCGCAATGCCGCCAATGAAGAACCACAGGAACACAAACACCAGGCCGGCAAGGCGCCAGCCCCCGAGCCGGGGCGCGGACATGGGAAGAGCAGATGACATCGAGCGATTGGACCTCAAGTGCCAGGGCCTGCCGAAGACAGCCCCACGAGGCCGCCGGAACGGACAGCGCACTGCTGCAGCCCGCATCCAGGCCCCCACCACCCCCCACCAGCACGAAGCCGCAAATTTATGTATGATTGTCATCATGCGAATTTCAAAAGCAAGCCAGCGAGCGGCGGCAAAAGAGGCAACACACGCGCGCATCGTCGCCGTGGCGGCGCGCGCGATCCGTCGCAGCGGCTACGACGGGGTCGGCGTGGCCGACATCATGAAAGAGGCCGGGCTGACGCACGGCGCGTTCTACGCGCACTTCGCTTCGCGCGAGGCCATGCTGGTGGAGGCCGCGCGCCAGGCCTGCGCCGAGTCGGCCTCGGCGGCAACAGGCGTGGCGGCCGGCGTGCCACCCGGGCAGGTGGTCGCCGCCATGCTGGACGCCTACCTCTCGAAGACGCATGCCGACCACGCAGAAACCGGCTGCCCGCTGGCCGCGCTGGGCTCCGAGACCGCGCGGCAGGCGCCGGAGGTGCGCCAGGTCACGACGCGCTACGTCAAGGAAATGGTCGACCTGCTGGCCCGCCAGTCGCCGGACTGGGGGCAGCCCCAGGCCCACGCGCAGGCGCTGGTCGCGATCTCCACGATGGTGGGCGCGCTGCTGCTGTCCCGCGCGGTCGATGACCCCGCGCTGGCCGATGGCCTGCGAAGCGCCGCGCTGAAGCACCTGACCGCCACCCACGATTGAAACGGCCACATGGAGCGCCGGCGCTTCGCTCGCCTTCTCACATGATGATCATCATCCCGATATCACAACCCCTCCCCACCCAAGCCTCGGACAGACCCACACCATGACAAAACACAGCAGGATTGCCCTTGTGACCGGCGCCTCGTCGGGCATCGGCCAGGCCACCGCCACGCAGCTCGCCCAGGCGGGGGGCTACAAGGTCTACGGCACCAGCCGCCGCAGCGCCCAGCCCGGCCAACATGCTTTCGAGATGCTGGCCCTGGACGTGACCCGCGATGCGTCGGTCGAAGCCGCCGTCCAGCAGCTGATGCAGCGCGAAGGCCGCCTCGATCTGCTGGTCAACAACGCCGGGTTTGGCGTGGCGCCCGCCGGAGCCGAGGAAAGCTCAATCGAGCAAGCCCAGGCCATTTTCGACACCAACTTCTTCGGCCTGGTGCGCATGACACGCGCGGTGCTGCCGCACATGCGCCGCCAGGGCGGCGGCCGCATCGTCAACATCGGCTCGGTGCTGGGCTTCCTGCCCATGCCCTACATGGCGCTGTACTCCGCCACCAAGCATGCGGTGGCCGGCTATTCCGAAGCGCTCGACCATGAGCTGCGCACGCAGGGCATTCGCGTCTCGGTGGTAGAACCTGCCTACATCAACACGCCGTTCGATGCCAACCTGATGCAGCCCGATGCGGTGCTGGACGTATACGGCATGGTGCGCGCCGGGGTCGAGAAGCGGGTCAAGGAAGTGCTCGTTGGTGCCGACGGCCCGGAGGTCGTCGCCGAAGTGGTGCTGCGGGCGGCCACCGCGGAGCACCCCAAACTCCACTACACACCCGGCCTGGCCAGCCGCATGCGCATGCTGCGCCGCTTCGCGCCTGCGAGCGTGCTGGACGCGGGCGTCCGCAAGGACCTGCGCCTCGAAGCCTGAGCCGCTCGTTGATCCACCACATTGCCCCGCGACGGGCCACCAGTTCGACCAAGGAAACACCATGAAGGCATTTGTTCTCGACCGCTACGCCAAGAAAGGCCTTCTGCGGCCAGCCGAGCTGCCAGACCCTGATTTGCGCGACGACGAGGTCCTGGTCGAGGTGCACGCCGCCGGCGTCAACCTGCTGGACGTCAAGATCCGGGACGGCGAGTTCAAGCTCATCCTGCCCTACCGGCTGCCGCTGGTGCTGGGCCACGACGTGGCCGGCGTGGTGCGCAAGGTCGGCCCGCGGGTGCGGCAGTTCAAGCCCGGCGACGAGGTCTACGCGCGGGTGGATGACTTCCGGATCGGCACCTTCGCCGAGCTTGTCCCGGTCAAGGAAAGCTCGCTGGCGCCCAAGCCCAGGAACCTCTCGATGGAAGAAGCCGCATCCATCCCGCTGGTGGGCCTGACGGCCTGGCAGGCGCTGGTCGAGACGGCCAGGCTGAAGCAGGGAGAGAAGGTCTTCATCCAGGCGGGTTCCGGCGGCGTCGGCACCTTCGCCATCCAGTTGGCCAAGCACCTGGGCGCCACTGTGGCGACCACCAGCAGCAACACCGAGCTGGTGAAGCGCCTAGGCGCGGACGTGGTCGTCAACTACAAGACGCAGGATTTCGCGCAGGTGCTGCGCGACTGCGACCTGGTGCTGAACAGCCAGGACGGCAAGACCCTCGCCAAATCGCTCGGCGTGCTCAAGCCCGGCGGCAAGCTCATCTCCATCTCCGGCCCGCCGGACCCGGCCTTCGGCCAGGCCATTGGCTCGCCAGGCTTCGTGAGGCTGGTCATGCGGCTGCTGAGCGCAGGCGTCAGGCGCAGAGCCAGGAAGCTGGGCGTCGACTATTCATTCCTGTTCATGAAGGCGAACGGCAGCCAGCTGCGCGAGATCACCAGGCTCATCGAGGCCGGCGCCATCCATCCTGTGATCGACAAGGTCTTCCCGTTCGCATCCACCAACGAAGCCATGGCCTACGTCGAGGCCGGCCGTGCGAAAGGCAAGGTGGTGATCAAGATCAGGTGAGGATGGCCTCAGGGCCATGACGCAGCGCAAGCTGGCGGCAGACAAGGCGCGACGCACGGCCAGCCGGGTCGCACAATGAATCTCTTGCCAGCCAACCCTGAGGACTCGCCAGCATGACCACGCGTCGCACCTTCATCCAGATCATTCCGGTCACCAGCCTCGCGCTGTTGGCCGCACAGCAGGCGCGCGCCGCAGACGTCGACCCCAAGGATGCCCAGGCCACGGCGCTGGGTTATGTGGTGGACGCCACCAAGGCCGACAAGGCCAAGTTCCCGAAGTACGCCGCTGGACAGACCTGCGCGAATTGCCAGTTCTACCAAGGCAAGGCGGGCGACGCGAGCGGTGCCTGCCCGCTGTTCGCCGGCAAGAACGTCGCGGCCAAGGGCTGGTGCAGCGCCTACGCGAAGAAGGCCTAGACCTGGACCTGGCGGGGCCCGGCTGGACGGCAAGCCGGGCTGAACCTGCGGCAACTTCCGGTGCTCCGGTGCTTCAGCCGTTGGACCTGAAGTGCAGGGGCCTGCAAGACGATCCCTTGCGGCATGGCAGTCGCACTTGCCATCGCGCATGATCGCCCGGCGGACGGCCCAGTTTTCCGGGTCACTTTGCAAACGCCCACACATTCGACTCGTTGTGCCAATGGTCCTCGCCCTAAAATTCACCTCGCCATGGCATACAAACCTCCGACTCACATTCTTGAAGTCCTGCAGAAGATCGAGTACGAAGAAGCGCTGCCCGACGGAGATCCGCGTTATGTAGACACGCAGACGGCACGTGGCAGCGAGAAGACCTTTGCACGGCTGGCACGCAAGTTCGGCTGGGATACGGCGACGAATGCCTTCTTTGCCCCCAACGACAAGCATGTGCTGTTCTTCGGCCACATCGGCAGCGGCAAGACCACCGAGCTGCGCCGATACGCGGGCAGGCTGAACGAGTCGAAGCGCTTCTATGTCGTTGAAGTCGACGTTCTCGCCAAGCTGGACCGCAACAACCTGCAGTACACGGAAGCGCTGATGGCGATGGCTGAAACGCTGCTGGAGCGTCTCAATGCCGATGGATTCTCGCTCGGCGAAGACTCGCTCAAGCCCGTGCGCGACTGGTTCGCCAGTGCCATCCAGACGCGCAGCACGAACCGGGAACTGAGCGCGGAACTCAAGACCGGCATCGAGGCTGGCGGCGGTATCCCGGGAATCGTCAAACTGTTCGCAGGCTTTACCACTGCGTTCAAGACCGGGTCGAGCCAGAAGAGCGAGTGGCGGCAGGAGATTCGCAACGGCTTCACGACCCTGGCGATCGCGTTCAGTAACCTCATTCGCACAGCAGAAGCCGAGTTGACGCGTGCAGGGCGCGCCGAAAGAGTGCTCTTCCTGATCGACGGCACCGACAAGATGCGCGGTGAAGACACCCAGCAGTTCTTCGTACAGGATGCCGAGCAACTCCTGGCAATCCAGACCCTCGCCATCTACACCGCCCCACTCCACCTCAAGTACGACGGTCGGCTGGGCGGCAAGCTCGATGCTGACATGGTGCTGCCGATGATCAAGCTGCAAGAGCGCGACAGCAGCCCCTTCGAGCCCGGTCTGACGGCCATGCACGAACTGCTGCTGCGGCGCGCTGACAGCAGCCTTTTCTCCAGCGACACTGAAGCAAAGCGCCTGGTGGAATACAGCGGCGGTCATCCGCGCGAGCTGCTACGCCTGTTGAAGCTGTGTTGCGAAGTGGCAGACAGCTTGATCGACGCGGCAGTGGTGCAACGCGCCATTGAACAACTCGCATCCGACTACCGCTACTTTCTGAAACCCGCCGACTACCTGCTGCTGAAGGCCATTGACGCCAATCCGGCCCACGGCGGCAACGACGAACAGGCGCAGGAACTGCTGCACCGGCTGGCGCCGCTGCAGTACAACGATGGCGCCTGGCGCCGCAGCCACCCGGTGGTGCGCACGCTGGAGGGCTACCGACTGGCCGTGGTGCCGGCTGCCGAGCCTGCAACCGCGCCAGCCGCAGCTCCCCCAGCCTGACCCAAGCGGCAGTCTGCGAAATGGCCGGCTCCGCCTTCGATGTTGAACAACTGCGGTTGGCGGCGGCACGTGGTCTCCCAGCGTCTTGCCACGACGATTTCCTGCGCCTTTCGCGCACGCTGGTGCACGGCCCGGCCTTCCAATGGTTGCTGGTCGATGCGCCCGACGAAAACCTGCGCAAACAGGTGATGACGGCGCTCGACGAGGTCTTGCGCATGGCAGGCCTGAGCACCAGCCGCCTGCCGCTGAGCGACAGGATTGCCGACGCGGCCATGCTGGAAGATCGCCTCATCAAGAACGCCCGCGCAGGCGCGGTGGTCCACGTCGTCGGCCGGCCGGCCGGGATGGTTCGATTCGGCGCGGTGGGACGCTTTCAACGCACGCCGCGAACGCCTTGCCTCGCAAGCCCGCGCCCGCCTGGTGTTCTGGCTCGATGCCGATGCGATTGCACTCGCCTCAAGCAAGGCGCCTGACTTGTGGGCCTGGCGAGGCGGCGTCTATGCCTTCCTGCCCGCCGCAGCGCCTGCGGCATCTGCAACCGCCATCGGTTCCAGCCCAGAGATTGGACTCACAGGTGGGCATGTCCCGCTGATCCCGCCCAGGCCAGCCGGCAGGGACAACCGTTCGATGGCGGAACGCAGCCGCCGTGTGGCCGAGATTCGTACCTGGCTGGCGACCGAGCCGGCCCCGCCGGACGAATTGCTGGCGGCGCCTGTCGATGAACTTGGCCGGTTGCTGCATGACCTGGGCGACTACGACGCCGCGCTGCAACACTGGCGCGAGGTCGAACTCCCTTTGCATCGGCGACTGGGTGACGAACGAGCCGAAGCCCTGACCAAGGGCCAGATCGCCGACATCCTGCGAGCCCGCGGCCAGCTCGACGAGGCCCTGCGCATCCGCACCGAAGAACAACTGCCCGTCTATGAGCGCCTGGGCGACGTGCGCTCCAAGGCCGTCACCATGGGCAAGATCGCCGACATCCTGCAGTCCCGTGGCCAGCTCGACGAGGCCCTGCGCATCCGCAAGGAGGAACAACTACCGGTCTTCGAGCACCTGGGCGACGTGCGCTCCAAGGCCGTCACCATGGGTCAGATCGCTGACATCCTGCAAGCCCGCGGCCAGCTCGACGAGGCCCTGCGCATCCGCCGGGAAGAACAACTGCCGGTCTTCGAGCACCTGGGCGACGTGCGCGCGAAAGCCATGATCATGGGCAAGATTGCCGACATCCTGCGAGCCCGCGGTCAACTTGACGAGGCCTTGCGCATCCGCAGGGAAGAACAACTGCCGGTCTTCGAGCGGCTGGGCGACGTGCGCGAGAAGGCCGTGACCATGGGCAAGATTGCCGACATCCTGCAAACCCGCGGCCAGCCCGATGAGGCCCTGCGCATCCGCAGGGAGGAACAACTGCCGGTCTACGAGCGGCTGGGCGACGTGCGCGGAAACGCGATCACCAGCGCAAAGATCGGGTTGCAGTTGCTGGATGGAGAAGGGGCAACGGCGGATGAAGCCAGGCAGTTGCTTGAGAAGGCGTGGATGGAGTTGTCACGCCTGGGTTTGCCAGAGGCAGATGCCGTTGCCGAAGACATGCGCATGCGAGGCTTGAAGTTGCCCGCCAGCCAACGACCTGAGTGACATGCAAATGCCTGTCCGGGGAAACGGGGGGCATTGCTGGCTTACGGCGTATTCACGCCGGCTCGCGGCAGCCACATCTCGATGCGGGTACCACTCGCCGACACCTCGACCACAACCCGCGCCTCGTGCACCTTGGCCACCTCGGCAACGATGGCCAGGCCCAGGCGGCCGCTGGCGGCGGGGGTGCGGTCGCTGCCGGTGCGCAGCAGCAGTTGCTGCGCCGCGTCGGGCATGCCGGCGCCATCGTCGGTGACGATCAAGGCGGCTTCCTGTTCGGTGACGGCCATCAGCACGTCGACCCGGCCGCCGGGGCGCGAGAACTTGAGGGCGTTGTCGACGAGGTTGCAGAAGGCCCGGGTCAAGGCCTCGCGGTGGCCGAGCACGGCGACGCCGAAGACCAGCGCCTGCTCCAGCGTGCGGCCTTCCTGGACGGCGCGGCGCTCGAAGGTCTCGCAGGCCTCGTCGATCAGCGAGGCCAGGTCCAGCGAGACACGGCCGCTCGGCGGCAGCTGGCTGAGGCGGGCAATGTCCAGGAAGCGATCGGTCATGGTCAGCGCGCGCTGCGCCAGGCGGCCGGTCCGCAGCAGCGTGTCTTCGCGCGGCGTGTCGGACAGCGCGGCGGCAATGGCCGTCAGCGGCGCGCGCAGGTCATGCGCCAGGAAGGCCAGCGTTTCCTCGCGCTCGGCGCTCATGCGCGCCTGCAGCTCGTTGCGCCGCAGCAGCTCGGTCTGGGCCGCACGCAGATCCGACAGCGCAGACCCCAGCGCCTGGGCACGCTTGGCTTCGACGTCGGCGAGGCGGCGCAGGTGTTCGCTTTCGGCGCGCGCCCGCTCGGCCTCATGCCGCAGCTGCGTGGCCATGGCCCGGTCGCGCACCTCGCGCCCATGCGTGGCCTCGCGGGCGGCCGCCGCAGCGCGCGCGCAGGCATAGGCGCGGGCGTGGTCGCCGACCTTGGCATGCTGCTCGGCGACGAGGGTCAGCAAGTGGTCGGGCACCGTGAACCCTGGAATCTCGGCCGCGACATCGAGCGCCAGCCCCAGGTAGTGCAGCGGCGCACTGGTGGCCGCGGCCATGGTCGGCGGCGCGAGCTCGAAGCGGTCGTGCAGTTGGGCCAGAAACTGCAGCACCTCGATCTGGGCGGTCAGCTCGCCATTGGCCACGGCGGTGGCGAGCGCTTGAAGGGCGTCCTGCTCGGCTTCCGGACCACGCCCCAGCAGGGACAGGGCACGGGCGCGGCCGATGTGAACCGAGAATAGGAACTGCTCGCGGTAGTGGCCGTGCGACTTTCGTTCGAGTTCCGCATAGGCGATCAGCGCGGCTTGCGCGTCCCCTCGCTGGAGGGCAAACAGGCCGCTGAAGCTCAGTGCCGGCAGGTAGAAAAAGCAACCCGTCAGCGGCGCCAGCACGCCGATGGATTCGTCCAGCATGGCCTGCGCGGCTTCGGGCTGGTCCAGCTTGGCCAGGACCGGTGCCATCTGCACCAAGCCGGCACCGATGGCCACCGGCCAGCCGGTGCGGCGCGCCATGTCCAGCGACTGCTGGGCCCAGTCGAGGGCAGCGCCGTGGTCGTTGAGCATGGAGAAGGCCAGGCCCAGGTTGGCGGCGGTCGAGATCTGCTTCCTGACCATGCCGCAACGCCCGGCGGCCGCCATCTGGTCGCGCAGCCAGGCAATCGCGGGGCCGTGATCCCCGCGCTTGAAGGCCATGGCCACCCGGAAGTCGTTGGCCACCACCGTCAGGACCGGAATGCCAGTGGCGACCAGATCGTTCATGGCCGCCGCCCAGCAGGTCTCGGCGTTCGGGTCGTTGGCAGCCGCCGCGTTGTAGGCCAGGGCCGCATGGACCAGCGCAACGCGCAAGCCGTCGCCCCCCGCAATGGCGCAGTCGCGTGCGCGCGCCAGTGCTGCGTCACGCTCCCGGTACTGGCCCAGGTCGCTGGCGATGTTCGCGGCCAGCATCAGCGCGTCGCAGCAGCCCGCGTGCTCACCCCGGCCCATGAACGCCGCCAGCGCTGCCTGCGCCTGAGCGCCCGCTGCGTCGAAGTCGGCGCGCAACAGGCAGGCCTCGGCGCGCACGAGTGACAGGCGCGCAAGGGCCGTGCCGGCAACCGTCGGCGCGCTGGTGGCCAGCAAAGGTTGCGCTTCATCGGCCAGGACCGCGGCGAGCGCCGGGTCGCGCTGCCTCAGGTGCCAGGCAAGCGTCACCAGCTGCAGCGCGCGGGCTTCGCCGAAAAGCGCCGGCAAACGGTGCTGCCAGGCCGCGACGAATTCTTCGGTGGCAACCGGCTCCAGCGCTTCCATGAGATCCGCGCCGGGCTGCGGGTTCACCGTGAGGACCCCGGCGATTCCAGGCGGTAGCCCGAGCCGTAGACCGCCGCGAGCCGGATGTCCCGCCGCGCCAGCCCCAGCTTCTTGCGCAGCGCGTGCACGTTCTGCGCCAGCGTGTGGGGCGCCACTTCGCTGCTCTTGCCCCAGACGCCGGCAATCAGTTCAGCCCGCGGGATGAAGCGGTCCGGGTTGTTCATCAGCAGCCAGATCAGGTCGAACTCGCGCGGCGTCAGCGCGAAACGTGCGTCGGGCTCGTCGACGTCGCGCACGCTCTGGCGCGCATAGTCGAGCCGGTAGGGGCCGAAGCTGACGCTGCCGCTGAACGCGGCCGGCGCCTGGTTGACCCGGCGCGCCAAGGCCTGCAACCTGGCGCGCAGCACCGGCCTGGCGACCGGCTTGGTCAGGAAGTCGTCCGCACCGGCCTCGAAGGCCGCGACCACCCGCTCCTCGTTGTCGACGGAGGTCAGCATGACGATGGGCACCGCCAGGCCAAAGCGCTCGCGCACCCGGCGCAGCACCTGGTAGCCGCTGAGGTCCGGCAGCATCCAGTCGAGCACGATGAGCTGCGGCGTGGACTCGGCCAGCGCCTCGAAGAAGCTGCCCGCGGTCCAGAAATGGCGGACCTGGAATTCCGTGGCCGCCAGGCTCGCCATGAAGTGCGCTGCGTGCTCGGGATCGTCTTCCAGCAGAAAGCTGCGCATTCATTCCCTTCTGCAATTGCCGCGTGCAAATGACCCAAGCGGCCCAAGCGATTATGCGGTCGAGATCAGTTGCGCTTGTCGAGCAGGAAGGCGTGAGGCACGCCGTTCAGCAGGCCATTGCCGGCGATCTGGCCCTTGGCATTGATGGCCGTGGCCTGCACGAAGGTCCAGCCGGCGGCGTTGTCGACCAGGCTGGCGAGGTCGTGCATCTTGCCGCCCTTGTAGAAGAAGGCCGAGGGGGTGCCTGCCGCGTCCACCATGCCGCCGACCACCGCGTCATGGTCGTTGAGCGCGGTGGCGAAGCTGCTGCCGCCATCGGGCGCGCCCAGGTCGATCATCGTCGTGCCGTCGAAGAAGAAGGCGTGGTGGTTCACACCGTCTGCGACATCGGCGTTGCCCACCACGTGGCCAGCGGCATTGATGGCCATGCCGATGGAGGACCGGCCACCCAGCGTGCCAAGCTCGCGCCAGAAGCCGACCGTGGGGTCGTAGAGGAAGGCATGCGAGCCGGAATACGGCACCTGCGTGGCGCCTGTGATCTGGCCCGCGTCATTGACGCCGCGGGCATCGCAGCCGGAGGTCGGCACCAGGCAGCTCAAGCGGGTGAGCTTGCCGTCCTGGTACTTGAAGGCGTAGATCGAGCCCCACACCGGATCCAGGATGCCGGTGCCCACGACCGTGCCGTTGCCGGAGATCGCATGGGCATGGCTCTCGCCGGTGCCAAGGGGAGCGATCTCGACGGCGCCAGCCGCCTTGCTCCACCAGGCCGACGTTGCCAGCGAGCTTTGCTTGTCCATCAAGGTGCCCGCGACCTGGCCGGCATCGTTCAGCGCAGCCCCGGCGATCACCGAAGGCACCGAATGCCATTGGCCACCGAAGTAGCGCGCCACCTTGCCGTTGCGCTCACCGAGCACGTTGGCATTGGCATTCAGGCTGGTCGCGCTGGTGTTGGGGCCCAGGTCCACAAGTTGGTAGGCCGGCGCGGCCAGGCAGGCCGGTGCGACGAGCGACAGCGCCGCAAGAAGCGCGGCACAGGAAAGGGAAGACGAATGCATCGTGAGCCTTTGAATGGCGAAATAGAGGGACGGGGTCGGCCGCCGTTGGCGACTACTGCCTGGTCGTCTTGACGGTGATGTTGTCGATCACCGTGTTGCCGTCGGCGGGGCCGCTGAACGAGAAGCCTGCGATGCCGGTGGCCGACTTGAAGTGCAGCGTCTGGTAGCGGCTGGTCGGCACGTCCTTGTAGCTGTCGACCCGCAGCACCTTGGAATAGACCGGATTGCCATTGCTGTCCCAGGCGGAGAAGGTCGACTCCACGTACACCGCCACGTCGATCTGCATGGCCTTGAGGGTGGCACCGAAGGCCGGGTCGAAGTTGATGGTGATGGGGGACGAAGACCAGCCGCCGTCGCTGCTCAGCACCAGGCCGCTGCCAGCCATGCCGCGCACGGTGTTGCTCGGGTCCGCCCAGTCGTCATCCACCAGGCAGTAGTTGGCGGCGCAGTGGTTGCTGGCGTTCGAGTGCTTGCCGAACCAGCCCGACTCCCAGGCAGGGAACGCGGCGTTGAAGTCCTCGGTCTTGGTGGCCGCCTGTGCAGACAGCGCCGGACCGAAGGCACAGGCTGCCATGCAGGCGAGCTGGAACAGGACAGAGCGGGCAGTGGTGGTGGGCATGGCGTGGTCCGTGGGGGCTGCGATGACCCCATTGAACGCGCCGCCGCGCCGCGGGACAAGGGCAACTATCAAACATCATCAATGGCCGGGCAGCGCCACCTTCGCATCAGCGCCTCCGCTTTGCGTCCGCCGCCATCCCGCCTGATGATGTCCCTGCCGGCAGGCGGCGAGTAAGATCCGCCAGCGCGCGGCAGGCTCACTGCATGCGCGCCCACCCGGACATCCGGTAGCGGTTTCGATTGCGAGGTTTGTGTGGCGATGCCCTGGGACAGACCTCCGCTCCGGCAGGCCGTTTGGCCGCGCGACCGCGCACGTCGCCCTTGCCCGTGACGCGACCGTCCGACCGGACCGGTTCGCAGACAGACCCGCCTTCGTCTGTGTGCTCGCCCCCGCTCTGGTCCGTGCGGGCCCTGCTGCTCTGGCTGGTGCTCGCATGCCTGTTGCCGGGCCTGTGCGGGGTGGGCCTGCTGATCTACCGCATGTACGAGGACGGGCGGCAGCAGATCGAGAAAAACACCGTGCAGACGGTCAGGGCCATGGTGCAGGCCGTGGACGGGCAGCTGGACGCGGCCAGGGTCGTGGCGGTCGCGCTTTCCACCTCCAGTTTCGTTGCCGTGTCCGATTGGGCCGGCTTCCATCGGCGCGCCTCCGAGCTGATCCAAAGCGAAGGCATCGGCCTCAACGTGGTCGTCAGCGACGCCAGCGGCCAGCAGTTGGTGAACACCCTGGTGCCCTACGGCGGCGCGTTGCCCCGGCATGCCGACGCAGCCCAACTGCGCAGCATCTTCCTGACAGGCAAGCCACTGGTGACCGACCTCTATGTCGGTGCCGCAGCCGGTACCCTCAGGGCCTCGGTGGTGGTGCCCGTGTTCGCAGGCGACCAGGTGCGGTATGCGTTGGGGGTCAGCATCGGCGCGGACCAGCTGGGCGGCATCCTGCGCCAGCAACAGTTGCCTGCCGATTGGGTCAGCAGCATTTCCGACAGCACCGGCAGCGTCGCGGCGCGGTCCCACCTGTCCGAGAAGTTCGTCGGCAGCCGGGTGAATCCCGAGATCTCCAGGCGCCTGCTCAGCACCTCCGAGGCGGCGTTCGAGTCGGTGACCAAGGAAGGAGTGCCGGCCCTGATCGTGGTCAGCCGCTCGCCGGTGTCGCGCTGGGCCGTTGCGATTGCAATCCCCTTGTCCATCCTGCAGGCGGACCTCAAGCGCAATCTCCGCTACGTGAGCCTGGGCGGCCTGCTGGTGTTCGCAGCCAGTGCCTGGTTCGCCCGGCGGCTGGGCAGCGCCATCGGCAGGTCGGTTCAAACACTCACCGATTCGGCCAGCGTGTTGGCGCGTGGCGAGCAGGTGCAAGCTTGCGGCGCGAGCTTTCGCGAGGCAGACGAGGCAGGCAGGGCCATGGTCCACACCTCGGACCTGCTGCGCCAGCGAACCCAGGCCCTGACGGCAGCCTATGCGGCGCTGCAGGAGCGGGAGACGACCCTGGCAGAGGCCCAGCGCCTGACCCACATCGGGAGCTGGTACTGGAACGCGGCGACGGACGAAACCGTCTGCAGCGACCAGATGTGCAGGATCTTCGGCAGGGCCGTCATCCCGCCGCTGAAGGCACAAGCCGACACGCTCTATCCGCTTGCGTCTTGGCAACGGCTGGAAGCGGGCATCCAGGCTGCCGCGCAGACCGGTGTGGGGTACGACCTTGAGTTGCCGGCGCTGCATGCCGACGGCACGCCGATCTGGGTCAACGCACGCGCAGAGGCCGCACGCTCGGGCAGCGGCGAGATCATCGGCCTGCGCGGCACCGTGCAGGACATCACCGAGCGCAGGCGCACCTCGGCGGAGCTGGAGCGCCATCGCCTGCACCTGGAGGACCTGGTCGCCGTGCGGACCCGGGAACTGGGGGCGGCCAAGGCATTCGCCGAGGCGGCGAACCAGGCCAAGGGCTCGTTCCTGGCGAACATGAGCCACGAGATCCGAACGCCGATGAGCGCCATCATCGGCCTGACACACCTGATGTTGCGCGATACCCAGGACGTGCGACAACGCGAGCGGCTCGGCAAGATCGACGGCTCTGCACAGCACCTGCTGCACATCATCAACGACATCCTGGACCTGTCGAAGATCGAGGCCGGCAAGCTGGAGCTGGAGGACATCGAGTTCTCCCGCGACGAGTTGCTGACCGGCGTCTTCGACATCGTGGGCGGGGCGGCCAGTGCCAAGGGACTGGAACTCGTGCTCGACACCGACCACATGCCCGAGCGCCTGCTTGGCGACCCCAAGCACCTCGCGCAGGCGCTGATCAACCTGCTGGCCAATGCCGTGAAGTTCACCGATCAGGGCTGGGTGCGGCTGCGGGCCGAGCTGCTCGCCGAGGACGGTGAACGCCTGCAGTTGCGCTTCGAGGTGTCCGACTCCGGCATCGGGATTCCGGCCGAGCGCCAGGGCAGGCTCTTCAATGCCTTTGAGCAGGCCGATGCCTCCACCAGCCGGCGCCATGGCGGGACCGGCCTCGGACTGGCCTTGACGCGCCACCTGGCCCAGCTGATGGGCGGCGATGTGGGCATGCACAGCGTGCCCGGCTCGGGCAGCAGCTTCTGGTTCACCAGCCGGGTCCGGCGCGGCGCGCAGGCCAGGCCCATGACGGCGCAGGTGCCCGTGGCCGGGCTGCGCGCGCTGCTGGTGGACGACCTGCCCGAGGCGCTGGAGGCCATCTCCGAAAGCCTGGGCTCGCTGGGCCTGCAGGTCGAGGCGTACCAGAGCGGACGGGCTGCCGTCGAGCAGGTCGCGCGCGAAGCCAGGATGGGCAAGAGCTTCGATGTGATCCTGCTCGACTGGCAGATGGACGACATGAATGGCATGGCCACGCTGGAAGCGCTGCGAAAGGTACTCGGCGAGGGCCTGCCGCCGTGCATCCTGGTGACGGCGCACAGCCAGACCGCCATGTGGCAGGCCGCACGCAGCGCCCGCTTCGATGCGGTGCTGGTCAAGCCGATCACGCCTTCGGCGCTGCATGACACGCTGGCCCGCGTGACACGCACAGCAAGCACCGAAGCCCGCCCCGAGGCCACGGCACCGGGCGCACAGGAGCTCGAACTGCGGCGCCTGCACGGCGGGCAAAGGGTGCTGCTGGCCGAAGACAACCCGATCAACCAGGAGGTCGCGGTGGAGCTGATGGCTGCACTCGAGCTCAGGGTGGAGGTGGCAGCCGATGGCGCACAGGCGGTCCGGATGGCGCTGTCGCGCAACTACGACCTGATCCTGATGGACATGCAGATGCCGGAGATGGACGGCCTGGAGGCGACGCGGGTCATCCGGGCCAGGCTGGGCCAGGGCCTGCCCATCGTGGCGATGACGGCGAATGCCTTTGGCGAGGACCGTGCCGCCTGTCTGGCTGCAGGCATGAACGATCACATCAGCAAACCTGTCGAGCCGCCGCTGCTCTACGCAGCATTGCTGCGCTGGCTGCCGCTGCCCGCCCGAACCCCGGCAGCGGCCCAAGCCGCGCCGGGCCCCATCGGCGCAGGGGCGTCGCCGGACATGCTGACGACGCAGCGCCTGGCCGGTGTTCACGGCATGGACCTTGCGCTCGCGTTGCACAACATCGGCGGCCAGATGAGCAGCCTGGCGCGGGTCCTGTCCAGCTTCGTGGACACCTACGCCGATGGCGCGGCCGAACTCTTGAACATGGACGCCAGCGGCCGGATGCCCCGCTGGCTGGCCGCGAGCCACTCATTGCGCGGCGCCTGCGCAGCCATTGGCGCCACCGAGCTCTGCGCAGACCTGACCGAGTTCGAGAATGCGCTGCACAGCACGGCGCGCGAAGCCGAACTGCCGGTGCTGGCCGGGCGCATTGACACCCGTCTTCGCACCCTGGTGGCTCAACTGCAAGTGGCGTTGCCCTGAGGCTCAGGGTTGGCGAACGGCCCCAGCTTCAGCAGCCGGGCGGCGTTCTGCTTCAGGATCAGCGGCTTGACCTGGTCCTTGAAGCCGGCTTCCTCGAAGTCGCTCATCCAGCGTTCGGGCGTGATCAGCGGGAAGTCGCTGCCGAACAGGATGCGGTCTTTCAGCAGCGTGTTGGCGTACTGGACCAGCTGCGCCGGGAAGTACTTCGGGCTCCAGCCTGACAGGTCGATCCACACGTTGGGCTTGTGCATGGCCAGCGAGATCGCCTCGTCCTGCCACGGCCAGGACGGGTGGGCGAGCACGATCTGCATGTCGGGGAAGGCAATCGCCACGTCCTCGACCATCATCGGGTTGGAGTTCTGCAAGCGCAGGCCGCCCCCGCAGCGCATGCCGCTGCCAATGCCCGAATGGCCGCTGTGGAAGATGGCCGGCAGCCGGTACTCGGCAATCACTTCATAGAGCGGCCATGCCATGCGGTCGGCCGGCTCGAAGCCCTGCACCGTGGGGTGGAACTTGAAGCCCTTGACGCCGTATTCCTCGATCAGCTTGCGCGCCTCGCGGGCGCCCATCTTGCCCTTGTGCGGGTCGATGCTGCCGAAGGCAATCATGATGTCCGGGTTGGCCAGCGCGGCCTCGGCGATCTCCTCGTTCGGAATGCGCCGCCGGCCCATCTGCGTCTCGGCGTCCACCGTGAAGTTCACGAAGCCGATCTTCTTCTCGCGGTAGTAGGCAATCGTCTCGTCCATCGTCGGCCGGCGGGAGGAGCGGAAGTACTTGTCGGCCGCGCGGTCGAACTCCTCGCCGTAGTTGTCGAAGGGGTTGCGGCAGGACACCTCCAGGTGGGTGTGCGTGTCGATCGCGATCAGCTCGTCCAGGTTCATCGAGAAAGCTCCAAATTTGTTTAAGTAAAACAATCAATTGACGGGTGCGTCATCGGGGTTTTCACGGACAAATATTCGATTGATCTGCGGGCGCGCCAGCGCAAATAATGATTAAGTTGCTGAATCATTTTTCTGCCTCCACCGGCACCTGCCCATGACCCTCCCGGATTTCACCCCCGCCACCGGCCTGCTGGCCGGGCTGCCGTTGCTGCAGATCAGCCAGCAAGGCGCCGTGGCCCACCTGCGGCTGAACCGCCCGGCCAAGCGCAATGCGCTGAACGACCCGCTGATCGCCCAGCTGCACACCGCGCTGCTGAACCTGCCGGAAGACGTGGGCGCGGTGCTGCTGAGCGGCGAAGGCGAACACTTCTGCGCCGGGCTGGACCTGTCCGAGCTGAGCGAGCGCAGCGTGGCCGAAGGCATTGCGCACTCGCGCGGCTGGCATGCGGCGTTCGAGCAGGTGCAGTTCGGCCGGGTGCCGGTCGTGGCGGTGCTGCACGGCGCGGTGGTGGGCGGCGGGCTGGAGCTGGCCAGCAGCGCGCATGTGCGCGTGGCCGAGCGCAGCACCTTCTACGCGCTGCCCGAGGGCCAGCGCGGGCTGTTTGTCGGCGGCGGCGGTGCGGCGCGCATTCCGCGCCTGATCGGCGCCGCGCGCATGACGGACATGATGCTGACCGGCCGCGTGCTGAGCGCCGACGAAGGCCTGCAGGCCGGCCTGTCCACCTACCTCACCGAGCCCGGCGAAGGCCTGGCGCAGGGCCTGGCGCTGGCCAGGAAGATCGCCGTCAACGCACCGCTGTCCAACTTCGCGGTGATGCAGGCGCTGCCGCGCATCGCCGGCCTGTCGCAGTCCGACGGGCTGTTCGTCGAGTCGCTGATGGCCGCCATCGCCCAGGGCGACGACGCCGCCAAGCAACGCATGCGCGCCTTCCTCGAAGGCCGGGCAGGCAAGGTGAGCGCCGCATGAGTGCGCCTGCCTATCGTGCATTGCGGGTTGGCGGTTGCCTGGAGGCGGCTGTCGAGTACCGCAACGATGGCACCGTGGTCCTGCGCTCCACCGAACCACTGTCGCCCTTCCCTGCCCGCCTGAGCGACCGGCTGGAGTACTGGGCGCGCGAAGCGCCGGAGCGAACGTTCATCGCCCGCCGTGGTGCGGACGGTGAATGGCAGCGCATCAGCTATGCGCAGATGCTGGCGCGCGCGCAGGCCGTGGGCCAGGCGCTGGCGCAGCGCGGGCTGTCGCACGACCGCCCGGTGGCCATCTTGTCCGACAACGACCTGGAGCACCTCACCCTGTCCCTGGGCGCGATGTGGGCAGGCGTGCCGTACACACCGGTCTCGGCCGCGTATTCGCTGCTGTCGCAGGACCACGCGAAGCTGCGCCACATCCTGGGCACGCTGACGCCGGGGCTGGTGTTCGCGTCCGGCCCGGCCTATGCAAAGGCGATTGCTGCGGCGGTGCCCGAAGGCGTGGAAGTCGTGCTGACCGACGGTGCGCTGGCTGGCCGCAGCACCACGCCCTTTGCCGAGCTGCTGGCCGCCAAGCCCGGCCCGGAAGGCATGGCCGCGCATGCCGCCGTTGGGCCGGACACGCTGGTCAAGGTGCTGTTCACCTCCGGCTCCACCAAGCACCCCAAGGGCGTGATGAACACGCACCGCATGCTGTGCGCCAACCTGCAGATGATCCGCCAGTCCTTTGCCTTCCTGGGCGACGAGCCGCCGGTGCTGGTGGACTGGCTGCCGTGGAACCACACCTTCGGCGGCAACCACAACGTGGGCATTGCGCTGTACAACGGCGGCACGCTGTACATCGACGAAGGCAAGCCCACCGCCAGCGGCATTGGCCAGACGCTGCGCAACCTGCGCGAGATCTCGCCGACCATCTACTTCAACGTGCCCAAGGGCTTCGAGGAAATCGTCTCGGCGATGGACGAGGACGACGCGCTGCGAGAATCGCTGTTCCGCCGCGTGAAGGCCTTCATGTACTCGGGCGCCGGCCTCTCGCAGGCCGTGTGGGACCGGCTGGATGCGCATGCCGAGCGCACCATCGGCCACCGCGTGCGCATGCTCACCGGCCTGGGCATGACCGAGACCGCGCCGTCCTGCACCTTCGCGCTCGGCGAAGACGTGCGCTCCGGCCACATCGGCCTGCCCAACCCCGGCGTGGAGCTGAAGCTGGTGCCCACCGACGGCAAGACCGAGATCCGCTTCCGCGGCCCGAACGTCATGCCCGGCTACTGGCGCGAGCCGCAGCAGACCGCCGAGGCCTTCGACGAGGAAGGCTTCTACCGCACCGGCGACGCGGTCGCCTTCATCGACCCCGAACAGCCCCAGCGCGGCCTGCGCTTCGACGGCCGCATCGCCGAAGACTTCAAGCTCTCCAGCGGCACCTTCGTCAGCGTGGGCCCGCTGCGCGCCCGCGTGCAGCTGGACGGCTCGCCCTGTGTGCAGGACGTGGTGGTGGCCGGGCTGAACCGCGACGACATCGGCCTCCTGATCTTCCCCCGCGTGGACGAATGCCGCCGCCTGGCCGGCCTGCCGGCCGACACACCGGCCGCGCAGGTGCTCAGCGATGCCAAGGTGCGCGATTTCTTCCAGAAGCTGGTGAATCGCCAATGGGCGGCCGGCACCGGCGGCGCGACCCGCGTGGCGCGCGCGCTGGTGATGGCCACGCCGCCGCGGCTGGACCTGGGCGAGGCGACCGACAAGGGTTCCCTCAATCAACGCGCGGTGCTGACCCATCGCGCGGCATTGGTCGATGCCTTGTACGACGGCCTGCCGGCCGACGCTCTCCATTCAATCACGGACGGCCTCGATGTGATTCGGCCGAAGACAGCATGACGATGATGAACCTGCAAGGCGTGGCCGCACTGGTCACCGGTGGCGGCTCCGGCCTGGGCGCGGCGACCGCGCGTGCGCTGGCGCAGAAAGGCGCCAGGGTCGCGGTGCTGGACATCAACGAGGCCGGCGCAGCCAGTGTCGCCGCCGAGATTGGCGGCCTGGGTTTGCGCTGCGACATCACCGACACCGCCAGCGTGCTGGCCGCGCTGGCCGCCGCGGCAGAAGCCCACGGCCCGGCGCGTGTGCTGATGAACGTGGCCGGCATCGGCGGCGCCAAGCGGCTGATCGCCAAGGACGGCACGCCGATGCCGATCGAGGACTTCCAGCGCATCATCAACGTCAACCTGGTCGGCACCTTCAACATGATCCGCCTGGCCACCGCGGCGATGGTCAAGCTGGAACCATTGCAGGACGGCGCGCGTGGCGTCATCGTCAACACCGCCTCGGTGGCGGCCTACGACGGCCAGATCGGCCAGGAGGCTTACGCCGCGTCCAAGGGCGGCCTGGTCTCGCTGACGCTGCCGCTGGCGCGCGACCTGGCGCAGTTCGGCGTGCGCGTGGCCACCATCGCGCCGGGCCTGTTCCTCACGCCGCTGCTGCACGAACTGCCTGCCGAGGTGCAGCAGTCGCTGGCCGCGTCCATCCCGTTCCCCAAACGCCTGGGCCAGCCGGAAGAGTTTGCCGAACTGGCGCTGCACATCGTCCGAAACGGGCACCTCAATGGCGAGGTGATCCGGCTGGATGGCGCCTTGCGCATGGCGCCCCGCTGAGAAGCTGTTCCCCCAAAGGCCGCGCTGACGGCCAACCCACAACGGAGACAAACCGATGGACCTCGATCGCAGACAGTTTTTGGTGGCGACCGGCAGCGCGCTGGCCGCCGGCACGCTGCCCGGCCTGGCCTGGTCGCAAAACCTGGAGACCGCCAGAGTGATCGTCGGTTTTCCGCCCGGCGGCACGACCGACGCCGTCTCGCGCCGCATCGCCGACAAGCTGCGCGGCAGCTATGCCAAGGTCGTGCTGGTTGACAACAAACCCGGCGCAGGCGGCCGGCTTGGCGTGGAAGAACTGCGCCGCAGTTCGCCGGACGGCAGCTCGCTGCTGCTCACGCCAGCCTCGATGATCACGCTCTATCCCCACATCTTCACCAAGCTGCCCTACACGGCAGACGACGTGAGCCCGGTCTGCACCGCCTGCGTGATCAGCTTCGCTTTCAGCGTCGGCCCCGCAGTGCCGGCCGCGGTGAAGAACCTGAAGGATTACCTGGCCTGGGTCAAGGCCAACCCGGCTCAAAACAGCTACGCCACCCCCGGCGCAGGCTCACCCAACCATTTCCTTGGCATGCTGCTGGCCAAGGAAAGCGGCGTGGAGCTGAACCACGTGCCCTATCGCGGCTCGGCGCCCGGCATCCAGGACCTGATGGGCGGCCAGGTCCCGGCGATGAGCTCCCCCATCGGCGACTACCTGCCCCACCTCGCCAGCGGCAAGCTGCGTGTGCTGGCCACCTCCGGCCCCAAGCGCTCACGCTTCACGCCCGACGTGCCCACCTACGCCGAACAAGGCTTCCCCGCGCTGCAGATCCAGGAGTGGTATGGCTTCTTCCTGCCCGCCAAGGCCTCGCCGGAAGTCGTCAACCAGGCAGCCACCGCGGTGCGCGCCGCAGTCGCCCTGCCCGACGTGATCGAAGGCTTCACCCAGCTCGGCTTCGAAGCCTCGGCCAACACGCCCGCCGACATGGCCAAGGCCATCAAGGCCGAATCCGCCGCCTGGGGCCCGGTGGTCAAGCGCGTAGGATTCACGCCGGAGGCTTGAGCGCCTGCGACGGGGCCGACTTGGGCCCCCGTCGGCGCCGAAGAGATTCAGGCAGCCCGGCGCTTCTTCTGTCGCGCCCGCCACTGCACTTGGCCATGGCCGGAGCTCAGCGGCTGGCGGGGCAAATGCCCCTAGGTGCTGGACAATCCCGGCCATGAAGCCGAAAGCCGCAGCGCCGTCACCCGCAGCCTTGGTGCCCGAGGGCATCGACGAAGCCGCCCTGATGGGCGATCTGCGCGCGCTTGTCAGGTCGGCCCGCGAGCGAATTGCAGCGGCTGCGTACGCCACTTAGACCTTGCTGTGCTGGCACATAGGCAAGCGCCTTGCGAGAGAGCATCTTCAAGGCGGCAGGGCGGCGTATGGCAAGCAGATTCTCGTGACGGTGTCACGAGAATTGACGGCCGACCATGGCCGAGGGTTCAGCTACGCCGAGCTGGCCCGCATGATCCAGTTTGCCGAGGCATTTCCCAGCGAAGCCATTGTCGTGACGCTGTCACAACAATTGAGCTGGTCGCACAGCGCAGCGCGGCGCTGCGCTGCGACCCCGAAGGCGAGCAGCCGTGAACCCACCAATTCAATGCGAATTTTGGCCAACTCGCGCCGGTGATCCGGGAGCCTAGCCAACCCCAGCGGCAGACGCCCCGCGCCGCCACTCTCCCGGCCGCTGCCCCGTCTGCGCCTGGAAGGCGCGGGACAGCGCGGCCTCGTTGCTGTAGCCCACCTCCTGGGCCACCAGCTTCAATGGCATGCCGGCAGCCAGGTGCTGCTGGGCCAGGCCAATGCGCCAGGCCTGCAGATAGGCACCCGGCGTGACGCCCACCACGTCGCGGAAGGTGTTGGCGAAAGCGGTGCGGCTCATGCCGGCCAGTTCGGCCAGGCTTTCGAGTGACCAGGGCTGCTGCGGGCGCTCGTGCAGCGAGACCAGCATGTTGCGCAGCCTCGGGTCGGCCAAGCCGGCCAGCATGCCCGAGCGCACATGGCCCTGGTCCATCACCACCCGCAGCAGCTGGATCAGGAGTGCCTCGAACAGCCGGTCCAGCATGGCCTGGCGGCCGCAGTTGCGCGCGTCGGCCTCAGAAAACAGGTGCCTTAAAAGGAAATCCATCTCCGGCACCTGGGCCAGCGGCAGCTGCACCACGTCTGGCAACGCCGCGGCCACCGGGTTGGCCACGCTGCCGGTGAACTCGATGTGGGCGCAGACCATGTCGGCCCCGCGCCGGGCATCGGTGATGAAGCGGCGTGGCAGCGGCCGCGGGTAGAGCAGCAGGCTGGGCTCGCTCACCTCCAGCGGCGGCGCCGCGCCGAAGTGGTCCACCGCCAACCGGCCGGCGCGGACGACGTGCAATTGCCCGCGCGTCTCATCTTCGCCAATGGCGTTGATGCCGCACAAGGCCCCGCTCTGGAAGGTGCGCGCCGAGACTGAAAAGCGCTCGAACAGCGCGGCGAGCCGGTCCATGGGTGTGGCCGTGCAGCCAGCTTCGTTGAGGTCAGGCGTGAGGCTCACGGTACTAATTGATATTTTTCAAGAACGCAAAGATACCAAACATACAGACCCGGCAGGCAAAGTTCAGTCATCGAACGCCGCGCTGAAGCCCTCTCTGGACCACAGCGCGGCGCCGAGCCTCAACCGTCAGCCCATAGGAACTGCCATGACCTCCGTTCGCACCCTGATCGCTTCTGCCGCCGCCGCCCTCGCACTCGGCACCACGGTCGGCTCCGCCACTGCCGCCGGCAGCCCCGGCGTGGAGCACCAGACCCAGGCCTTCCTGGAGGCCTTGGCCAAGGGCGGCGGCCAGCCGCTGGAAACGCTCAGTCCGGCCGATGCGCGCCAGGTGCTGGTCGGTGCGCAAGCCGGCGCCAAGCTGCCACCGGCCGACGTGAGCGAGAAGACCATCCAGGTGAACGGCCAGCCGCTGAAGCTGCACATCGTGCGGCCCGCGGGCGCCAAGGGCGTGCTGCCAGCCTTCATCTTCGTGCACGGCGGCGGCTGGATCCTGGGCGACTTCCCCACGCATGAGCGCTTCGTGCGCGACCTGGTGGCCGACTCCGGCGCGGTCGCGGTGTTCGTCAACTACGCGCCTTCGCCTGAAGCCCGTTACCCCGTGGCCATCCAGCAGATATATGGTGCAACGAAGTGGGTCGCCGAACACGGTGCCGAGATCGGTGTGGACGGCCAGCGCCTGGCCATCGCCGGCAACAGCGTGGGCGGCAACATGGCGGCCGTCACCGCGCTGATGGCCAAGGAACAGCATGGCCCTGCCCTGCGCGCGCAGGTACTGTTCTGGCCGGTGACCAACGCCAGCTTCGAGAACGCCTCCTACAACGAATTCGAGGCCGGCCACTTCCTGACGCGGCCGATGATGAAGTGGTTCTGGGACGCCTACACCACCGACGCCAAGCAGCGCCAGGAGATCCACACCTCACCGCTGCTGGCCACGGCCGAGCAGCTGAAGGGCCTGCCGCCGGCGCTGGTCATCACGGCCGAGAAGGACGTGCTGCGCGACGAAGGCGAAGCCTACGGCCGCAAGCTCGACGCCGCGGGCGTGCCCACCGTCGTCACCCGCTACAACGGCATGATCCACGACTTCGGCCTGCTGAACGTGCTGGCCGACGTGCCGGCGACCCGCGCCGCGCTGCACCAGGCGAGCGAGGAACTGAAGGCGCGGCTGCGGTAAGCCACCTCGCCATGGCCCATGGCCTTTGGCCATGGGTCCGGGCCTGGTGCGGCTTCAGTGCGAGGCCGCGGCAGCGGGCCCGGAAAACGTCGGCGCGGGCTGGCCGTCGATCTGGACATTCACGCAGGCCGGCAGGCCGCTGTCGAAGGCGGCGTGCAGCGCCGCGTCGAGGTCTTCCATGCGGTCGACCGCCACGCCGAAGCCACCGAAGGCTTCGGCGGCCAGGTGGTAACGCGCCGATGCGCTGAGGCCGCAGCCGATCAGCCGCGCCTCGCCGTAGCTGCGCAGCTGGATGACATGCTCGGCGTTCCAGCGCAGGTCGTTGCCGATCACCGCGGTGAAGGCCGCGCCCTCGCGCACGGCGGTGTCGAACTCGGTGAAGTGGAAGCCGGCAGTGCCATCGCCCATCAGCAGCACGACGTGGGCCTCGGGCCGAGCGATCTTGGCCGCGATCGCGTAGCAGGTGCCGCCTCCGATGGCGCCCGCCGTGCCGTTGACGATGCGGATGGGCGCGCTGCAGAAGGCCTGCGCCCACTGGCCAAACTCGCCGCCGTCGCACACCAGGATCACTTCACGCTGGACCTCGCGGATGTCGAGCTGCCGTTGCACGGCCTGGCAAAGTGCCGGGGACGCGATGGCGCCGCTGGCGGTGGCGGCAGGCAAGCTGCGGTCGGCCAGGTCGCGCTGGACGCGGGCTCGCCAGTCCGCCCTGGGTGATGCCGGCGCAACGGCCAACGCGCCGAGGGCCTGCAGCGCGTCGGCCTGGCATCGCACGCGCAGGCGTGGGCCGAGCAGGCGCTCGGCGCGGTCCAGCACCTCGGGGTCTGGATCGATCACCACAAACGCCGCATCGGCCGCAAACGCGCTGCGGCCAAATCCCAGCGTGAAATCAAGTGGCTTGCCCGCGAGCACGACCAGGTCGGCCTCGGCCATGCTGGCTGCGATGGCCCCGAGCGAAGGATCGCGCAGGCCGCGCGGGCTTTCCATCGCGACCAGTGGCACCTGCAGCGCGTGCGCAGCTTGGCGAAAACCTGCCAGTCGGTGATGTCGACACGCGGCGGGCCCGCAGAGGATCAAGGGCCGCCGCGCGGCTGCGAGCAAGCTCGCGATGGCGGCCCGCACCGCCGGGTCGACTGCACGCGGGTTTGTCGACGCAGGCAGCGGTGGCAATGCCGCGGTCGCTGCTGAAGCGGTCAACAAGTCGAACGGCAACGCGAGGTGCACCGGTCCCTGGCGCGGCGCCAACGCCAACGCAATGGCGTGGTCCACCGCCGGCACCAGCGCATCGATGGCGCCCACACGCGCCGAAAGCTTGGTCAGCGGCCGCGTCATGGCCGTCTGGTCGAGTTCCTGGAACGCGCCAGTGCCATCTTCGGCCAGTGGCGAATCGCCGGACAGCAGCAGCAAAACCGGGCTTTCCGCATGGCGTGCCGAGAAGAGCGGCGCAACGCCGTTCGCAATGCCAGGCCCGGCCGTCAGCAGCGCCACGCCGATCTCGCCGGTGACTTGTGACCACGCGTCGGCCATGAACACCGCGGCGGCTTCGTGGCGAACGTGCACGATGCGGATCTTCGCGTCGATGCAGGCATCGTAGATCGGCATGATCTGGTTGCCAGAGAGGCTGAAGATCGTGCTCACACCCTGGCGCGCCAGCGCCTGCACCACAAGTTCCGCTCCGCGCATCGCGCCTCCTCCTGCCTGCCGCCACATCGCGCCGGCACACTGCCGGGCGCCGCCTTGGGACGTAATGTCGCCCGCGCAAGTCCGGGGTCGCAGCACTGCTTCAGAAGCATTTGTCCAATCGATATCTGCAGAGCGTTGACCCCCTGGGAACAGGGCAGCCAGACCGAAACAAGGCGCTCGGCACGCTCGCAATCTGCAGGGCACGCTACGCGGTGGTCAGCCTCGGCGAATGCCGAGTCGACCCGTTCGTCCGCTGCCAACCCTCTCGTTCAGAACCCTTCATGCGCATCCTGGTTGTGGGCGCCGGTGCCACCGGCGGCTTTTACGGCGGCCGCCTGTTCCAGGCCGGTCGCGATGTCAGCTTCCTCGTCCGCCCGGCCCGCGCCGGCCAGTTGCAAGCGCGTGGCCTGCGCATCGCCAGCCCCTATGGCGACGCTACGCTGCACCCACCGCTGCTGACCGCGGCCACGCTCGCGCAGCCTTTCGACATGGTGCTGCTCTGCGTCAAGAGCTACGCGATTGAACAGGCCGTGGCGGACATGGCACCCGCCGTCGGACCCAACACCCTGGTCATGCCGGTGCTCAACGGCCTGCAGCACATGCCCCTGTTGACCGAGCGCTTTGGCGCCGCCGCCGTGCTGGGCGGCGTGGCCACGTGGCCACCACGCTGGACGACCAAGGCGGCATCGTCCAGTTCCAAGGCCCGCAGCGCCTGACCTACGGCGCCCTCGTGCCCAGCCTGCCCGGCGCGGCGTCCCTGCAGGACCTGCACGCGCAGATGCGCGGCGCCGGCTTCGACGCCGTGCTGTCTTCGCACATCGAGCAAGACCTCTGGGACAAATGGATCCGCCTGGCCACGCTGGGTGGCATCACCTGCCTGCTGGGCGGCACCATCGGCGAGATCGAAGCCACCCCCGGCGGTGCCGCCCTCGCCCGCCAGCTCCTGCACGAATGCGTGGCCACTGCCAGCGCCTGCGGCCACCCGCCCAGCGCCGACTACATCGCCGACACCGAAGCCTTTGTCACCACCCCAGGCTCACCGCTGGTCTCCAGCATGTACCGCGACTACCAGAAGGGCCACGCGGTGGAGTCCGAAGCCATCCTCGGCGACCTGCTGCGGCGCGCGCGGGCCAAGGGCGTCGCCACGCCCTTGCTGGCAGCGGCGCATGCGCGGCTGGGCGTCTACAGCCGCACGTTGAATCGCTGAGCTTCAGCGATCAAGGCATCTCCGCGTCCCCGTTGGCGCGCTCCAGGCATGCCAGGGCCACTCGCAGGCGCTCGACCAACGCTCGTGCCTGCGAGACGCTGAGTTCAATCTCTGTGTTCCCGACAATGGCCTCGTCCGACAGATCGCTCAACAGCTTGTCGCTGACAGGTGTGCCAGGATGCACATTCCACACCTCAAGGTTGACATGGTCAGCGTGGATGCCTTGTCTAACCTCGATGAAACCCTGTCGGTACGGCACGCCGCCGCACGTCAGGAGATCGCGGGATTCGGAAGAAGGATGCTGCGTCATATCCTGGCATGCTGCCATCTTCCAACCGTCTTGCCGCTCATTCGCCATGCATTTCACCGACGACCACGGGTTGACGCTGTCATTGGCAATCCAGGGCTACCAGTTTCCGAATGCACGGCGCCAGCGATGGGACGACAACTGGCTCATGGTCTCCGGTCGCGTGGAACATCCCAAGGGCAGCTGGGAATTCCTGGACCCCTGCCTGACCACGGTTGAGCTGGCCTGGCTTGCCGGGTGGCTCGACGGCTTGGCCAAGGGGCACGCGTCACCTCCAATCCTGTACTTCACCGAGCCGTGCTTGACGTTCCGAGGGGAAGCGGGGCCCGCCCCCTGGCTCGAAGTCAGCCTGAGCCACGAATGCGCGCCACCATGGCTGACAAAGCCGGGCGCGAGCATGGAAGGCGTGACGCTCCGTTTTTCCGCCACAGCGGAAAGCATGTCAAACGCCGCAGCGGTTGCCAGGCAGTGCCTGACGCAGTTTCCAGAACAGCGGGTCTAGGCCGACGACGCTCCAGCCAGGCAAGGCCTGGCATCGGTTTTCACCTCAATCCGCAAGCGGCCCCACAAACGGAATCGCCTCCTCCACCGTCTCCCAGATGAAGCGCCCAGAGGGGCTTTGCTGTTCTTCGACGACGTGGGCCACCAGGCCGGCGGCGCGGGAGATGACGGCGAAACCGCGCATGACGTCGGTGGGCACGCCGATCTCGCCGAGCAGGGCGGCGACGGCGCCGGTGGCGTTGAGGGTGATGGATTTGCCGGCCACCGTGTCGACAGCGCGGGACAGGGTTTCGAGGGCGCGCAGGTGGGTGCCGGGCAGGTCGGGTTCGGCACGGGCCAGGTCCAGCAGCTTGTAGGCGCGCGGGTCCACCGGCTTGTGCAGGTGGTGGCCGAAGCCGGGCACGGGCTGCTTGCGGGCCTGGTGTTCGCGGGCGATGGCCAGGGCTTCGCCTTGCGGGTCAGCCGCGGCCTGCAGGCGGTCCAGCAGGCGCGAGCAGTTTTCCATCGTGCCGACAAAGCTGCTGCCCACGGCCATCAGGCCGGCGGCGACCGCGCCCTGCAGGTTCTCGGGCGCGCTCATGTAGACCAGGCGAGTGGCAATGGCGCTTGGCGTGAGGCCGTGTTCCATCAGCACGATGAGCACCACGTCTGCAATGCGCATGTCGACCGGGCGCGGTGTGCGGCCGAGGATCTGCATCAGCAGCACCTCGGTGAAGGTCTTCTGGCCCATCAGGTCGTCGACCAGGTTGGCGCCGCCGTAGTGCAGACTGGTCAGTGTGTGGCGGCACAGGCTTGTGGTGGGCGCGGCCCGGGTCTTTGAAGAAGCGGTCATGGCGGACTTTCAGTTCGAGGGTGCCAGCGCGAGTTCTCGCACGGCTGCCTTCAGCACCTTGCCAACGGGAGAGCGCGGCAGGCTGGCGTGGAAGTGGATGCGCTTGGGCGTGTGCACCGGCCCCAGGCGCTCGCGCACGAAGGCGATCAGTTCGGCCTCGGTCGCGTGCTGACCAGGCCGCAGTTGCACCGCCGCCTGCACGGCTTCGCCCCACTTGTCGTCCGGCACGCCGAACACCGCGCATTCGTGCACCGCCGGGTGCTGGCCCAGCGCGTTTTCCACGTCCACCGGGTAGACGTTGAAGCCGCCGGTGATGACCAGGTCCTTCAGCCTGTCCTTGAGGTACAGGAATCCACGGGCGTCGATCAGGCCGCGGTCGCCGGTGTGCAGCCAGCCGTCGACCAGGGTTTCAGCAGTCTTCTCGGGCAGGCGCCAGTAGCCGCTCATCAGCAGGTCACCGCGGGCCACGACTTCGCCGACCTCGCCGCGCGGCAACAGCTCGCCGGTCGGCGCCATGATGGCCACATCGCTGAACCAGGTGGTGCGGCCGACCGAGGCCCAGTTGGCCTCTTCCTCGAAGTCCTCGGGCCGCATGACGGTGAGGATTTGCGGCGCCTCGGTCTGGCCGTAGGTGGTGCCCAGCACCGGGCCGAAGAAGGCACGCACCGCGCGGATCTTCTCCGGAGGCATCGCCGCGCCGCCGTAGATCAGGCGACGCAAGCGTGGGAAGTCGGCCCGCGAGGCGCCGGGCAGCGCCATCAGCATGTAGATCAAGGTGGGCGGCATGAAGCAGGCGGTGCCGCCGCGGGTCCTGAAGGCCTGGCGCACGGCCTCGGCGCCGCCACCGGCCAGCACCACATGGCAGCCGCCCTGCGCCAGGATGGGCAGCAGGTAGGTGGAGGTGCCGTGCGTGATGGGCGCGGCCAGCACGTAGCGCTCGTGTTCATCGAAGCCCCAGGCCTGGACCTGGTTGGCAATGTTGGCCAGCCAGGCGCGGTAGGGTTGCATCACGCCCTTGGGCGCGCCGGTGGTGCCGCCAGTGAACTTGATGGCTTGCGTGGCGTCCAGCGGCAGGTCGATCACGGGTCGCGGGGCGCCGGCGTGCTGTGCGGCCAGCGAAGCGATGTCGGTCTCTCCCTCGCGGGCTTCACAGTGAATACGCTTGCCGGGCGCGTCGCCCAGCAGCGCCATGCCATCGGCGTCGGCCACCAGCAGCGTGGGTTCGGTGGCGTCCACCAGCCGGCGGATCTCGGGCGCGGTGCTCTTCACGTTCAGCGGCACCCAGACCTTGCCGCTGGCCAGCACCGCCAGCAGCGCAACCAGGTGGGCCGTGCTGTTGGCCGCGCAGATGCCCACGCGGCTCTGCGGCGTCGGGTCCTGCGCGATGAAGGCGGCCGCCAGGGCGCTGACGTGCGCGGCCAGCGTGTCGTAGCGCAGCAGGCCCTCGGGCGCGTCGATGGCAATGCGCTCGGGCCAGCGGTCGGCGGCGCGCCAGAAGAAGTCGATCGGGTGCATGAAGGGCTTGTCCTGCTCAGTCTGGTTTGATGCCGGCCTGCTTGATGACCTCGCGCCAGCGCTTGGCTTCGGAGGTGATCAACTGCTGCAACTGCGCGGGCGTGCCGGGCTCGGGCGTGGCGGCCATGTCGCGCAGGCGTTGGGCAATGTCCGGCTCGGCCAGCACTTTGTTCAGCTCGCTGTTGAGCCGGGTGATGACGGCGCGCGGCGTGCCAGCGGGGGCGGCCAGGCTGAACCAGGACTGCACGTCGAAGCCGGGGAAGCCGGACTCGGCCAGCGTGGGCACGTCCGGCAGCAGCGGCGAGCGCTGGGCGCTGGTGATGGCCAGCGCGCGCAGCTTGCCGGCCTTCACATGCGGCAGCACCGAGGGCGTGTTGTCGAACATGGCCTGCACCTGGCCGCCCATCAGGTCGGTCAGCGCCGGCGCGCTGCCGCGGTAAGGCACGTGCAGCAGGTTGGCCTTGGCAACCACCTTGAACAGCTCGCCCGAGAGGTGGATGGTGGAGCCGCTGCCGGACGATGCGAAGCTCAGGCCTGCGGGCGCCTGCGCCAGCTTCACGAACTCGGCCACGTTCTTCGCCGGCAGCGCCGGGTTGACCACCAGCACGTTGGGCACGCGGGCGATCAGGCCGATGGGCTCGAAGTCCTTCAGCGGGTCGTAGCCCAGCTTCTCGTACAGCGATGCGTTGACCGTGTTGGCCACGGTGTAGACGTAGAGCGTGTAGCCGTCGGCCGGCGCGTGGGCCACGGCTTCGGCGCCGATGTTGCTGTTCGCGCCGGTGCGGTTGTCCACCATCACCGACTGGCCCAGGCGCTCGCCCAGCTTGCCGGCCACCAGGCGCGCCACCACGTCGGTGGCGCCACCGGCGGCGTAGCCGACGACCAGGCGGATCGGCTTGGTCGGCCACGCGGCGGCCTGGGCTTGCGCTGCCGGTGCGGCGAGCCCGCCCAACACCAGCGCGGCGGCGGCGAACAAGCAGCGGCGGCGCGGCTTGAAGATCACGGAAGTCATGGCTTGTCTCCTGTTCTTGGAGGCGGCCTGCCTGCCCGGCGTGCCACCTTGCCGGCGCCGCGGCACACTGCACCGCTCAAGCTCCAACACGCCAATTCTTCGACATGCCTGCCCGCGCTGCGAATTCAAACGTCCACTCTGCGGACGTTTCTTCCAACACCCGCCCGGCGCCCGGCCCATCGCCGGCCGTGCCGCCCGAGGACAGCGGCGTGCGCACGCTGCGCCGCGGCCTGCAGCTGATGGACCTGGTGCTGGAAGCGCCGCCCGAGGGGCTGCGCGTGGTGGACCTCTGCCGCGCCGCCGGCCTGGAGCGTGCCACGGTTCACCGGCTGCTGGGCACCTTGCTGGACAGCGGCCACCTGGCCCGCCAGGGCCGCTTCCGCCTGGTCGCGGGGCCGCGGCTTGCGGGCGTGCAGCGCCAGCCGCCCGGCCCGTCCGGCATTGCCGCCAGGCTGCAGCCGGTGCTGGCGAAGATCAGCGCTGCGAGCGGCGACGCGGCGTTTGCCATCGTGCGCGAAGGCCCGACCTCGCACTGCATTGCCCGCCAGGTCGGCACGCACCCGGTGCAGATCCTGGTGATCGAGGTCGGCTCGCGCCAGCCGCTGGGCGTGGGCGCCGCCGGCCTGGCCTTGCTGGCTGCGCTGCCGGACGCGGACGTGGCCCCCATCCTCGCCGCCAACGCGCCGCAGCTGCCCACCTACGGCGGCATGACGCCCGAGCGCATGCAACTGCTGGTGCGCGCCACCCGCGAACGCGGCTGGTCGCTGATCGGCAACCACGCCGCGCGCAACATCCTGGCCGTGGGCATGGCGGTGCGCGACACGCGCGGCGCGCCATTGGCGGGCATCAGCGTGGCCAGCACGGTGGCACGCATGCAGAAAGACAGGCAGCAGCAGATCGTGAAGTGGATGCGTGAGGCGCTGGCGGAATTGGTCCCGAAGGGGCTGTAACGGCGCAAAGGCCAGGCATTCCAATTGGTTGACATGTGTTTCCAAGGAAACTATATTGCGCTGAAGTTTCCATGGAAACCAAATGAAGCCCAGAACCAGCACACCCGCAGCCTCGCCATCACCGCTTGCAGCCCATCTGGGTTTCTGGCTGCGTTTCGTGTCCAACCACGTGTCCACGCGCTTCCAGCAGTTGCTGGAAGCAAAGGGCGTCAGCGTCACCGAATGGGTGGCGCTGCGCACCCTGTGGTCGCGCAGCGAGACCCGCCATGCCGAACTGATTCGGTCCCTGGGCATGACCAAGGGCGCTGCGTCCAAGGTGGTCTCGCGGCTTGAGGAGAAAGGCCTGGCGGAACGGCAGTTGGTCGGCGGAAGCGCTCGGGAGCAATCGCTGGTGCTGACGCGCGCGGGCAAAGCACTGGTGCCCCAGCTGGCCGCGCTGGCCGACGCCAATGACGAACACTTCTTTGGCCACCTCAGCCCAAAGGATCGCCTGGACTTGATGGCGGCCATGCAAGCCCTGGTGCAGCAGCACCAGCTCAAGGACATCCCTGTCGCCTGACGGATCAGGCACTCCAGCCAAGGAAGGAACCCGCCGTGAACGAACACACCCAAGCTGCCATACAGGCCACGTTCGAGGCATCGAACCAGGGCCGCATCCACTTCGGCGAAGTGATCGCGCGACTCTCGAGCGTCCAGGTCGAGTCCTACCATGTCGACTACCGCGCGGGCCGCAGCACCTACCACCTGCACGACGGTGCCTCCCTGGACCTCGGCTTCGAGCGGCCGCAGGAGGCAATTGCCGACACCTTCGATGGCGATGCGGTGCGCGCGGCCATCCTGGGTGCGCAGCAGGGCCGGGTGATGTACCCCGAGTTCAAGTTGCTTTCGCAGCGCGCGGGCTGTACCGGCTACACCGTCTGGATCGCGGGGCGCCACGTCACCTACTTTGGCCGAAGAGGGGAAACGCATGTGGAGCGTTTCCCGGACTGAAGGGGACGCGCCTGATGCGGGACAGGGTGCCCGGCATGCCGCCGATCCCGCCTGCACGCAGCCTGAACCGCGCCACCTGCCATTCGTCGCAGCCCTGACGCTGTGCGCTCGCCTGCTCTCTAAAGTGCACCGCCATGCGCGGCCCGTCGGCCGCCCCGCACGGTGCCCACATGCTCGCGATCAAGCAACTCACCCACACCTACCCCAATGGCGTGCGCGCCCTGGACGAGGTTTCGCTGGAGATCCCCGCCGGCATGTTCGGCCTGCTGGGTCCGAACGGCGCCGGCAAGAGCAGCCTGATGCGCTGCCTGGCCACGCTGCAGGTGCCCAGCGCCGGGCAGATCCGCTTCGGCGACATCGACGTGATTGCCCAGCCCGAGGCGCTGCGCGCCACGCTGGGCTACCTGCCGCAGGACTTCGGCGTCTACCCGCGCGTCTCCGCCGCCGACATGCTGGACCACCTGGCGGTGCTCAAGGGCATTGCCAGCCGAGGTGAGCGCCGCGACACGGTCGAGGCGCTGCTGCGCCAGGTCAACCTGTGGGAGGTGCGCAAGTCGGCCATCGCGGGTTTCTCGGGCGGCATGCGCCAGCGCTTCGGCATCGCGCAGGCGCTGATCGGCAACCCGCGGCTGATCATCGTGGACGAGCCCACGGCGGGCCTGGATCCGGAGGAGCGCAACCGCTTCAACAACCTGCTGGCCGAGATCGGCGAAAACGTGGTGGTCATCCTGTCCACCCACATCGTCGATGACGTGACCGACCTCTGCCCGCGCACCGCCATCCTGGTCGGCGGGCGCATCGTGCAGGCGGGCACGCCCACGGCGCTGATTGCCGCGCTGCAGGGCCACATCTGGCAGGCCAGCATCGACAAGCACGAGCTGGACGCCGCCAAGGCCCGCCACGCGGTGATCGCCACCCGCCTGCGAGGGGGCCGCACCGTGATCCGGGTGCTGGCGGATGCGTCACCCGGTATCGGCTTCGCGCCCGCCGAGCCGGGCCTGGAGGACGTGTACTTCTCGACCCTTTACCTGCACCGTGCCGCCCAGCCGGCCGCTGTCGACATGAAGGCGGCCTGAGATGTCCGCCCGAATGTTCGCCCCCGTGGCCGCCTTCGAATGGCGCTACCAGCTCAGGAGCCCGGTGTTCTGGGTCGGCTGCGTGATCTTCTTCCTGCTGACCTTCGGCGCCACCACGGTGGACCAGATCCAGATCGGCAGCCGTGGCAACGTCAACATCAACTCGCCCTACGCCATCCTGCAGACGCTCAGCATCATGAACATCTTCGCGGTGTTCATCGTGGTGGCGATGGTGGCCGGCACGGTGCTGCGCGACGACGAGACCGGCTTCGCGCCCATCCTGCGCAGCACGCGCGTGGGCAAAGGCGCTTACCTCACCGGGCGCTTCACAGGCGCTGTCGCGGCGGCGCTGCTGGTCCTGGCCTCGGTGCCACTGGCCATCGCCGTGGGCTCGGCCATGCCCTGGCTGGACGCCGAGAAGATCGGCCCCTTCGTGCCGGGCGACTACCTGTACGCGTTGTTCGTGTTCGGCCTGCCCACGCTGCTCATCACCGGCGCCGCCTTCTTCGCGCTGGCTGATGGCCACGCGCTCGATGATGTGGACCTACGTGGGCGCCGTGGCGCTGCTGGTGCTGTTCTTTGTCACCCGCGGCCTGCTGCGCGACGTGCATCACGACACGCTGTCGGCCTTGAGCGACCCCTTCGGCCTGACGGCGCTGCGCATCGTCACCAAGTACTGGACCGCCGCCGACCGCAACACCCGCCTGCCCGAGATCACCGGCCTGCTGCTGGCCAACCGCGTGCTGTGGACCGGCATTGCCCTGGCGCTCTTCGCGGGCGCCTGGTGGCGCTTCCGCTTCGAGGCGCGGGGCAGCAAGGTGGCGGCCAAACCCGGCAAGACACAGTCTTCCCCGGTGGCGCGCAGTGGCCCGCTCCCAATGCCACGCAGCGACGCGGCAACCCGCCGCGCGCAGTTCGCAGCGCTGGCGCGCTTCGACATGGCCTTCGTGTTCCGCAGCCCCACCTTCTTCGTGCTGCTGTTCATCGGCGTGATCAACGCCGGCGGCACGGCCTGGTACACGGGCGAGTGGTACGGCGCCAGCAACATCCCTGTCACGCGGCTGATGGTGCAGGCCTTGCAGGGCGCGTTCGCGCTGATGCCGGTCATCATCGCCATCTACTACGGCGGCGAGCTGGTCTGGCGCGACCGCGAACGCCGCATGCATGAGATCGTGGACGCCACCGCCGCGCCCGACTGGGCCCACCTGGTGCCCAAGATCGCAGCCATCGCGCTGGTGCTCGTGGCGTCTTCGCTGGTGGCCGTGCTCACCGGCATGCTGGTGCAGGTGCTCAAGGGCTACACGCACTTCCAGCTCGGCGCCTACCTGCTGTGGTTCGTGTGGCCCACCGTCGTGGGGGCCTTGCAGCTGGCAGTGCTGTCGGTCTTCGTCCAGGTGCTGGTGCCGCAGAAGTTCATGGGCTGGGGGCTGATGCTGCTGTACCTGGTGGCCAGCGTCGCGCTGGCTTCGGCCGGCTTCGAGCACAACCTCTACAACTATGGCAGCACGCCGCCGGTGCCGTTGTCGGACATGAACGGCATGGCGCGCTTCTGGATCGGCCAGAGCTGGTTCCACCTCTACTGGAGCGCCTTCGCCACACTGCTGGCGGTCTGTGCCTTTGCCTTCTGGCGCCGTGGCGTGGTGTCGCCGCTGCGGCTGCGCCTGCCTGGCGCACGACGGAGGCTGCGCGGTGGCGCGCTGGCCATTGGCGGCGCGGCGCTGGCCACCTTCGTGGCAAGTGGCGCGTTCATCTTCTGGAACACCAACATCCTGAACGAGTACCTGCCCGCGCCGGAGCGCGAGGCATCGCTGGCCGAAGCCGAGCGCCAGCTGCTGCCTTTCGAGAAGCTGCCCATGCCGCGCATCACGGCCGTCGCGCTCGATGTGCAGCTCTACCCCAAGGAAGCCAAGGCGGTGACCAGCGGCAGCTACCGCATCGAGAACCGCAACGGCCAGCCGATCTCCGAGCTGCACCTGAGCTGGGCCAAGCCCATGCAGCTGGATGAAGTGACGCTGCCAGGCGCCAGCCTGCAGAAGGAATACGCGCAGTGGTCCTACCGCATCTACCGGCTGCAACCTGCCATGCAGCCCGGCGAGGTGCGGACTCTGGCCTTCAAGACCACGCTGCAGCAGCGGGGCTTTTCCAATGGCGCGCCACTGACGCGGCTGGTCGACAACGGCAGCTTCATCGAGAACAGCGCCATCTCGCCGAGCATCGGCATCAACCGCGACGACTTCCTGAAGGACCGCGCCAAGCGCCGCAAGCACGGGCTGCCCGCCGACCTGCGTCCGCCCACGCTGGAGGACGAAGCCGGCCGCGCGCACTCGCTGCTGCGCGCCGACAGTGACTGGGTCGACGCCGACATCACTGTCACCACCGACGCCGACCAGGTGCCCATCGCCCCCGGCTACACGCTCAGCGACACGATCGCCAACGGCCGCCGCAGCGCGCACTTCAAACCCGATGCGCCCATCAACCACTTCTTCTCGATCCAGTCCGGCCGCTACGCCGTCACGACCGACGCGCTCACCGTGGCAGGCAAGAAGATCGCCCTGGCCGTCTACCACCAGCCCGAACACGCCTACAACGTGCCGCGCATGCTGGCGGCCATGAAGGGTTCGCTGACGCTGTTCAGCGAAAAGTTCTCGCCCTACCAGTTCCGCCAGGCGCGCATTCTCGAATTCCCGAGCTACGCCGACTTCGCGCAGAGCTTTGCCAACACCATCCCGTACTCCGAAAACCTGGGCTTCCTCACCAAGCTGGGCGACGAAGACAAGATCGACGTGGTCACCTACGTCACCGCGCACGAGATCGCCCACCAGTGGTGGGGCCACCAGCTCGTGCCCAGCAGCCAGCAGGGCGGCACGATGCTGGTCGAAAGCTTCGCGCAGTACTCTGCCTTGCTGGTCATGGAGCGGCTGTACGGCAAGGAGCAGATGCGCCGCTTCCTGAAGTACGAGCTGGACCGCTACCTGCGCTCGCGCGGTGGCGAGGTGGTCGAGGAACTGCCGCTGAACCGCGTCGAGAACCAGCCCTACATCCACTACCAGAAGGGCTCGCTGGCCATGTACTGGCTGAAGGAGGTGGTGGGCGAGGACGTGGTCAACCGCGCCATGGCCACGCTGCTGCAGCAATACGCCTTCAAGCCCGCGCCGTATGCCAACTCGCTCGACTTCCTGCGCATCCTGCGGGCCGAAGCGGGCCCGCAACACCAGCAGCTGATCACCGACCTGTTCGAGAAGATCACGCTGCTGGACGTGAAGGCCTCCCAGGCCAAGGCCGTCCGGCGTGCCGACGGCAAGTACGACGTGAGCTTCGTCGTCGAAGCGAAGAAGTTCTACGCCGACGGCAAGGGCAAGGAAACCGAAGCGCCGCTGGCCGAGCCCTTCGACATCGGCGTCTTCAGCGCCGAGCCGGGGCGGCCGGGCTACACCGCCAAATCGGTGCTGTCCTTCGCGCAGCAGGCCATCCACACCGGCAGCCAGACGGTGACGGTAGTGGTGGACCAGGCGCCGGCCTGGGTGGGCGTGGACCCGTACAACAAGCGCATCGACCGCAACTCGGAGGACAACCTGAGTCGCATCGAAAGCCCTTGAGCACGACCCGGCGCAAGCCGGCGCGATTGCCTCAGTCGGCCACGACGCTTGGCTTGAGCAAGTCCGCAATGCCAATGCGCTCGGCGAAGTGCTCCCGCACGCGTTCAGCCACCTCGGTGACCGCCGCCGCGCCGTCGTCCAGGAAGTCCACCAGCGAGCGGAACGGGCGCTGGCCGTGGGGCAGGCCGACGATGCGCACGATCTCGTCGGCCACCGCCTGCGGGTCGGCCTCGGGCGGCATCAGCGCGGCGAGCCGGGCGCCGACCTGGTCCATCAGGCCGGCATAGCGTGCGTAGGCATCGGCGGTTGCACTGTCGGCCGGCTTGCCGGCGTTGGGGAAATGCTCGGTGCCGCTGGTGAAGGCGCCGGGCACCACGATGCTGGTCTCGATGCCGAAGCGCGCGAGTTCTGCGGCCATGGTGACGGCGATCGAGTCCATTGCCGCCTTGGCCGCGGCATAGGGGCCGAGGAAGGGCGGGAAGCCGCCGCGCGTGGTCGTGCTGCTGACCCACAGCAGAAGGCCGCGCTGCTGTGCGCGCAGCTGGGGCAAGGCCGCGCGGTTCACGCGCTGGGCGCCGAGCACGTTGGTGTCGTAGGCGGCCATCATTTCCTGAGGCGAAAAGGCCTCGGTCGGACCGACGACCAGGTGGCCGGCGTTGTGCAGCACCACGTCGAGCCGGCCCTGCTCGCGCACGATGGTGGCGACGGCGGCGTCCGCGCTGTCCTGCGACAGCACGTCCAGCTCGACGATGCGCAGGTCCAGCCCACGGGCGAAGCTCCAGTCGCGCATCTCGCGGGTACGTGACGCGTTCTTGGTGGTGACGCCGCGCATGCTGGCGTAGACAGTGTGGCCGGCCGCGGCCAGCGATTGGGCGCTGAGGCGGCCGATGCCGCTGGATGCGCCGGTGACGAGGATGGTTGTTTTCATGATGAGGTTCCTCAATTTCGAATTTCCGGCCTCAGACCATGCCGCCGTTGGCGCGCAGCGTCTGACCATTGATCCAGCCGCCATCGGGGCCGACCAGGAAGGCCACGGTGTTGGCGATGTCCACCGGCTCGCCCAGGCGCTCCAGCGGCGGCACCTTGGCCAGGCGCTCGATCAGCTCGGGCGACTTGCCGTCCAGGAACAGCGCGGTGGCGGTCGGGCCGGGGGCTACGGCGTTGACGGTGATCTGCTTGCCGCGCAACTCGCGGGCCAGCACCAAGGTCATCGTCTCAATGGCGGCCTTGGTCGCGGCATAGACCGAGTAGCCGGGCAGCGCGGTGCCGACCAGGCTGCTGGAGAAGTTGACGATGCGGCCGCCCGGCGCGAGGCGCTTGGCGGCTTCGCGCATCGCGTTGAAGCTGCCCTTCACATTGATCGCAAACAGCTTGTCGAACTCGGCGTCTTCGGTGTCGACCAGCATTGGCATCTGCGGCGGCATCACGCCGGCGTTGTTGACCAGCACGTCGATGCGACCGAAGGCTTGCGCCGCAGCGTCGAACAGCGCGCGCACGGCCGAAGGGTCGGCGACGTCGGCCTGCACCGCCAGCGCCTGGCCGCCGCTGGCCTGGATGGCTTCGACGACGCGGGCGGCCTCGTCGGCACGGCCGGCGTAGTTGACGATGACGGCGTGGCCGTCGGCCGCCAGGCGCTGCGCGATGGCGGCGCCGATGCCGCGCGAGGCGCCGGTGACGATGGCAACGCGGGGCATGGTGGAAGCTGCAGCTGGGGTGTTCATGGTGGACTCCGTTGGTGGTCGGTTGGCTGGGCAGGACCGTGGTCTGATCCCGTACCGCCAATGTATTGTTCGATTCGGTTCGGATAAATTAGCCATTCCATCCTTCACAATCCAGTACAGCTAAACAAATGGAGCGCTCGCATGGACCGGCTGGATGCGATGCACCTGTTCGTGCGCATCGTCGACCTGGGCAGCTTCACCAAGGCGGCGGATGAACTGCAATTGCCGCGTGCCTCGGTCAGCCTGGCGCTGCAGCAGCTGGAGCTGCGGCTGGGCGTGCGCCTGCTGAACCGCACCACCCGGCACGTCAGCGCCACGCTGGACGGCGAGGCCTACTACCTGCGCTGCCAGCAGATCCTGCAGGACGTGGGAGACAGCGAGGACCTGTTCCGCAGCGCCCAGCTGCGGCCCAAGGGCAAGCTGCGCGTGGACCTGCAGGGCACGCAGGCGCTGCATTTCGTGCTGCCGCACCTGGGCGAGTTCCACGCGCGCTACCCGGACATCGAGCTGGAGATCGGCCTGGGCGACCGGATGGTGGACCTGGTGCGCGAAGGCATCGACTGCGTGCTGCGCTCCGGCGAACCCAAGGACTCTTCCATGGTGGGCCGGCGGGTTGCGCTGCTCGGCCTGGTCACCTGCGCCAGCAGCAGCTACCTCGCGCGGCGCGGCACGCCGCAGACGCTGGACGAGTTCCGCAAGCACGATGCGGTGAACTACGCCGGCAGCAGCGGCCGCGTGCTGCCCTTCGACTTCCTGGTGGACGGCGAGAAGCGCAGCCTGATGCTGCGCGGCCCGGTCACCGTCAGCAGCGCCTACGCCTATTCAGCCTGCTGCCTCGCCGGCCTGGGGTTTGTCCAGGTGCCGCGCTATCACGTCGAGGCCCAACTGCTCAGCGGCGAACTGGTGGAGGTCTTCCCCGAGCTGCGGCCTGCGCCCATGCCGGTCTCGGTGCTGTACCCGCATGCGCGCCAGCTGTCGTCCCGCGTGCGGGTGTTCGTGGACTGGCTGGCCGAGCGCATGGCCGGGGCGAACTGAGGGCACCAACGCCGAAGCGCACGACAGCCGCCCGAGACGCCCTCAAACCCGCTGCAAATACGCAATCGCCGCAGTGACCGTCGCGGCCTGCGCCTGGTTGCACTGGGCGGGGCTGGCCGTGGGGCTGTCGGGGTAGACCTCGGTGGTGGTGACCAGGCGGGCAGCGGTCATGCCGCCGCACAGGCCGAGCGCGCGCTTGGGGTAGTTGATGACGCCGGCCTGCTGCAGCGGCTCGCCGATGATGCAGCCGTGTTCGTCGGCCTCGGCGATGTGGGTCACAGGGCGGACGGCCTCGATCAGCGCACGCTGGAACTCGGGCGCTGGGCGCTCAGTGTCGCCCACCAGGTAGAAGCCGTCGGGGATGGCGTGCCAGTCGAACGCGACGCCGTCGCGCGCGGCCTTGGCGGGCCCGAACTCGCTGTTGTCGGTGTCGGTGGTTTCATGCAGATCCACGTGCAGGTCGACGCGGGTGCAGTTGGCAGCCACGCAGGCCATGGCCAGCGCCGACTCTGCCGCCGGGCTGGCCGGCTTGAACTGCCGGTTCGGGTCCAAGGCATCGGGATTCCAGCGGTTGATGGTCTCGTAGCCCCAGGGGCTGATGCACGGCAGCACCAGCAGGTTCAGGCCTTGGGCATGACGGCCGAACTCGTGTTCCAGCCACAGCAGCGCGCCCTGCACACCGCTGGTCTCGTAGCCGTGCACGCCCCCGGTGACCAGCACGACCGGATGATCGGCGCGCCATGCACGGCTTCGCACCGCCCACAGCGGGTAGCTGGCCAGGCCCAGGCGCGTGTAGTCCAGCGTGCCGTACTGGAACAGCTCGGCCTGTGCCGGCAGGCCAGCGGCGAGGGCCTTGAGGGGCGCCACGACCTCTTCGGCATAGACCCGCTGCAGCGGCTGGCGGGCGAGCCAGGCGGCTCTTTCAGCGGCAGCCCAGGGGGTGCCTGGCGTGCCGATGGGATACGGCGTGCTTGACGGGGAGATGCTCACGAATGCCACCCTGATTTTGGCGATGCCGCGCACGATACACCGCGGCACGGCACTGCCAAGCCCCTTGGCCCGAGGCGAATTCCCCGCGCTTCTACACTGGCCCTGCTGCGCAGTTGCTGCCAGGCGGCAGTGGCCCTTGCGCATGCCGGCACCTCTTCTGCTCACAGGGAAGCCCATGCGCCACTCCGGAACCTTCACCCCCACGCCAAGCACCACACCCTGGCCGGCGGCCGCACTGGGCGGGCTGCTGGTCCTGATCGGCCTCGCGCTGGCCGCTGGCGGCGCCATGCTGATCGCCAGGGCGGGCAGCGCCTACTACCTGGCCATGGGGCTGGCACTGGTGGTTTCGGGCGCGCTGCTGACGCGCGGCAAGCGCTCGGCGCTGGTGGTCTACGGGCTGGCATTTGCCGCCACCGTGGGCTGGGCGTTGTGGGAAGCCGGGCTGGACTTCTGGGCCCTGCATGCGCGCCTCTTCACCTTCGCCGGCCTGCTGCTGCTCATGCTGCTGGTGCAGCCGGCGCTGCGGCGCCGCGCGGCGCTTGCGCCGCGCACCGGCATGTTCCTGGGCCTGTCGGCACTGCTGCTGGCCGGCCTGTTGGGTACGGTCTGGGGCATGTTCCAGCCGCATGGCATCCACCACACCACCATTGCCTCCGGCCAGGTGCCGGCCCCCGCCGAAAGCGCGGTCGCCAACTGGTCGCACTACGGCAACGGCCCGGGTGGGGACCGCTTTGGTGCGCTGGACCAGATCAACCGCCAGAACGTGGGCGATCTCACCGTGGCCTGGACCTACCGCACCGGCGACGTGCCGCAGTCGGACGGCAATGGCGCGGAGGACCAGCTCACGCCGCTGCAGATCGGCAACACCGTCTACCTCTGCACGCCGCACAACAACGTGATCGCACTGGACGGCGACACCGGCGCGGAGAAGTGGAAGCGCGTGATCGACGCCCATGCCAAGGTCTGGATGCGCTGCCGCGGGCTTGCGTATTTCGACGCCAACCAGCCGCTGCTGCAGCCGGCCGACCCCAGCGCCAGCCCGGTGCCGCCGGCCCTGGTGGCGGAGGGCGCGCCGTGCCAGCGGCGCATCCTGATGAACACCATCACCGACGAGCTGATTGCGCTGGACGCCGACACCGGCAACTTCTGCCCGGACTTCGGCCGCAACGGCCGCGTGGACCTGCGCGAAGGCATGGGCGACGCGCCGGACCCGCTGTACGCGCTGACCTCGGCGCCGACGATGGCGGGCACCACCGTGGTCGTCGGCGGGCGGGTGGCGGACAACGTGGCGCTGGACATGCCCGGCGGCGTGGCGCGTGGCTACGACGTCATCACCGGTGCGCTGCGCTGGGCCTTCGACCCCGGCAACCCGGACGACAAGCAGGCGCCCGCACCCGGCAAGACCTACACCCGCTCGACACCCAACGTCTGGGCGCCCATGTCCTACGACCCGGCGCTGAACACCGTGTTCATGCCCACCGGCAGCGCCGCCATCGACCTCTGGGGCCCCAAGCGCACCGAGCGCGACCATCAATTCGGCGCCTCCATGCTGGCGGTGGACGCGACCACCGGCCAGCAGCGCTGGCTGTTCCAGACGGTGCACAACGACCTCTGGGATTTCGACGTACCGATGCAGCCCACCTTCTTCGACTTCAAGAAGACCGAAGGCGGCACCGTGCCGGCACTGGTCTTCGGCACCAAGGCCGGCCAGCTCTACGTGCTGGAACGCGCCACCGGCAAGCCGCTGACCAATGTCATCGAGACCCCCGTGAAGCCGGCCGGCATTCCCGGCGAGCCCTATGCACTGACGCAGCCGGTGTCGGTCGGCATGCCGCAGATCGGCGCGCAGACGCTGACCGAAGCCGACATGTGGGGCGCCACGCCGTTCGACCAGCTGATGTGCCGCATTGCCTTCCGCGGCATGCGCTACGAAGGCCTCTACACCGCGCCCGACACCGACACCTCGCTCAGCTTCCCCGGCTCGCTGGGCGGCATGAACTGGGGCGGCCTGTCGATCGACCCGACGACCAACACCATCTACGCCAACGACATGCGCCTGGGCCTGTGGGTGCGCATGGTGCCGCAGCAGCCGGCCAGCGGCGGCGCTTCGGCGCCTGCAGGGGCCGAAGCGGTGAACGCCGGCATGGGCGCGGTGCCGCTCAAGGGCACGCCGTATTCGGTGGTCAAGGACCGCTTCTTCTCGCCCATCGGCATCCCGTGCCAGAAGCCGCCTTTCGGCTCGCTGACCGCCGTCAACCTGGACACCCGCCAGGTGGCCTGGGAAGTGCCGCTGGGCACCGTGCGCGACTCGGTGCTGCACGGCGTGCGGCTGGGCCTGCCGATGCCGGTGGGCATGCCGACCATCGGCGGCTCGCTGACAACCCAGGGCGGCCTGGTCTTCTTCGCCGCCACGCAGGACTTCTACCTGCGCGCCTTCGACAGCGGCAACGGCCAGGAGCTCTGGAAGGCCCGCTTGCCGGTCGGCAGCCAGGGCACGCCCATCACCTACCGCTCGCCGAAGACAGGCAGGCAATACGTGCTGATCTCGGCCGGCGGCGCACGCCAGTCACCGGAACGGGGCGACTACGTGGTGGCCTATTCGCTCTCGCACTGACCACGGCGCTCACTACACTGCCCGGATGTCCTCCGCCCCCGAACCACACGCCCCCGGCGTCGACCAAACCTGCCTCGCCCACCTGCTGGGCTATCAGCTGGCCCAGGCGGACATTCCGCTGAAGAAGATCTTCTTCAAGCGCATTGCAGAACCGTTCGGCCTGCGGCCGGTGGAGTTCACGACCCTGGTGCTGGTGAAATTCAATCCGGGCATCAACGGCAAGCAGCTCGCGCAGACGCTGGCCGTCACCGCCGCCAACATCACCTTGATGTTGGACAAGCTCAGCGAAAAAGGCCTGCTGGCGCGGGTGCGCAGCGAGACCGACCGGCGCGCGCAGAACGTGCACCTGACGGCTGCCGGCGAAGTGCTGGCAGCGAAGGCACACGAAGTGTCCTTGACGATGGAGCAGGACCTGCTGCGCCACCTCAGCGCCGGTGAGCGGGTGATGCTGCTGGAGCTGCTGCAGAAGCTGGCGAAGCACCGCAGGGTGTAGCCCGCTGCCATCGCCCTTGAAAGGGTTCGCACAAAATATCAAAAGCGTTTCGCACCCGCTCGGTAGGCTTGCGGCCTTCTGCAACCCACCCGAGGAAACGACATGCGCGACGCCAGACAGACCACCTGGGAAACCTACACCAATGCCTGGCGCGAAGCCTCGGCCGATGCCAAGGCCGCAGCGCTGGCGCAAAGCGTTGCGCCAGCCTGCGTCTACCAGGACCCACTGGTCACGGCCCGCGGTCACCGCGAACTGATCGACTACATGCTGGACTTCCACAAGCAAGTTCCCGGTGGCCATTTCGTCACCACCAGCTTCCTGGCGCACCACGATGCCAGCGTTGCCAAATGGCACATGGTCGATGGCGATGGCAAGGTGCTGGGCGACGGCGTGAGCTTTGGCCAATACGACGGCCAGGGTGCGCTGGTAGCGATGACCGGGTTCTTCGAAGTGCCCACCCAATGAGCGACACACGAAGAGGCCGGCGATGAACTACCTCGCTCAGGTGCAGCGCGGCATCGACTACATCGAAGCCCATCTGGACGGGGACGTGGACCCGGCCGATGTGGCGCGCCACGCCGGCCTCAGCCAGTGGCATTACCAGCGCATCTTCAAGGCACTGACCAGCGAGACCCTGAAGACCTACATCCGCTCGCGCCGCTTCTCGCAGGCCCTGGAAGCACTGGCCAACACGCAGGAACGGGTGCTGGACATTGCGCTGGCATCGGGCTTCGAATCGCAGGAGAGCTTCACGCGGGCGTTCAAGAAGGCGTTCAGCGTCACGCCAGCGCACTACCGCCGGCATGCCGGCGCGCTGGCCTTCCTGCGCAAGGTCCGGTTCGACGAGGACTACCTGCGGCACATCCATGCCAATGTGTCGCTGGAACCCGAGTTCATCGAACACGGCGAGATGCAACTGGTCGGCCTGAACACGAAGTTTCATGGCATGGACTCCGAGAAGAACAACGTGGCCAGCAAGCTGCCTGCCTTGTGGGCTGCGTTCCTGCCACTGCTGGCCGACGTGCCGAACCGCATCGTCGGCAGCTGCCACGGCGTAGTCCAGCAGACCTCGGCCCAGTCCGACGAGCTGGTGTACTGGGCCGCGGCGCCGGTCACACACGTCGGGCCGCTGGGCAAGGGGCTGGCCAGCCTGCGCATTCCCGCGGCCCGCTACGCGCGCTTCACGCACCGCGGCCTGCCCGCAGGGCTGGACCAGACGGTCAACTACATCTATTCGAGCTGGCTGCTGCGGTCCGGCGAGCGGCACGCCGGCGGCTGCGACCTGGAGTTCTATGGCGCCGACTATGCGGCCGACTCGCACGCATCGACCATGCACTACGCGATTCCGCTCGCAGCGAACTAAGGCACCTCTTCAGCCGACCAGTTCGCGCAGCAGCGCCACATTGGCCACGCAGATCAGCGCGAGCAGCGCCCAGGCCGCGGCCTTCATCGGCCCGCGCAGCTGGAAGCGGCCCATCAATTTCGCGTCCCCATTCAGGCGCAGCAGCGGCCAGATGGCAAACGGCAGCTGCAGGCTCAGCACCACCTGGCTGCCGACCAGCATGGTCCCCACACCCGCCTCGCCCAGCCACAGCACCCCGAAAAACGCCGGCACCAGCGCGAGCATGCGCGTGGCCAGGCGTCGCTGCCAGCACGGAATCTTCAGCCGCAGGAAACCTTCCATGATGACCTGGCCGGCGATGGTGCCAGTGAAGGTGGAGCTCTGGCCCGCGGCCAGCAGCGCCACGCCGAACAGTACCGAGGCAATGGACGCACCCACCAGCGGATCCAGCAGGTGATAGGCCTGCTGGATCTCGGTGACCTCGGTCTGGCCCTTGGCATGGAAGGCCGACGCGGCCAGCGTCAGGATGGCGCCGTTGACCAGCAGCGCAAGCGTCAGCGAGATCACCGTGTCCCAGGTGGACAGCCGGATCGCCTCGCGCTTGGCCTTGTCGTCGGGCGCGAAGTGGCGCGTCTGCACGATGGACGAATGCAGGTAGAGGTTGTGCGGCATCACCGTGGCGCCGAGGATGCCGACTGCCAGCATCAGCGCCCGCGGGTCGTGCAGCACCAGGTTGGTCGGGACCAGGCCTTGCGCCACGGCATGCCAGTCCGGGCGGACCAGGACGATCTGCACCAGGAAGCACACGCCGATGGTCATCACCAGCCCCAGCACGATGGCCTCGACCTGCCGGAAGCCGCGGCCCTTCAGGCCCAGCACGAACAGCGTGTCCAGCGCCGTGACGGCAATGCCGGCCAGCAAGGACATGCCGAACAGCAGGTGCAGTGCCAGCGCCGTGCCCAGCACCTCCGCCACGTCACACGCGACGATGGCCAGCTCGGCCATGACCCACAGCGCCCGGTTCACCGCCGGCCGGTAGCGCGCCCGGCAGGCCTGCGCCAGGTCCAGCCCGGTGACCAGCCCGAGGCGCAGCGCGAGCGTCTGCAGCAGCATCGCCGCCACGCTGGACAGCACGACCACCCACAGCAGCGCCGGCCCGAAGCGCGAGCCCGCCTCGATGTCGGTCGCCCAGTTGCCCGGGTCCATGTAGCCGACCGACACCAGCAACCCCGGCCCCGCCACCTTCGCCAGCCGCTTCCACAGCGGCTGCGAGGAGGAAACATCCACCGAGCCGCGAACCTCGGACGGACAAAACGGCGCAGTGGCGGTGGTGGGCAGACCAAACATGCCGCCGATTCTCGGCGACGCGGCCGGCAGTTGCACTGCTACCCAAGCATGCGCCGTGTCAGCGGCCCAACGCGACCCTCACCAGTTCACCCAGCTGGCTGCGTTGCTGCCCCTTCGCGTCGAAGTTCTCCGGGGACAGCCATTGCTGGAACGCTAGGCGGATCGCTGGCCACTCGTGGTCCAGCATGGCGAACCAGGCGGTGTCGCGGCTGCGTCCCTTCATGACGGCAGCCTGGCGGAAGATGCCTTCGAACTGGAAGCCGTAGCGTTCTGCCGCACGGCGCGAAGGCGCGTTCAGCGCGTTGCATTTCCACTCGTAGCGACGGTAGCCGAGTTCGTCGAAGACACGCTGCATCAGCAGGAACTGGGCTTCGGTGCCCATGGGCGTGCGCTGCACCAGCCGCGAATAGGCCACGGCGCCGACCTCGATCACGCCATTGGCCGGGTCGATGCGCATCAGCGCCAGCGTGCCGACGGCCTGGCCGGTGGCGTTGTCGATGATGGTGTGATGCAACGGGTCGGCCGAGGCTTCGGCCTTGGTGAGGTACTCGGTGAGCGCAGCCATCGAAGGGAACGGGCCAGCCGGCATGTAGGTCCAGTCGCGACCGTCTGCCTGCACGCTGTAGGCGGCGTAAAGCGCCTCGGCATGCCTGGCCACGCTGAGCGGCTCCAGGCGGCACCAGTGGCCCGCCAGCGGCGTGCGCGGTGGCAGCGCGCGCGGCTGCCAGCCTTCGAGCTTGGCGCCGACCGGTTGGCCGTGTTCGTTGAAGTGCAGGTCCTGGGTCATGGTCGTCTCGGTGGGTCAGAGCAGGTGGCGGTATTGCACGAAGCCAGGCTTGCTGGCGATGCGGTCGTAAAGCTTCATCGCTTCGCTGTTGGTCTCGTGCGTGAGCCAATGCACGCGCGAGCAGCCTGCGGCCGCGGCCTGGGCATAAGCCCACTCGATCAGCGCGCGGCCCACGCCGGCGCCGCGCACTTCCGGGTCGACGAACAGATCCTGCAGGTAGCAGTAGTCGCCAACCGTCCAGCAGCTGCGGTGGCGGATGCAGTGGACCAGGCCGACGACCCGGCCGTGCAGCTCGGCCAGGCCCGCAAACATCGGCTCGGCCGGGTGCAGGAAACGGGCGAAGGTGGTCTGCGTGGTCGCCAGCGGGATGTCGGTCTTGTAGAAGGCCTGGTAGCCGCGCCACAGCGGCAGCCAGGCATCGAAATCGGTCTCGGCCAGCGGCCGGACCTGCAGGGTGGTGGCAGTCATGCGGGTCTGCGAATGCAGTCGGTGGAAGCCTGGACGATAGGCGCATCGTGGCATCATGAAAAGTACCACGCCGTCAGCTTCTGATGGAACCACGACTTCCCATGATTCCGATGACCCTGGACGCTCCACTGCTCGCCGGCCCATTGGCAAAAGGCCCAGGCGCAGCACCGCGCCAGACCCAGCTGACCCAGCGCCTGAAGCAGGCCATCCTGGCCGGTGAGTTGCCGGCCGGCGGCAAGCTGCCGTCCTCTCGCGCGCTGAGCGAATCGCTGGGCGTGGCGCGCAACACGGTGTTGATCGCCTATGAGCAACTGGCGGCCGAAGGCTTTGTGGTGGCCGACACGCAAGGCACGCGGGTGGCGGCGCTGCAAGGCCGCCCGGCGGCCAAGGCGAAGCACGCGCCCGCCGCGCTGGCGGCCACGCAAACGGCGCAGCGCCTGTCCAGGCTGCAGCCCACGCGCGGTGCGGCGCCTGGCCCGCTGCCGCTGGCGCCCGGCATTCCGGCGCTGGCCCAGTTCCCGCTCGCAGCCTGGCGGCGCGCCCACGAGCAGGTGCTGAAGGCAGCGCTGCCCAACACACTCGCCTATGGCGACCCTCTCGGCGAGCCCGCGCTGCGCGAGGCACTGGCCCAGCACCTGCGCGCCTCGCGCGGCGTGCGCTGCGAGCCGGCGCAGGTCATCGTCACCGAAGGCGCGCAGGAAGCGCTCGCGCTGTGCGTGCGCCTGCTCACCAACCCTGGCGACACCGCGTGGCTGGAAGACCCTGGCTACCGCGGCGCGCGGGCCGCGTTCAATGCCGGCGACCTGAAGCTGGTGCCGATGCGGGTGGACGCGCAAGGGCTGCAGGTGCCGCCGCAAGCCTGGCGCGAAACGCCACCGCGCCTGATCCAGGCCACGCCGGCCCACCAGTACCCCACCGGCGCCGTGCTCTCGGTCGCGCGCCGGCTGGACCTGCTGCAGCGCGCAGCCGAGGCCGGCGCCTGGATCGTCGAGGACGACTACGACAGCGAGTTCCGCCACCAGGGCGAGCCGATTGCCGCGATGCAGGGCCTGCGGCCCGACGCGCCAGTGCTCTACATCGGCACCTTCAGCAAGACCATGTTCCCCGCGCTGCGCCTGGGCTTCCTGGTGCTGCCGGCAGCGCTGCAGGACGCGGCCGCCGGCCCCATGGCCGAGTTGCTGCGCGGCGGCCACCGGCTGGAGCAACTGGCCATGGCCCGCTTCATCGAAACCGGCCAGTTCGCCCGCCACCTCGGCCGCATGCGCCGCCTCTACCGCGAGCGCCAGCAGGCGCTGCGCGAAGCGCTGGCCATGCAGCTCGGCGTGGCCCACGAAGTGCTCGGCGGCCAGGGCGGGCTGCACCTCACGGTGCGCTTGGCTGCGGCCTTGCGCGACCAGGCCATCGTCGACGAAGCTCGCCGCCAGGGCCTGGGCGTGGGTGCGCTGTCCAGCTATGCAATGCAGCCGCGGCCCGAGGACAACGGCTTGGTGATCGGCTACGGCAACACCTCGGCGGAGCAGATGGGGCCGATGGTGAAGCGGCTGGGACGGATTGCGAAGGCTCAGGCGGGCAAGGCGGCCGGCTGAGGCGACAGGCGCTGCGCCGTGCGCGCCAGGTGCTCACCGAAGCGCTGGGCAGAGCGCGCATCCGCCTCGCTGAGCATTGGCGCCTCGCCGGGGTTGGCCAGGTTGTGGCCCATCAGCCCGAGGAAGCTGCCGAGATGGTTGGTGCCGTCGGGTTGGTACGGCAGTGCGTCCCAGCTCAGCCAGTGCATGCCGTGCTGCGCGGCCAGCACCGAGAGGTAGCTCAATGTGGCCAGCTTGTCGCCGCTGGGGCTGCCGCTGGTGGTGAAGCCGGCCGCGAGCTTGCCGGTCCAGGCGCGGGCGAACCACAGGCCGGCGGTGGCGTCTGCAAAGGCCTTGAACTGGGCGGCCGGACCGCCCATGAAGGTGGGCACGCCGAAGACGATCAGGTCGGCTTCGCTCAGCCTGGCCAGCACGGTGTCGTCCTGCCAGCGGCCTTCGTGGACCTGATGGCCGTGCAGGCGGATCAGCCGCAGCTCGGCCTGGCCGGACTGGCGCGCGCCAGCGGCGATCTGCTCGGCCAGCAGGTGGGTGCTGCCGCCTTGGGAGAAGTAGACGAGTGCGATGGTGGGCATGGGGTTGCTCGTTGGAAAGGAACGGGGGTTTCAGGCTTGGGGCGGCCAGGCACTCAGCTGGCCCAGCATGCCGAACCAGTCTTCGAGGTGCCAGGTGTGCGAGATCCGGCCATCTCGCAGGTGGTGCACCTCGTGCATCACCACGTCGATGGGCTTGCCGGTAGGCGCGATGCCGAAGAACGCGCCGCGGTGGGTGCCGGTGATGCGGGCGCGCACCGCGGCGCGGCCCTGGTGGCCGAACATCTCCTGCACCGTGATGCGCACGTCCGGGAAGGCCTGGGCGAACATGGCGATGACAGGGCCCAGCCCGGCCGGGCCTGGCGCCTGGCCCGGGCCCAGCGGGATGTCCTGCCAGTCAGGCGTGGTGGCCTCATGGACCAGCGCCGGGTCCTGCTCGTTGAAGGCGCGGTAAAGGGTTTCGACGGCGCGCTGCTCGGCGGCACTGAGGCCGTTGGGCTGCACTGCGGCGGCGGGGGAAAGGGGGATGTCGGAAGGCATGGCGCCACTGTAGAAATCGAGACCACCGACGTCCAATCGAATAACGGTATGCAGCAAAATCCACGGCATGGATCTTCATGCGGTGGACCTGAACCTGCTGGTGGCCTTCGACGCGCTGATGCGCGAGCGCAGCGTGACGCGCGCCGGCCTGCGCATCGGCCGCACCCAGCCGGCGATGAGCGCCGCGCTGGCCCGGCTGCGCCACCTGCTGAAGGACGAACTCTTCGTGCGCAGCGCCGCCGGCCTGCGGCCCACGCCCCGCGCCACCGAGCTGGCCGAGCCCATCACAGCGGCCCTCGCGCAGCTGCAGCAGACGCTGGCCTTCACGCAGCCCTTCGAGCCCGCCAGCAGCACCGCCACCTTCACGCTGGCGGTGTCGGACCACCCTGCCCTGGTGGTACTGCCGCGCCTCGTGCCGCCGCTGGCCAAGGCCGCCCCCGGTGTGACACTGCGCGTGAAGGCCTTCACCGCGCGGGAAGACGCGGTGGCCATGCTGGACGCTGGCGAGGCCGACGCCGCGGTGGGCGTGCCCGGCTCGGCCACACCGCGCATCCTCACCGCGCCGATGTTCAGCGAGCCATTTGTCTGCGTGCTGCGCCGCGGCCATGCGCAGGCCAAACGCCGGCTCACGCTGGAACGCTTCCTGGCCATGGATCACCTGCTGGTCTCGCCCGAGGGCGACGGCGTGGGCCTGGTGGACCTGAAACTGGCCGAGCAGGGCCTGCAGCGCCGCGTGGCCCTGCGGCTGCCCCAGCTTTTTGCCGCAGCGGCCGTCATCACCCGCAGCGACCTGATGGCCACGCTGATGGTGGGCGCCGTGCAGGCCTCAGGCCTGGGCGAGCAGCTGGTGCAGCTGCCGCCGCCACTGGCCGTGGACGCAGTGCCTTTCGTGCTGCAGTGGCACCGCCGCAGCGACGCGCTGGCCAGCCAGCGCTGGTTCCGCGAGCAGGTGCTGGCGGTGGGAGAAGCGCTGGCGGCGCCAAAGGCTCAGACCTTCAAGGGTTGATCGCGCCGGGCGCCCTGCGCCCGGGCCGCCGGTGCTTCAATCGCTCCACCAGATGCCGCGCAAGCCAGCAAACCAGCAAGCAGGCAAGCGGCCCACCACACTCCTCCTCCAAGGAATTGATTCGCCATGAACATCGTCCTGAACGGCAAGACCGCCATCGTCACCGGCTCCACCCGCGGCATTGGCTATGCCATCGCGCTCGGCCTGGCACGTGCCGGCGCCAGCGTCGTGGTCACCGGCCGCAAGCAGGTGGACGTGGACCAGGCCCTGGCCAAGCTGCGCGCTGCGGTGCCGGGCGCCCAGGTGCGCGGCGTGGCGGCCGACCTGGGCGGCGCCGCGGGCTTCGAGGTGCTGAAGGCTGCCGAGCCGCATGCGGACATCCTGGTCAACAACGTGGGCGTGTTCAACCTGCAGCCCTTCGCGGAAATCCCCGACGAAGAGTGGACGCGCATGTTCGAGGTCAACGTGATGTCCGGCGTGCGCGCCAGCCGCATCTACCTGCCCGGCATGCAGCAGAACAACTGGGGCCGCATCGTCTTCATCTCGTCCGAATCGGGCCTGAACATCCCGGCGGACATGATCCATTACGGCTTCAGCAAGACCGGCAACCTCGCCGTCTCGCGCGGCCTGGCCAAGAGCCTGGCCGGCACCGGCATCACGGTGAACGCAGTGCTCCCAGGCCCCACGCTCTCCGAAGGTGTGCAGCAACTGGTGGCACCGGGCGGCGACCTGGCCACCGCCGAGCGCATCGCCAACGAGTTCGTCAAGGCGCACCGCGGCTCGTCCATCCTGCAGCGTGTTGCCACGCCCGAGGAAGTGGCGAACATGGTGGTCTACGTCTGCTCGCCGCAGGCTTCGGCGACCACGGGTGCGGCTTTGCGGGTGGATGGTGGGGTGGTGGATACGATTGCTTGAGCGGCCTTGGCGGGCCTCACCGAACGCCGCCTTCTAAGGCGATCTCCGCGCGGCCTTCGGCAGGCGCAGCGCCCCTTCCGGGCCGCTGCGCCCAGCCTGACTGGACCTGAACCCTGTCAGCCCTGCTTGGCCTTGCGGGCTTCCATGAGCTCCTTCTTGCAATCGGGCGAGAGCTCCTTGCGGTGCTCCTTCATGCACGCCTTGAGCGTGCCGTCGCCCGGCTTGATGCCGGGGCAGTACTTGTCGACGTCGGCCTTGCAGGCCGCAGCCACGTCGGCGGCCGATGGCGCGGCGTCAGCAGCGTGGGCGGCGGCGGACACCAGAAGGCCGGCGCAGGCCAGGGACAGAGCAGAGAACATGATCTTCACGGGCGGGATCTCCAGGTTGGATGACACAGGATACGACGCGAAACGGGGCGAATTCTCACACCCAATATGCACCCGTTTCCAGCGGAAAGCTGCGAGCGTCAAGACCTGACCACGAGCCCGCACGTCAAAGCCCACCGCAGCTCGTCCATCCTGCAGCGCGTGGCCACGCCGGAGGAAGTGGCGAACATGGTGGTGTATGTGTGCTCGCCGCAGGCTTCGGCAACCACCGGCGCGGCGTTGCGCGTGGAAGGTGGGGTGGTCGATACGATTGCCTGAGCGGCCTGGGCTTCAGCTGCGTTCTTAATCGCGAAGGACGGTCCACGAACCGCTGCGGGCGTTAAGAAAAATCGAATGCGGCGTCGGCGAATGCATAGCCGTGCAGCCGTTGCCGCGAAAGTGAGGCGCCGCGGTTACTGACACTCATGCGTCGGGCAACGGACGGCAGGTGTCGGCCAGTAGCGGGTGCCGACGCCAACGCAAGACATCAACACTGGCTCCAGATAACCGTTATAGACGAACTCGTTTACGTTCGGCAGGTATCGCCCGCCGTAGACAGCTTCCCTGGAAAAGGCGAAGTGATTAAACAAGCGGGAGAACTTTGGTATTGAAGGCTCAGATACTGAAAGCAACGGGTGATCAGTTTCCAACAAATCAAACGCCGTCTCAAACAGTCGGATGCCAAGACCCCTGCTTTCGAAATCGGGGCGCACTCGCAAAGTGCAAAGCTTCTTTTCAGTGTCAGAGTGCTTGACAATCAACAAGCCAGCCACGGCCGAGTCGCGCAACTCCACTACGGCGGTTCGCTCGCCAGCGTAGATGCCTGGAATCACTTTGCCCAGAAGCCATTTATCAAAGCCGGGGTAGCTCTCGCGCAGGAACGCCATGTCGTCCGAGATGGCTCGAACGAATTGCATCATACGCTCTGGATCGGAGGCAATTGTCGAGTGTGAGATGAAAACCTTCACTTTGAGCGCTCCTCATCAGGTATACGGGCAAGCCACCCCTGAACTCTAATAGCTATTGGCGAGCCGTCATATCGGTATTTGACCGCATCCCAAACCATGTTTCCTAGAGCACCGACAAGCCCCGCAACGATGACAAACTTCACAAGACCGAATCGAACATTCTTGAATCGCGCTAACGATCCGAACTCGGAAACTGGCATGTCATTGCCAGTGATTGGGTCCTTCTCGATAGTCCTTGTCCATTGGTAGCCGAGACTGCTTTTCACTCGCCTGCGACTCCAAAATTTGTGCCAATCGTTCGGGCTGGCGGCGAGAGAGTAGTTAGCCCAGAAATGCTCATCTTCAAGGGAACGGCACGACCTGAACAGCTTGTCTTCGAACACGATGTCTTGAGCGCGAGATTTCATCAAGAACAGATGGACCTTTTTGAAGTCGATGAAAGCCGCGTTGACTCTCTGCTCAAAGCCCAGAGGCACTCCTCGACGAACGTTCATTCTGAAGTCGATGATTTCAGTTCGTTGCCACGAACTCAAGAAGAAACGGTCGCGTGGGTTGATACTCACGCGGTAGAAGTGCTTCGGGACATTTTTCACTCGAAAACGGACATACATTCTCTTCGCCGACGCGCTCGACGATACGGACTTCGCCCGAACGTTTGGCACGTTAAGGCTTATCGCCTGCTGGGCTTGATTCGTGTTCGGATGATGCGTCTTCACCTCAAGATCAGTCCCAAGTTCAACGAAAGTGAAAGTCTCGTTCTTCACCGGATCCGTAACATGTCCGGCACGGCCATTCGAATTCGAGCAAATCCAGCCTTCATTGAAGATCGCTGGGATCGCACCCTTCTCCTGAAGACGAAGCGAAAGGTCTTCGATGTCCGAGTCAGAAATTAACCACGGGAGAACAAACTCAAAAGTCTGCGCCGAGTCGTTCACATCCAGCATGAGTCCGATGTCGAGGAAGGCCGAGTCGAAAACCCATTTTTTCTTTTTCTCCCAGAGGTTCAAATGCACTTCTGGTAGCACGCTAGGCTGTCCGGCGCGACCGCTCGCCAGCATCAAAAGTCCGTAGAAGGTTGAGTCGGCCATGTCAGATGTAGCAAAAAGACTGCGGCGGAGTGTTCGAGGCCAGGTACTTCGACAGAGGCTGCGGGACAGCGAACCGCACAGGATCACCTACCTTGATCGCAAAGGCTATGGTCCGGTCTTTGAAGTAGCTGTCGAACTTCTCCTTCGTCACGCCAGCCACAGCTTTGGTCTTCGCCCACAGTGCTTTCGGTGCGTCCTCGTAGATGTCCGCAATCTGGAAACTGCCAATCACTAGCGCAACAGGCATCGTCGCGTACACAACGACTTCATCAACGTCCTCCTTGAACAAGACACGACGAAATTCGTAGTGCTTGTGGCCATCGAAGATGGCGTCAGCGAACTCAGGATGAATAGACAAGAGTACGCGCTTTTTCATAGTCACCTGAGAGCTTAAGAATGGTTCGAAGTTGATCGAGCTTGAGCGGAAAGAACCCTGAGTATGCGCCGTTGGTAATCACCCCGCTCTCCAGCAGCGCCGCTCGGTTCGGGCGTTTTGTGAGCGCAAGGTTGTACGTGAACCGAACGACCCACGGGTACTTTTTGGTCTTGTAGAACACCTTCAGCTCATCAGCGCTGAAAATGCTGTACGGCTCGCAATACTTCAAAAACTCGGCCTCGGTCTTATACTGCTCGATGTTGGTGATTTCTTCGACGACGCACAGGGAGGTAACCACGGACGTGTGATATGCAGGTCCACCCTCCGCGGTGCGGTAGATCATCAACGTGTCACCGCGCCGCAGTTGTTCGATACCCTGCATCCCAGCAAGGTAGATCTTGTGAATACTGTTTGTATGCGAAACATCTTTGAGAATTGATTCGCTTTCCGTTTTCAGCAGCGAGTCGGGCAAAAGACGGGAATGCCATTGTGGATAGATCGACAAGACGAAGTGCCGGTTCTGCTTGAAAGGTATTCGAGGGTAGTCGAGCACCACGTCGCCAACGGTTTTGTCCAAACGACGCTCGTAGACAGCCTCTGCGGGACCGCCGCCTGACACTTTCGTGCCGGCCTTTACGAAGCCGTAGCGGCCGAAGAGTTGCACCAACGCTTCATGTTTTTCGAAGACCGTGACATATAGTGCCTCAGCGTTCGCTTCAACAGCAGTGTCGAAGGCACGCTTCATAAAGCGCTCGCCTAATCGGGTGCTATGCGGATTGACTTTGAACGTTCCAATCTTTAAGCGACGCGCAGCCGGCAGTGGTGGGTGTACATCCGTCACCGCCCCTTCTTCTTCCTTCAAGTACAGAAAGCCATCCAGCCCGCCGTCCTCAGCTACAAACGTGAATGCTCCCTTGTCGGCCTTCGATGCGAACCAGTCCGAAAAGTGTAGGTAGTCTGCTTTTAGACTATCAAAAAAGGGGTCCGCTAAAGAAATGTCTTTAAATTTCTCGATGCGAAGGACTGAGGCTTCCACGTCGCAGAGCTTTAGGCAGCTAGCCGTTCAATGCCCGCGGCCAATTCGCTGCGTGCGGACGAGAGGCCCAAAATGAAGCCGAAGGCCCGCTGGCCATCAGACATCCTGAACGGTTCTTTGCGTTTTTCGCCCCACTTCTCGACGCATTTCTCAAAAAACACAATACCTGATGTGGAGAGGGAACTAAGAGATATGCCACTCCCTTGAATATCGCAGATTGCATCACTCACCTTCAAAGACGACACGCAGGCCCCGCGCAGATTTTTCACCACCTCGAACGAAACTAAATTCGTTAAGGTGTGCTCTCTATGCACGCCACGGCCGCGCACTCCCTGCTTACGGCTTGGAGTAGGGACAACAATGCTCTTCCTGCACAGGTGGTGCAGCATGTTCTTCTTGATGCCTATGAGAACTACGGCTTGCGTTGGAAAATATATCACATGTTGAAGTTTAATACCAAATCTCAGAAACATGGCTACTTGTCGAGTCCCGTTTGTTCGTAGACACGCTCGACAAACAGCCCAGGGCGGTTCGCCTGCCGATTCGTGGGAGCTTTAACGGGTGAGAGATAGTTGAGGGCGAGCTTCTTCAGGACGGTAGGCCGGCTCAAGTTTGAAGTGCGACACACCGCAACCTGTAAGGTGTCGCCCAAATGGGAACCCACTACTCGCACGTGAACGAGGCCGACCGGATGTCGATCCAGGCCTTGATGCAGGTGCCGCGCAGCGCAGCGGCCATCGCTCGGCAGTTGTCCTTCAGCTGCTCGACCATCAGCCGTGAGATCAGCCGCAGCAAGGTCTTGCCCACAGCATTGGCCAGCACTTACCGAGCCGGCGTGGCGCAAGCACGCTCGCGAGGGCGACGCGCTGCAGCGTGATGGCCAGCGCGTTGCGGGCCAGGGTCATCACCCGCACGCACTTGCCACCTTGCTGCGCCAGGCTGGCGAAGACATGCTCTACCCGCGCCCGGGTCTTGTTGATGGTCTTGTTGCCTGGATTCAGCCTTGTCTTGGCGGTCTGTCCGGGCTTGGCTCGGCGGGCAATGCCGTCTTGCAGTCCGCGGACTTGCAGCACCTGCCGGTTGGCATGGCTGTCGTAGCCCCGGTCGGCCAGCAATTGGTCTCGCGTGTTGGCCGGTGGCAGCACATGTGGCAGCTGCTGCCCGTCGTCGGCGTTGGCCGCCGTGACCTTCAGCTCGCGGATGAGCTTGTAGCGCGCGTCCACGTTGCCATGAAGCTTGTAGCCATAGAAGGCCTTGCCGTGCTTCTTCGTCCAGCGGGCTTCGCGATCGGTGTGGGCCAGGCGCTTGGCGCTCCAGCCTTCAGGGGCATCGCCTCGGTTGAGCGTCTCGCGCTCCTTGGCGTTGGCTTGCGTGACAGGCGCCTGCGCGATGCTGCCGTCCACGATCTGCCCGCCGCGCGGGATGAAGCCGTGCTGCTGCAGTTGCTGGCTCAGCGTCTCAAAGATGGCCTTGCCACCCAGGCCGCCCTGCGCCAGTCGCTGCCGGAAGGTCCACAGCGTGCGTGCGTCCGGGATGTGCAGCGCGCCGTCGAGTCGGCAAAAGCGCTGGAAGCTCAGACGGTCGAGCACCTGATGCTCGCACTGCTCGTCCGAGAGGTTGTACAGCCCCTGCAGGAACACCATGCGCACCAGCACCTCGGTGGCATAGGGCGGGCGGCCGCCTTTGCTGCGGTCGGCTCGCGGGCAAGCCCAATCCACGGCCGCAGCCATCGCGGAGAAGTCGATCAGCTGGTCCATCGCCGCCAGCGTCTGCACGTAGCCTTCGAGCTTGGCCTTGCGATGGCGCACCAGGAACATGCCGTCGGGGGCTTGCTCGGGGACGAAGCCCGAGGGCTTGATGCGCGGCGTGATCATTCCGCCATGTTGCCGCATCTGGGACCACTCACGGGTCAGCTGGGGCGGTTTCTAGAAGTGCCCTTAAGAACCCGGCAAAGTGGCTGGAGATCAGAATGTAGACGAGCCCTCCGATGGCCCGCAACGAAGCTGACAACGGCCATCAATGCTCAGCGGCTTCGTGATCCCTGGGGTCGATCAGGCGCTCGCTGCCCCCGCCACCAACCGCCTCGCCAACCCCGTCCCATCCTCCCGAAACACATGCACGCTTTCCGGCGGCCCGACCAGCCGCAGCATCTCGCCCACCTGGAAGTTCTCGTCGTGGACCTTGGCGATGAGGGTGGCGTTGCCGTCGCGCAGCTTGGCGTGCACGTAGCCGTGTTCGCCCAGGTGTTCGACGTGCTGGACCTGGGCGGGCCAGCCGGTGTCCTGGCCTGGGGCTTCGCGCTGGGCCAGCAGGTGCTCGGGGCGGATGCCCAGCGTGGCGCGTTGGCCGGGTTGCATGCCGCGGCCATCCACGCACGCGAGTTGCGACTGGCCGGCGCAGTCCAGCAGCACGCGCTCGGCGTCCGCCGCCGCCACGCTGGCGTCCACGAAGTTCATCGCGGGTGAGCCGATGAAGCCGGCGACGAAGCGGTTGGCGGGGTGGTGGTAGAGCGTGAGCGGGGAGCCGACCTGGGCGATGCCGGGCTCACCACGGGCGCCGGCGCCGGGCGTGAGCAGCACGATCTTGTCGGCCAGGGTCATGGCTTCGACCTGGTCGTGGGTGACGTAGATCATGCTGGCCGAGCCGATCTGGCGGTGCAGCTTGGCGATCTCCACGCGGGTGTTGACGCGCAGCGCGGCGTCCAGGTTGGACAGCGGTTCGTCAAAGAGGAACACCTTTGGCTTGCGCACGATGGCGCGGCCAATGGCCACGCGCTGCCGCTGGCCGCCGGAGAGCTGCTTGGGCTTGCGGTCCAGCAGTTCGTCCAGCTGCAGGATGCGCGAAGCCTCTTTCACGCGCGCTTCCACCTCGGCCTTGGGCAGCTTCTGCTGCTGCAGGCCGAAGGCCATGTTCTGGTACACGCTCATGTGCGGGTACAGCGCATAGCTCTGGAAGACCATCGCCACGTCGCGCTTGGCGGGCGGCAGCGCGTTGACGATGCGGCCGTCGATCTCGATCTCGCCGTCGCTCGCGTCTTCCAGCCCGGCAATGAGCCGCAGCAGCGTGGACTTGCCGCAGCCCGAGGGGCCGATGAAGACGACGAACTCGCCTGGCGCGATGCTCAGGTCGATGGCATGAAAGATGGAGACAGACCCAAATCGCTTGGCGACGTTTCGCAGTTCGATGCGGGACATGAGGACGCGCTCCTTGCCAACTGGCTTTGTGAGACCAAGTGGCCGAAAAAGGCCTGGTGCGGTGGCAGCAGGATGACTTGCGGCTCGTGGCTGCCAATGAAGCCGTGGCCGTGGACGGGGATCACCGCTGAACCGGCGGGCAGCTCGTAGCGGGCCGGCAGTGGCGAGAGGTTGAAGACGCAGACCAGGTGCTTTGGTGCGTCGCCCTCGGCGGCCAGCATCGGCGGCTCGCCTTCGGCATGGCGCACAAACGCCACCACTTGTTCGTGCGCCGGCAGCAGCGCCATCTCGCCACTGCGCAGCAGCGGGTTGCCGCGGCGCCAGTGCAGGAAGCGGCGGTACAGGGCCAGCAGCGACTGGTCGTCGCCTTCCTGGCGGTCCACCGCATGCGAGAGGTGCGGCTGGGCGACCGGCAGCCAGGGCGTGGCTGTGCTGAAGCCGGCGTGCGGCGCGGCGGCCTGCCAGGGCATGGGGGTGCGGCAACCGTCGCGACCGGGGAAGTCCGGCCACATTTCCTTGCCATACGGGTCCTGGATGGCCGAGAACGGCAGCTCGGCCTGGGCAAGCCCGAGTTCCTCGCCCTGGTACAGGCAGGGCGTGCCGCGCAGCGAGGCCAGCAGGCCCAGCAGCACCGGCGCGATGCGGCTGGCCTCGCCCAGCTGCTGCCAGCGGGTGACGACGCGGTCCACGTCGTGGTTGTTCAGGCTCCAGCAGGCCCAGGCGCCTTCGGTGCTGGCGACGAACTCCTGCAGCGTGCTGTGGATGAAGGCCGGCGAGCAGGGGTGGCCCAGCAGGTTGAAGGTGTAGGCCATGTGCAGACGCCGGCCGCGCGTGTATTCGGCCAGGCGCTCGTACTGATGGTCGTCGCCGATCTCGCCGATGCTGGTGGTGCCGGGGTAGCGGTCCATCAGCGCACGCAGGCGCTCCAGGAAGGGCAGGTTCTCGGGCTGGCTTTTGTCATACATGTGCTGCTGCAGCGCATACGGGTTGCAGTGCGGCACGCCCACGGCGTAGTGGCCATCGGGCTGCGGCGGGTTGGAGCGCAGCTGCTTGTCGTGCACATAGAAGTTGACGGTGTCCAGGCGGAAGCCGTCCACGCCGCGCTGCAGCCAGAACTCGGCCACGTCCAGCACCGATTGCTGTACCTCTTCGTTGTGGAAGTTCAGATCCGACTGGCTGGCGAGGAAGTTGTGCAGGTAGTACTGCTTGCGGCGCGACTCCCATTGCCAGGCGCTGCCGCCGAAGATGGACAGCCAGTTGTTGGGCGGCGAGCCATCGGGCTGCGGGTCGGCCCAGACGTACCAGTCGGCCTTGGGGTTGTCGCGGCTGACGCGGCTTTGCTGGAACCACGGGTGCTCGGCCGAGGTGTGGCTGATGACCAGGTCAATCAGCACACGCAGGTTCAAGGCATGGGCCTCGGTGACCAGCGTATCGAAATCGGCCAGCGTGCCGAAGATCGGGTCGACGTCGCAATAGTCGCTCACGTCATAGCCGAAGTCGCGCATCGGCGACTTGAAGAACGGCGAGATCCACAGGCCTTCGACGCCCAGCGAGGCGATGTAGGGCAGGCGCTGGGTGACGCCCGGCAGGTCGCCGATGCCGTCGCCGTTGCTGTCCTGGAAGCTGCGCGGATAGACCTGGTAGAGCGCGCCGCCGCGCCACCAGGCGGGGTCGGTACTGGGTTGCTGCATGGTGAGTGAAGTGAAGGGTTGGGTTCAGCCTTTGACCGCGCCAGCGGTGAGACCGGCGACGATGAGCCGCTGGAAGTACATGACGAGCAGGATCAGCGGCAGCGTGACCATCACCGAGGCGGCCATGATCGGGCCCCAGGGCAGCTCGTGGCCGCCAGCGCCGCTGATGAAGGCAATGGCCACCGGCACGGTGCGTTGCTCGGTGGAAATGGTGAAGGTGAGCGCGAACAGGAACTCGTTCCACGCGGCAATGAAGGCCAGCAGCCCGGTGGAGACCAGGGCCGGCCAAAGCACCGGCAGGAAGATGCGGAAGATGGTGCCGATGGGGCCCACGCCGTCCATGATGGCCGCCTCTTCCAGCTCCTTGGGCAGCTGCTTCATGAAGGTCACCAGCACCCAGACGGTGAAGGGCAGCGTGAGCATCAGGTCGGCAAACAGCAAGGCGCCCAGGCTGTCGTACAGGCCAAACCAGCGCACCAGCTCGAACATGCCCGAGAGCACGGCGACCTGCGGGAACATCGAGGCCGACAGGATGCTCAGCAGCAAAAGCCCGCGGCCGCGGAACTCCACCCGGCCCAGCGCCCAGGCGGCCGGCAGGCTGACCAGCATGGACAGCAGCACCACGCCGCCGGCCACCAGCAGCGAGTTCAGCAGGTTGTGGGCAAACGGCTGGTCGCGGAAGACGGTGACGTAGTTGAACAGCGTGGGCGCTGGCGGAATGAGCCGCGGCTCAAACATCTCGCTGCCGCGCTTGAGTGAGGTGGAGATGGCATAGACGAACGGGAACACCGAGTACACGGTGAAGACCGCCGCCAGCAGCCAGTAGCCGATGGTGCCGAGGCCGATGCGCCGTGGCGCCTGCAATGCAGCGGTGGTGCTCATGCGGATGCCTTTTCGACGCGGCTGCGCATGGCCACCGCATAGGTGATGGTGACCACCGCGATGGTGAAGAACAGCAGCATGGCCGCGGCCGAGCCGACGCCGACCTGCTGGAAGTCGATCAGCTGCTCGCGCACGTAGACCGACATGCTCTTGGTCTCGCGGGCGTTGGAGGTCATCACGTAGATCACGTCGAACACGCGCAGCGCGTCCAGCATGCGGAAGATCATCGCCACGGCCAGGCCGGGCAGGATCAGCGGCAGCGTGATGTGCCAGAACACCGCCAGCGGCTTCACGCCGTCCACCCGCGCCGCTTCGTAGCAGTCGGCCGGCACCATCTGCAGCGCGGCCAGCGTGAGCAGCGCCATGAAGGGCGTGGTCTTCCACACGTCCACCAGCACGATGGCGAACAGCGAGAGGTTCGGGTCCGCCGTCCAGGCCAGCGGCGCACTGAGGATGCCCAGCGCCACCATGTAGTGGTTCAGGATGCCGAATTGGTCGTGCAGCATCCAGCTCCACATCTTGGCCGAGACCACGGTGGGAATGGCCCAGGGCAGCAGCATTGCGGCGCGCAGCCCTGTGCGCAGGCGCGAGGGGTGGTTGATCAGCAGCGCCACGCCCAGGCCCAGCACGGTCTCGATGGAGACCGACAGCAGCGCGAAGCGCAGCGTGGTGAAGACCGACTGCCACCAGCCGGCGTCCATCAGCACGCCGTATTCGCCGAGGTAGTTGTCCAGCCCGATGAAGTGCCAGTTGCCCAGCTGCGAGAGCTGCGCGTCCGTCAGGCTGAACCACAGCGTGCGCGCCAGCGGCCAGCCGGCAATCACCAGCAGCAGCAGGAGCATGGGCGCGAGCAGCGCCCAGGCCCAGCGGCTGCGGTGGCGGGCAATGCCGCCGCCGTGCACGGCGGGCCGGGCGGCCGGCGCCGCGGTGGCGGCAGCTTGGGCTTTCACCGCGAGCTCCGTCACAGCTTCAGTTCCACTTGCCGCCGCGGCTGGTGCGGCCCAGAGAGGTCTCCAGCTGCGGCAGTGCGGCGGTGGCCTTGGCCTGGCCGGCCAGCACTTCGTGCGCGCTGTTCCAGAAGGCGTTGCTGACCTGGTTGTAGTGCGAACCGGTGACGGTGGCCGGGCGCGCGGCGGCGCTGGCGAAAGTGCCGTAGAGCTCGCCCATGAAGGGGTTGGCCTTCAGGACTTCCGGGTCCTTGTAGAGGGCCGGCATGGTCGGGTTGAACGAGCCCTTGATCGCGCGTTCCTTCTGCACCTCGGCGCTGGTCATGTACATCACCAGGTCCGCGGCAATCGCCGGGTTCTTGCTGTACTTCGAGACCGCCAGCTGGTGCCCGCCCAGCGCCGCGGCGCTGCGGCCGTTGGCGCCATTGCCCTTGGGCAGCACGGTGATGCCGACCTTGCCCTTGATCGTGCTGTCCGCCGCCTGCGAGAGCGCCCAGGCATACGGCCAGTTGCGCATGTAGACGGCATTGCCGGCCTGGAACACGCCACGCGATTCTTCCTCGGCGTAGTTCAGCACGGCCGATGGCGAGATGGTGCCGACCCAGCTGGCGGCCGTCTGCAGCGCTTCGGCGGCCTGCGGGTTGTTGACGCTGATCTTGCCGCTGGGCTCGACCACGCTGCCGCCACCAAAGCTGACCAGCCATTCCAGCGCATTGCAGCTCAGGCCTTCGTAGGCGCGGCCCTGCCAGACATAGCCCCACATGCGGTCGTTGCCGGCCTTGCGCTCGCCTTCCTGGATCAGCTTGGCGGACTTGGCCAGGTCGTCCCAGGTGACGGGCAGCGGCTGCTTGTATTTCTCCAGCAAGTCCTTGCGGTAGTACAGCAGGCCGGCGTCGGTGAACCAGGGCATGGCGACCAGCTTGCCGCCCACGGTGTTGTTGGCGACGATGCTCTCGAAGTGCTGCGACTGCGTGCCCTTGGCATACGGCGTCAGGTCGATCAGATGCGTGCCCAGCAGGCCGGGCCAGACCACGTCGATCTGAAAGATGTCGATCTTGTCGGACTGCGAGCCGAGGATCTGCTGGTACAGCGCCAGGCGCTCGTTCGAGTCGGCCGGCGTGGCAACCACCTGCACCTCGTTACCGGTCTTCTTGGCCCAGGCATCAGCCGCGCTCTTGCAGAGTTCCAGCTCATAGCCGATGGCGCCGCAAGAAATCTTGATCGACGCGGCCTGTGCTTGCGCAGTGGCCAGGCTGGCGACGAGGGCGAAGGCGGCTGCAGCGGCCGCGCGTGGGAATGGCTTCATGTCTTGTCTCCTGTCGGGATGCGTCCTGGGGGCATGTGCTCATGACCACCTCAGGCGGGGCACGTGGATCGGCCCGGAACGCATCAGACTCGCCGCAGGTGAACGGCGGATTGCATTTGTTTCAGTGCGGCGCGGGCGCCGGCTCGGCGAGCAATGCGGTGAGCGCGCCGCGCTCGAACGGCTTCGGAAGCAGGCCCACGTCCTCGGGCGCGTCCAGCCGCGGCAGCACGGCCTCGAAGGCCAGGCCGGACATCAGGCACAGGCGCAGCTCGGGGTGGCGGCGGCGCAGCGCGTTGGCGACCTGCACGCCGTCCATGCTGCCGCCCAGACAGACGTCGGTCAGCACCACGTCGGGCAGCGGCGACTCGTCTGCCGCGCGCAAGGCCGCAGGCCCGTCGGCCACCGCCTGCACCTGCGCGCCGGCGCTGCGCAGCATGTCGACAACGGTTTCGCGGAAGGCGGCGTCGTCGTCCACCACCAGCACCGACAGGCCTTGAAGCTCGCCGCCCGGAGCGGCGTTGGCCGCCTGCGCCGGGCCGGGCAACAGCGCCGGGCCGGCGCCCGCGGCGCACGGGAAGCGCAGCGTGAAGCAAGTGCCCTCGCCTGCCCGGCTCGTCACATCCACCTCGCCACCGGACTGGCGCACGAAACCGTAGACGATGCTCAGCCCCAGCCCGCTGCCCTCGCCCGGCGCCTTGGTCGTGAAAAACGGTTCGAAGACCTTGCCCAGCAGATGCTCGGCAATGCCGCTGCCGGTGTCGGCCACGCGGATCTGCAGCGTCTCGCCACTGCCGTCTGCGCCGGCCGACAGGCGCTGCGTGGCAATGCACAGCTCACCACCTTCGGGCATGGCCGCGGCGCTGTTGAGCACCAGGTTCAGCATCGCGTTTTCGAGGTGGCCGCGGTCGACGAAGAGCTGGGCCTCGGGCGCCTGCAGGTCCAGCCGCAGCCGGGTTTGCGGGCCGGCGCTGAACTCGATCAGGTCGCGCATCTCGTCGATCATCGCGTCGATGGGCACCCACTCTGCCGCCAGCGGCTGGCGGCGCGCAAAGGCCAGCAGGCGGCGTGTGAGTCCGGCTGCGCTGGCGGCTGCGCGCAAGGCCCGCTGCAGCCGCGGCCTGGCCTCTGGCGACAGCGTGGCCTCGGCCTCCAGCAGGTCCAGGTTGCCGATGATGGTGCCGAGGTAGTTGTTGAAATCGTGCGCCACGCCGCCCGTGAGCTGGCCCAGCACTTCCAGGCGCTGGGTGTGCTGCTCCTGGCGCTGGATGGCGCGCCGCAGCGTCAGGTCGGTTACCAGCGTGACGGTGCCGCCGTCGGGCATGGCCTGGCTGCGAAGGTCGAACAGGCGGCCATCGGGCAATTGCAGCTCGATGTGGTGGGCCTGCAGCAGGTCGGCCGTGTCACCGGGATTGCCGCTCTGCCCCGGCACGCTCCAGACCGCATCGGCCGGCAGCGCCTGCATCAGCGCGTGGGCGCGCTGGCCGGGATGCAGCGTCACGCCAAACGGGCTGAACAGCTCGGCCAGGCCGGTGTTCCACAGGCGCAGCTCGCCGCCTCGGCCGAACACCGCCAGCGCGTCCGTCATGCTCTGGTGCACGGCGGCCAGCAGCGCACCCTGCGCCCGCAGGTCGCGCACCAGCGTCTGCTTGGCCAGCAGCGCATCGCGGAAGACCTCGAAGCTGCGGGCCAGCGCGCCGAGTTCGTCGCGCCGCAAGGTGATGGTGGCCGTGCGCTGGGCCAGCGGCGCGGTGTCGCCGCCGACCAGGCGTGTCATGGCCTGCGTGATGGTCTCGACCTGCGAGATGAAGCGGCGCACATGGCGCATAGCCAGCGCGGCGATCAGCACGCTGCCGAGTGCCAGCAGCAGCAGCGCGGCCTCGCCGGAGCGGATGGCCTGCTGCACCTGGCTGCGGCGCTCGGCCGCCTGGCTGCGCAGGCTGTCCACGTACTCGTCGACCTTGCTGCTGAGTTGATCCGCGTTGCCACGCGTGAGCACCACCAGGTAGGCGATGCGGCCTTCCAGCATCAGCTGGTAGCGGCGCAGCGCCAGCAGGTTCTGCGGGCCGAAGGCCAGGTCCAGCAGGCTGCGTTCCAGCGCGGCCGGCAATGGCTTGGCCAGGCCCGCGGCCTGCTCGCGGCGCGCGGCGATCCACAGCGCCTCGGCGTCGGCCTGCAGCTTGCCGATCTTCGCGGCGTCGCCGCCGCCCGCGCTGGTCACCAGCGTGGCCCACAGCGCGGTCACCGCGTTGGCGCCTGCAGCACCCGGGCCGTTGCCGGCCGCGGGCAACTGCTCCCCCAGGCGGTCCAGCTCGGCCACCTGCAGCTTCAGCTGCGCCTCGACCTGCTGCCGCTGGCCGGTCAGCTCGGCGAGCTGGCCCATGTCGCGCGTCAGGTCGATCAGCACGGTGCGCAGCGCCGGGCCCAGCGCGCCTTCGTTGCTCAGCGTGTCGACGCGGCGGCGCACTTCGGCGAGCAGTGCGTCCACCGCAGCGGAGTTCTCGGCCAGGTTGGCAGCGGTGCGGGACTCGCCAACGTTGGGCGCGATCGCGGCCAGCCGCGCTGTGCGCTGGGCCAGTTCCAGCGCCTGCGTCACGTTGGGCAGCAGCTCGCCCTGGAAGCCGACCAGCGCCCGCTGCGCGCTGCGCATGCCGTACCAGCCCAGCGAGGCCAGCACGATGGCGGCGGCCAGCAGCGCGACCAGGGCCGCCAGCAGCCGCGTGCGGACCCGGTCGCCCAGCCGCGGCGCCGCTTCGCTCACAGCGGCGTCACCGGCGCTTGAAAGAGGTAACCCAATCCACGCTCGGTGCAGATGAACTGCGGGTGGCGCGGGTTGGGTTCGATCTTGCGGCGCAGGCGCAGGATCAGCACGTCGATGGTGCGGTCGTAGACCTCGGTGTCGGCGCTGCGGGTCTGTTCCAGCAACTCGTCGCGCGACCACAGGCGCTGCGGTTGCCTGGCCAGGGTTTCGAGCAGGCGGTACTCGCCCTGCGTGAGCGCGCACAACTCGCCAGCGCGGCTGCGCAACTCGCGCCGGCCCAGGTCCAGCACCCAGTCGCCAAAAGCCAAGCGCGGGCTGTTGGACGGTGCCTGGACCTGTGCCGGTGCAGCGACGGCCGGTGCGCCGGCCTGCTCGTAGCGCCGCAGCACCGCGCGCACGCGCGCCACCAGTTCGCGCATGCCAAAGGGCTTGATCAGGAAGTCGTCGGCCGCGAGTTCGAGCAGCAGCACGCGGTCGGTCTCGTCGCTGCTGCCGCTGATCATCACGATGGGCACGCGCGAGACCTGGCGCAGCTGCCGGGCCAGCACCAGGCCGTCTTCGTTGCGCAGGCGCAGGTCCATCAGCACCAGGTCGTGGCGGTGCCTGGCCATGGCTTCGCGCATTTGCGCGGCGCCGTCGACGCAGTCGACCTCGAAGCCGCTGCGGTGCAGCACATCGTCCAGCATCTGGCGCATGTCGGCGTCGTCGTCGACGACCAGCACGCGGGGCGGCGGCGTTTCGCCCAGCGACAGCGCGCCCGCGGGGAACTCGGCCAGCGCCGCGGTGGGCGGACTTGCCATCATCTTGTCGTCTCCTGTCGCGCCTGGCGGCAGCTGCGGCGCGCTGTCTCGTTTGTTGCCTGTCACGCCGGCCTCTTCGGGCCGGGCCTGCAATGCAGGCAAGCTTCGCAGCTTGCCTGGGCTGGGTCGCGGCCTGGATGTCGTGCGTGTCGATTCTGCATTCACAAATGAAACATGCGAAGGACGGCAAAACAGCCCCGAGGCGGGCGCAGGGACAGGGTCTCCGGGTTTTCCACAGCTTCAATTCGCCCAATCTGACGGAAAGTGGGCGCACAGCGCACATTACCTCCCTACTGCGACCCTCACCGGCCCAGACTCCGGCGCATGGGACCCGCCCTGCCGAACCGCCTTGCCGACCTTGCGCTGCTGCCCGCCTCCGGGCTGGCCAGCGTTCGGCCGTTGATGGAGCCCGGCATGGCATTGCCTCCCACCGAATCTCGCGGCACTGCCGACATCGTCACCAGCCTGCAGCAAGGGCTGCGCGTGATCGAGGTGTTCGACCAGGACCGGCCGCAGCTGACGATTGCCGAGGTCGCCCGCCGGGCCGACCTGAGCCGCGCTGCGGCCCGCCGCTACCTGCTGACGCTGGCCGAGATGGGCTATGTGAAGCACGACGGCAAGACCTTCGCGCTGAGTGTCAAGGTGCTGCGGCTGGCGCAATCGTTCATGCACTCGTCGCGCCTGCCACGTCTGCTTCAGCCGCAACTGCAGGCGATTGCCGCAGCGCTGCAGGAGTCCTCGTCGGCGGGGGTGCTGGAAGGTGACGACGTGATTTCGGTCGCCGCCGCAAGCTCAGGCCGGCTGACCTCCAGCACGCTGCAGCCGGGCACCCGCGTGCCGGCCTACTGCACGGCCAATGGCCGGGTGCTGCTGGCCGCGCTGTCGCCCGAGGCGCTGGACGCCTGGCTGCGCCGCCAGACCTTGCCCGCCCGCACGACGCACACGCTGGTGGACCACGACGCGCTGCGCGCCGAGGTGCAGCGGGTGCGGGCGCGCGGCCATGCGCTGGTGGACCAGGAATTCGAGCTGGGCTTGCGCACCGTGGCCGTGCCGCTGCGCAACTTCAAGGGCGAGGTCGTGGCCTCGGCCAACCTCAGCGCACATGCCTCGCGCATGCGCATGGACGAGCTGGCCGAGCGTGGCCTGCCCTTGCTGCTGCAACTGCAGGCGCAGTTGCAATCGCTGATCTGAGTCGACGATGGCGCGGCGGGCGCTGTCGAACGCACTGCTTCTGCTGTTCCCGCCACCATTGCCAGGAGCTTTGCCATGCCGTCCACCACCCTTCCCACGCGCACCCAGGTCGCCATCATCGGCGCCGGCCCGGCTGGGCTGCTGCTGGGCCAGCTGCTGCACAAGGCCGGCATTGACGCGGTGGTGCTGGAGCAGCGCAGCGGCGACTACGTGCTGGGCCGCATCCGCGCCGGCGTGATCGAGCAGACCACGGTGGACCTGCTGGAGCGCGCCGGCGTGGCGGCCCGCATGCACGCCGAAGGGCTGCCGCACGACGGCTTCGAGCTGTGCGTGGACGGCCAGCGCTCGCGCATCGACCTGCATGCACGCACCGGCGGCAAGCGGGTCACCGTCTACGGACAGACCGAGATCACGCGTGACCTGATGGCCGCGCGCGCCGAAGAGGGGTTGACCACGGTGTATGAGGCCACGAATGTCGAGGTGCTGGACTTCGACGGCGACACGCCGCGCGTGCGCTTCCAGCACCAGGGCCGGGACCATGAGCTGCGCTGCGATTTCATTGCGGGCTGCGACGGATTCCATGGCGTGTGCCGCGCCAGCGTGCCGCGGGCTTCGCTGCGCACCTTTGAAAAGGTGTACCCCTTTGGTTGGCTGGGCATCCTGGCGGACGTGCCGCCGGTGGCGCATGAGCTGATCTACGTGCGCCACGACCGTGGCTTCGCGCTGTGCAGCATGCGCTCGGCCACGCGCAGCCGCTACTACCTGCAGTGTTCGCTGGAGGACAAGGTCGAACAGTGGAGCGACCAGGCCTTCTGGGATGAGCTCAAGCGCCGGCTGGACCCGGCAGCGGCGGCCGCACTGGTCACCGGCCCGGCCATCGAGAAGAGCATTGCACCGCTGCGCAGCTTCGTCACCGAACCGATGCGCTTCGGCCGGCTGTTCCTTGCGGGCGATGCGGCGCACATCGTGCCGCCGACGGGCGCCAAGGGGCTGAACCTGGCTGCGTCAGACGTGCAGTTCCTGGCCGAGGCGCTGACCGAGCATTACCAGGAGAAAAGCGCCGCCGGGCTGGACGGCTACTCGGCCCGCGCACTGGCCCGCATCTGGAAGGCCGAGCGCTTCTCGTGGTGGTTCACGTCCCTGATGCACAAGTTCCCGGACAACGCCGGCTTTGGCGACCGCATGCAGCAGGCTGAGCTGGATTACCTGCTGCAGTCGGAGGCCGCGCAGACGGTGATGGCCGAGAACTATGTGGGGTTGCCGATGGTGGCCTGAAGCCACCCGGCGGTCAGTTCTTGCAGCCTGGCGTGCCGGACTGCGAGAACGAGTTGAACAACGCGCGCTGCTGGGCGTAGCCGTTGGTGTAGTCGATGAACTGCTGGAACACCGGCACCGGCTGGAACAGCGATGCGTTGGATGGTGCTTCGAGGCGCGGCAGCGTGTAGTCCTGCAGGCCGCCGGTTTGCGAAGTCGGCGTATGCTGGAAGCGGTCGGTGCAGGCGAAGTCGCCCGTGTCGCCGGCAGCAGCCGAAGTGCCACGGTCGGTCGCCTGGTAGATGCGGGCCATCTCGCCGTAGTTGCTGATGATGGCAATGTTCTGGTTGCCCTGCCAGACCATTTGCGGATAGGTGATCTGCGCGCCTGCCGAGGCCGGCACCAGCGTCGCGTACGGGCTCCAGGCGAGCGACTTGGCGTCGTAGCGCATGTACATCAGCGCACCGCCGTCGGCGAAGGCCAGGTGGATGTAGCCCTTGCCATCCAGCGCGGTGTTGAAGTGGCTGGACACTGGCTCGCTGTCTGGCGGGTTGGGGCTGGTGTAGAGGGTCTGTGCCGCGCTCCACGGAGTGCCTGCATCACCCTTGACGGGCCGCTCGGACCAATACATGGTTTCATGCACCGTGAAGACCATGCCGACGCCCGCGGGGGTCAACACCAGGCGAGCGCTGCGCTTGACCTGAGGAGCAGGCGCGGTGGCGTCCTTCGGGCCGAACTGCAGGCCGGTGTTGTTCCACTTGGTCTTGCCGGGCTTGCGCAGGTGCAGCACGATCACCGACTTGCCGTCCGCGCTGTCCGTCTCGACAAACGCGGCCCAGGTGTTGCCCTTGGTGTCGGTGACAAAGCTGGGGTTCGCGCCGCTGGTGGTGGCGCTGCCGCGCGGCAGCGTCTGGATCGCGCCAGCCGCAAAGCTGCGTTTGCTGCTGTCGTACGGGAAGGTGACAAAACGGATGTCACCGCCGACGGTGTCATAGATGACCGACAAGCTGGACGTCGCGCTGTCGTAGTAGCCGTCCGACACATTGCTGGCACCGGTGCCGTTGAGGACCTGCTGCTGCTGCCAGGTGGCGCCAGCGTCATGGCTGGAATACAGGGTCAGCGAATTGTTGCCGGACTGCTTGGTGTGGTTGATCAGCACGTGAATGCCGCCATCGGCCGTCTGCCACGAGTGCTCCTGGTGGCGGTACGAGATCATGCGCTGCGACAGGCTGGTCAGGCTGGTGACCGTGCTGGTGGTGGTGCCAGCCTGTGCCGCCAACGATGCCAACGAAACGGCCAGACCCAACGCAAGCCCACTGGCCATGCAACGCAGGCGGCGAACGGGGTGGGGCGACACAGCGCGGGAAGTCTTCAGGCGATACATCTGTATTTACTCCAGGACATGGGGCGACTGGAATGCTGACATGCATGCATCATGCCGGCCAGCCCACAGCCAGGGGATGAGTGGCCTGACCGGGCCTTGCCACCCGAAAAAGCGTGACAAACCTCTCACCGCCTGAAACCGCGCGCCAGACGGATCCATTGCACCCGCATTGCAGGCGCAGAAATGCAAAAGGCCAGCGCAAATGCGCTGGCCTTTTTTGTGTTGGTGCCCAGGAGAGGACTCGAACCTCCACGGAGTTACCCGCTAGTACCTGAAACTAGTGCGTCTACCAATTCCGCCACCTGGGCTTTGCTGACAAAGCATTGCTGCTTCCCGGCAAGCCTTGCACTATAGCATGTTCCAGCCAAAGTGCCAAAAATTCTGATGCGGGAAGATTTCACGGAGCATGCTGGAATGGAACCCTGTCCGCGCACGTCTTGCGAGGACTGCACTTCAGAGGCCCGTCGCCATGCCCCAACTCCAGCCGCTCGCCGAAGCCCTGGTCGCCGCCCATCGCCACCACGCACTGCTGTCGCCCGCCGAATGGACCGGCCAGCCGGCCGATGCCGAAGCGGCCTACGGCCTGCAGCAGCAGGTGGGCGACACGCTGGGCTGGTGGCCGGCGGGCAGCCTGCCGCGCTGCTGGAAAAGCGGCGGTCCCGGGCCGGATGCCTTGCGGCATGCGCCGCTGGGCGAGAGCGGCGTGCTGCAGGCCGATGGAGAAACGCTGGACTGGCGCGCCCGCCCCTGGCCTGGTGCCGCGCTGGAAGCCGAGATCGCACTGCGGCTGGGCCAGCCGGTCACACCGGCCATGGCCGCAGAGCTGGACGAAGCCAGCGCGTGGGCCTTGCTGGACGGCCTGGCCGTGGCGGTGGAATTCGCCGCCTCCCGCTGGGCCGGTGCCGCCAGCGCTGATCAGCAGCTGGCCGACGGCCTGTCCCATGGCGGCCTGGGCCTTGGGCCGTGGCAGGCACCCACGCCACGCAACTGGGCCGCGCAAGCCTTGGCGCTGACGCGCAGCGGCGAGCCAGCGCAACAGTTCACGGGCACCCATCCACTGGGCCACCCCGGCGCGGTGCTGCCGGGCCTGCTGCGCCACCTGACGCGCCACGGCGCAAGCGCGCCCGCCGGCACGCTGGTCACGACCGGCAGCTGGAACGGCGCGCTGCAGGTGGCCCGCGGCCAGCAGGTCACGATTGCCTTTGCTGGCTTGCCACCGCTGACCGTGCTGCTCTGATCGAACCCGCGACGCGACAGCGCAGCCGGCGCCGGGCCGCCCCAAGACGGCTGTGCAACCCGCCCGGCGGGTGGTCTGGCGTACTCGCAAGACCGGGTGCCCCATCTACGGTTTGATGTAGGCGTAGCCCTGGATCTGGAGTTTCGCCAGGCGCACCACGCCTGAGGGTGTGAAGTCCGCTTCCTGCAGGAACTTGTCCTTGGACAGGCCGCGGTTCTTCAGCGTGATTTCGCAGACTTCGAAGTGCACGCCGCGGTTGTGCAGCGCGGCGACCAGGCCTTCGTAAGGCGCGCCGGTCTTGTCCTTGGCGCCTTCCATCAGGAAGTCGACGCCGGTGGCCAGCGTAACCACGGTGATCTGCGCCGTCGGGTCGGCGTCCAGATGGTTGCGCACATTGCGCAAGGCCTGCAGCGCCTGCGACTCGGTGTCGCCCACGTGGTAGACGACCTTGTCGCCTGCAGGCGCGCTGGCCGGTACGGCGGCGACAGACTCGGCCGCGCCGGCTTGCATCGGCATGCCCGCGGCCACGGCCAGCAGCAAGGCGACCATCCAGCGCCTGGGCCCGCCGTGCGAGGCAGGAGGCTCTGCGCCATTCAATCCGTGAAACGTCGCTCGTGTGGACTGTTCTTGCATGGGGGCCATGAGGAAGTGGGTCAAAAAGACTAGGCGCTTGTCGAAAGAACGTCAAGCTGGTTGAGCCACACCCGGTCTTCACCGGCTGGGGACTCGCATGAGACTACCCACCAAACTGCCGTTCAACTGAACCCGATCTTCGGCCTCTGTGCATGGCTGCACCGGGGCCGTTTTGCTTGCAGCGAGGCAGCGGTAGGATGCTTGCAGCTGGCGATGCGCTGTTGGCTGTCCGCCCGCCCCCGGCCTCCGGGCTGTTTACGGAGCTTCGATTTGTTCCGCGTCCTGCGACTGTTGCTCCGCCCTTCGCACGATCTGCAAGACCTGCGGGCCTGGCGTACCCGCGTGCTGGACACGCTGCTGACCGTGCTGCTGCTGCTGGGCAGCTTGATCGCGCTGCCCAGCGCCTGGCTGGCCTGGCGCAATGGCTTGTGGCCGGTGCCGGTGATGGATGCGAGCTTGCTGGGCCTGCTGGCCCTGCTGCGCTGGCGCAGCAACTGGCCACTGGCCGGGCGGGCCTACCTGTTGATGGGCTTGGTGTTCGTGCTGGGCATGGGCCTGGTGGCCCTGGTTGGCCCGGTCAACCTGATCTACCTGATGGTGGTGCCGGCGCTGGCGGTGCTGTTGTGCGGCATGCGCACGGCCGCGCTGGCCTTGCTGCTGAACGTGCTGGGCCTGGTGACCCTGGGCGGGCTGGCCCAATGGCTGCCGCTGCCAGGCCTGAGCTCGGTCGACTTCGTCACCTGGCTGGTGATGATCGCCAACTTCTGCCTGGCAGACGGCACCCTGGTGCTGGCGATTGCCGCGCTGCTGGCCGGGCTGGAGTCCGCACTGGCAAGCCAGCTCAGCGCGCTGAGCGCGATGCGCAACAGCCAGGCCCAGCTGAAGGCGGCCGCCGAGGCGCACCGTGTCAACGAGGAAAGCTTTCGCCGCATCGCCGCACAGATGCCGGGGGTGATCTACCAGTTGCGGATGCAACCCGATGGCAGTTACCGCTTCCTCTACGTCAGCCCCGGCGTGCGCGAGCTCTACGGCATCGAGCCCGAGCAGGTGATCCTCGACAGCCAGGCCCTGGCCCGCTTTCGCCACCCGGACGACCGTGACAGGGTGCTGGCGCAAATGCAAGCCTCGCGAGCGGCTGGGCTGGACATCGAGATGGAGTACCGCATCGTGCTGGCCGACGGGACCGAGAAGTGGATCCACCTCCAGACCTCCAGCGCCCAGCAGGGCGAGCACGGCATGATGCGCTACGGCCTGATCGTCGACATCACCGAGCGCAAGCGCACCGAAGCCCGGCTGCGCGAGAACGAGGAGCGCTGGAAGCTGGCCCTGGAAAGCACCGGCGACGGCGTCTGGGACTGGCACCTGCAAACCGGCGTCGAGATCTTCTCGCGGCGCTTTCGCGAGATGTACGGCTACAGCGAAGCCGAGCTGCCAAACCGGGCCGACGCGATGGACGGCCGCACCCACCCGGATGACCTGGCCTCGTTGGAGCGCGCGCGCGAAGACCATTTCGCCGGCCGCACGGCCAGCTATGTGCACGAGCACCGCGTGCGCTGCAAGGATGGCAGCTGGAAATGGGTGATGAGTCGCGGCATGGTGATCGCCCGCGACGAGCAAGGCCGGCCGCTGCGCATGATCGGCACGCACACCGACATCACGCGCTGGAAGGAATCCGAGGCGCTGATCTGGCAGCAGGCCCACTTCGATGCGCTGACCGGGCTGCCGAATCGCCGCATGCTGCGCGACCGGCTGGAGCAGTCACTGGCCCGCGCCGCCGAGGGCGGCCAAACGCTGGCCCTGATGTTCATCGACCTGGACCACTTCAAGGAGGTCAACGACACACTGGGCCACGCGCAGGGTGACGAGTTGCTGCTGGAGGCGGCACGCCGCATCGGCGCATGTCTCGGGCCAAAGGACACGGTGGCCCGCATGGGCGGCGACGAGTTCACCGTCGTGCTGCCGGCGATGCAGGACGCCGCACGCGCGGAGGCGGTGGCTCAACAGCTGATCCACAGCCTGAGCACGCCCTTCCAGCTGGGACATGAACGCGCCTTCATTTCGGCCAGCATCGGCATTGCCTGCTACCCGGCCGACGCCCAGGTCATCGACGAGCTGCTCAAGCATGCCGACCAGGCCCTCTATGCCGCCAAGGACGGCGGGCGCAACCGCTTCAGCCACTTCACGCCTGCGCTGCAGGAGGCGGCGCAGACCCGCATGCGGCTGGCGACCGATTTGCGCAGCGCGCTGGCCGAGGCGCAGTTCCGGGTGCACTACCAGCCCATCGTCGATCTGGCCACCGGCGAAGTGCACAAGGCCGAGGCGTTGGTGCGCTGGCAGCATCCGCAGCGCGGGCTGGTCAGCCCGGGCCTGTTCGTGCCCATTGCCGAGGCCAGTGGCGTGATCGTCGAACTCGGGGACTGGGTGTTTCGCCAGGCCGTGCAGCAGGTGGCAGCCTGGCGCGTGTCGCACGACCCGCGGTTCCAAATCAGCGTCAACAAGTCGCCGGTGCAGTTCCGCAGCGCTGCCGGCACCGCGCAGGCCTGGGCCCGGCACTTGGCCGACCAGGGCTTACCGGGCGAGTGTGTGGTGGTGGAGATCACCGAAGGCCTGCTGCTGGAGGCGGACAGCCATGTCTTCGAGCAACTGGCCCATTTGAAGCAGGCCGGCATGCCGGTGTCGCTGGACGACTTCGGCACCGGCTATTCGTCGCTGTCCTACCTGCAGAAGTTCGACATCGACTTCCTGAAGATCGACCAGGTGTTTGTGCGCGGGCTGTCGGCCACGTCGAAGAACATCGCGCTGTGCAAGGCCATCATCGGCATGGCCCACGAACTGGGCATGAAGGTCGTGGCCGAGGGCGTGGAAACCGAAGAGCAGCGGCAGCTGCTGCAGGCGGCCGGCTGCGACTTTGGTCAGGGCTACCTGTTCGCCAGGCCCATGGACGGTGAATCCTTGTCGCACTGGCTGGCCGAGGCGAAAGGTGTCTGCCCAGCCAAATGAAGGCAGGCGCTCACTTCAATTCATGATGCCGGGACGACGCGGCCAGGTCCGGGCAAGTCCAGTGCAAGAGCTCGGCCAGGCGCTGTACCACCCAGGCACCCTCGCCTGGCTGCAAGCCGGAGGCCGGCTGTTGCAGCGCCTGCAGGCAGCGAAGCAGCACATCGTCTTCCGCCAAGCCATCGTCATGGTGCAGGCCTTGCGCACTGCTGACCAGGTGGCCGGCCAGGTCCTCGCAAAGTTCGTAGCGAGCGCGCACTTCGCCCATGGGCACCGTCAATCGGCGAGCGCGGTGCGAGGACGCACCACCATACAGGGCTAGAAAGCTGTCTGGCAGCGGGGTGAGTTGATCTTCGGACACAGTGGCTTGGTGGGCAGCAAAAGCAATGGCCACTGTCGCACGAGATGCCGTCGGCCGACCACCCGGCTGCCGCATTCCGGGGCACCGGAACAAAGCGTCAGTGAAATCAAGGGCTTGGCGGCGCCCTCCCGGGTTTGTCCACAGGCTTGCGCACCTCAGACGGGGACAAAGCCTCGAAGCCTGCCTGCGCCACGTTTCAGCCCGCGTCACCCAGTTCGGCCGCCACCTGCAGCAGTTGCTGCGGTGTCGGCTGGTCCCAGTTGTCACCCAGGCTGCCTTGGGCGAAATAGCGCAACATTTCCGGCAGGACCAGCGGATGCTGCCAACCGCTGGTCTGCAGGCGCTTGCGGATCGACGGGTGGACCTGCCGCGCTTCCATGTCGATCAGCAGGTCCGCCGCCAGTTCAGCCTGTGCCTCGGCAGACAGCGCGGCAATGTCGGCCGCCACCTGCTCACGCCGGCGGCGTATCCATTCTTCGGTCCAGCGCGACTGGCGCCTGGCCTGCAGTTCGCGGCCTTCGCTGCCGCGCGACACGCCCTCCCCTTCACGGCTGGCCTCGCGTCCGGGTTCGCGAGGCGCCGACGGTCCTGCCGCCGGCAACTGGCGGCTGCCCAATGCTGAATCGGTCACCGGCCTGGCCTTGCCCTTTTCCTGCCCTTTTTCCTGGGCGCTTTTCGCCTCGGCAACGGCAGTGACCCGCGCCACTTCGCCGGGCATCAAGGACCGCAGGTAGCGGTAAGGGTCGCGCAGCGGCCCCGGGAATTCCGAAGCTGCACGCTTGGCCAGCAGGTCCAGGCCGCTGCGCATGGGCTCCGTGCCATGCTGCAGCAGCAACTCCTCCGCCTTGTCCTCGTCGACCCCCAGCTCGCGCGCGCGAACCACCAGGCTCAGGTCGATCGCATCCGGCGGATGGCGCAGCGGCAAGGCCGACTGCTGCTTCTGGCGGATCAGGAACTGGATCTCGCTGATGAAGCGCCCTTCCTTGTGCTCGACCAGCTCGACCTCCAGGTCGGTGATGCTGCTGACTTCGGCAATCGCCAGCTTCAAGGTGTCGCGCTTGAAGATGCGGTATTCCAGCTTGGCGGTGCGTTCGGACTCGGGCTGGCCGCTCAACACCGGCCGCCACCAGCGCCAGTGCTGACGCGAGGTTCGGCCCACATCCTTGTAGCGGGTGCAGATCTCGTAGAGCGCAATGCCGGCGTGAGAGCGCAACTGGCTGATGACTTCCAGTTTCAGCCGGGCAAACACCGTGGGTTCCAGCAGTTCCTGCTTCAGGTTCACCGCATACGACCATTCCACCCAGACCTGCCCGCGCTCCTTGGCCAGGCGCGCATGCGCCAGCAAGCCCGACACGTTCCAGGCCGCCCCTTCGCCGGTGGTGGGCGACTGCCACTCCACGGTGGTCGAAACCATGGCGCGCAGGTGTTTCTTGATCAGCGCGTGATCGTTCGAATCGAAATCGACACCGCGCACCACGCGCTCCAGCGGGATGCGGAACACGTCCTTGTCCAGCCCCTGCTCCTGCGCTTCGTACAGCAGCACGTTGTAGGCCTTGCGGCCCAGCGAGGTGATGCGGGCCGACTTGGGCACGATGGCCAGCGTGTTGACCGGCTTGCGCAGCGGCGGCGCGCCAACCGCGTCGGCAGCAAAGCCACGCGTGGCCAGGCCTTGACCCAAGGGGACTCGCCGGCGGGCCGGCTGCGGCGCAGGTGCATGGGCCGTTTCCGGATCCGGTGGAGGGGCAGGGCGGTCGCGCGCACTCATGTCTGGACTGTACCGTAGATGTTAGTAGCGCTTTCACATGAGCAATGACCACGGTTTCGAGGCCCCTAGCCCGCGCTCCGGCAGGTGAGTCAGACATTCACGCCGGTCCTGAATACCCTCACCTCCGCGACACAGGCGCTGACGCCTGACGCATCACGAACATGCCAACGCATTGCCAGTTCGGCCTCCGACTACGAAACCGTATCAGCGCAACAGGCTGGGCTGACCGGAGGATTTTCAGGACAGCAGGCCGAAAAACAGCTCCCGAAAAGTCTCACCTGAATGCTGCAGGCGCAAATGCGCAGGGCAGGGCGCAGTGACGGCACCGGTCTGAACCCACTTTCAAGCCCGGAAAACCTGCCAGACAGCTCGCAGCGCCCTGGTTTGCGGCGCCACAGCGCCAACCGCCCGGCTTCCCCGGCCAGCCAGCGTGGGAAGAGCACGCACTCTCCCGAAAACCTGCACCTGGAACCGCCGGTTCGGGCTCATGCGCCGAGGGCGCCAGCCCGATCCCTGCCTCCAACCGGCCGGGGCCCAAAGCCGTTCAGCGATTTGCAAGGCAATCCCGCATGCACGCATGCTGGTTCCCGACGAATCTCCACTCCGCCCTGCGCGCACTCCATTTGGCCCCGAAAACCCGCCGACTCATCCCGTATCCACGCATCCAAAGAGAGCTAAGTCTTTGATATGAAAGGACAATATTCCGCCTAAAGGACTTAAAGAACTCAAAGGATCTGAACTTCCTTGAACAGCCAAGGCGCTCAAATCCGCTTCAACCCACTGTGTTGAACGGTTCAACAGCAGGCTCGGGCAGAAGCCAAGGAAAGAGAAGGCTTTCCTAGAAGGCCATAAGTTGACAAAATGCAGGCCATTCAACGATTCAGCGTCAAGGCTTCGAATCGTCAACTGTTGGGAGCCCTACGTTGGACAGAATCACATTCAAAGCACCGCGCAGTATTTCGCTGGCAGACATCGCGGACCAGGCGGAACGCGCAGTCGCCATGATGGTGCAGATCCGCTCGGCAATGCTGGCGCCCACGGCGCGCAAGTCGCCACCAATTTTCAATCTCAGCCAGCTGGCCGCACAATGCGGCATTGAAAAAGGCTCGCTGAGCCATCGCCTGAGCAAGGGCGATTTGCCAGCGGGTCAGCTGAATGCTTCGGGTAGCCGACGTGAATTCAGCCTGGCAGAAGCGCGTACGTGGATCCGCGAATACCGCAAGGACGGTCTCAGGCCAGAGGGGGCTGAAGCCGTCACGCTGAGCATCGGTAATTTCAAAGGTGGTGTGAGCAAGACCACCACGGCGGTCACCTTGGCCCAGGGCCTGTCGCTTCTGGGGCACAAGGTCCTGGTCATCGACACCGATCCTCAGGGGTCCTTGACCACCTTGTTCGGCATCCTGCCGGACACCGAGGTGGAGGAGGAGGACACCATCCTGCCGCTGGCCATGGGCTCGGAGACCTCGATCCGCTATGCCATCAGGCCCACGTACTGGGATGGCATTGACCTGGTCGCAGCCGCGCCGGTGTTGTTTGGTGCCGAGTTTGCGTTGCCGGCCCGCCAGACGCAGGAGCCTGGCTTCGAGTTCTGGCGGGTCCTGGACCTGGGCATTGACGATGTGCGTGACGAATACGACGTGATCATCATCGACACGCCACCCGCGCTGTCGTACACCACCATCAACGCGTTCATGGCCTCGAACGGCATCATCATGCCCTTGCCGCCCAACGCGCTGGATTTCGCCTCGGCCTCGCAGTTCTGGAGCTTGTTCTCAGATCTCACCAGCGAGCTGTTGACCAAGCGGGGGCTGACCAAGGAGTTCGATTTCATTCACATCCTGCTGTCGCGCGTGGACTCAACCGACTCCGCAAGCAACATCGTGCGGCAGTGGATTGGCCAGACCTATGCCGAGAAGGTGCTGCCTGTCGAAATTCCGAAAACCGCCGTGATCGGCGTGACGGCAGCCGAGTTTGGAACGGTTTACGACGTGGCCAGGTACGACGGTTCGGCGCGTACTTTCAAACGGGCAAGGGATGCTTATGACTCCTTCGTTGGCTACATCGACGGCTCGGTTCATTCCGTCTGGCAAAAGCAGCTGGAGGCCAGGCCCCCGCAAAAGGTGCCGGCGGGGCAGGGGGCTGGCGGGGTGTTGAACCGTTCAACAGCATCTTCGGTGCCTACACCTAAGCAAGGAGCCAAGCGATGAGCAAAAAGCTTGCAGCCAAGGCGGGGCTGATCCAGACCCTGAACCTGCCAGCCACCGGTGCACCCCGTCCGGAGCTGGTGCAAGACGTCAATCGCCCCAAGACGGCGCCGGGCTCGATGTTGCACTTCATGTCCAGCCAGAGCGCCGCCATCAAGGAAGCCGATGATTTGCGCGAGCGCCTGAAGTCCTTTGATGGTGCTTCGCCGGTTCGATTGATCGACCCGGCACTGATTCGTGCCTCGCGCTGGGCCAATCGGCACGACGCCTCTTTTGCATCGGCGGACTTCGCTGAACTGCGCGACGAGATCGAATCCGCCGGTGGAAATGTGCAACCGATTCGCGTGCGGCCGTTGGCGGCAGCAGAGTTGTTGAACGGTTCAACAGAGGCCGGGGCAGGGCAGGGCGCGTTGTACGAATTGGTGTTTGGCCACCGCCGGCACCGGGCCTGCCTGGAGCTTGGCCTGCCGGTTCGCGCGATGGTGGAGCCGGCGACAGACCAGGAATTGTTTGAGGCCATGGAGCGTGAAAACCGCGGCCGCAAGAACCTGAGCGCCTGGGAGCAGGGCTGCATGTACCGCAAGGCACTGGACGAAGGGCTTTATCCATCGCTGCGCAAGTTGGCTGAAGCGGTGCGGGTCGACGTCTCGCTGGTGTCGAAGAGTGTTTCTCTCGCACGCCTGCCGGATGCAGTGGTTGCCGCCTTTCCGTCGCCGCTGGACATCCAGTTCCGCTGGGCTCAGCCTTTGTCCGAAGCCTTGCAAAAAGACCCGGACGGCACGCTGGCTCGCGCGCGGGCCCTGCGCGAAGAAGGTGCTGTTGCCGGGTCGGCGGTGCAGGTGTTTGACGCGCTGATCAAGCCGGCTGCTGCTTCGGCAGTGGCCACAGACGAGCCTCAACGCATCCTGCGCAAAGGCAAGGCGCTGGCGACGGTTAGCCGCGATGCCAAGGGCAGGGTGACGGTCAAACTTGAAGCGGGCGCGGTGCCTGCGGCCAGGCAAGCGGAGCTGATGTCCCTGCTGGAGAGCTTCCTCAAGGGCTGAATACACGTGGCCGCTGGCCACCGTTGAACGGTTCAACGGGCCAAGTTTGGCGGCGACTGGAGGCCAGGCGAGTCAGTTGCCGCCAAATGCCTCGTTCATTTCGGCCTGCAGGCGCTCTAGTTGAGCCCTGGCATAGCGCATCGTCGTGCGTGGATCGGCGTGGCCCAGTTGCCTTTGCACTACCTCCAGCGGCGCCTTGCGCTCAAGCGCACGGGTGCCGAAGGTATGGCGCAGCCAGTGGGGAGACGCTTTCATCGCAATCGCCAACTCCGTGGGGGCCAGCGAACTCTGACGCAAGGCCAGCATCACCCAGCGCTTCACCGTCTGGTACAGCGCCTGGTAGCCGATGGGCGCCAGTGGGTCCGCCGCGCTGGCCACCAGTGGTAACTCGGGAGGCGCTGCCAGCACCATCGCAGGCAAGCCGCGCTGCGTCAGGTAAGTCTGCAGCGCTTGCTCGGCCTGTCCCGGCACCGCGACGACCCGGTTGCGAGCACCCTTGCCGTGCACCTGCAGCGCCAGGCGTCCTTTGTGCGAGCGAAAGGCACCCAGCTTGGCGCTCAGCAACTCGGCCGCGCGCAGGCCGGTGGCCTCCACAAATCCCAGCACGAACAGCATGCGGTCCCTAGAAGGGGAGGGCGCCTGAGCCTGGATGCAGGCCAGCATGGCTTGCCAGGCCTCCGGCGTGAATGCGCGCGAATCCAGCTCATGCCGCAAAGCATCGTCGCCGGTGCGGCGGTTCACCAGCATCCAGGGGTTGCGGGCCGCCAGATAGCCCACGTCGACCAGCCAGCGAAAGAAGCTGCCCAGCACGATCACTGCCTGCCGCCGGCTGGCCAGGCTGAGTGGCCCACGAAAGGGCGCCCAACCTTCACCCATCACACCGCTGTGGCGACGTGAAATCCAATCCGCCGGCAAGTTCTCCAGAAACGCCATGTAGGCCAGGCAGTCGTCCACATCGGTTTCGTGCAGTCCTTTTCTGCGCACCTCGTTGAGCCACAGCAACAAGCGCAGCGCTTCGCGGCGATAGCTGGTGGCAGTGGTGCTGGCTCCGGCGCGAGCTGCAATCCAAGCCTGAATCGCCTCCAGGTCATTGCGGGCGCTGATCAGGGGAGGGGACGTCGAGCGCGGCAATGGTGGTGGCGGATTGTCAAAAGCGACAGAATCGGCTGCTTGCCCGGCAAGGCCCTTAATGCCCTGTTTGGGCGAAAAAAAGGTGTCCAAGCCACTGGTGGGTGCGTCGACCTCAGAAAACGCCGCTGGCGGCGTTCTGGCGGGTGGCCTTTGCGCTGTGGTGTCGCCACGAATGGGCCTGTCGGCCTCCTGACGAGCCACGATTTCGCCCGACGGGTGTCGCCCCGCGGTGCCGTCTTGCGCTGGCGATCCAGCCCCTTCTGGCTGCCTGCGCATTGCCAGTGCGAACCTGCGATTGGCTGCGGGCGGGGCAGAGGAGGGCGGCAACAGACTTTGCAGATGCTGCGCCAGGCGTTGCGCCTTGATTTGTCCGATGGAGGCCAGACCCCGCCACCAGTGGCCGCCCCGGGCAACTCTCGCCTGAAGATCGCCCAAGCACACCAAGCCAGCGCGCATCAGCCGTTCGGCCATTTGCGGGTCCAGCCAGGCGTCCAGCGGGTCTTCTGGTCGGGGCGTCTCCGTGGCGGTCAGCTCCAGCGCGCGCAGCAGCTGGAGTTGCCGTTCGCGCAGACGCTGCCGGCGATCCGCACGTCCGTCGTTCGGATACGCCTCCGCGTAGAGCTGCAGCACCTCGGCTTCTGACCAGTCCTCCAGGTCACGCTCCGCGACGAAGTCCTCCAGTGAAGGTTGGCCGGCGTGGTCGCGCAGGTGGATCGTCAGCCCGACCAGGCGCCAGGCCTTGTCGCCCCGCCTGCGGGCCAGGCTGCGCAGGTGATCCACCACCTGCCGGTGCGCTCCAACGGCCTGATTGCCGTGCTCGATCCCCAGGTAGCGCTGGGCCGACACAGCAATGGGCAAACCCTCGGCCACTGCGCGCAAGTGAGCGAAATGGTGGGCGCCGATCCGAGGTGCGTAAGTGCTTGATTTCACAGGGCTTATTGCTGGCCGGCGGATTGATGTCCGAATTGTCGGAAATTTTCAATACTAAGATTATTACGCTTATCTATAGGCAATATCCGCGGAAAAGCCCTTCGCAGCGAGACCGCACCGCTTGCACAACAAAAGTTGATGCTGATCGACAACCAAATTTGATGCGCATCAAATTTAGTTGCCGCAAGCGTCCGACCTCGGCAAGCTGCTCTTTCAACGAGAGCACTTGTTTCTGCAAGCGTCGCTCACACAAGAGAAGTCGTGTTCTATGCAGCTGGCAAGCCCAGTTGTAAACAATGCGCCTGGTTGCCGTGAGCGTCAATGATGGTTGCTGGTTGCCGCAAGCGTCAAAGACCATGTAGATGGAGCGAGCCTGGTTACCCAGGGAGTTTCATCGCCAAGGTTGCCGACTGGCGCTTCCCGCTTCCTCTGGCTGGAGCCTGAGCGACCTGGCTTCCCTTGCCTGCTGGCTGGTCATGGCCCGTCAAGATGACTTCACCATAGGCTTACAGGGGAGGACTGCTAGTGGCTGCTACACGGGTCATTCATTGCTCAGACAAGTTATGTCCGTCTATACAATGCGTCCTTAGGACGCATTGTATAGACGGTGAGACGGTCTGTAAAGCATAAAGTCCCCAGGAGGAACCGTTAGCTTCAGCATGACGTATTGACAAGTTTCACGAACATCGATACGCTGCGTCCTAAGGACGCAGCGTATCGATGATTAGAGAGATTTACGTGAAATCGCCGGCTCATCAGCTGACTCAGCTAATCCTTATGCGAAGAAGTGCTGAAAACAGCACACTATCTGAAAAAATCACTTTGAAAATTTGGTAAGCTGGCGGTAGACTGCGTCCTTAGGACGCAGTCTACCGCCAACCATGAGACTTGAAATTGCTCTCGGCGTCTTCCCTACTTGAAAAGTTTCATTGAACCATCTACCATGCGTCCTAAGGACGCATGGTAGATGGTTGAAAAGCGACAAATTTCGATCCCAACAGCTTTGACGCAGATGCTAGGGCAGCGCGGAGCTTTGGTAGTGACTCGCTATGAGCTTGCCCATCTGGCCTGGAGCCTCTACAAGCAGTCTAGTCACGACGGCACGCCGTTGCGAAACCACAAGACGCAACTCGACCGTGCAGCATTCGGCCGGATCGAGGCCAAGTTGGTTGCGAACGGGGTGCTGCAACCCATTCCAGGCGTTCCTGAAAACGCGGCATACGTACTTGTGGGGGCCAACATCTCAGACGCCCGCGTACTTGCCTGCGCAATTGATCCCTTCTGCTACGTCTCCCACCTGAGCGCCATGGAGTTCCATGGCATCACAGACCGGATGCCTGAGCAACTCCATATCTCAACGCCTGCAACAGCAAAGTGGAGGGCCTTCGCTCAAGATCGGATGCAGCGCGACCTTGGCGATGACTACCCCGACTACACTGGCGCCGGATTGCCGGCAGTGCAGCGAAGCGCGTTCACCAAGCTGAACAACCGACCGGTGCATCTCTTCAAGAGTTTGCACCTCGGCGCCTATCGCAGCTTCAAAGAGCAGCATCTCCGCGTTGCCACACTTGGCAGAACTTTCCTCGACATGCTGCGCGAGCCTTCTTTGTGCGGAGGTCTCAGCCATGTGCTCGCGGTGTTCAAGGAGCATGCCGCCGCTAATCGCAGACTGATTCTGGATGAACTCGATCAGCATGGCGCAGCCATTGATAAGGTGCGTGCTGGGTGGGTGCTGGAGCAAGTAGCCGGGCTCACAGACTTGCGAATCGATGCCTGGGCCGCCCTTGCGCAACGCGGAGGCTCGCGCAAGCTAGATGCCAGCGCCGATTACAGCTCCTCGTTTTCAGAGCGGTGGGCGCTTTCGATCAACACACCCGTACCAACAGAATGAACATCGACTTAGCGGCCTGGGTGGACGCCGAAACCGATTCCCAACGTCGAGAGTTCCGGCAAGCGGTACGACTCATCCTGCGCGCAGTGGCGAACTCGAATGATCTTGCACCACTGATGGTAATGAAGGGCGGCATCCTGCTAGCAATTCGCTACAAGAGCGCCCGGTTTACGAAAGATGTCGACTTCTCTACGCAGCGACGACTTCAAGAGGTGCACCTGCCAACCCTAATTGCTGACATTGAACGTGCACTACGTCCTGTCAGTTCAGACAATGAGTACGGCCTGGCCATCAGACTGCAGTCGCACGCAATCAACCCGCAGAATCGTCCAGACAACGATTTCCCGACACTTCAATTGAAGATTGGCTACGCGAATCGAGCATCACGCAACGAAATGCAGAGATTCGACAACAAGCAGTCAGCGAAGGCTGTCCAGATCGACTACAGCTTTAACGAGTGGGCATCCGAAGTTGAGCGCAACGACGTGGACGGTGGGGCGCTGACGATGTATGCCTATCACGATCTGATGGCCGAGAAGTTGCGATCAGTTCTGCAACAGCCAATCCGTAACCGCTCACGGTTTCAGGACATCTATGACCTTTGCCTCCTGTTGGAGTGCACCTCACTAGACGAGGGCGATAGGCAAACCGTGCTAGAAAAGTTGCGCTCTGCTTCTGCGGATCGGCAGGTGCCCATGAATTCCTCGGCCATGCGAAACCCCGAGGTCAAAGCCCTGTCTGCCAAGGACTACCCTTCAGTGGCCACACTCATAGCGACAAGGCCGCCGGAGTTTGAAGTCGCATACAGCACTGTTCAAGCCTTCTTTGAAAGCTTGCCTTGGCCGAGCGAGTGAGCTGGCCAAGGGAATTGCGGGCAGGGCAAACAATTCTGCCAATATAGCCCCCTCTCACGAAAATCGGGTGCCTAAAGGTCACGCGCAGTATTTCAGTGGTGATGTCACCGAAGGAGGTGTCAGCGACGCTCGCTCATCTTTCAGGCGAGCTTCACTTCTTGCGCGCTTGCTCTATGGGACTGGACTTCGGATCACCGAGGTCCTGCAACTCCGGGTCAAGGGCCTGGACTTACGGAATAGCCCGCTCCGGCAAAGGCGGCAAGGATCGCGTCGTGATGTTTCCGCCGTCTCGGACGGTGGTGGCGGCGCCGTGCGAAGCCCATTGGACTCGCTACCCACAGCTAAGGGGCCGCAATGCAGTTGTTGGTGAGAGACGGCAACCAGTCTGAATGGCGGACCCCTTGCTTCTTCAGTCTGGGACGCCCTGATGGGAGCAGGCCATCGGGTCTTGCCGCATCCGCAACTCTGTGGATGAGCCCCCCGGTCTCACGGGTATCAACGAATACAAAAGCCCGCCTTGCACGTGGACATTCGCTCCAACTAAACGAGGGAGGAATGGCTATGACGAAGTGTGGAGCGATGCGCCCAGCGGTTGTTGTACTTGCATTGATCGGAGGAACCGGGTTCCCGGCGAGTGCCCAGCAGGCGACCGCGGATTCCAGCTTGCTCGCCAAGGTCACGAAAGCATACCAAGACAAGAAGGCGTTGTTCAAGCCCGAAGAAGTTGTCGAGCCAAAAACATCCTCGCTGAAGAGTGAGATTCGACAATTGTTCAAAGAGTTCGCCTGCCAGTTGCCTGCATCGGTTGCCGCCAAAATCAAAGCCAGTGTTGGCGACAAAGACGGTTTTATTCCCCGGGATCTCGAGGCCAAGCTTTTCCCCACCAATGTGGAACCGCTCTTCAATCCAATTAATGGTCAAGCGGCGGCGGCTGCGCTGGCCACGCTGCAATTGCTCGAACCTGCAACGAACAAGAAGATCCACGTGCGGCTCAAGAGCTCGAGCATCTATGCTCGGCTCGAGCCGCTGGGCCTTATCGATCAGAGCTCCGATTCCATTGTGTATGCCATCGATTGCTCCAGCTACCTGAACTCCGCGTTCACCTTCGAGGCACAAATTCCCGGAGCAGAGGCGAAGGCGTTCGCTGACGCGCAACTGTCCGGCTCACGTGCCTTGGCAGTAAGCATGGCAACCGTAACTTCTCCGGTGATGGCTGCATTAGTGCCGCTCTCCGTGCCGGACCAGAAGCGCCTGAGCACTCGGGATCGCCTTGAATTGCTGGTCTCGGCGATCATGGAGATTGCGCTCGTCAAGCCCGACGCCAATGACAGCGACAAGTTCGAGATACAGCGTGAATTGCGCCTGCTCTGGACCTCTAACAACGGGTCGTCCTCCACGGACGCTGCTGGCAGGGTTCAGGGCGGAGGCGGTGCCGGCTTTGGTGTCGCATCGGCATCAGCTACTTGGAATGCCGGCGGAACCATCTCCCGAGAGATGAGATTTTCCTCCTTCGACACCTACTTGATACAGGATTCCAACCTCCAAGCGCCCGTGACCATGACGGTGGGCGATCTAAAGCGGCTCGTCAAAGACCTCGTCGCGGCCGCAGCCTCATCTTCGCCGGAAACAGTGAATGCTGGCCAAGTGATGAACCGCTATGTCGCTGCCTACCGAGATTTTACGAAGAGCATTTGTGAAATGGATTGGAAGCCTGCTACGGAAGACGACGGCGCCATCTCGCGGTCGTGGGACCAGAACAAGGACATCTGTGTCTTCTCTTTCATACCGCGAGACGCGGCCTCGGCGAGGAACATGAAGATCTTGAACCTTAAGGTCAACGCCGTGTGGCCGGTGAAGCCTGCGGTCGATTTGACCGTGACCATGCCCATCGTCGCAGCTCAATAGTCGAAGGGGAGCGGGGCAGCGCGTGACCAACGCGCAATCCGTGCAAGGAACTCTAGGTGCGACCTATCCCGCTGCGGCAGCGAACGGCTATGCCGCCCGCTGCGCGTTGATCGCTGAGCGTTTGCTCGAAGGCTGTCTGGCCGCGCCGTCAAGGCACGTTTCGCGGACTCCAATACCGTGGTAAGAGTTGCCGCGGAATGACTCTTGCCAGCCCGGAGCTGCCCTTGCCGTGTCGACTAGCGGGTCCACAGCGGTTGCGGTCGGGGGCGGTCACTTGGTGAACTCACTGCCACTGGCATCAAGAGACCTTCACTGCTACGGCCGGCAATACCGTGAATGTCGGCAAACCGTCAGGCACCGGAAACAACCAATTGATCCTTCAGAGCTAGCTGACCCTCAGGGGCCCTGTGCACCAAGCCGATATGCACGACTGGCTCGTTGCAGCTGCACCAGGCCTTCGCCGGAGATTACCGCGGCTCCTGGCGTTCGAACGCTGCTTGCTAGCGCGGTTTGAACGCGTCTCGCATTTGACGAGCCCTTCGTTCATCATCTGTGTGCAGGTAGATCGAGGTTGTCGAGACGGACGAGTGTCGAAGGTTGTCTCTCACCGTGGTCAGCTCTACGCCCTGATTCAAAGCATAGGTCGCATGTGTGTGTCGTAACCAGTGCGGGGTTGCATGCCTCAACTTGGCTGCCGTGTCAGGGCTCGAATCGGTCAGCGTGGCTGCCGCATACGTGAAGAAGCGCTTCATCACCGTCCAGAGTCGCCCGGTGGTGATGAAGCCTCGTCCTTCAAGACTCGGCACGAGTGGAACGTCGGGATCCCATCGAGCCCTTGTCACAGGAAGCTTTCGAGACGCAAGGTAGCGATCCAGCGCTCCCGCTCCGACGGGGGGAAGGGAGACTTTCCCAGCCTTGGCTCCCTTGCCTACGACATGGAGCCAGTCTTCGTCCCGATGGTCGCGTCGAATGTCTCCCAGCTTTGCGGCCACAAATTCGGCTGGCCGCAGTCCGGTCGCGAACCAGAAGTCCAAGATGAATCGCAGCCTGTGAGCGGCGTCTTCGCGCCATCCCGCGACCCACTCGATGTGGTCTGCAGCCGACCGGACCAACGTCCACTCGTGCTCCGTGAAGGCCCGTGACGCATCCAGCGCCTCAGCGAGTTGCCCACCCCGGGCCTTCAACCCGGCGAATGGGTTCACTAGGACGTAGCGTTGCGCGGTGAGCCACCGATACAGGGCGCCCACGACCTGCAGTGCATAGCTCACAGAGCGAGATGACAGTGGCCCTTGGAATGGCCGCCAGTCTGCTGCTGCTCTTGGCCGGGCAGGGCCAACCCAGCGAGCCCTTGGTTTCGGGTTTCGCAGCATGGCTCTGTACTGCGTCGCATCCTCCGTCGTGAGCGACGACAACGCCTTGCCGCGTTCGACGATGGCCCACAGCATGAGGCGCTCAGCCTCCTTCCGGTAAGAGCGACGGGTTGCTGCCGATTCCTGCAATTCGAGCCATGCCTGCACGGCTTCGTAGTCATTGCGCGCAGCCAGAGCGCAGGTCGCAGCGGGCGCCCGGAAGAGCCCCCGCGATCCGTCGACTTCACCAGGCACGACAAGCGATTCCCAAGGTAGCAACTCAGTTGCGGTCACCACCGGCTCTGGCAGGGCGGTCTTCAGATGGGGGTGCGCCTCGAAAAACTGATGAATCGTCTTTGCCGCCTGTGAGCCCAAGCCCGGGATTTTGGTCCACCAGCGACGTCCACTGCGTGATGTGAGGGCGAGATCCGCAAGCGTTCGGATGCGCTGGGCATGAAGGGCCTTGCTGCATCGAGCCTGCAACCAGCGCTGCACTTCGTCGGTCAATCGAGGGACCGGTAGCGCCATCGCGCGGAGCCGCTCGATGGCGTGCACGACCGCTGAAGCGTGGGTGGTGCGTTGATCGGCAGGGTGGGCGAGCAGTGCCGCCAGGTCATCTCGATGGCGAACTTCCGCCCAGCGAATCAACTGTCTGCGGACCCCCGACAGCACGCCCCGGCTGGATGCCCCAGGCGCCAGTCGATCGGCCAAGTAGTGTTCGACCGCCGCCCGAGTCGACATGCCGGCGTACCACGCGCGAAGCGCCGCCAAAGCAGCTGCGTCGGGCCACCCCTGTGCGGTCGGCGCGGGCGCCGACAGGTGAGACTTCTCGGGATGGATGGTGGGGCGTTTTGGCACTTGGAGACTTTACGGGATTCGCCTTGCTACGGCGATAAGAAGACTTATCGCCATAGCAGTGTCCAGCACGACCAGAGGAGGCAGTGACTTCTACGAAAGAGGCCCGCAACTGGGCGGGCCTCCAACACGATCTGCCGGATCAGGCAGCTTTTTTAACGACCGCGTTTCGCCGCCTCGGCGGCGTCGGAGAGGTTGTAGAACACGTCAACCTCAAAACTTTGTCCAGGTAAGGGAGGGCCTGTGGATCGCGCTCTTTGAAGTATTTCTCTGCGCGCTCGGGCATCCACACTTCCGCCACATAGTGCCTAAACGCAGCCAGCACCTCTACCGGATAGAGCTTGGCTTCAAACTCGCGGCCATCGGGATAACGATGGATGTAGGTCGGAAGCGCCGTTGTGTCCAACCCATGCTTTTCCCGCAGGAATCGGCAGAACATTTGCCCCTGGGAGATGTCCGGAACCATGCTTTCCGGTAACGTGTAACCTGCGGCCTCCAAAGGACCAATGAGCGTATTGGTCATCTCCTGCAGGATCGAAAAGTGCGTGTGCGGCACACGCTGCAAGTTTGTCATGTGCCTGCGAAGGTGATAGGGCATCACAGCTTCGGAAGCGGGCTTTGGTGTCCCTTTGCCTGACAGCCAGTCGTAGATCCACCCGCTGACCGCAACGGCGAATTCTGCCGAGAGCCACTGCGCGAGGTGAATAGCGACCTTTGGGTGCACCCAGGTCGACTTCACCCCCAGTCGGTCCACGACTTCGTCGGTAAGAACGGAGGTGGCGACACCTTCGCTTTCGGCGAGCGCACGAAGGAACTTTCCTGTCTCTTCCGTGCGTACGTAGTTGTACCAACGCCTTCCCGCTGCCCCGCAAAGGTCGGTAGCATTGATGTATCCGTCGGACGCGCGCTGCTGGATGATGGATGTTTGATGTTTGTGCTCGATCAGTTCGAGCGAGTACTGATGTCTGATCATTTTGAAACGGATGATCAACCGAACGGTCAATAGCAATGCTATGATCGTTCGGTTTTGCTCTGCAAAAATGAGGGCTCCCGACGAACTGTGGTAGGGGAGTCGTGAGCCCTCGCCTCAATCATGTCGCTGTGAAAACCACGACCATGATCGTGAGACGATTCTATTCGAGCCCTAGCAGGCCCTATGTGCGCAAGCCTGTGGAAATCTTTGGGAAAAGATGTGGATAGAATTTGTTGACACGTGCGCAGGCTACCTTGTGGCGGATGTAAGTCGTTGATTTACCTGCGAAACTCATTAATGAGTCAGGCCTCGGCAGCGAGGCTGTGTACTCCAAGAAGTCTGCACAAGTGCTGAATAAGTTTGCGCTGTACTTGTAGAAGTCTGCGCACGCCCTGGACGAAGGTCTCCCCCCGTTTGTCTGGCTTCCTGCTTTGCAGGTCCTTGCACTCACCGGCGGACGGAATGCGAGCTCGCCGCGCACCATTGGTACGAGGGACGCCTCACCTCACCCGATTTCGCCGAGGTGCTTTATGCCTTCGGAAGTCAGCCGTATAGACGACCTCACTTCCGAAACGATGCTCAACGGCACATCGAGGACCACCCAGCCGAACCGCTTGTAGGCCTCGATGATGGTCGCACCGCGAAGCGTGTGGACCCAGCGGGCGATCCGTTGCTCGTCCAGGAGATGGTGCGGGCTGCGACATTCGGCCGATCGCGCGACGATGACCAGCAGAAGCAGGTCATCCACGCATGTCGACAGGTCTCCACGCTCAAAGGCCTCGACCGAAGCTAGGACCTCGTCGAGCACCCCTGGCTGAACTACACCCAACCAGTCGCCCAGAAAAAACGGCAAGGAGCGATCCGCGCGCGAGGACAGGAATGCAGTCAATCGCTCCGAAAGCGGAAGCGTCTGCCCATCTGAACGAGCGATTCGCACTGACATGCAAGACCTCTGAAGTCGGAATAGTGGATTTTGGAATATTCCAAGCTGGAATTCAACGTCCAGGGTCATTCAGCACATGGCCCATGCTCAAGACGTTATATACCCGCCAATACGAGATACTTTTGGGCATGCTTAGGGAAGCTAGAAGCCACGCTGGCTTAACCCAAGTAGAGGTTGCTCGACGCCTTGAAATTTCCCAAAGCGATGTCAGCAAATGCGAGTTGGGATCGCGCCGGCTGGATGTCATCGAGCTGAAGCTCTGGGTGGAGGTCTTGGGCGGAAGCCTCTCCGACTTTCTTCACGCTCTTGAGGCAAGGGTTGCGTCAGACTTGATCGGCCAGCGTATCAAGCGACCGTCGAAGCCACCACGTCGATAGCCGTCTACATCTGCTTCAGTAGACGTGACCCGCCCAGGTCAGCGCTCGGCGAGGTCACCTTGACGGTGACCGCTGTGCCAACCGGGTTGGTCAGCGAGCAGGCGTCGAACGACGCCTCAGCAGCTGGCCAACTCTGCTGGCTTTTTGTGCTGTGAGCAAGAGCAAGGATTTACGCGTCGCCATTGGCAAACGCCTCCTTGCCGACCGCGCGATCTGCTATCGCCTCGCCGCCGTGCTTCTTGGGATCAAAGGCGACCAGCATCTGGTCCAGCGTCGGCTCCACCTCGGTCTCGATGACAATGCGGCCGGGCTCAACCGTGACGCGCACCGGCGAACCCTCGGCGAGGCCCGCGGCCTTGGCCATCGGCTTTGTGAGCCGCAGCGCGAGGCCGTTGCCCCAGGCACTGATCTGTCCTGCTGAAGTACTCATGTGGTGTGACGTCTAATTCGTTGATACGGAGTCAGATCACCTTCGCCGTGCGGCGACCAAGGTAACACAGCTGACGAGGTCGGGCGAGAGAGGCCTACGGAGCACAGATTGGCCAGGTAGCCATGGACCTACGGCCAGGCCTCGGCGCGTTCGTCTGCGGGAAGTCGCCTGTCCTTCGCTAGGTGCTCCTCGGCCAGCTTATAAGTGTCTGGCGCCATGCCAGAACCCCAATCGCTGCAGGCACTTGGACACCTGCATCTGCAGTTCCGTTTCGAGGTCTGCACGGGTCGGGCAGGGCGGCATCGCAGCGGCGGCGAGGTGTGTCTGTCGGGTATCGGCTCAAGTGCTGGCGCATCGCCGAGCGCAGGGAGTCAATGGCATCTGGCGAAATTGCGACTTGATCTGAACTGCGCTTCGAGCGTGGCTGCACCTAGTTTTCGGCGCTGTTCGACACTCTCAGTCGGCGCCAGGTCGCTGGTTTCTTTCGAGATAATCCTGCGCCGCGGAGTAGAAGACTGAGGCGCCACGCCAGAAGTCGCAGGCATGTCTTATGTAGTCGAGGTTCATTTCGTACTCGCGCCTAGGAGGGTCTCGGATGGGCTGCGGCTGAACCAGCGGAACCGGATGTTTGGCAAGCACCGGCGGGCAGCTTCGCTGGTGTTGGCGAATCGCCAAGCGAAGTCCTTCAATGGCCTCCTTGGGCGTCTTTGCAGCCACCTGCAGTTTCAAGGCACAGGCCCGGGCCACGAACATGTCGCCGTTGACGAACAGCCAGAACTTCGGCCGGTCCGCCGACACGCCAAACAGCCTGTGGCGGGCTACGTTGGCATCTGTCGGCGCCAGCGCATCCCTGACCTCCCACCCTCCACGCGCGCTCCAGGTGAGACATGGCCCGGCGCACTCCGCCGAGACTTTCTGGCGCCTCTCTGCTTCATTCGCGAGCCACATCTCCCGACGTAGCGGCTTGTTGGGCAGCGGCAAGGTCCATTCGAAGCCGGTCTGGCGTTCCAGGCAGACAAATCGGAGCTTCCCTCCCTCGATGGTGGTCGCCCAACTGAAAGCGTCCCCACCCGCATTTGGCCTCCAATCAGCGATGCCGCTGCGTGCCGCTGCCAGAGCGAGGCGCTGAGCCTCCCGCCATAGCGACACTATAAAGGCGCCACATGCGTGGTACTCAAGCCACGCGCGTCTCTCCCCAACGACGCCGGCCCCCGGGCTATCGTGGTAGCCGATCCACGGTGGCTGGATGTGCCCGACGTAAAAGCCGACCGAACCATGCGCGATGGGACGGTACGGCCATCGGCGTCGCATGACTTCCGGCTCTATGCGTTTACACCAAACCATCTCCGCAAACGCCACCATGGCTGTTCGACTAGAGCGCAGCAGGCTGCCGATGCGCAGAGGGTCAGGACTGCTCAGGATGTCGAGGGCCTGTGTCTCGGCGCCCCTGGACACGTGACGACGAAGGTGGCGCAGCATTGCCCGATAGACCAAGGTGGCCGGGTCGTCGTGCCAGTAACTCGAACGGCTTGATGGCGTTCCAGCAGCGAAACTCGGCGCTCGTCTCGGCACTGGCCGTCTCATTTCGACTGCCGCGCAGACCGTTGTCACGATGCGAGGTCGCGGAAGCCCCGTTGGCGCAGTGAAGCATGCCGGGTACCCGAGGCCGAGCGCTTCACACCAGGTGAGAAGGTGCTGCAGCCATTGCGCATTGAATTTGGTCTGGCTCCCTTCATGCCGAACGTGAGGCAGCCCAACCCTTGACAGCCGCTCCAACCAAGCAACGACCTCGCGCATCGGTGCAGTCTCGCCTGGCGTCATTGTTGGACGCCTGCAGGTTTCCCTGGTGAAGAAGGCCGTGCGCCCGCAGTGGCAATGTCCCACGTGGCCGAGTGTTTTGCCGTCCAACCTTCCGTCAAAGGTGTGACCGCACCAGCAGCGGTCCACAAGCGGGCATCGATGAATTGGGCAGGCGTCAAGCAGCCGGAGCGAGAGCAAGGCGGTGTGGTAACCGCCCGCGACGCATACTGGACAGATGCGAAATCCGTCGAGGATCAAGAAGCGCAGGCCTCTCGGCACGCGACCAAGGTGAGACCACGCGAACGCCTCATGCGGTTCGTTGAGCCAGGTCGCCAAAGCGCGAGTCGATATGGACTCGACTTTGTCGTTCGATTCGTTGTACAGCAGGCTGGCCCGACTGTGGAAGGAGGAGCGCCCACCTGGTCTGCGCGCGGGGTCAGCGTCTGGCAAGTCATGTGGCCGCAACGAATTGAGCGCCGCGACTCTCAGCAGCGTGTGCCACAGTGACGCAAAAGGCAGGATGCTGCCCGGGTGCCAAGTCAGTTTGGCCGGCTCCATGTCGGCTATCCATTCGCGCCATTGCGCCGCAGGCGGGGAGCGACGGCGGTCACCACGGCCATCAGGGCCTTGTGGCCGCAGCCTGCCACGATGTTGCGCCAGGAGCTGGCCGACGTGACATCGCCCGGGTCTGCTCCGCCGGCTATGCGCAGCAGTGCGTGCCGAGTGGACTGGGCGACCGTCTTCATCGGAAACTCGATGGGGCCCTCGTACTTGGCCGGCAACTCGTCCTGCATCGCCTGCATGAGCCCTGCGGCCTGGTCGGCCATCCTAAAGCCGGCTGCCCATGCCGTCGGCGCCAAGCCAGCAGTGAACGAGACGCCTGAACGCTTTGGCCATTCGGTGCCATGGTCATAGCCGGACAGCACGAAGCGCAGCTCGTCGATGTCGCGAACGCCGTGGAACGGCTCGGCAGCGAGCATGAACCTGGCGGCCACGTGTGCGCCACCGGACATGGCCATGCCGACCGGCTCGTCGAAGAACTGCAGCGAGGCGATGGAAAAGACGCACAGCCGTATGCGTTCCTTCTCGAGAAGGCTGTGCAACTCAACCAGCCAGAGCCATTCGCGCTGCGTCATCCCTTGCGCCTCGTCGATGACCAGGACCAGAAAGCGGCCGCCGCCCTGTGAGGCCAGTTCTGCCCAGCGCTCCACGAGCATGTGCTGCCGGTCCAGCGGGCTGCGTGCGGCCTTGGCAAGCGGATGTCGACTGGCGTGCAGCAAGTGCGCATGGAAACGCCCGACAGACTGCGACCCTCCCGAGTCGGTATGGCTCCAGATGACGAGAGGCACGTGTCCGCCGTAGCGCTCCGACAGCAATGACTGCAGCCAGTTATCGACGGCGCTGGACTTCCCGAAACGCGATGGTCCGAAGATGGTCGCGCCGTCCACCTGGTCATCGAGCCAATGCCCCATGGTCTCGACCATCTGGGCGATGGCCGGTGTGTACAGGGAGTAATCCCGCGTCACCAGCGGGTGGTGTCTTGGGATGTGCTCCGCGATCAGAGGGGCTGGGGTCCAGGCGTCCATCACCAGGTCTTTGCCATGTGCATGGGCGGCAGCTTGCGAGCCGGCTTGGCGGCGGCCGCCGAGCTCTCGGTAGGCGCGGCCGCTGCCTTCTTGGTGTGCGGCGGCTCGGTGACGCTCGGAGGCGCGTCCGACACAGGAACCCTTGCCCGGGCCACCATCGGCTGCTCAGCCAAGGCCTCGGCGTGCTGCTGCAGTACACGCCGCGCTTCCAAGTAGGCGGGATGAACGGGCAACTTTTTGCCTTGGGAGCCTTCGGCGTACCGAATGAGCTCCTCGACAGCATCGCACTGGCTAGTGAGGTGCACGCGCCGGTTCTTGTCGAGTGCGCGAATGGCCCGCCGCATGTAGAGGGTGTGTGGCGACAGATGCCATGGCGGCGCCGCGCGCACCGCTCCGAGGAACTCCCCGCCTTGCGTCGAGACGGTTGCCCACCGAGCGTCGTCTTCGTCCTCGATGTGTAGCCAAAGCAGCTTGCCGAGCAGGTCGGTGCGCTGGCAGAGCCACTCCGCTGAGTAGCGAGCGTTTTCGAAGTGAAAGTACGGCCGGCGGCCGGTGTCAATGCCGCCTTTGACGGTGCACAGCTTTCGGATACCGACCATGCGTCGAACTTCGCCGGCATCGGCCTGGCGTAGGCGCTTTGGCTCGCGGCCGCACAGGAAGTCGAGTTGGGCGAGTGGGCTCCGGTAGCCAAGACCGGAGTGAGGTGTCGCGTTGTAGTTGGCAATGAGCGTGTCGAGCAGTTCCTCGGCGTACTCGAACTGGAACTGTGTCGCCGCCGCGGCGGCGTCCGGGTCGGCTCCCTGCTTGTCCTTCGGCTTGCTTCCCGTGGTCGGAGAGAGCCGGTGGAAACCGCCTTTGGCGAGCTGGCGGAAGAACGATTCGATAAACGGCCGGTCGTCCTTGCTGCGTCGGCTGGAATAGCTTGCAGGGTCCTGTGGTTTGAGGATGGTCGAGCCGACAACCTCGCGCAGCTGGCGCTCGACACGGTCGCAGATGTTGGCCATCGCGCCGTCGACGCTGAACTCATCCCAACAGGCGCCGACATAGCGCTCGTGGTGGGCCGAAGGCAGTGCCGCCCCCTCTGCGTACGCGCCCTCGCTGAACTGCAGCTCTCTGGGCCTCCAGAGCGTCAGCGATCGCTTGATAGCCCGAAGCACGTCTTCAGCGTTGCACTCAATGTGCAAGCTCAGGTGGTAGCCCAGAACCGCGCGGGACTCAACCTCGATGACGACGACGACCCATAGGCGGTGAATCTTGCGCGGCTCGTAGCCGCCGTGAGGCGACGGGATGAGGACAACCATCCTGGCGTCAAGCTTGTGGGCATCGCATTCCACCCGCTCGAAGACCTTGAGTTGGGGCCGGCCGGTGCCGTCGCCGGCTCGTGCCTTGCGCTCGGCCTCTTTCCCTCCGAGCAGTTGGCGCTGACGCCGCGGGTTCTCGTCCATCACCCTGTCGATGAACTTGGCGATGGTGACGTAGCCCATCTTCTCGACGTTGAAGGGCCATTCGCCACGCGCCTCCAGCCCCGCCGTGCGCAGCTCCTTGATGAACCAGATAAACAGCTCTTGCTTTGGTCGTTTCGCAGCAGCAAGCTTCGGGACTTTGTCGAGAATCTGCTTCCGAAACCTTGCTTCGAGGTCGGCGCCGCCCCGCGACTCGAAGAGCCATTGCAGGGAGCCCACCGTGCCACTACCGGTTGGCCCTTGGACCTGCGGCTGAGTCTTGCGCCGGTACTCTTGAACTCGAAGGAACGGAAGCGCCCCGCGCCAGCCCATAAGGGTTCCATCGGCGTGTGTGGCGAGGCATCGTTCGACAATGAGGCGGTAGACGTTTGAGCGGGGGAGGCCGGTGGCTTCTTTCAACTCGTCCCCGGTGGCGCCGTCCAGGTACATCGTGATGGCCTTGCGCCGTTGCAAGAACTGCTCACGACGCTCGTCCGTGAGGGCGTCTACATCTACAGCGGCCCACGATGCGATGTCAACCTCAAGGTGGCCGCCGTTTCGGCTTCCTATCCTTGCTCGGATTGGCATGACGACGCTCCTAACGGTGCAGCGGTACATCGACATTAGTTGAAATGCCCGGCAAGTTCCAACATTAGTTGCTGCCACGGCATCAATTTCTAGGGGGTACGGACGGGCCGTCTCCTGGGCGCAGGGGCCCTTTAGGTAGCATCAGTTTTAGTTGTGTCAACGATCGCCGCCTTCCCTTGCAGAAAGCCTGGAAAGACCCGCAGCACGGCTGCCGCTGGGCTCCAACGGTTTTAGATTTGACATAACGAACATTGACACGGTATTGCCCAGTTGGCAGGATTGCAGATGCGACACTGCACGCGGTATTTGCGCCAAAGACAGCGTTGGGAGTTGGCATGACGGGTGGATTTGCAGTGCGCGAGCGGCGTGGTTTCCTGGTTACGGCCTGTGGCAACGAGATGTCCGTGGCTTGCCGTGGTTCTGCCTTGATCCTGCGGGTCTGCGCATGCTGAAGACGCGTCTCTTGCCTGCGGGCCCGCTGATGGGTTTTGTTGCGGCGGTGTTCGCGTTGGTCGCGGTCACGCTGGTCTCGTTTCGGGCGCTGGAGGAAAGTCGCTACACGGCTGACCGGCTGACTCGGTCGGCCGAAGCCATCTCGCAACTGCAGGAGGTGCTGTCGGTGTTGAAAGACGCCGAAACCGGTCAGCGCGGATTCCTGCTCACTGGAGACGAGTCTTACCTGGCGCCGTACAACGATGCCCGCGCCCGGGTTCACGCAGCCGTCGCAGAAGCTGGGCCCTTGCTGGGAGACAGCGAGGTTCATCTGCGTGGGCTGGCGACCCTGCAGCAAATCACCACGGACAAGCTGGACGAACTGGCCGAGTCGATTGCGCTGAAGCGATCCGGCCACGCTGACCAGGCCCTGGCCCTGGTGCGCACTTCGCGCGGCAAGGCGGCGATGGACCAGTTGCGCGAGACGATTTCGTTGATGCAGGCCACGGAGCGCCAGGCCTTGGCCGAGCGGCAGCTTCGCTGGCGGGAGGCTCAGCAATTTGCGTCACTTGCCACCTGGGTGGGAGCCGGGCTTCTGCTGGCCTTGATCGGTGCGGCGGCAGTCAGTTCGTCGCGAGAATTCCGGGCCCGCGAGCGCGAGTCCTGGGTGCGTGATGGCCTGGCCGGTCTCGGTGCCGAACTGCAAGGCGAACTGCGGTTGGAGGTGCTGAGTGAAAAGGTCCTGGCCTACCTGGCCCTGTTGCTGAATGCCCAGGTCGGTGCCATTTACGCGCCGGAGCCGGATGGGCGCTTTCGCCGCCTGGCCGGCCATGCCCTGCCGCTTGCCGAAGGCCACGCAAGTGCCTGGCGACCAGGTGACGGTCTGGTCGGCCAGGTTGCCCTGGACCGGCGCCTGCGCCATGTGCGCGAGGTGCCGGCCGGCTATTTCCCGGTGACGTCGGGCACCGGGCAAGCCGACCCGCGGGAGTTGGTGGTGCTGGCGGCCGAGGTCGACGGCGATCTGCAGGCGGTGCTGGAATTGGGATTTTTCCGCCGCTTGCAACCGACCGAACTGGCACTGCTGGCGCGCGCTTCGGCGCTGCTGGGCATGGCCTTGCGTTCGTCTCGCGACCGCACGCAGTTGGAGCAATTGCTGGAAGAAACCCAGCGCCAGGCCGAGGAACTGCAGGCCCAGCAAGAGGAGCTGCGCGTCAGCAACGAGGAACTGAGCGAACAAGGCCGCGTCTTGCAGGCGTCGCAGGTGCAGTTGGAATTGCAGCAGGAAGAGCTGTCCCAGACCAATGCGGAGTTGGCCGAGCAATCCCGTGCGGTGGCGCAGCAGCGCGACGCGCTTGAACAGGCGCATGCGGTGCTGTCTGAAAAGGCCACCGAACTGGCCCGCTCGAATCAGTACAAGAGCGAATTCCTGGCCAACATGAGCCATGAACTGCGCACACCGCTGAACTCCTCGCTGATCCTCGCCAAACTGCTGGCCGACAACAAGCGCGGCAACCTGACCGAGGAGCAGGTCAGGTTTGCCCAGACCATTTCCGCGGCGGGCCATGACCTGCTGGAACTGATCAACGACATCCTGGACCTGTCCAAGATCGAGGCCGGTAAGGTCGAGGTTTTCAACGAGCCGCTGGCGCTTGCCCCTGCTGTCGATTCCTTGCTGAAGATGATGATGCCGCAGGCCAGGGAAAAGGGCCTGGCCTTGACGGCGAAGATCGAGCCCGACGTGCCCGAGTGGCTGGAGACCGACGGGCAGCGGCTGCGTCAAATCCTGAAGAACCTGATGTCCAACGCGCTGAAATTCACCGAGCGCGGCGAGGTGAAAGTGGCGTTGCGGATGCAGGGCGAGCAACTGGCCTTCACGGTGCAGGACACCGGCATCGGGATTTCCCAGCAGCAACAGCGCGTGATCTTCGACGCGTTCCGCCAGGCAGATGGCAGCACCCATCGCAAGTATGGCGGCACCGGGCTGGGCTTGTCGATTTCGCGTGACTTGGCCCATTTGCTCGGTGGCGACATCGAGGTCAGCAGCACGCCTGGCCAAGGCAGCGTGTTCACATTGACCTTGCCGCTGCAAGCACCCGCCCGGTTGGCCACTGCCCTACCCTTGCCACGCCTGCGCCAGCCTGGGCCGGCGACGCCGCCGCCGGCAGGCGAACCCCTGGACTTCGCGAAAGCCAAGCCGGATCCGCAGGTGTCGGTTCAGGCTGACGAGCCGAGCGACATGGCGGTCGACCACGAGTCCGGCCAGGCGCGGCGCATCCTGGTGATCGAAGACGACGAGCGGTTCGCAATGATCTTGCGGGACCTCGCTCAGGAGATGGGCTTTGCCTGCATGGTCGCGCAGTCCGCCTCAGACGGACTGGCGCTGGCGCGCAAATACAAGCCGAGCGCGATCTTGCTCGACATGAACCTGCCGGACCGCTCGGGCTTGAGCGTGCTGGACCAACTCAAGCGAAGCTCGCAGACCCGGCACGTGCCGGTGCACGTGGTCTCGGTGGCCGACTACAGCCATGAAGCGCTTGCGCTGGGCGCGGTGGGTTACGCGCTAAAGCCAGTCAAGCGAGAACAGCTGGTGAGCGCGCTGCAGCAACTGGAAGCCACGTTTTCACAGCGGGTTCGCCAGGTGCTGGTGGTCGAGGACGACGCCCGGCAGCGCGACAGCATTCGCCAGCTGTTGGCCGCAGACGAGGTGCAGATCACCGATGTGGCGTCGGTCGGCGAGGCGCTCGCCCAGCTGCAGGCGGAGCGGTTCGACTGCATGGTGATGGACCTGAACCTGCCGGACGGTTCTGGCTTTGAGCTGCTGGAGCGCATGGCGGCGACGCAGTCGCAGCAGCCCTCGCCGCCTGTGATCGTCTACACCGGCCGTTCGATCAGCCGCGACGAAGAGCAGCGGCTGCGCAAGTTCTCGAAGTCCATCATCATCAAGGACGCGCGTTCACCCGAGCGCTTGCTGGACGAAGTCAGCCTGTTCCTGCACCAGGTCGAATCTCATCTGCCGCCGGAGAGCCAGCGCATGCTGCAGGCCGCCCGCGACCGTGACGCGACCTTGGAGGGTCGCAAGATCCTGATCGTCGAGGACGACGCGCGCAACATCTTTGCCCTGTCCGGCTTGCTTGAACCTAAGGGTGCCAAGGTGGTGATCGCCCGCAACGGCCGTGAAGCGCTGGATGCCTTGGCCAGCGCCGATCTGCCTGGCGCCGCTGATGGTGACGGTCCGGTCGACCTGGTGCTGATGGACATCATGATGCCGGAGATGGATGGCTACGAGGCGATGCGCGAGATCCGCAAGCGCCCGGCCTGGCAGAAGCTGCCCATCATTGCGCTGACGGCCAAGGCCATGCGTGATGACCAGGAGAAATGCCTGGCAGCTGGCGCCAACGACTATGTGGCCAAGCCACTGGATGTGGACAAGCTGCTGTCGCTGATCCGGGTGTGGATGCGCGGCTGAAATGGGTGTCCACATCAGCGGCGTTGCTGCACGCTGCTTGGCCCGGCATACCTGCCGGGCCAAGCAAAAGCACCGGGCTAAAAATGAACTAACGGCATGTCTTTTTTTCGAAGCTGACCTCAGGCTACAAGCAAGCCGCGCCGTCTGCCGTTAGTTCATTTATAGTTGGGCATGCCTTCCCTGCCACTTTCCGACGATCAGACGTCAAGCCAAGACGCTGATGCAACCTGGGCACGCTGGACAGCCCACGTCCAAAGTCGAGGTCTGCTGTCAAAGCCCGCATCGCTGGCGGTCTACACGCACATGTGGCAATCGTTCGCCACATGGCTGCAAACGCAGCACATCCGCTTGCCGGACCTGAATGTTGCGCAGCTTTCGCGATTCCTGGACGAGCGCGGACGCGACTCGGAGCTCAGCCCGAGGCATGCCTGGCGCATGGTCAGGCTGATTGACCGGGTGATGCAATTCGAGGCGATGCGGCAGGCCACGCCTCCAAACAATGCGTGCGCAGACCTGCTCGCGCGCCGCCCAGACATCCAATATGCCAACGCTAGCCAGCAAGACGGACTGCCGGAGGCGCTGAGCGCCCAGGAAGCCGCCGCCCTGCTGCGCTGGCTGTCGCCCGGCGAGCCGGAGACCGCCGCCAGATCTTCGGCAACCTGGAAAGAAATGCGCATACGCGCGGCGATCGGCCTGCAACTTGGCGCAGGTCTCACGCCGGGCGAGATCAGGGCGCTGGAACTGCGCCACGTGCAGCAAGCGGTAGCCGACTCGGCGGTGCCACGGCGCCCCACCGCGCTGACATTGCCCGCCAACGGCAATTCGCCGGCGCACACGGTGCAGTTGAACGGCTGGCCCGCACGATTGCTGGACGAGTGGCTCACGCTGCGCAGCGAGTTTTCATTTCCCGGCAGCATGGTTTTTCCGTCGACCCGTTCAGCCGGTGCGCCATGGGGCAAGGTGGCGCACTACGAGGCCGTGCGAAAGGCACTGACGGCCGCGGGCCTTGGCCAGGTCGACGGAGGCTCCTACCGCTTGCGCCACACCTATGCCTTGCGGCAGTTGCGCCGAGGTGTTGCGCCTGCAGAGTTGTCAAAGCGGCTCGGCGTGACCGACCCCGACGTGATGGACCGTTACCAACGCCTGCTGGCCAAACGTGAGGAAAGCCAGGTAGAAGAATTCGAAAACTCTTACAATGCCCGGCTCGACGCATGGTGAAGCGGAGGCACGACCCGCGACACCATCCGGCGCGCTGGGTTTTCCAGGCATCGTGGCCCGCTGCCCTCACCTGCAGCCGCCCGTCACCGACCGGCCCTGAGCCATCCCCGGTCACCAAGCCTGTTCACCCCGCGCTGGCGCCGTCGGGCCGCGTTCGGTTCGCCGCTTTTGCCGGTAGGCCGACCGTGAATGGTCTTCCGCGTTGCGCTGCAAGGCGCCATGCGTTTCCTGCCCTCGCGGCTCGTGCGCCGACGCTGTTGCCGCTGCCCTCGAGCCGAGGCTTGGCCAGCACCTTTTGTCATCAGGAGTCCCTTTGGCCAAAGAAGAACTGATCGAGATGCGTGGCGTCGTCAATGAAGTGTTGCCAGACTCGCGCTTTCGCGTGACGCTGGAAAACGGTCACCAGCTGGTGGCCTACACCGCCGGCAAGGTCAAGAAAAATCACATCCGCATCCTTGCCGGGGATGCCGTGTCGCTGGAGCTGTCGCCATACGACCTGAACAAGGGGCGCATCACCTTCCGCCACATCGAGCGCACCGGTGCTCCTATGGGCGGCAACAGCCCACGTCGCCGCTGAGCTGTCTGCCCCTCGCGGCAATTGGCTTGATCAAGGGAGGGCGCTGCCCAGCCCACCGTCGGGTTCGTCGTTGACACCTGCGGTTCATGCCTTCCGAGCGACGGTTCGTCGCCTGTCCGTCGCAAGCGGCGCGCACGCTCCCTAGAGTCCAGCCTGTTGAACGCCCGCTGTGTGCGTTGACCACTGGAACCGGAGCCCCGCCATGCCGCTTGCCCAATCCCCGCTCTTCCTTCCCCGCCTGACCGGCCTCGGCCTGGCGCTCGGCATCACCACCGCCAGCCTCTGGGCCCTGGGATCGGAAGCCAACCGGCAGCACGAAGAACTGACGCAAGCCCAGTTCCAGCGCAGCACGGTGGTCGCCCAGAGCTGCAGCCTGCAGCCCTCGCGTGGCCTGCGCAGCTGATCGGGAGACCGCCCAATGCCGCTGCTGATCGCCTTCTTGCTGTGGTGCCTGTTGTGGGTGCTGTGCTGGCCCGTGGCGCTGGCGCTGTTGCTGGTCGCCCCTTTGCTGTGGCTGCTCAGCCTGCCATTGCGCCTGCTGGGCGTGGTCGTCGGCGCCATGTTTGCGCTGCTACGCGCCTTGCTCTACCTGCCAGCGCGGCTGCTGGGCCACAAGCCCTGAACCTGCCTGCGGTGCCCGGAAAAGACGCCGATTTCAAGGTCTGACCTGCGCTTTGGGCACCAGGCCGCTTGTGCTACCGTGGCACACCCCTTGAGCGACGCTTGGCCTGCAAAAGGCCGGTGCGCAGCACGGGCATGCTTCGAATGCCACTGTGACCGAGCTGTCCATCGCCATCGCAGCCATTGTCGGCACCCTGCTTGGCATCTTGCTGACGCTGGTCGTGCTGTGGGCATGGCGGCATCGGCGCTGGCGGGCCATGCGGGACCGCCACGGCGCGCGCCGCCGCCAGCAGCTCTCGCAACTGCGCGAAACCGCGCTGGTTGCCGCCATCGCCCAAGGCTCCTCTGACCTGATCTTCGCCAAGGACCTGAACGGCCGCTACCTGTTGTTCAATCCTGGTGCCGGGCGCAGCTTTGCGCGCAAGCCGGAAGACGTGATCGGTCGCAACGACCTGGAACTCTACGGCCCTGAGCGTGCGGCCGAACTCGCGGCTCAGGACGCGCAGGTCCTGCGCGAACAGCGCAACATCGACTTCGAGCGAAACTGGCCGGACAACCGCTTTTTCAGCGTCACCAAAGGTCCGTTGCATGACGCGCATGGTCGCCTGATCGGCCTGTTCGGCGTGCTGCGCGACCTGACCGAAAAGCGTCAGTTGCAGCACCTGGCCGAGCAGGAAGCCGAACTGCGACACGCGTTGCTGGAGCAGACGCAGGACGGTGTGGTCGTCTTGACGCCAGAAGGTGGCGTGTTCCAGGCCAACGAAAGCTTTGCCCGCATGCTGCGGCGCTCGCGCGAAGAGGTCGCCCAACTCCACCTGTGGGACTGGGACGTGGAGTGGACCCGCGAACAGGCCCTGGCGGCGCTGGCGAACAAACAGCCCAGCCACCCGCTGCTGGAAACCCGCTGGCGGCGGGCCGACGGCAGCCTGCTGGACGTCGAGATCAGCGCCAGCCCGACGCATACCGGCGCCCGTGCGCTCGTGCTCTGCACCTGCCGGGACATCACCGAGCGCAAGCGCCTGGCCCAGGCGCAGGACCAGCAACGCCACCACCTGGAGCAATTGGTGACTGAGCGCAGCGTGGCACTGGAGCGCGCAGTGCACGCGCGGCAGGAAAGCAACCAGTTCCTGCAGACCATGACCGACAACATGCCGGGTGCCGTCAGCTACTGGGACCGCGAGTCGCGCTGCCGCTTTGCCAACAAGGCCTACGCGCAGTGGATGCAGAGCACGCCGGCCCAACTCATCGGCCGGCATGCCGACGACTTGCTAGGCGAGCAGATCGCCGGGGAAACCGACCCCTGCCTGCAAGCTGCGCTGCAAGGCGAGGCTCGCCAGATCGAACGTGCACTGGTGGGCGTGGACGGCCAGATCACCCAGACCTGGACCACCTTCACACCGGACCTTCACGCCGGCGAAGTCCGCGGCGTCTTTGTCGCCTTCCATGATGTGACCCAGCTCAAGCGCACCGAACGCCAGCTGCAGCAGCTCAACCGCGAACTGCAGCAGGCCCGCGACCGCGCCGAAGCCGCAAGCCAGGCCAAGAGCGCTTTCCTGGCCAACATGAGCCACGAAATCCGCACGCCGATGAACGCCATCATCGGCATGACCTACCTGATGCGCCAGGACCAGCGAGACCCTGCGCTGCTGCTGCGGCTGGACCAGGTCAACCATGCCGCCCAGCACCTGCTGGCCGTCATCAGCGACATCCTGGACCTGTCCAAGATCGAAGCCGGCAAGCTGGTGCTGGAGGAAACAGACTTCTCGCTCAGCGCGATGCTGGAGCGCATGAGCACGCTGGTGGCCGAACACGTGCGTGCCAAAGGCATTGCGCTGAAGCTGGAAGTCGAAGGCCTGCCCGACGGCTTGCGCGGCGACCCGACACGGCTGTCACAAGCCGTGTTGAACCTGCTCAACAACGCCAGCAAGTTCACCGAGCACGGCAGCATTACGCTGCGCTGCAGCAGCCTGCCGCTGCCACCCGACCTTGCCGCGGAAGCTGCGAACCAGGCCGGCCACGGCCACAACCCGCCCTTGCTGGCCTGCTTCGAAGTCTGCGACACCGGCATCGGCATCGCGCAGGACAAGCTGGCCAACCTGTTCCAGGCCTTCGAGCAGGCCGACGCTTCGACCACCCGCCGCTACGGCGGCACCGGCCTGGGCCTGGCCATCACCCGCCGGCTGGCCGAGCTGATGGGTGGCGAGGCGGGCGTGGACAGTGAACTCGGCGTGGGCAGCCGTTTCTGGTTCACCGCACAACTGCAGGCCAGCGTGCCCAAGGCCAACGGCCGACTGGCGCTGGCCCGCGACATCACAGCCGACGAAGACCCCGCACAGTCAGCCGAAGTGGCCGCCGCCACCGAAGCGCTGCTGAGCAGCCTGCAGGGCCAGCCGCCCACGCCAGCCCTGCCTGCCGACACAGCCGCGGACACCCCGGACAAGCAGCTGCGCCAGCGCTTCAGCGGCACCCGCGTGCTGCTGGCTGAAGACAACCCGGTCAACCGCCTGGTCGCAACCGAGTTGCTGAGCGCTGCCGGCCTTGTCGTCGACAACGCCTGCGACGGTGTCGAGGCGGTGCAGCGGGCCGCCGAACAGGACTACGCGCTGGTGCTGATGGACGTGCAGATGCCCAGGCTGGACGGGCTGGAAGCCACGCGCCAGATCCGCCAGCTGCCAGGCCGTGCGCACTGGCCCATCGTCGCGATGACGGCCGGTGCATTCGCCGAAGACCGCGCAGCCTGCCTGGCCGCCGGCATGGACGACCACGTCGCCAAGCCGGTGCAGGCGCACCAGCTTTACGAGACGCTGCTGCGCTGGCTGGGCCTGGCCGCCGTGGCCTGATCGGCGCATCAGTTCGCCGGCTTGTTGCCCGCCATGCCGAACTGCCACAGCAGGAAGCTGTAGATGTCGGCCTGCTTGCTGTAGCCCTGCGCGGCCGTGCTGCCCACACCATGGCCGGCCTGGCCGTCCAGGCGCAGCAGGATGGGCTTGCCGCTGCTGGTCGCGGCCTGCAGGCGCGCAGCGGTCTTGGCGCTGTGCCACACGTCCACACGCGGGTCGTTCAAGCCGTGGATGAACATCACCGCCGGGTAGGCGGTGCCATCCTTGACCTGGTGGTAGGTGCTCATCTCCAGCAGCGCCGGGAACTCGGCAGGGTTCTTGGCCGAACCGAACTCGGAGATGTTGGTCACGCCATTGGCCGACTCCTCGGCCCGCACCGCGTCCATGATGCCAACGTCGAAGATCGCCGCCGCGAACAGGTCCGGCGCGCTGGTCACCGAACGGCCGACGAAGATGCCGCCGGCGCTGGTGCCCCAGACGCCCAGCGTCTTGTTCGACGCATAGCCCTGGTTGATCAGGTAGCGCGCAGCCGCCACGCCGTCCTTCCAGGTGTTGGGCTTGGTGGCCTTGAAGCCCGCGCGGTACCAGGCGTCGCCGAAGGCACCGCTGCCTCTGGCATTCACGAAGGCCAGCACGCCACCGCGCTCGAACCACGCGTAGGCACGCGGATCGTAGGTCGCCTCGATCGAAAAACCGTAGGCGGCATAGCCCACCAGCAGTGTCGGATTGCTGCCGTTCAGCATCAGGCCCTTGCGGTGCAGGATGGCCAGCGGCACCTTTACGCCGTCATGGCTGGGCACCATCACCTCGGTCACCACCAGCTCGGGCACGCCGGCCGGCTTCTGCGAATCGCGCAGCCCGGTGTTGCGCACCTTGCCGTGGCCGTCGGCCAGCAGGATGGTCGCGGGCTCGGTCCAGCTGCTGGTGGTCAGCAGCATGTCCGAGTAAGCATGCGCGGGGTCGCCACCCAGGAAGGTCGATCCAGCCAGGCCCGGGGCCATGTCGCTGGTCTTGCCGCCAGCATGACGCAGCGTCCGCAGCGTGAAGCCCTGGCGCTCTTCGGTATAGATCGCGTCCCGGCCCAGCGCGAACGCTTCCAGCACGCCGGTGGCCGGCTCGGGCACCACGGTGCGGGCGTTCGCCAGCACCGGCTTGGCCAGGTCCAGCGCCAGCACGCGGCCACGCGGCGCGCCTTCGTAGGTGCGCAGGAACAGCTGCTTGCCGCGCAGCTGCACGTCGGTGATCTTGTCGTCAAAACCGGAGACCCGTTGCCACGACACGGTCTTGGCTTTCAGCGAGGCCACCGGCGCGATGAAGACCTTGCCCTCGGGCACCGTGGTGTCGGTCGTGCGCGCCACCATGTAGGCGCTGCCGGGGCTGAAGAAGACATTGCCCACGTCCAGGCGGTCCAGCTTCAACTCCGGGTTGACCAGCGGACCGAACAAGGGCCGCGCGGCGCTGGCCATGTCGCCCACCTTCAGCAGGAACACCGTGCTGTCCATGTAGGCTTCGGTGTCGGGCGCGCCGGCCGGCAACTCGCGGATCTGGTTGTAGGTCAACGCCTTGCTGTCGGGCAACCAGTGCACGGCGGACTCGTGCACCCGCGGCACCGGCGCGCCGACCGGCTTGCCGCTGCGCAAGTCCATCACGTACAGCGAAGCGTCTTCCGAGCCGCCGGCCGAGATGCCGTAGGCCAGGTAGCGCCCGTCCCAGGACGGCACGAAGTAGTTGATCGCATGCGGCACGCCGCCGGCCGCCTTGGTCAGCGCTTCCGGGTCCACCAGCACCTTCTCGACGCCACCCAGCCCTGTGCGCAGCACCAGCTTCAACTGGTTCTCGCCGGCCTTGCGCTTGAGGTAGTAGTAGCGCTCTCCCGGCATGCGGACAACGCCGCGCACCAGGTCCCCGGTGGCCTGGGCCAGCATCTCGATGCGCTGCTGGATCTCATCGCGGACAGGAATCGCCGCCAGCTGCTCGGCAGCGTAAGCGCCTTGCGCCTTCAGCCAGGCCTGCGTCTCGGGCGACTTCAGGTTCTCCAGGTTGCGGTACGGATCCGCGACGTCCACGCCGTGCAGCGTCTCGGTGACCGCCTGGCTGGGGGCTGCTGGCGGGGTGACCGCCTCCGCGGCCAGGCCCAGGGAGAACAAGCTGGCGGCCAGGATCAACTGGCGCCGCCGTGAAACATGGATCGACATGCACGGGCTCCGTGGCGCGAGTGCGCCAAAAACAAAGCGGCGATGTTACGGTGCCGTGTTGCGAAGACCCCTCGCGCGCCTGCGGAATCCCTGCCCCTAGAACCTAAGCGCAGTCTGTGCTAAACGAAGCCAGCGTGCTGGCCAAAAAAAACGACATGCGGCGGCGGTTCAGCGCCTGCTGCATGTCGCAACGACCCCTGTTGGCAGCGCCCCACGTCCCTGCAAGACGCCGCCCCGGGTTTCGGGACCCGGCAGGCCAGCCGAGCAGGTCAGTCCGCTCGCCTGGCGGCCAGGCCGCACTCACGAAAGAAAAACCGGATGAAAGGCTGGCGCGGCGCCAGCCTCGCCATCTCAGTGGATCACGGCGATCTGCTCGCGGGCGTCGCCCTTGTAGGTGTACAGCGTCAGGGCGCCGTTCTTGATGTCGCCCTTCTCGTC
>NZ_JBYTAI010000007.1:0-393332 GCF_058788035.1 Ideonella sp. FW305-24 | reverse complement strand
CGCGCAGGGCGACGCGCTGCATGCGGTGCTGTGCGCGGCGGGCTTCAACATCCGCTGGCTGCTGCGGGCCATAGCCCAGCTGGGCCTGCGCGGCCTTTTGTTGGCCTTGAGCGCATCGGCGCTGTATGCGGCGGCCATGGCCCAACTGCTGCGTCACTGGGGCTCTGGCCTCGATGCCCTGTCCGCGGCGTGACCGTTGCGGCTCAGGCCATCAATTGACTACAGCCGCCGCGCCGGAAATGGATTTTGCAGGGCCGACTAAATAGAAATGCAACGCCACCTCGTACCCCTTCCGATCCATCACCCCCAGCACCGTCTGCTCATCCAGCAACTTGAAGTGATCGATGATCGGTTGGGTGTCGTAGACCATTGCGGCGGCGGGTGTTGATTCACCGGGCGAGGGGATCAAACGCAGGCGGGCCGTGCCCATCACTGGGTTGGCCACGCGGCGGCCCTCGGCGTCCAGGCAGACGATGGGGTCCACCGCCTGGACGCTGTGAAAGTGCTTGCCCACCCAGCCGATCTTCTTGAGCAGTGACTCGCCGGGGTGGCCGGTGTTGAAGACGCCGCCGATCCAGGGGCCGAGCATGACGCCGCGACCGTCGTATTACCGCCGCGACTGACCGCTACGCTGCCGTCAGCGGTAGTCGTGCTCGTGCTGGTCCCTGGCGGCGAGCAGCACGACATCCGCGTCACGCATCGCGAACAGGAAGACGCAGCCGCCCTTGCCAAACGGGATGATCAGTTCCCGAAATTCCCGGTCTTGCTCGGACCGGCGACAGGTGTGCGGTGCGAACGCGAGGACGCTCATCCCTTGTTCGACCGCATCGCGGAACCGAAAGAGGCACGTCTCATCGGGCGCGTTGCTCGCCAGCTCGCGCAGGATGATGTGGTCTTCGAGGCGCTCGATGTCTTGCTGGAAGCTGAGGCTGGAAATGACGCGATAGGGTTCGCTCACTCAGAGGCTCGCTCTTGCTTCGCTGCCACCGCTTCCCGGATGCGCTGCTGCGCCGCCTTGGCACGCTGCGTCATGCCCGCCAGGAAGTCCTCGGCCGTGACCAGGCCCTCGCCCTTGTCGGCGCTGCGCAGTGCCTTCTTCGCACGCGCAACTGCTGCGTTCTGCTCGGCGCGGAATTCAACCTCGCGGCGGACGGCGTTCTCGATGAACTGTGTCATCGACTCGCCTTCTCGCAGCACAGCCTCCAGGCTGGTCTTGGTTTCGGGTGCGATGCGAATGGGGGGCAAGGTGGCGGAGCGGCTCATGAATTGACTGTATAGCAGTTGATATACGCCCACAAGCTTGGCCAAGCGCAGCCACCAGGCCGGGGCTGCAACGCCGCCCCAGGCAATCCGGGGCCAGGCTTCCCATTTCCATCCCCTGCGGCGCAACTTCCTCGCGAGTCGCCCCCTCAGGCTGGGTCGGCGCGAATGATGCTCAGCGCATCGCCCAGTCCGTGTCCACGTGCACGATGTAGCACTCCGAGGTGTACGCGCGGCGGTCGTGGTCGCAGCTGGCCAGGGCTTCGCGCACGGCGGTGTCGATGCTGGAGGCGCCTGAGGCCCAGCCGGAGGCGCCGTCGTTCGACACGCTGAAGGCGCGGTGGCCCTTGGCGTGGGCGTATTCCTCGCGGAAACGCTCGGCGGCGCGCGGGCTGTGCAGCACAGACTGCAGCTCGGCGGCGCTGGGCATCGGGTCGTCGCTGCGCTGCTGGGCTTCCGGGCGCTCGTCGTCGTCCATTTCCTCGTTCACCTTGTCCACGTAGCGTTTGTAGGCGGGCACGGCCAAGCTCAACAGCAGGGCGAACATCAGGATCAGCACGCCGAGTGCGATCACCACGCCCCGGCCGCTGTCATCCACCGGCTTGGGGCCATGCTCGTTCTCGTAGGCCTCGCTGGGATAGAACAGCAGGGCGACGGTGGCGATCCAGTTGATGATGGGGATCAGCAGCACCAGCACCCACCAGCCGTTCTGGCCGATGTCGTGCAGTCGCAGCACCGTGACCCGCAGCGACCAGACGATCAGCACGGCGATGCCGACAATGCCCAGCAGTCCCTTGAAGATCATGCCTGGCAGCAGTGCCAGCAGGATGCCCAGCCCGGCGATGCCCACGTAGAACAGCAAGCCCGAGAAGAAGTAGCGCATGCGCGGCATGCGGCCCTCGAAGCTGAGGCCGAACAGCGGCGCATCGTCGCTGCCGAAATAGGGCGTGGGTTCTTCGCCGCGCTGGCGCGAGGCGATGGCGGCGCGGCGCCGCTCGGTGGCGGTCGCGGGGGGCTTGCGCGGGCCGCCACGGGCTTCGCGCCGGGCTTGCGCCTGAGCTTCGCGTTCGGCGCGGGCCTCGGCGGCAGCCTCTTCCTTGGCGGCGATGCCGCGTGGCATGTCGCAGGCGCAGGCCTTGCACAGGATGCGCTTGCTCTGGCGTTCGCCGCAGGCCGGGCAGTTCATCATCTCGTCGGACGCTGGCGCGATGGTCTTGATCGGCGGCGGCACGGCAGCGGGGTCTGGGCCACGCGCCGCCTGAGGCACGTTGGCATCGGCTCGCGGCGCGGCCCAGGGCGGCGGCGCCGGGCTGGTGGGCGGTTCCAGCGGCGCGAGTTCCAGCGTGAACGGTGCCGGCGCGGTGGCCACCGGTGGCGGCGCAATCGTGGGCAGCGGCGCCATGGCTGCCGGCGTTGGCGTTGGCGCTGCCGCTTCCGGCGGCAGCGGCTCGACCAGCAGGCGCGCCCCGCGGGCCTTGAACTGCGCCACCCACTTGTGCGCCTGGTCGGCCGCCAGCGCCTTCTTGATGACCAGCCGCCGGCCCGAACCCAGCGCCACGCGGCGCGTGTCGTCCAGCTTCAGCCATTCGGCCAGCGCCTGCTGCACCGTGGCCGCCGCGTGGCCCTCCAGGATCTCGCCGGCATACACCAGCCTGACCATGTCCTGCATCTCGACTCCCCCTCCACGCCCCCTCAGGCGCTCCTTGATGCGTGATTGCTCAAGCCCGTGTGCTGCGGCCTCCCCAGGCCGGCACTTGCCACACGGGCATCCCTCTTCCCGTCAACCGTCGTGTAGATGTTCGCGCGCCGGCAGCCGGCGCGTCTCGCCAATGGCGGTGACAAAAAACTCGTCTTCGCTCAGGCCGCTGGCCGGGCGTTGCCGGGCCAGTTCGCGCGGTGGTTCGTCCACCGCTTCGTCGGCCAGCGCAAACGTGCCCCAATGCAGGCCCAGCGAACGCTTGGCGCCCAGGTCGCGGTGGATGCGCAAGGCTTCTTCGACGTTGATGTGCTGCGAGCCCATGAACCAGCGCGGCTCGTAGGCGCCAATCGGCAGCAGCGCCAGGTCAAAACCGCCGCCGTGTTCCGGGCTCTGGCGCGGCGCGTAGCGCTCGCGCATGTGGGCGAATTCGCGGCTGTAGGCGGTGTCGCCGGCGTAGAACAAATGGCAGTCCGGCGCGAAGACGGCAAAGCCGCCCCACAGCGTGGCCATGCGGTCGCCCAGGCCGCGGGCCGACCAGTGCTGGGCCGGCACCAACTCCACCGTCACGTCGCCCTTGGCGGCTGGCAGCGTGTGCGCCTGCCACCAGTCCAGCTCGATGCAGTTGACGATGCCCAGCTTGGCGAACCAGGCCTTCAGCCCCAGCGGCACGATGAACTGCGGCGGGCCGCCGGGCTGGCGCGCCAGGGCCTGCACCGAGGCGGCGTCCAGGTGGTCGTAGTGGTTGTGCGAGACCAGCACCAGCTCGATGTGCGGCAGCTCTGCCAGCGCAATGCCCGGTGGCTGGTGGCGCTTGGGGCCGGCGAACGGCAGCGGCGAGCAGCGCTCGGAGAAGACCGGGTCGGTCAGCAGGCTGATGCCGCCCAGCTGCACCAGTGCCGTGGCATGGCCCAGCCAGGTCGCGCCGGGCTGCTGCGCGGCCCCACGGTTGGCCAGCAGGTAGGCCAGATCGGGGGCGACCTGCGGCGTGGGCGCTTGCGGGGGGAAGGGCTTGCCGTCCCGCGAGGCCTGCCAGCGCCAGCGCAGCACCTCGCCCAGCGAGCGCGGGCGGAATTCAACGGCCACGTTGCGGTAGCCACCGCCCGGCACGTGGTGCGCGGGCGGGGTCTTGTCCGGGCCGCTCACGCCGCTTCTGCCGCGACGAGGGCGGCCAGCGCATCGGCCAGCTCGCTGTCGGCCACGCCTTCGCCCTTGGCCACAGGCGCGCCTGCCAGCGCCGCGGCGCCTTCGGTCTTCAGGCGCTTGACCCATTCACCGGCATCGCGCCCGCCGGCAAAGGCTTGGCTTTGCAGCAGCACCCGGCCGTCGGCCGCGCTGAGCTTGAAATAGAACTGGCCGTCGGCCTCGCGGTATTGTTTGAAGATGGCTAGTTTTGGCGTGCCGAACCGGGTTCCTGGTGGGATGCTCGAAGCTTGGACTACCTGAGCCAGCGGCTGGAAGCGGCGCAGGCCCACGGCTTCGCGCAGCGTGGCGAGGAAGGGCGCGGCGATGGCGCGGGCGCGCTGGGCGCCCTGCTGCAGGATCTCTTCGAGCTGCTCCGGGTGCGCCATCAGCGCGTCGTAGCGCGCGCGCATCGGGCCGATGTGCCGGTTGACCTGCTCGAACAGGCGCTGCTTGGCGTCGCCCCAGCCCAGTCCGGCGCGCAACTCGGCGCGGAAGGCGGCGCGTTCGTCGGCGGTGGCAAAGGGGTCGAACAGCGCGATCAGCGTGCTGCCTTCGGGTTCCTTGGGTTCGCCGGGCAGCTTGCTGTCGGTGACGACACGGGCAATCGCCTCGCGCAGCGCCTTCTCGCCGCCTTGGAACAAGGGCACGCTGTTGTCGTAGCTCTTGCTCATCTTGCGGCCGTCCAGCCCCGGCAGCAGTTCCATCTCGGGCTCGACGTTGGCCTCGGGCAGCACGAAGTGCTCCCCGAACAGGTGGTTGAAGCGCTGGGCCACATCGCGCGCCATCTCGATGTGCTGGATCTGGTCCTTGCCGACCGGCACGCGGTGGGCGTTGAACATCAGGATGTCGGCGGCCATCAGGATGGGGTAGCTGTACAGGCCCATGGTGATGCCGGCATCCGGGTCTTCGCCAGCGGCCACGTTCGCGTCCACTGCGCCCTTGTAGGCGTGGGCGCGGTTCATCTGGCCCTTGGAGGTGACGCAGGTCAAGAGCCAGGTCAGCTCGGGGATCTCGGGAATGTCGCTCTGGCGGTAGAAGACCACGCGCTGCGGGTCCAGCCCGGCGGCCAGCCAGGTCGCGGCGATCTGCATGCGCGAGCGCTCGATGCGGGCCGGGTCGTCGCACTTGATCAGCGCGTGGTAGTCGGCCAGGAAGAAGAAGCTCTCGATGCCGGGTTCGCGGCTCGCGGCAATCGCCGGGCGGATCGCACCGACGTAGTTGCCCAGGTGCAGGATGCCGGTGGTGGTGACGCCGGTCAGGACGCGCTGGGTCGATGCGGAAGACATGGGCAGCAAGGCGGGAATCGGAATGGAGGAAACAGGGAGCTTACGCATTGTCGCAAGCTTCCCCGCGCTGCGCCTTCCCTTGAATCCAGGGACCTTACACTCGGGTGAACCCTTTGTCGGCCGGAGTCTTCCCCTTGGTCCTGCGTGCCTCGTTCCGGCAGCTGCTGCTGCTGGCTTTTGTGATGATGTCGGTGATGCTGGGCGCCGTGTCGCTGAGCGGGCTGCAGGCATTGCAGGGGCTGCTGGCGAAAAGCCGCGAGGCGGGTCAGCAGGCGATCCAGCTGAATCTGGCGACCGGCGGCCTGGTCGAGCGCAGCACCGACATGGAACGCGCCGCGCGCCAGTACCTGGTGCTGGGCGACGGCGGCCTGCGCCAGCGCTTCGAAGACGCCTCGCGCGAGGCCCGCGGGCTGCTGGCGCCGCTGCTGAAGTTCAAGCCCACCGCGCTGCTGGCCCAGCAATGGGTGGGCAGCGTTGGCCAGGTCGGACGGCTGCTGGACGACCACGGCTTGCCGGCCGGCGCACAGGACCAGTCCGTCACCGCCGAATTCCGGGTGCTGGAAGACCTGACGCGGCGGCTCACGGTGCAGGTGCAGCAAAGCATTGCCGAGCGCAACCAGGCGCTGCAGGGCGCGCTGGAGGCGCAGCGCAGCCTGCTGGTGCAGCAGGTGCTGGTGGCCATCGTGGTCGCGGCGCTGGCGGCGCTGGCCTTTGGCGTGTGGCTCACGCGGCCGCTGCGCCGGCTGGGCACGGCCATCGTCGCGCTGGGCGAAGGCCGGCTGGACCAGCCGGTGGCCATTCGCGGCCCGGCCGACCTGGCCAGCCTGGGCAAGCAGCTGGACTGGCTGCGCCTGCGGCTGACCGAGCTGGACGAGGACAAGGATCGCTTCCTGCGCCACATCTCGCACGAGCTGAAGACGCCGCTGGCGGCGCTGCGCGAAGGCGTGTCGCTGCTGCAGGACGGCGTGGGCGGCGCCCTGAGCACCGACCAGGCCGAGATCGTCGGCATCCTGCAGCACAACACCGCGGTGCTGCAGCAGCAGATCGAGGACCTGCTGCGCTACAACGCCGCGGCCTTCGACGCCAGCCGGCTGCAGCGCCGGCCCACGGTGCTGCGCTCGCTGCTGCAGCAGGTCGTCGAGGCCCAGCGGCTGCAGTGGCAGGCGCGCGGGCTGAAGCTGCTGGTCGAGGGTGACGAGCGCCTGGTGCTGCCGGTGGACCCGGAGCGCCTGGGCATGGCGCTGGGCAACCTGCTGTCCAATGCGATCCGCTTCAGCCCGCCGGGCGGCCAGATCCGCTGGTGGGTCGGTACGCTGAGCGGCCAGGCGGTGCTGCAGGTCAGCGACCAGGGCCCCGGCGTGCCCGACGAAGAACGCGAGCGCATCTTCGACCCGTTTTTCCGCGGCACCGTGCAGCCCGAAAACCAGCCGCGCGGCAGCGGCATCGGCCTGTCCATCGTGCGCGAGCAGGTCGCTGCCCATGGCGGCCAGATCGTGCTGGCTGCCGATGCCGGCGGTGCCTGTTTTCGAATCCTCCTGCCGCTGGGCTCGCCGCTTGCTGTGGTGACCCCCGCGTCTGCACATGCCACCCATGCCTGAACGTTTTTGCCAGTTGAAGGGACCTTTGTTGCACCACGCCCGGTTGTTGTTGCCAGTGGGCGTGTTGGCCTGCGCCTTCGCGCTGGGCGGCTGCGAGCTGCTGCAGCCCAAGCCGCCCACACCGGCGCCAGCCGCCAGTGCGCCGCCGGAGCCGCCTTCCGCGCCGGCCAGCGTGCCGCCGCCCCCGCCACCGCCGGCCTCGGCGCCGCATGACCCGATCGACGACGCGGGCCGCCAGCTGCAGGCCTGGCAGGAAGAGCTGCGCCAGTCCACGCCGGAGCAGGTCGCGCTGCAGGCTTCGCGTCTGGCCGCCGAGCCGGCTTTGCCGCCCACCGCGCTGCACCTGGCGCTGTTGTGGCTGAACACCCGCGCTGCCGGCGATTCGGCGCGCGCCTGGGGCGTGCTGGACACGCTGCAGAAGCAGGCCGACCCTGCGGCCCAGCCCTGGGCCTTCTGGGCCAGGCTGCTGCTGCCGCGAGCGGCCGAGCAGAAGCGACTCGAAGAGCAGTTGGACCGCCAGGCTGCGCAGATGCGCGACACCCAGCGCCGCATCGACCAGCTCAATGGCCAGCTCGAAGCGCTGAAGGCCATCGAGCGTTCGCTGGCGCCGCGCCGGCCGGGAGACGGGCGGTGAGCGCTGGCGCCCCCGCCGCGCCGGCCAGCGCGGCAGCCAAGACCCGCATCCTGGTCGTCGACGACGACGCCGACCTGCTGCGCCTGCTGTCGCTGCGGCTGAACGCCGCCGGCCATGCGGTGACCGCGGTGGCCAGCGCCGAAGACGCACTGGCGCGGCTGGACGTGCTGCGGCCGCAGCTGGTGCTGAGCGACGTGCGGCTGCCCGGCCTGGACGGTCTGCAGCTGTTCGACGCGGTGCAGAGCCGCTACCCCGGCCTGCCGGTCATCCTGCTGACCGCACACGGCACGATTCCCGATGCGGTGGAGGCGACGCTGCGTGGCGTCTTCAGCTACCTGACCAAGCCGTTCGACGGCAAGGACCTGCTGGCCGCGGTGGACCGTGCGCTGGCTGTCTCGACCGCCGCACGCCCGGCGGCCGGCAAGCAGCGCGACGCCTGGCGCGAGGAGATCGTCAGCCGCTCGGCCGTGATGGACGAGGTGCTGGCCGAGGCCAGGCTGGTCGCGGCCGGAGACGCCTCGGTGCTGATCCGCGGCGAAAGCGGCAGCGGCAAGGAACTGCTGGCGCAGGCCATCCACCGCGCCGGGCCGCGCGCCGCCGGGCCGTTCGTGGCGGTCAACTGCAGCGCCATTCCCGAGGCGCTGCTGGAATCCGAGCTGTTCGGCCACGTGAAAGGCGCGTTCACCGGCGCGGTCACCAACCACCGCGGGCTGTTCCAGAGCGCGCATGGCGGCACGCTGTTCCTGGACGAGATCGGCGACATGCCGCCGGCGCTGCAGGTCAAGCTGCTGCGCGTGCTGCAGGAGCGCCAGGTGCGGCCGGTGGGCGCGCAGCAGTCGATCGCGGTGGACGTGCGCATCCTCTCGGCCACCCACCGCGACCTGGAGGCGGCGCTGGCCAGCGGGGAGTTCCGCGAGGACCTTTACTACCGGCTCAACGTGGTGACGCTGACGCTGCCCACGCTGGCCGAGCGGCGCGAGGACATTCCACTGCTGGCCCAGCACTTCCTGCAGCGCCTGGCCGCCAAGTACGACAAGAAGCTCAACGGCTTTGCGCCGGACGCACTGAGCGCCCTGGCGACTGCCGCCTGGCCCGGCAATGTGCGCCAGCTGCACAACGCCGTCGAACAGGTCTGCGCGCTGGCCACCGCACCGCTGATCCCGCTGGCGCTGGTGCAGCGCGCGTTGCGGGTGCCGACAGTGGAGGTGCTCACCTACGCTGAGGCCCGTCGCCGCTTCGAGCACGACTACCTGGTCGGCCTGCTGAAGCTGACCGACGGCCAGGTCGCCGACGCTGCGCGGCTGGCCGACCGTAACCGGACCGAGTTCTACCGCCTGCTGCAGAAGAACGGCCTGACGCCCGGCCTGTTTCGCAGCGAGTCGCCGGATGGCGACAGCGATGGCGCAGTGCAGCAACCGCCTGTCGCCGGCTAGCGACAGCGAATTTTCTTAACGAAATCAGGCACTTGCGAAACAGGAGAGGGTAAGCCCCGAGAAGCTGTCGCTGAACGGCGACGCTTTTCTCCCCCGAAAGGGGGGATGGGACGGCCTGATTTGCTCAAGTCATTGATTTGAAAGAGAAAAATGGGGTGGCACAGGCTTTGCGGTAAAGCACCGCAATGACTACTTCCGCCAACCCCTCTTTGCCTCGCATCGGCCGCCGCCGCTGGCAGGCTGCGGTGCTGGCCTTGCCGCTGGCGCTGCTGGCGCAGGCAGCGACTGCCGCCACTTCGGCGGCGATGGATCTCGACACGCTGGCCCAGAAGGCCCAGGCCCTGGCCGCCCAGCCCTACCAGCCCACGCCCAGCAGCACGCCGCAGGCGCTGAAAGACCTGACGTACGACCAGATGCGGTCCATCCGCTTCAAGCCGGCGCGTGCGGTCTGGCGTGAACAGCAGCTGCCGTTCGAGCTGATGTTCTTCCACCTCGGCAAGTACCAGACCGAGCCGGTGCGCCTGCACGAGCTGAACGGCGACGCCAGCCGCGACTTCAAGTTCGATGCCGCCGACTTCAGCTACGACTTCAAGAAGACCTTCGACCCGGCCGCCTGGGGCGACATCGGCTATGCCGGCTTCCGCGTGCACACCCAGATGACGCCCGGCGCCGCCTACAAGGACGAGCTGGTGGTCTTCCAGGGCGCCAGCTACTTCCGCGCGCTGGGCGCGGGGCAGCACTACGGCCTGTCGGCCCGTGGCCTGGCGGTGGACACCGCCGGCGGCCTGAAGGGCGAGGAATTCCCGCGCTTCACCGACTTCTGGCTGCAGCGCCCCGCGGCCGATGCCAAGTCGCTGGTCGTGCTGGCGCTGATGGACTCGCCGCGTGTCACCGGCGCCTATCGCTTCGACATCACGCCCGGCGTCACCACGCAGGTCAGCGTGCACGCGAAGCTGGTGCTGCGTGACACCAAGGAGCCGATCAAGACCTTGGGCATCGCGCCGCTGACCAGCATGTTCTCGTTTGGCGAGAACCAGCCGCACCGCAGCGACTTCCGTCCCGAAGTGCACGACAGCGATGGCCTGATGATGGCCACCGGCGACGGTGAATGGCTGTGGCGCCCGCTGCAGAACCCCAAGTCCACGCTGACCACCTCGTTTGGCATGCGCTCGCCCAAGGGCTTCGGCCTGATGCAGCGCGACCGCAACTTCAGCAGCTACGAAGACAGCGAAGCCAGCTACGAGCGCCGGCCTTCGGCCTGGATCACGCCGCTGGGCGACTGGGGCACCGGCCGCGTGGAGCTGGTGCAGCTGCACACGCCCGACGAGACCAACGACAACATCGTCGCCTACTGGGTGCCGGCCACGTTGCCGGCCCCGGGCCAGGTGTTGGACATTGCCTGGCGCGTGGACTGGCAGGGCGAGCAGCAGCAGCGCCCGCCGGCCGGCTGGGTCACCCAGACGCGAGTGGGCCGCAGCTACGCGACGCTGAAGGACAACGAGCAGCAGCTCATCGTCGACTTCGCCGGCCCTGCGCTGGACAAGCTCGAAGCCTCGGCCGCCGAAGTGCCGGCCGGTGCCAAGCAGGCGCCGCTGCGCGCCGTGGTCTCGGCCGACGGCAACGGCCGCATCGAAGAACAAACCCTGTACCGCGTCAGCGCCAACGGCGCCTGGCGACTGGCCCTGCGCGTGATGACCGTCGACCCGACGAAGCCGGTCGAACTGCGGGCCTTCCTCCAATCTGGCAACGACACCGTGAGTGAAACATGGACGCATCTCCTGACAGCGCAATGAAGCGCGCACGCGGCAATACCGCGTCGTACGCACGCCCCGTCGTGGCCAGCCGCGCCACGAACGGAACCTCCAACGTGCCCGGCATGCCAGCCATCCATCGCGGCAGCATGGTGCCCACGCGCTGGCTGGGCGTGGCCGCCCGGCTGCGCGGCGAGCAGGCCGCGGCCGATGCGCCGTGGCGCGAGAGCGTCGCCAAGCTGGAAGCCCAGCCCAAGGCGGCCTGGGAAGGCGCTGCGGCCAAGCGCCGCAACTGGCTGATGTTCTGGACCCTGGGCGCCAGCCTGATGGCCGCCGGCCTGATGTGGAGCTCGCAGCCGGGCGCCGGCAGCGACGCACTGGAAGCCGCCCAACTGCTGCTGTTCACGCTGCTGTTCGCCTGGGTTTCGGCCGGTGCCGTGACCGCGGTGATGGGCTTCATCGTCACGCTCAAGGGCGACCCGCACGCGCTGTCGGCCAAGTCGGTCGAAGGCATGACGCTGCCGGCCGATGCGCGCACCGCGGTCATCATGCCGATCTGCAACGAGGACGTGGCCACCGTGTTCGCCGGGCTGCGCGCGACCTGCGAGTCGCTCAGCGCCACCGGTGCGCAGCGCGTCTTCGACATGTTCGTGCTGTCCGACACCAGCGACCCGACGCTGCGCGCCGCCGAACTGCGCGCCTGGCACGCGCTGCGCCAGCAGCTGAGCGAAGCCGGCAGCGAGCTGCGCGTGTACTACCGCTGGCGCCAGCGCCGCACCAAGCGCAAGGCCGGCAACGTGGCCGACTTCTGCCGCCGCTGGGGCAAGGACTACCGCTACATGGTGGTGATGGACGCCGACAGCGTGATGAGCGGCGACACCCTGGTCACGTTGGCCCGCCTGATGGAAGCCAACCCGCGCGCCGGCATCCTGCAGACCGCCCCGCGCGCCGCAGGCCACGCCACGCTGCATGCCCGCGCGCAGCAGTTCGCCAGCCGCGTCACCGGCCGCCTGTTCACCGCCGGCATGCAGTTCTGGCAGCTGGGCGAGGCCCACTACTGGGGCCACAACGCCATCATCCGCGTCGAGCCCTTCATGCAGCACTGTGGCCTGGCCACGCTGCCGGGCACCGGCGCACTGGCCGGCGAGATCCTGTCGCACGACTTCGTCGAAGCCGCGCTGATGCGCCGTGCCGGCTACGAAGTCTGGCTGGTCAACGACCTGGAAGGCAGCTACGAACAACAGCCGCCGCACCTGCTGGCCGAACTGCAGCGCGACCGCCGCTGGTGCCAGGGCAACCTGCAGAACGCCCGCCTGATCGCTGAGCCCGGCCTGAAGAGCGTGCACCGCGCGATGCTGGGCACCGGCGCGATGGCCTACCTGTCGGCCCCGCTGTGGCTGGCCTACGTGGTGCTCGGCGTGTCGCTGTGGCTGACCGGCGCCGGCGACAACACCCCCACGCTGCTGGCCGGCCGCTCGGTCGCCACGCTGTGGGCCTCGACCGCGCTGATGCTGGCGATGCCCCGTGTGCTGGGCGTGCTGGCGGTCATCCTGCGCGGCGAGCAGGCCGAGTTCGGCGGCAGCTTGAAGCTGATCGGCAGCTCGGCGCTGGAAGCCGGCATGTCCATGCTGCAGGCACCGCTGCGCATGGCTGCGCACAGCCTGTTCGTGATCGGCGGCCTGACCGGCTGGAAGCTGGAATGGACCTCGCCCCCGCGGGAAGCCAGCGACCTGAGCTGGGGCGACGCGACCCGCCGCTTCGGCTCGCTGAGCGCCGTCGTCGCGCTGCTGATGGCCGGCATTTACGCGGCTTCGCCGGTGGCCGCACTGTGGCTGCTGCCGATGGGCTTGCCGCTGCTGCTGGCCATCCCGTTCACGGTGATGAGCGCCCACGGCGCGCTGGGCCAGCGCCTGCGTGATGCCAACTGGCTGCTGATCCCCGAAGAAGCCCGCTCGCCCGCGGTGCTGCGCCAGGCCTGGCACTACGCCCACCACTACGCCACCCAGCCGGTGCTCAAGGGTGCGGCGCTGCTGGCCGACCTGCCTCGCCTGGCCTCGCTGGCGCTGCAAGCGGTGGGCCCGCGCCGCACCGGCCGCGGCCTGCGCGGTGAGCAACGCCGCCAGCGCGTGCTGCAGCTCAGCCGCAGCAACCAGCCGGCCGCCAAGTCCGAGCAGCTGCGCTTCCTGAACGAGCCGCACAGCCTGCGCCTGCTGCACGCGGCGATGGCCGGGAACGCGATGCCGCACTGAGCGGGCCAGTCGCCAGAAACAAAGAGGGCGCGCCGCAGGGCGTGCCCTTTTTTCCGTTCTGGGGACATGCGGTTTCCGCATGAGCTTATCGGGTCGGTTCGGGGCTGAGGGCGGTGCCAGGCATGTGATCATCGCGCTGGCTTTCCCTCTCCGGCCCGCACCATGCTGATCTTTCGCCAACTCTTCGACCCGACCTCGTCCACCTACACCTACCTGCTGGGCGACAGCGCCAGCGGCGAGGCCTTGCTGATCGATCCGGTGTTCGAGCAGGTGCCGCGGGACCTGGCGCTGGTGCAGGAGCTGGGCCTGCGCCTGGTCGCCACGCTGGACACCCATGTGCACGCCGACCACGTCACCGGCGCCTGGCGTTTGCAGCAGCGCTGCGGCAGCCAGATCGCGCTGGCCGAGGCGGCGGGCGCCGAGCTGGTGGACCGGCCGCTGCGCCACGGCGACCGCATCGCCTTTGGCGAGCGTTTCCTCACCGTGCGCGCCACGCCTGGCCACACCAACGGTTGCCTGACCTATGTGCTGGACGACCAGCACATGGCCTTCACCGGCGACAGCCTGCTGATCCGCGGCTGTGGCCGGACCGACTTCCAGCAGGGCAGCCCGCAGCAGCTTTTCGCCTCGGTGCGCGAGCACATCCTCAGCCTGCCCGAGGACTGCCTGCTGTACCCGGCGCACGACTACCGCGGCGTGACCGTCACCAGCGTGGCCGAGGAGCGCCGCTTCAACCCGCGCCTGGGCGGAAACGTGGACGAAGGCGACTTCACCGGCTACATGAACCACCTGGGCCTGCCGCACCCCAAGCTGATGGCCGTGGCCGTGCCGGCCAACCTGCGCTGCGGCCGGCCCGAGGGCGACGCGCCACCGGCCGAGCAGCCCGGCTGGGCGCCGCTCACGCTGCGCTTCAGCGGCGTCTGGGAGATCGAGCCGATGGCCTTGCTGGAGCGGGCCGGTGAGGTGCAGATCGTCGACGTGCGCGAGCAGCCAGAATTCCTGGATCGCCTGGGCCACCTCTCGGGTGCGCATCTGGTGCCGCTGTCGCAGTTGCTCAGCCGGCTGGACGAGCTGGACCGCGAGCAGCCGGTGGTGGCCGTCTGCCGTTCCGGCGTGCGTTCGGCGCAGGCCAGCGTGCTGCTGAGCAAAAACGGCTTCACGCGCGTGGCCAACCTGGCCGGCGGCATGCTGCGCTGGCACAGCGAGTCGCTGCCGGTGGCGCCGGGCAGCATGGCGGCAACCGGCGAACTGCCGGCCGGCTGAGGCGTTTTCGGTTCGCCGTGCGGCGAGAATCCGCCAATGGCGCAAGGCAAACGGATTTCGGTCGACATTGGCGATGAGGCCCTCCAGGCCATCAAGGACATGGGGGCGGCCGCCAGGCTGGCACGCACTGCCGCTGGCGAGGGGCAGGCCGCGGCGGCGGCCCGCCTGGGCGTGCATGTGCAGACCATCGGCCGCATCGAAGCCGGCGAGCCTGGCGTGGCGATCGGGCATGTCATGGGCCTGCTGGCGCTGTACGGCATTTCCACCCGGCTGCAGCCGCCTGCCGGCGAGCCGGCGGCCTGAGGCCTCATACTCGGCCACCTTTTCCCTCTTCGAGGCGCTCTGCGCGGGCTTCGTGCCCATGCCGTGCCAGGCTATCTCACCAAGCAGGAAGACATCGCCGTTGACGGCGTGGCGTCGCTGACGATCCGCTCGCTGCTGGACCGCAACCAGTTTGCCGATCCGCTGGGCATTGCCGAGCGCCTGGGCATTTCGTCTGCGTCTTGGTCGCTGTTCGGGCTGCTGTGGCCATCGGGCCATTCGCTGGCCGCGCGCATGGCGCTGCGCCCGGTGCGGGCCGGCGAGCGCATCTTGGAGCTGGGTTGCGGGCTGGCGCTGGCCAGCCTGGTGGCGCACCGGCGCGGCGCGGACATCACCGCCAGTGACTGCCACCCGCTGGCCGATGGTTTCCTGCTGGAAAACCTGCGCCTCAATGAGCTGCCGCCGATGAAATACCGCCACGGCGACTGGGTGCTGGCCAACCCGGCGGAACTGGTGGCGCGCGACCCCGACGCAGCAGCGTCCGTCACCGGCCGCTTCGACCTGCTGATCGGCAGCGACCTGCTGTACGACCGCGACGCCAGCGCCGCGCTGGCCGGCTTCATCGGCCGGCATGCGATGGCGCAGGCGGAAGTCTGGATCATCGACCCGGACCGCGACAACCGGGCGGTCTTCAACCGTCTGATGCTGGCGTTGGGCTTCGAGCGGCGCGAGGAGCGGCTGGACCGGGTCGCCTCCGCGGGCGTGCTGGCCTACAAGGGCCGCGCGCTGCTGTACCAGCGCGGCGGCCTCTGAAGCATCAGCCCGCGCGCTGCGGCCGCTTCTGCTGGCCGCGCAAAGCGCGCAGCAGGCCCTGCACTTCGTCGCTGGGCCGCTGCGGGTTCTTCCAGTAGGCCGAGCAGTCCGGCAGCCGGCTGATCAGCTTCATTTCGACCAGCTCGCGCCGCGGCGTGACGTGGTCGCCCCAGGTGGTCCAGGCTTTCAGCAGCTCGTTGACCTCGCGCTCGGTGTAGCGGCGGTTGGGTTCGAAGCGCGTCCACAGCGCCCACATCGCCAGCCGCTGCACGCTGAACTTGTGCGGCCAGCGGGCCAGCCGGCCCCAGGCGTCGAACTGGGTCAGCGCCTTGGCGGCGTTGGGGCTCAGCGACTCGCGTGGCGCTGCGGCTTCTTCGTTGGCGGCCGGCTCAGGCAATTCGGTGGCGGCCCACGGGTCGGCTTCGGCAGCTGTGGCCATTACCGCGACTGGCGCGGCCTGCAAGGCCTGCAGGTTGCGGTGGCCGGCGGCGCGGGCCAGCATGTTGAGCAGTTGCAGGTGGCTGGGTGCCGTGTCGCTCGGCGCACCTTGTGCGCTCAAGTGGTCGCTCAGCTCGCGCCGCAGCGACTTGGCGAAGGTCGAAAGATCTTCGCAATGCAGCGGCTGCAAGCGGCGGCCACGATCGGCCGTTTCGAGAAAGGAAGGATGGGATTCAGGCATCGGTGCACTCCTGCGTGCGCGCGCCGCTCTCTCGAACGGGCTGGGGTCACCGGCTTGCAGCGGCGCACGCCAAAGGCGTGGAACCGAAGGGTTGCGAATCAACCAAGAGGATCAGGGCAGGTTTAGCTTGCAGCGGAAGAAGCCGCTGCACGGTGACGCCTGGGTGAACTGCCGACCAGGCGATCAGTGTAGCGGAGCGGCCGGTGGCAGGGCGCGCCACCGGCCGCTCAGCGTTCAGGGCTTCTTGCTCAGCCCTGGCGCTTCCAGGTCCAACTGCGCCGCGTCCAGCACCAGCGCCTTGTCGTCCAGCTTCTTCAATGCGTCGCCGGCAGCGCCCAGGTCGCCCACCACCACGGTGCGCAGCGAGGCTGGGGTCCAGTGGCCGGCGGCGTAGGCGCGCACCTGCTCGGCGGTGACGGCCATGACTTCGGGGGCATGTTTTTGCGCGTCGCTCAGCGGGCGGCCGCGGGCGATCAGGTCCATTGCGACGGCGCTGAGGCCGCCGGTGGTCTCGATCTGGCGGCCGAAGTTGCCGACCAGGGTGGCCTTGCGGGCGTCCAGCTCTTCGGCAGCCGGCGCCGCCTCGCCCATCTTCACGACCTCGCCGCGCATCAGCTCGACGACCTGCGCCGCGGTGGCGTTGTTGGTCTGCGTGGCGGCGCTGAGCAGGCCGCCCACGGCCTGGAAGTCCTGCCCGGCGGAGGCGCCGTAGCTCAGGCCGCGCTTGATGCGCACTTCCTGGTTCAGCCGCGCCGAGTAGCCGCCGCCCAGTACCGCGCCGGCCACCTGGGCCACGCGGCGGTCCGGTGCGTCATAGGCGACCGAAGGCGCCATCACGACGACGCCGCTTTGCCCGGCGCCCGGCAGGTTGACCAGCACGGTGGCCGGGGTGACGGCTGCGGCCGGCTCGTTGCGCGGCTCGGGCAGCGCCATGCGCTTGCCTTTCCAGGCGCCGAGCTGGCGCGTGGCCAGCGCGACGGCCTGTTCCAGCGTCACGTCGCCCGAGACGACCAGCGTGGCCAGCTCGGGGCGCAGTTGCTGCTGGTGGAAGGCCAGCACGTCCTTGCGCTGGATGCGGGCCAGGCTGGCTGGCGTGGTCGAGCCGCCGAAGACGCTGGCGCCCCACCAGGCGCGGCGCGCGGCCAGGCCGGCCAGCGCCATCGGGTCGCTGAGGCTGAGCTTCAGTGCGTCCGCGGTCTGCTCGCGCAGGCGGCCGAGTTCGGCTTCGGACAGCGTGGGGTGCAGCGTCGCGTCGGTGATCAGCGCGGTGGCGTCGGCCAGCTTGGAGGTCGCGACGGTCATGGTCAGCGCCGAGCCGCGCCAGTCGGCGGCCGAGTCCAGCGTGCTGCCCAGCGCTTCGGCCTGGCGGGCGATCTGCGTGGCGTCCAGCGCCTTGCCGTTGCGCGTCGCGCCCTTGGTGCGCAGTGCGGCGGTGAGGCTGGCCAGGCCGGCGTGGCCGTCGGTGTCGGCCGCGGCGCCCAGGCGCAGGTGCAGCGAGACCGAGACGATGGGCAGCGCGTGGCGCGGCGCGACGACCACGCGCACGCCGTTGGGCAGCTTGGCCTCTTCGAAGGCCGGCACGACCAGCGGGCGCGGCGTGCCGGGCTCGGGCGGGGCGTCCACGCCAGGCGTGAGGCCCCAAGCGCCGGCGGCGAAAGCGGTGACCAACAGCGCCGCGACCGGGCGCAGCATCAGGTTCAGCGAACGGCTCATCACTTCGCCTCCTGGGTGTAGAACAGCGTGACGGCGGGCTTGCCGATCACGTACTGGCGCAGCACACGCTGCACGTCGGCCGCGGTGACGGCCTGCAGCTCGGTCAGCTCGCGGTTCACGGCCTCGGGGTCCTTGTCGTGGATCATCGCCCAGCCGATGGACGTGCCGCGGCCCAGCGAGGTCTGGCGGCCGTTCAGCGCGGCGGTCAGCAACTGGGTCTTGACCTTGTCCAGCTCGGCGGCGGGGATCGGGCCCTTGGCCAGCCTGGCCAGCTCGGCATGCAGCGGTGCCACCAGGCTTTGCGGCTGGCGCTGGCCGGAGGCAATCGCGTAGACGGCGATGGCGCCAGCGTCGGTGTGCAGCATCGGCTCCATGCCGGCGGACTGGGCGATGCGCTGGCGATACACCAGCGACTCGTTCAGGCGCGACGACTCGCCGCCGGCCAACAGGCCCTGGATGACCTGGAACGCGGCAGCGTCCTTGTCGGCCGCGTTGGGCGCCTGCCAGATCAGCACGGCCGCTGGCAGCGGCACGTTCGGGCCGGTCAGCGCGACCTGCCTGGACTGCGTGCGCACCGGCTCTTTCACGTTCACGCGCGGGATGGGCGTGTCGGGTTTTTTCAGCGGGCCGAAGTAGCGGTCCACCCACTGGTCCAGCTGCGCGCCGTCGAAGTCGCCGGTGACGATCAGCACCGCGTTGTCGGGCCGGTAGAAGGTCGAATGGAAGGCGCGCACGTCATCCAGCGAGGCCGACTCCAGGTCCTCGATGCTGCCGATCACCGGCCGCTTGTACGGGTGGTCGATGAAGGCATTCGGTGCCATCGCCTCGAACAGCCGGCCGTAGGGGTTCGCCAGCACGCGCTGGCGGAACTCTTCCTCGACCACCGCGCGCTCGCTCTTGAAGTTCGCCTCGTCCACATTGAGGTTCACCATGCGCTCGGCCTCGGCCCACAGGATGCGCTCCAGGTGGTGCGAGGGCACGGTGGCGAAGTAGGCGGTGACGTCCTCGGCGGTGAAGGCATTGTTCTGGCCGCCCACGTCCTCGGTCAGCCGGTCGAACTGCTCGCTCTTCATGTAACGCGTGCTCTTGAACATCAGGTGCTCGAAGAGGTGCGCAAAGCCGGAGCGGCCGACCGGATCGTCCTTGCCGCCCACGCGGTACCAGACCTGCACACTGACGCTGCCGCCGGTGCCACCGGGCTCGGCAATCACCTCCAGGCCGTTGGCCAGCGTGCGGCGCTTGAACTTCATCGGCGCGACGGCCAGGGCCACCGGCGTCGTGGCGGGCGCAGCGGCCACGACCCAGGCCGGCAGCGCACCGGCGGCGGCCAGCAGGGCCGCCCGGGCAAGCCAGGCGCGCCGGCTTGTTTGCAAAAGCATGCAGTTCTCCGAGAGAAATCGACAGCTCCGCAGGATACAAACATTTATCGTCCGCCCATCTCCCACGAACGGTAAATGCGCCAGCAGGCCTTCTTAAACTGTCGCCATGTGTTTGTGCCCCGCCCACCATGCGCCGCGCTGACCGGCTGTTCCAGCTGGTGCAGCTGATCCGCGGCCGACGGCTGTCCACTGCTGCCTGGCTGGCCGGGCGGCTGGAAGTCTCGCTGCGCACGCTGTACCGCGACGTGGCCGACCTGCAGGCGCAGGGCGTGCCGATCGAAGGCGAAGCGGGCGTGGGCTACCGGCTGGGTGCGGGCTATGAGCTGCCGCCGCTGATGTTCAGCACCGACGAGGCCAAGGCGCTGGTGGCCGCGGTGCGCATGGCCGGGCCGCGCATGGACTCGGCGCTGGTGGCGCAGGCCGAAAACGCGCTGTCAAAGATCCTGGCGGTGCTGCCGAGCGCGGCGCGCGCCGCTGCCGAGGCGCAGGTGCTGTTCGTGCCGGCCGTGGGGCCGGACGCGGCCACGCTGGGGCGGCTGGCCGTGCTGCGCCAGGCGGCCGAGTCTCGCCACCTGCTGCGGCTGCTGTACCGCGACGAAGGCGGCGCGCCGTCAGAGCGCAAGGTGCGTCCGCTCGGCTGCTTCTTCTGGGGGGCCGTGTGGACGCTGGGCGCCTGGTGCGAGCTGCGGCAGGATTTCCGCAGCTTCCGGCTGGACCGCATCGTCGACGCCGAGCGGCTGGACGACCGCTTCCGCGATGACGCCGGTCGCACGCTGGCCGACTTCCTGCGCCATTCCGAGCGCAGCGGCTGGGCTGCGGCCCGCGCGACGGGACCGCGGCCGTCGGCTTGAATGGCGGCCAGCCAGGGGGCCGCAACAGGGTGGGCCTGATGTTTGCATGGGGCTTGCCGCCTGTCTCTTATCTGTCTTCCTCATTCCGGGAGGCCCGCGCCATGATGATTGCCGATTCCATTGGCCCCGTTTCACAGCTGCGCAACACGCTGGCGCAGCTGGAGGCCGGCACGCTGCGGCCGGACGTGACCTGCGCGCGTTTTCGCATGGCCACGCTGCAATGGCACAGCCTGCCGGACCGCTATTCCACCGTGCTGGAGCGCTTGCTGGCCCCCTTGGACATGGCGGTGATGCTGGGCGAAGAAAGCTGCAGCTTCAGCCGCGCCGACGTGGTGCAAGCCTTGCACCAATGGCTGGATCACGCTGAACAACTGCGATAGGGCACCCGGCCCGGCCCGGGCCGGGCTGCATCGACCGTCGGCCGTGGAAACAGCCGCGGATCAGCGCTCAGATGTCGAGGTGCAGGCGGTCCGCCCAATGGCGGGTCAGCGGGGTCACCACCGGCTTGGCCATCAGGCACTCGTTGAGCAGTGCGCGGCCGATGGGGGCGTGGCGGGCTTGCGCGGCGGCGGCCATCAGGGTCTGGTCCAAGAGGTCGCGCTGCAGGTGGCTGCCGCCCAGGCGGCGCAGTTGCGGGCGCACCGCGTGCAGTTGTTGCACGGCGGCGTCCGGGTCGCCTTTGGCCAGCGCCAGCAGCCCGCGCATCAGCGGCAGGCCGACTTCTCGGGCGGTGGTGTGGTTGCTGCGGCGCACGTCTTCAGGCTGCATCGCGCGCTCGGCGCAGCGCGCCAGCCAGCCTTCGGCCTGCAGCAGCTCGCCCGCACCAATGCAGGCCAGCGTGACGTGCAGGTCGGTGAAGGCCCGGTGGCCGGCTTCGCTGACCGGGGGTGACCAGCCACGCAGCAGTTCGACAAAGCGGGCGCTGACGTCTTCGCCCATCAGGTGCATGCGCCACAACAGCGACACCGCGTCGAACTGCTGGAAGCTGCTCTGCAGCATGTCGCCGGAAAAGTGAGCGTCCAGCAAGCGGTGCGCGCCCGGCAGGTCCAGCGCTTCGAGCCGGAACAGGCCCATGTGCCACCACAGGTGACTGGCAAAGGCATTGCCTTCGGCCCAGTTCGGCTGGTGCTGGCGCAGCCAGGCGTTGCCGTCTTCCAGCCGGCCGCTCATGTGCAGCACATGGGCCACCGCATGCACTGCCCACGGCACGCTGGCGCCGCCGGCCACCGCACGCCGGCCGGCGTCCTCGGCCTGCGGGTAGCAGTTGTTTTCTTCCAGACCGGATGCGTAGAGCCCCAGCACCTGCGGGAACAGCGGGTCGGCCTCGTCCCACTCGGGCAGCACCTGGGCCGGGCGGCTGCGCAGGCTGGCGGTGTCGCCCTGCAGGTAGTCCCACTGGTGAGCCCATTGCAGCGCCAGCGCGTCGCGCGGGTATTCCAGCAGCAGGGCGTCCCAGCGCCGGCAGGCCAGCTGCCAGCGGCCTTCGGCGATGGCGCGCAGCGCTTCGAGGTGGGCCCGCTCGCGCTCGGGGGCGTTGGCCTGCAGCGGCTCGGCCTGGTCCAGCAACTGGCGGGCCGGCGCCAGCTGGCTGGCCTCGGTCAGGCCCAGCAGGTAGCCGGCTTTCATGATGCGCGGCAGGCCCCAGCCGGGATCGGCAGCGATGGCGGCGTCCAGGTCGGCCAGCGGCGTTTCGCTGAAGGACATCATGCGCCACAGCGCGGTCTCGGCCCGGTCGGCGGCTTCGCGCGAAGCGGTGCCCAGGCGCTGGTCGCGGGCGTCGCGCAGCTGGCTGGCGACGGGCGTCGGGATGGGCGCGGGGGCGCCGGTGGCGGGTGGGACTGCAGGCGGCGGGGATTCGTCGACCGGAGGGGGCATGGCAGGAATGTAAGCCAGCACGGATGCTGCGCTTTTTCAGCCCCTGGCCGGCGGTGGCGCCGGCCAGGGGCGCAGGGCAGGGCGCAGGCGTTCCCACAGCGCACCCAGTTGCAGCACGCCCAGGTCGTCGTGCCGGCGGCCGATGATTTGCAGCCCGATGGGCAGGCCTGCAGCATCGTGCCCGGCGGGCACCGACAGCGCAGGCTGCTCGCTCATGTTCCACGGCAAGGTGTAGGCAATGTGCTCGAAGGGCCGCGCCGGGTCGTTCAGCGGGCTGGCCTGCTCGGCGGGGAAGGCCACGTCGGGGCTGACGGGCGAGAGCACGTAGTCGAAGCCATGGGTGGCCGTGACCGCGGCGTCGCGCAGCGCGGCGATCTGCGCGTGGCCCTGGAAGACTTCGGCGGCGCTGAGCTGCTGGCCGCTGGCGATCCAGTCGCGGATGTAGGGCAGCACCTTGGCCTGGCGCTCGGGCGGCAGCGTCGCGTAGTCCATCCATGAGCGCATGCGCCAGAAGCGGTCCAGGCCCTGCACCATCGCGCGGGTGCTGACCGGGCCGATGGGCTCGACCACGGCACCCTGCGCCTCGAAGGCGCGGGCGGCGGCTTCGATGGCCGCGCGCACCGCGGGTTGCAATGCGTCGCCCCAGCCGGCGTCCAGCAGCAGGCCGATGCGCAAGCCCGTGGCAGCGCGGCCGCTGTCGGCCTGCGCTGCACGCTGGCCGTGCTCGGCCCAGGCGATGGGCTGCGCAGGCAGGCTGGTCGCATCGCGCCAGTCGGGCCGGCTCAATGTCTGCATCGCCAGTGCGGCATCCGCCACGGTCCGGCAGATGGGCCCGGCGACGCGGCCGGCGTAGGGCGGCTTGATGGGGATGCGGCCCAGGCTGGGCTTGAAGCCGACCACGCCGCACCAACTGGCGGGCAGGCGGATCGAGCCGCCAATGTCGGTGCCCAGGTGCAGCGGGCCGTAGCCCGCGGCCGCCGCGGCCGCCGCGCCGGCGCTCGATCCGCCCGGGTTCTTGCGCAAGTCCCAGGGGTTGCGCGCCAGTTTGTGGAAGCTGGACAGGCCGGAACTCAGCATGCCCCAGTCCGGCATCGTGGTGCGGGCGACAAACACCGCACCGGCCTCGCGCAGCCGGGCCGCCGGAGGCGCGTCCTCTACGGCGGGCGTCAGCGCGGTGGCTGCGCAGCCCAGCGGCTGCGGCACGCCACGGGTGGCGATGTTTTCCTTCAGCGTGACCGGCACACCGTCCAGCGGACCCAGCGATGCGCCTGCGGCCCAGCGCGCTTCTGACGCCGTGGCCATGCGCAGCGCCTCGTCGGCGTCCAGCGCCCAGGTGGCGCACAGCTGCGGTTCCCAGGCCTCGATGTGGGCCAGCACTGCGCGCGTGACATCCACAGGGGAGAGGGTGCCGGTGTGGTACATCGGCGTCAGTTCTGTCGCACTCAGGGCATGCAGGTCGGCCAATTCGAGACTCCTGTTGGCTTTTGGCGGTCATGTCCCCGATTTGGTGACTTGACCTTGATCAAGGGCCGACGCCGGGCGTTACACCATCTTACCCAGCACGGCCGCCACCGATGAGACCGATGAACCGTGACAAAGTCCCGCCGCGCCGGCTGACATCCCCCATGATCAAGGGGGACAGGGCAGGAAGCTGCCCACCGAGAATGATTCTTGGCGACGACGTGAGACAGGTGTCTCTGGGTGTATCGCGCTCTACTGCGCGGGCCGTTGCCTCAGAACCACTACCGAGGAACTGTTTTCATGATCAAAAAGTTTGCCACTGCTGCCGTGCTCGCCGCTGCCATGGGCGCAGCCCAGGCTTATATACCCTCCGCCGTTTCCATCAACGGCACCTGCGACACCTTCGTGGACCTGACCACCGAAGGCACCCAAGGTGCCGCCGGTACCTGGGTCAACAGTTGCACCGGCTTCAGCATTCCTGCTGGCGGCGCGCAAGTTCGCTCGGGCTCGCAGATCCGCATTGGCTACGTGCTCGGCACCACCGGCGCCACTGGCCTGGCCCTGTCGTCCGGCCACGAGGTGACCTGGTGGCTGCGCGACGATGGTTCCGCCGTCATGTACAACTACCAAGGCGTTGCCGTGTTCACCGGCACCTGGACCGCGACCAGCCCCAAGTAAGGCGTTCGCAAGCGGCGAGCGCCGCGACCGGGGTTTCATGCCCACAAAAACACCCGCCTTGGCGGGTGTTTTTCTTTCCGGGCAGTGATTTAACACACGACGTGAAAGTGATTTTTCCCTTCGCCTTTCTGGCCGTTTGCGAGATTGGGCTGTCCTCGTGAGAGGAGTCTTCCGCAGTAGTCACGGTGGGTGGCAAATGCCCCTAGGTCTAGGGGTTTAGGGAAAACACTTTGAAACACAAAGGGCTTTGCGTAACTCTATCGACCAACTGTCCTTGGGCCGTTTTGCGCATTGGCGCGGGCAGTTGATCCAAACCTCAAACAGGAGAGTTGCGATATGTACAAGAAACTGGCCACAGCCGCTGTTCTTGCGGCTTGCATGGGCGTCGCCCACGCGGACCTGCCATCCGCCATTTCGCTCGGCGATGCCTACTGTGATTACCTCGAGAACCTGACGCCCGTCGCGGGCGGGGGCTATTCCGGTACCTGGTCCAACGTCAGTTGCACCGGCATTTCGGTGCAGATCGGTGGCGCGGCCACGCCGGCCTACAACGCGCAGGCCGTCGGTGCCGTGATGGGCTCCCAGGGCCTGGCCCTGAGCAGCATGGGCGGCCGGGAGGCGACCTACTGGATCACGGAGGACCAGAACTGGCGTCTGTACAACTACAAGGGCGTGCTGGTGGGCAAGGGCAAATGGACGCCACGCACCAGCCTGACCGTGGGCCAGAAGGCGGTGCTGGGCAACTGATGCGTTCGCGCTTCGCCTCATTCGCGTAGGGCGCGTGAAGCTGGCCGATGGCCACAGGACCTGGTGTCCCGGCCTCGCCTGCATTCGCCTTCCCGACATTCCAGTTTCCTGAAGTTTGCCGCCTGCAACGAGGAGCCGTTTCGCTGACGGACCGCAGGCAGCCACAGGCAAAGGAGTTTGCACATGTTCAAGCAATGGTTGATGGCCTCGGCGCTCATCGCGAGCACCGGCATGGCCCATGCCTTCGTCAATTCCGCCATCAAGTTCGATGGCTATTGCGATGGTTTCAGTGACCTGACGACCGAGGGCAGTTCCGGGGCTGCCGGCACCTGGCAGAACCTGGATTGCGCTGGCAGCACCGCCACCAGCGGCGGCGCACAGGTGCGTGACGCGGGCACTGGTGCCTGGGGTTACTCGATGAGCACCACGGGCGTTGCGGCGTTCACCGGCGGCTACGAGTTCACCTGGGTGATCCGGGGCGACCGCACTTGGTCGGTCTACACCACCACCGGCCAATACATCAACAGCGGCACCTGGTCACCCAAGGTGCGTGGCTGGGTGGCGCCAGTGGGGGCCCGGCCCTCTTGGCAACCTTGACGCAGCTTGCGACTCATCGCCTGCCCAGACCCAACCCGCTTCGGCGGGTTTTTTCATGACCGTGCGCGAGCGAGGCGACGCGGCGACTCCCTCGATCTGGGGCTGTCCGAAGTGGTTTGAACCGGTCATGCTTGTGCATCAATTTCATGAGCCGATGTGCCGTGGCTGTTTTTGTGCATATCAAGCGATTGCTCGATTCACTGTTTCCAACCTATGGGAAGAAAGCCGCGCATGTACAAGCAAGCTTTGACGCTGATGACCTTGGCCGCAGGCATGGCCTCGGCCCTCGCCGCCGTGCCGTCAGCCGTCGTGTTGGATGGTTATTGTGACTATTTCACCGAATTGACCACCGAAGGCGACACGGGGGCGGCTGGGCACTGGATGAATGTCGATTGCCAGGGGGCCAATTTCCTGCTGGGTGGCATGCAGGCGTCCAGCCTGAAAGGCAAGATCAGTTATGTGTTCGGCACCACGGGTTATGCCGCGACGCATTCCTCCCACCATGAGGTGACCTGGTGGATCCGCGATGACGAAACCTGGACGGTGTTCGATTGGCAAGGCGTGGTGCTGAATTCAGGCACCTGGAGCAAGATCGACATCTTGCCCTTGAAGACCGGCGGCAGCCGGCCGGCCACACGCTGAGGCCCAAAGCAAAACACCCGCCGGAGCGGGTGTTTTTCAGGGCTGCGCTGGAAAGCGCAGGCTTGGCGTTCAGGCCAGGAAATGCGCGTCGCTTTCGTGGCGCGCGGCGGCGGCACGCAGGTCGGCAGCGAAGCCGGGGTCGGTGCGCTCCCACTGGTGGGCCAGTTCACGCACCTGCTCGGCTTCGGCCAGGCGGCTGCTTTGCGCGGTGGGGCGGGCATTGCCCTTGAGCATGCGGCTCAGCAGGCGGCCGGCGGCGAGGAACAGGTCCGCGCCGAGCTTGGCACCGCGGGGGATGTTCAGCGCCGGGCCGTGGTTGAAGGTCTGGGAAGTGATGGCACTCATGATGTCGCTCCTGAAGGATGGCAACTGGCGAGAAATTCAGCGAGTGGCGTCCGCCAGACGGCGCCACTGTGTTGCCGCGTCAGGGGCGGCGGGATTCGAAGGGCACACCCATCATCTGCATGTGCTGCGCAGCGCGGCGGTTGCCGTAGGCCTCCATGACCTTCCAGACCAGGGACAGCTTCTGCTTCAGGCGCTGCAAGGCAACCTGACGCAGCGAAGCGGCACGGTAGGTGGCGCTGCTGGGGTAAGAGGTGGCGGTTTGCATGGCTGGAGACTTTCGTTGAAGCAGGCTTTGACGCTGCGATGGGATGAATACTAGGGTTTTCCCTCCGCATGGTCTACTGAATAGTGTGCAGCATAGGTATGCATGCTGCTTATATGACTGCCATCCGTGAACTTTCGCACCCTGGACCTGAACCTGCTCCGCATCTTCGACACGGTGATGGCCGAGGGCAGCCTGACGCGCGCGGCCCAGGTGCTGGCGATGACGCAGCCCGCTGTCAGCCATGCGCTGAAGCGCCTGCACGATGCCGTGGGCGAATCGCTGTTCCAGCGCAGCGCGCGCGGCATGAAGCCCACGGCCAAGGCCGAGGCCTTGTGGCCGCAGGTGCGCGCCGCGCTGGCTGGCCTGCAGCAGGCGCTGGCGCCTGGCACTTACGACCCGACCGCCGAACCGGTGAACTTCCGCCTGGCGATGGTCGACGCGACCGCCGTGCTGCTGATGCCGCGCGTCATCAAGAGCATCGAAACCCAGCGTGCGCTGGCCAACCTGCGCGTGCAGCCGCTGACCACGCGAGACCCACGCCAGCTGCTGGAGCAGGGCGAGGCCGACCTCGCGGTGGGCTATTTCCCCGACGTGATCGCCGCACTGCGCTCGCAGGGCGATGACGCGACGCTGCGCCAGCTGCGCCTGTATGACACGCGCTACGTCTGCGTGATGCGCCAGGGCCACCCGCTGGCGCAGGGCGCGCTGACGCTGGACGACTTCTGCGCCGCCCATCACCTGCTGGTCAGCTTTTCAGGCCGAGCGCATGGCTTCGTGGACCAGGCCTTGTCCGGCCTGGGCCGGCGCCGCCGCATCGTGCTGACGGTGAACCAGTTCCACACCGCTGGCCAGGTGGTGACCAGTTCGGACCTGCTGACCGTGCTGCCGCGGCGCTTCCTCGCGGCAACCGGCTACGAACACGGCCTGGTCATCAAGGCCTTGCCGTTCCAGCTTGGCCGCGTGCATGTGGACATGCTGTGGCACATGCGCCGGGACGCGGACCCGGCACATGCCTGGCTGCGCGGGCTGATCGCGCAAGGGCCGCTGGCGGCCGATCCGGACGAGGCCGTCGCCCGGGTCGATGAATCGGCGGCTTGAACCGGCCTCAGTCCGCCAGCACCGCCGCCATCGCCTGCGCGGTGCGCTCGACGTTGTGGCTGTTCAGCCCGGCCACGCACATGCGGCCCGAGCGCAGGATGTAGACGCCGAATTCCTCGCGCAGGCGGTCCACCTGCGCAGGGCTCAGCCCCGTGTAGCTGAACATGCCGCGCTGGGTCAGGAAGTAGCCGAAGTCGCGGCCCGGCACCTTGGCGCTGACGATGGCGTGCAGCTGCTTGCGCATCGCCTGGATGCGCTCGCGCATGGCATCCAGCTCCAGCGCCCAGGTGCTGCGCAACTCGGGCGAGCCCAGCAGCGTGGCGACGATCTGGCCGCCGTGCATCGGCGGGTTCGAATAGTTGCGCCGCACCGTGAACTTCAGCTGGCCCAGCACCAGCGCCGCCTCGGCCTTGCTCGGGCAGACCACGCTCAGCGCGCCGCAGCGCTCGCCGTACACGCTCATGCTCTTGGAGAAGGAGTTGGCGACGAAAAACGCCAGCCCGGCACTGGCCAGCGCGCGCACGGCGAAGGCGTCCGCGTCCATCCCGTCACCAAAGCCCTGGTAGGCCAGATCCAGGAAGGGCAGCAGCTCGCGCTCGCGCAGCACCGGGATCAGCGCTTCCCACTGCGCCGGTGTCAGGTCCACGCCGGTCGGGTTGTGGCAGCAGGCGTGCAGCAGCACCACGCTGCGTGCCGGCAGTTCGCGCAAAGCGGCCAGCATGGCGTCGAAGCGCAGGCCACCGGTCGCGGCGTCGTAGTACGGGTAGGTGTTGACGGTGAGGCCGGCGCCTTCGAACACCGCCTTGTGGTTGTCCCAGGTCGGGTCGCTGACCCAGATCGCGGCGTCCGGGAACCACTGCTTGATGAAGTCCGCACCGACCTTCAGGCCGCCGCTGGAGCCCACGCTCTGGATGGTGGCCACACGGCCTTCGGCCAGTGCCGGGTGATCGGCGCCGAACAGCAGCTTCTGCACCTCGGTGCGGAACGCCGCCAGGCCTTCCATCGGCAGGTAGGGCTTGGGACCCGTCTGTTGCGCCACGCGCTGCTCGGCTTCGCGCACCGCGGCCATCACCGGGATGCGGCCTTCGTCATCGAAGTAGATGCCGATCGACAGGTTGATCTTGTCCGCCCGCGGGTCCTTCTGGAAGTCTTCGTTCAGCGAAAGAATGGGGTCGCCAGCGTAGGGCGGGATGTGCGCGAACATGCGGAGGAGTCCTGTCTTGGTGAGGGAAACAAGCGGATTGGCATTATCCCGCCGGGACCCTCCCCGTGTTCAGGCCCGCCATTCCAGCCACGCGCCATGCGGGTGCGAGCGCGCCAGCAGCCGGGTCTGCGGCACTTCGGGCCCCGGCTCGGTCAGCAGCCAGAAGGTCTGGTTGGCGGGCGACGTGCCGGGCTCACCCGGCACCGGCGTGGTCGCCAATGCCAATTCGGGCGCCAGTGGCTGGTTGTGTTGCGCGCCCTCTGCGCTCAACCACAACAGACCGCGCTGCTGCACCAGCCGCTGCACGCGTGTGACATGCGCCGCCAAATCGGCCGGCGCGAAATAGAACAGCACCCAGCTGTTGAACAGCACCGGCACCACGCCGGCCGGCAGTTCGTCCAGCCAGCGTGCCAGCACCGCCAGCCCGTCCTCCGCCTGGATGACCGCCGGCCGCAGCGCGCGGGTTTCGGCCACCGCCATCGCCAGCCGGTTCCGCCGCGGCGCATCCGAGGGCCACAGGCAGGCCATCAGCCAGCGCAGCGCGTCTTCGTCCTGCACGTCGATGGTCGCCTGGTCCACGCCGCAGCGCGCAGCCAGCGTCCAGCTCGGCGGCGCCTCCAGCGCTTCGGGTGCAGCGCCAACGACGCGGCAAGGCAAACCGCCCGACGCATCGCCGCGGTAGTCGCAGCGATAGCGGTCCACCGCCAGGTTCAACCCAGCGCTGCAACCGAAGTCGAACAAGGCCAGCCGCGGTCCGTGATGGCGCGCAATCTCGTCCAGCGCCGGCTTCAGCACCGTGCAGCGGCCAATCTCGTTGGTTTGCGTGCGGCGGGTGGCGATCAGCTCGCGCAATGCAGTCGCATGGGCGTTGGCAAACGCCGCCAGCGCGGCTGGTAGCGCCGGGTCGTCCGGTGACCGCGTTCCACCCACGCTGGCGTACCAGCCGCCCAGACCGTTCGCGCTGCCCGCCCGCAGCACCTCGTGATGCAGCGCCGCGAGGATCAGGTTCGGCAGCCGCTGCGTGGGCGGCGCGTTGTCCAGCAAGGACAACAGGCCGGCCGAGCGCGCGATCAGCCGGCACAGCGGCGGGTACAGCGGCTCATCGGCAAACGCTGGGCCGCTGTGGTCCAGCAGCGCGGCCTGCGGATGGTCCGCCAGCGGCGCGTCGAACGAGGGCGCCGCGATCATGCAGCCAGCGCTGCCTCGATGTCCTTGGCCAGCTTCTCCGGTGCGTCCTGCGGCGCATAGCGCTTGAGCACCTGGCCGTCCTTGCCGATCAGGAACTTGGTGAAGTTCCACTTGATGGCCTCGATGCCTAGCAGGCCTGGCTTTTCGCCCTTGAGCCAGCGGTACAGCGGCGTGGCTTCGTCGCCGTTGACGTCGACCTTGGCCATCATCGGGAAGTCCACGCCGTAGTTCAGCTGGCAGAACGAGGCGATCTCGTCGTTGCTGCCCGGGTCCTGCGAGAGGAACTGGTTGCTTGGGAAACCCAGCACCGTCAGGCCGCGGTCCTGGTAGTCCTTCCACAGCTTTTGCAGGCCTTCGAACTGCGGCGTGAAGCCGCACTTGCTGGCGGTGTTGACGATCAGCAGCACCCGGCCCTGGTACTGCCTGAGCGGCACGGTTTCGCCGGTGATGGCCTTGGCCTCGAAGTCATAGACGCTGTCGCTCATGGAAACCCCGATCCGAAACGCAAAGGTGACGGATGGTAGCGCCGGCCGCGGCGTTCAAGGTCGCAGCGCGGTGGGTGCCTTCAAGGCCGCAGCGCGGCCAGTGCTGCGCCGGCGACGATCAGCGCACCGCCCAGTGCCAGCTGCAGCGTCAGCACGCCGGCACCCAGTGCCAGCGCCGAGCCGGCGGCCCACAGCACCTCGGTCAGCATGATCACCGAGGTGACATTGGCCGGCAGCCGGGACGCGCCGTATTGCAGCGCCAGGTTGCTGCCCAGGTAGACCAGCGCCAGCCCGAGCACGCCGGGCAGCCAGCCGGCGGACAGTGGCGGCAGCGCGGGCACCGTCAGCACCTGCGTCAGCACCAGAGAGACCAGGCAGCCACCGAGGAACATCGCCAGCCCGCGGCCGCCTTCGCTGCGCTGCGATTCGCGCCGCAGCATGATGTTGTTCAGCGCAAAGCTGAAGCCGCCCGCCAGGCCCAGCAGGTCGATGGGCTGGACCTGGCTCAGGTGTTCACCGTCGGCAGGCCACAGCACGAGCACTGCGCCGGCCAGCGCCAAGGCCACGCGCAGCAGCGCGGCACGGGTGACCGGCTCGTGCAGCACCAGCCGCGCCAGCACCACGGTCCACAGCGGCATCAGGTAGAACAGCAGCACCACGCGCACCACGTCGCCAGCGGTGATGCCCCAGTTGAAGCAGGCGTTGGTGGTGCCGGCGGCGAGCAGGATCAGCCACAGCGTGGGCTGGGTGGCCAGCTCGCGCCAGGCGCGGGGCTTCCACAGGCCAATGGCCACCACCGCCAGCGCGAAGATCACCGCGGTGGCCCACAGCGGGTGCATGCCCCTGGCCTGCAGCGCGCGCATCGGCCACCAGGTCAGGCCCCAGATCATCGCGTTGAACAGCAGCGCGGCCACGGGCCGGCGCGCCGCGTGTGCGGCAGGCGTCGCGCTCATCGGCAGCTCAGTGCCGGTCGCTGCGGGCGATGGTCAGCAGCCGTTCGACCTCGGCCTGGTGCGCAACGGTGTTGCGCAGGTGCCAGCGGCGGATCATCCACATCAGCCCGGCCACGCCGATGCCAAACACGGTGATCGCCGAGAAGGCCGACAGGCCGACGCGCGTCATGCCGGTGTAGAACGCGCCCAGGCCCAGGATGCAGGCCTGCTCGTTGAAGTTCTGCACCGCAATCGAACGGCCAGCGCCCATCAGGTTGTGGCCACGGTGCTGCAGCAGCGCGTTCATCGGCACCACCAGGTAGCCGCCCAGCAGGCCCAGCAGCATCAGGAAGGGTGCGGCCACCCAGACGTTGGTGATGAAGTTCAGGCCGATCACCAGCAAGCCCATGCCAATGCCCAGGGGAATCACCGTGGTTGCCTTGTCCAGCCGCACCCGCATCGAAGCGGCCACGGCGCCGACGGCGGTGCCGATGGCCACCACGCCGACCAGGCTGGAAGCCTTGGTGGTCGAGAAGCCCAGCGCCACGGCGGCCCAGGCGAAGACGATGACCCGCAGGTTGCCCGAGACGCCCCAGAACAGCGTGGTCGTGGCCAGCGAGATCTGGCCCAGCCGGTCGGCCCACAGCCGGGTGTTGCAGTGGCCGAAGTCGCGCACCAGGGCCAGCACATTGGTCGTCATCGGCTGCAGCGGCGCGTCGGTGCGCGGGATGCGCAGGTTGAAGATCGCCGCGATCACGTAAAGCGCGACCAGCGAGGCAATCGCCGCTTCCGGCGGCGTGTCGATGCCGGTGTCTATCATCGGCAGGTCGAAACCCAGCAGCATCGGCGAGATGTGCGGGCCGACCAGCTGGCCGCCCAGCAGCACGCCCAGGATGATGGAGGTGATGGTCAGGCCTTCGATCCAGCCATTGGCCTGGACCAGCTGCGAAGGCGGCAGCAGTTCGGTCAGGATGCCGTACTTGGCCGGCGAATAGGCCGCGGCGCCCAGGCCGACGATGGCGTAGGCGAACAGCGGATGGCCGCCGAACAGCATCATCAGGCAGCCCACGACCTTGATGCTGTTCGAATAGAACATCACCTTGCCCTTGGGCACGGCGTCGGCGAAGGCGCCGACCAGCGGCGCCAGGATCACGTAGAACAGCGCGAACATCGGCGTCAGCGCCGGGATCTGCCAGGGGGCAGCGCCGGAGCTTTTGAGCAGTTCGATCGCGCCGACCAGCAATGCGTTGTCTGCCAGCGAGCTGAAGAACTGCGCTGACATGATGGTGAAAAAGCCTTTTTTCATGCAGGGCAGAGCGGTGCTGGCGTCGGGCTTGTGTCGCGGTAGCGGCCCGTTCGTCTCGCGAAGTCTCCTTGTGAGCGAGGGCGGTTTATAGCACGGGGGTGGGGCGCGGCCGCCGCAGGGCGGCTGGCACAATCGCCGCGCCAAGGAAATGCTGCGCCGCCCGTCATGCCCCGTCCGATCGAAGCCCTGATCCATCCCGATGCCCTGAGCCACAACATTGGCCGGGCCCGCGACTTCGCGCCCGATGCCCGGGTCTGGGCTGTGGTCAAGGCCAATGCCTACGGCCACGGCATCGAGCGCTGCTTCGACGCGCTGCGTGCGGCCGACGGCTTTGCGCTGCTGGACTTCGCCGAGGCCGAGCGCCTGCGCGCGCTGGACTGGCGCGGCCCCATCCTGCTGCTGGAAGGCTGCTTCGAGCCGCGCGACCTGGAACTCTGCTCGCGCCTGAACCTCTGGCACGTGGTGCACCAGCCGCAGCAGATCGACTGGCTGGCCGCGCACAAGACCCACACGCCGCACCGCGTGTTCCTGAAGATGAACAGCGGCATGAACCGCCTGGGCTTCAAGCCGGACGCCTTCCGCGCCGCCTGGGCCCGGCTCAACGTGCTGCCGCAGGTCGAAGAGATCTCGCTGATCACCCACTTCTCCGACGCCGACGCCGACCGCTTCGGCCACAACGGCATCGAACACCAGCTCGCCACATGGCTGGCCACCACGCATGACCTGCCAGGTGAGCGCTCACTCGCCAACAGTGCCGCCACGCTGCGCCACCTGGCCAATTCCGGGGCCCGCTCCGACTGGGTGCGCGCCGGCATCATGAGCTACGGCAGCGCACCGGATTTCCCCGAGCACGACATTGCCCACTGGAACCTGCGCCCGGCCATGACGCTGCGCTCGCAGATCATCGGCATCCAGGAACTGCAGCCCGGCGACAGCGTGGGCTACGGCAGCAGTTTCGTCGCCGAGCAGGCCATGCGCGTGGGCACCGTCGCCTGCGGCTATGCCGACGGCTACCCGCGCCACTGCGGCACCGGCACGCCCATCCTGGTCGACGGCGTGCGCACCCGCACCATCGGCCGCGTCTCGATGGACATGCTGGCGGTCGACCTCGGCCCGGTGCCGGCCGCGCAGGTCGGCAGCGCCGTCACGCTGTGGGGGCACGGGCCGCGCGGCAGCGTGCTGGCCATCGACGAAGTCGCCCGCGCAGCCGGCACCATCGGCTACGAGCTGATGTGCGCGGTCGCGCCGCGCGTGCCGGTGCGGGTGCTGGGCGACGGCGAAACACCGTGAGCCCTTGGCGCGGCGCTTGCTGGCAGCCCTGGCCGCCCCGCCCTTTTCACCTTACCCCGCAGCCGCCATGGACCAGCCCTCCCACCAGCTCTCGATGACCGTGCTGATGACGCCCGACATGGCGAACTTCAGCGGCAACGTGCACGGCGGCACCATCCTGAAGTTCCTCGACCAGGTCGCCTACGCCTGCGCCAGCCGCTACGCCGGGCGCTACGTGGTCACGCTCAGCGTCGACCAGGTGATGTTCCGCCAGCCCATCCACGTCGGCGAGCTGGTCACCTTCCTGGCCGCGGTGAACCACACCGGTACCTCATCGATGGAAATCGGCATCAAAGTCGTGGCCGAGAACATCCGCAGCCAGGTCGTGCGCCACGCCAACAGCTGCTTTTTCACGATGGTCGCGGTGGACGACCATGGCAAGCCCGCGCCGGTGCCGCCGCGCCAGCTCGTCACCGAAGAAGAAAAGCGCCGCGCCGAAAACGCCAAGGTCCGCCGCCAGCTGCGCACCGAGATGGAACAGCGCCAGCGCGAAGTGCGGCAGGCGCCGCCACCCACGGCCTGACGTGATACCGCCCAAGGTGGACCCCAGCGAGGTCGAGTTCCACGCGATCCGCGCCCAGGGCGCTGGCGGCCAGAACGTCAACAAGGTCTCGAACGCCGTCCACCTGCGCTTCGATGTGGCCGCCTCCAGCCTGCCCGAAGCGCTGAAGGCGCGCCTGCTGGCGCTGGCCGACCAGCGCATCACCGAAGGCGGCGTCATCGTCATCAAGGCGCAAGAGCACCGCAGCCTGCCGATGAACCAGGCCGACGCGCTGGCCCGGCTGCAGGCCATGGTCGACCAGGCCGCCCACGTGCCCAAGGCCCGCCGCGCCACCAAGCCAACCAAGGGCTCGCAGCGCCGCCGGGTGGATTCGAAGGTCAAGCGTGGCGCCATCAAGGCCGGCCGCGGCCGGGTCAGCGACTGATCGCCCTGCGGCAGCCAAGTAACCAGCGCCTCAGCGCGTGAATGCGGCCTGAAAAGACATTCTTGATCGACAAGGTCGGCCTGATGGGCGGCAGTCCCTGCGGTAACCTCGCCGAGGTGACCCTGCCTGATCCTTCCGATGTTGCTGCGCCTGCGGCTCGCCCGGTGCGCGGCACCGCTGCTGCACCGACGCTGCAGACCCTTGGCCTCAGCGTCGAGGCCGAGGCCCTGTACCGCACGTTGCTGCGCCTGCCCGGCCTGTCGGGCCTGACGCTGGCGCCGCACTTGGCGGGTTGGCCGCCGGCCGAGGTCGAGCCGGCGCTGGTCTCGCTGCAGCAGCGCGGGCTGGTGCGCTGCGAGGGTGGGCAGGCCTGGTTCGCGACCGCGCCGGAGGTGGCCATCGAGCTGCTGCTGATGGAGCGCCAGGTCGAGCTGAACCAGGCGCGGCAGGTGCTGCCGGACCTGCAGCGCGAGCTGATGCGCGGCGAAGGCCTGGCGGCATCCGACGCAGTGCGGCTGGTGGCGGCCGAGGCCGAGGTGCAACTGTCCGAGTACCTGCAGGTGCACCATGCCGCCCGGCGCGAGGTGGCCATCGTGATGTGCCCGCCGTTTGTCGTTTCGGCGCCAGACGCGATGGAGGCCGCGCGCGAACAGGCCAGGCGGCGCGGCGTGCGCTACCGCACCCTCGTCGGCCCGGAGTTGCTGCAGTGGCCGGGCTGGCACGAGGCCGTGCGCCAGTCCCGTGCCGCGGGTGACGAGGTGCGCGTGCACGCCGGCCTGCCGTTCAAGATGGTGCTGGCCGACCGCATCTGCGGGCTGATCCCGCTGCGCAGCGAGGCGCCCGAAGGCCCGGCGCTGCGGCTGGGGCCCACCGCCGCGCTGGATGCCTTGTGGGCGCTGTTCGAATCGCTGTGGGTCCAGGCCGCACCTGCCCTGGAGCCGCCGGCAGAAGGCCAGCAGGAGGCCGGCGACAAGTCGCTGCACGCACTGGTCACGCTGCTGGCCTCGGGCGCCAACGACAAGACCATTGCCGGCGTGCTGGAGATTTCCGAGCGCACGCTGCTGCGCCGCATCCATGCGCTCAGCGACCAGTTGCAGGCGCGCTCCCGCTTCCAGTGCGGCTGGCTCGCCGCAGGCCGCTTTTCGCGCGATTTCTGATCGTCGCTGGTGCACGCCGCGCCGCCCCGCGCGGCCGGCGTGTCGGGATTGTGAAATGTCAGGAATCCGCCAGTCCGCTGCGCATCCATCTGCCCTCCAATGCCGTCACACCGCCGTTGCAGACCCCGACAGCTGCAGCCCGGATCACCCACAGATCGACGGAGTTGAGAGATGAAGATGATGGACTCATGGAAGCGCGCCACGCTGTGCGCAGCGCTGCTGGCCCTGGCCGGCACCGGCGTGGCGCAAGCCACCACCAAGGATGGCCAGGTCGACCAGCAGATGCTCGGCACCGCTGCGAACCAGCAATTCGGCTCGCTGCTGAACGTGCAAGGCGACTTCAACCACGACGGCATTCCGGACCTGGTGGTTGGCTCGCCGGCCGGCACTGACATGCGCGGCGCCGTGGACATCTTCTACGGCAAGGCCAAGGGCGTTGCGCAGCAGGCCGCCTTCCACTACGAGGGCACCATGGCCTGGGACCAGGTCGGCGCCTCGCCGGTGGTGGCAGACGTGAATGGCGACGGTTATCCGGACCTCATCGTCGGCGCGTCCAACTACTCCGGCGCCCAGCAGTACAGCGGCGGCGTGCTGGTCTTCTTCGGCAAGGAACACGGCGTCTCGGCCGAACCCAAGCAGATCCTCGAAGGCCCGTCGACCAACTCGTTCTTCGGCTTTCGCATCCGCTCGCTGGGCGACTTCAACCACGACGGCTACGACGACATCGCCGTGGGCGCGATGGGCGCCAATGGCAGCCTGGGCCAGATCTACATCTTCAAGGGCGGCCCAAAGGGCCTGAAGAAGAAGCCGGTGAGCACGCTGGCCGGCGCCGCGCCGTGGATCTACTTCGGCCAGATCTTCGATGTGGGCGATGTGAATGGGGATGGCATCAAGGACCTGATCGTCGGCGCCAGCAGCCCCACCGGCGGCATCTCCGGCATGACCTGGATCTACCACGGCACGCCCACCGGCTATGCCAATCGCGACGAGACGCTGTATGCGCCGGTTTCGCTGCCTGACAACGCCTACTTCGGCAGCAACGCCATCTTCCTCGGCGACGTGGACGGCGACGGCTTCGGCGACCTGGCCGTGGGCGCCCCGCGCTACGCCGATGGCACCAGCTCGGGCATGGTCTCGGTGTTCTACGGCAGCGCCACCGGCCCGTCCGGCTCTGCCCGCACGCAGACGATCACCGCGGGCAGCGACAAGCTGCTGTTCATGGGCGACAACATGCTGGGCCAGCGCGATTTCGACGGCGATGGCCATGCAGACCTGGTCGTCGGCACCTCGTCCTTCGCCCGGCCCAACGACGAGACCCAGCCCTTCCCTGGCGCGATCTGGGTCTACCGTGGCACGGCCACCGGCTTCGACACCGCGCACATCTACAAGCTCAACGGCGCCAAGAACACGCGCGACGAGTTCGGCAGGAGCCTGGAAGTGGGCGACGTGAATGGCGATGGCGCACCGGACCTGCTCACCGGCTCGGGCGTCTACAGCGACACCCTGAGCCAGCAAGGCGTTGTGCGCGTGATCTTCGGTGTGCCCAAGTGATGCAGGCTCCCGGCCTTGCGCAGGCGCGAGGCTGTTCGCCGCCGGCTGCGCGGCGTTTTCCTATCGCCCATCCAGGCCCAACAGGCCTGGGGCGGTGACGGTGGCGTGAAAGCGTCACCTCACCGGCTGCCGCGGCGGTGGCAGCGGGCGGCCCCATGCGGCGGATCCAGCCGCGCCGGCGCCGGCGCCTGCGGCAGCTGATCAGGCTGCCAGGACCTGCGGCGGTTGCGGCAGCGGCTGGGCGGCGGGCGTCGCCATGCCGTCCTGCAGCACCGGCGCCATGCCTGGCAGCTTGGATGGCTGGGCGGCCTGGTCACGCTTGGCCAGCCAGGCGGCGGGCTGCGGTTGTGGCAGCGGCTTGCCCTGGGCCCGCGCCAGCTTGCGGGCCTGGTGTTCGCCGTCAAGCTGGGCGTACCAGTTTTCGAGTTCCAGGCAGGCGTCCACCTCGCCATTGGCTGCCCGGGCCTTGCAGCAGGCGGCCAGCAGCTGTTCCTCGGCGTCGGTGTGGCGGGCGAACAGGTCAGCCACCCAGTCGACGAAGACGCGCAGCTTGGTGCTCAGGTGCCGGTTGGGCGGGTAGACCACGTACAGCGGCAGCGGGTCGGACTCCCAGTCCGTCATCAGCGGCACCAGCTCGGCCGCGTCAATGTGCGGCTTGAGCATGAAAAATGGCGCCTGCACCACGCCCAGCCCGGCCAGGCCGGCGGTCATGTAGGCGGTGCCGTCGTTGACCGACAGCCGGTAGCGGCCCTGCACCTCCACGCGTTCGCCCTTGCGGTTGAAGTCGAACGAGAACTGCCGGCCAGTGCGCGACGAGAAGTAGCTGACGATCTTGTGGTCGCCGCTTTCCAGGTCGCGCGGATGCAGTGGCAGCCCGTGCTCGCGCACGTAGGAGGGTGCCGCGGCGCAGGCATAGCGCCAGGCACCCACGCGGCGCGCCACCAATGATTGGTCGGTGATCTCGCCGCCGCGCACCACGCAATCCACGTTGTCGCCCACCAGGTCCACCGGCCGGTCGCTCACGCCCAGGTCGATCTGGATGTCCGGGTAGCGGGCGTGGAACTCCGGCAGCGCCGGGATCAGCAGCAGCCGCGCGACCGAAGACGCCACATCGATGCGCAACCGCCCGCGTGGCGTGGCGCGCGCATGCGAGATCGAACCTTCCAGCTCGTCGATCTCGCCCAGCAGCCGGCTCACCCGCTCGTAGTAGGCCGCGCCGTCTGGCGTGACCGTCACGCGGCGTGTGGTGCGGTTCAGCAGCTTGACCTCCAGGTGTTCCTCCAGCGACTGGATCAGCCGGGTCACCGCGGCCTTGGGTAGTTCCAGCGAATCGGCCGCCTTGGTGAAGGTGCCTGCCTCGACCACGCGCGCAAACGCCTGCATTGCACTGAGCTTGTCCATCCAGCATCCCTTCGTTGACCTGAGACGTCATTGTTTCACCAGCCACAAAACTGTGTCATGCCGCAGGGTGTTTATTCCTTCACTCGCAACGCCTATCCTTCGCTGCACTGCAACAAGATTGCCCCTCCTGCTTCCGGCCTTCCCTGTCTTCACCGCATTCCAGCCCCGCCACCATGCCTTCGCTCTCCCCGCTGATCACCGCCGCCTGGCGCGACACCCGCATTGATGCCGGTCTCGCCGAGCCCTTGTCGGTGCGCATCCACCGCGCGGCCGAGCCTGGTCTGGCAGCGGGCGACGGCCGGGTGCTGGCGCGCCCGCTGGTGCTGCACCTGCCCGGCGGCGCTTTCATCGGCGGCGACCTGGACAGCGGCCTGGCGACCGCACGGCTGTTGGCGCAATCGGGCTGTGTCGTCGTCTCGCTGGACTATCCGCACGCGCCGGCGCAGCCTTTCCCGGCCGCGCTGCAGGCCGCGGCCGCGTTGCTGCGCTGGATGCAGCGTGCGCGCACCCGGCTGGCCGGCGCTGGTGCGGCGCTGCTGGTGGCCGGGGAAGAGGCGGGCGCCAACCTCGCCGCCGGCCTGGCGCTGTGGGCGCGGGACCAGGGCAAGCCGCTGGCTGGCCAACTGCTGCTGTCGCCGCTGCTGGACCCTTGCCTGGCCACCGCCTCGCTGCGCGCCGCCGGCCAGGGCGAGGCCGGCTGCGCCTGGTCGCGTGGCTGGCGCGCCTACCTGGGCGACAGCGGCGGCGACCATCCTTATGCGGCGCCGCTGCACGCCGCGCGGCTGGGCGGCGTGGCGCCGGCCATGCTGGTCACTGCCACCGACGATCCGCTGCGCGACGAGGCGCATCGGTACAGCGTGGCCTTGCAGCGCGCAGGCGTGGCGGCACGGCTGTTCAAGCTGGCCGGGCCGACCGGTTGGCCGATGGCACTGAGCAAGCTGGCCAGCCTGCAGGCGCCGTGGGCCGCAGCGCTGCGGCCGGCGCTGCGTGAATTCCTGATCGACTGTCTTTCCCGCTGTCCGACCGCGCGGCGCTCGTCCCGCCGCGCTTCGTCTGACAGTTCACCGGGAACTTGTGCCGGCGCGCTCGCGCCACGCCTGGCCTGAGTTCCCACCGGCGCGGTGCCGCGCCGGCTGTTGTCGTTGTCTGGCCGCCTGCAAAACACCGCAGGCGCAGCCGCTGCATTGCCGTTTTTTCCTGCATTCCCAACCCAATCCACTGCCAACGGAGCACGCCATGTCCACCTCTGCTTCTTCCAAGACCTTTCAAAAATTTTCCCGCCGCCCCACGGCCATGGTGCTGACTTCGCTGACCGCCGCGCTGGCGCTGGGCGCCGCCGCGCTGATGACGGCCCATACCGCTGAAGCCGAATCGCCGGCAGCCGCGCCGCCCGCGGTGCCGGTCTCGGTCGCCACCGTCGTCAAGCAGGACGTGGCCGCCTGGGAAGAATTCTCCGGACGTGTCGAGGCGGTGGACAAGGTCGAGCTGCGCTCGCGCGTCTCCGGCACGGTGCTGGCGGTGCACTTCCGCGAAGGTGCGCTGGTGAATGCCGGCGACCTGCTGGTGACCATCGACCCGGCGCCGTACGCAGCCGAGGTGGACCGGGCCGAGGCCCAGGTGCTGGCCGCCCAGGCACGCGTGGGCTACACCCGCAGCGAAAGCGAGCGGGCCGGCCGGCTCTGGCAGGAACAGGCAATTGCCCAGCGCGAGCTGGACGAGCGCCAGAACGCCGCCCGCGAAGCCGATGCCAACCTGCGCGCCGCACAGGCCGCGCTGCAGACCGCCAAGCTCAGCCTGAGCTACACGCAGGTGCGCGCACCGGTGGCCGGCCGCGTCGGCCGCAAGGAAGTCACCGTGGGCAACCTGGTGGCCGCAGGTCCGGGCGCGCCGGTGCTGACCACGCTGGTCTCGGTCAGCCCGATCTACGCCAGCTTCGACGTTGACGAAGCCACCGTCAGCAAAGCCCTGGCCAGCCTGCCGGGCGGCACGGCGCAACGCGGCCAGCTCGAACGCATTCCGGTGCAGATGAAGACCGGGCTGGGCGGCACGGGCGAAAAAGCCATCGAAGGCAAGCTGCAGCTGATCGACAACCAGGTCGACGCGAAGAGCGGCACGGTGCGCGTGCGCGCGGTGTTCGACAACGCCGACGGCGCGCTGCTGCCGGGCCAGTTCGCGCAGCTGCGCCTGGGCCAGGTCAAGGCCACCTCGGCGCTGCTGGTCAACGAACGAGCGGTCGGCACCGACCAGAACAAGCGCTACGTGCTGGTGGTCGGCGCGGACCACAAGGTCGCCTACCGCGAGGTCTCGCTGGGCGCCGCGGTGGACGGGCTGCGCATCGTCACCGCCGGGCTGAAGGCCGACGAGAAGGTCGTCGTCAACGGGCTGCAGCGGGTTCGCCCGGGCTCGCTGGTGCAGCCGCAGGAAGTGCCGATGAACGCCAAGGCCGAGCTGCAGGCCAAGAAGAACAACACCGCAGGTGAGCCGTCGTGATGCACATGCCAGTGCACATGCGCCCCGCCATGCAGAGGAACCTCTTTCAGGACACCCCATGAACTTGTCCAAGTTTTTCATTGACCGGCCCATCTTTGCCGGCGTGCTCTCGCTGCTGATCTTCCTCGGCGGCCTGATCGCGGTGCGCGGCCTGCCGATCTCGGAATACCCCGAGGTCGTGCCGCCGTCCATCGTCGTGCGTGCCACCTACCCCGGCGCGAACCCCAAAGTCATTGCCGAGACGGTGGCCACACCGATCGAAGAACAGATCAACGGCGTCGAAGGCATGCTCTACATGAGCAGCCAGGCGACGACCGACGGCCTGATGACGCTGACCGTCACCTTCAAGCTCGGCACCGACCCCGACAAGGCCCAGCAGCTGGTGCAGAACCGCGTGGCCCGGGCCGAGCCGCGTCTGCCGGAAGAGGTGCGCCGCCTGGGCATCACCACCGTCAAGAGCTCGGTCGACCTGACCATGGTGGTGCACTTGCTGTCGCCCACCGGCCGCTACGACATGACCTACCTGCGCAACTACGCGGTGCTCAACGTCAAGGACCGCCTGGCGCGCGTCCAGGGCGTGGGCGACGTGCAGCTGTTCGGCTCGGGCGACTACGCGATGCGCGTCTGGCTGGACCCGCAGAAGGTGGCCAACCGTGGCCTGTCCGCCGGTGACGTGGTCGCGGCCATCCGTGAGCAGAACGTGCAGGCTGCCGCAGGCGTGGTCGGCGCATCGCCTGGCCTGCAAGGCATTGACGTGCAGCTGCCGGTCAACGCACAAGGCCGGCTGCAGACCGAAGACGAGTTCGGCGACATCATCGTCAAGACCGGCAACGGCGGCGAAGTGACCCGGCTGCGCGACATTTCGCGCATCGAGATGGGTGCGGCGGACTACTCGCTGCGCTCGCTGCTGGACAACAAGGACGCGGTGGCGGTGCCCATCTTCGCCGCGCCAGGGTCCAACGCGATTGCCATCTCCGACGGCGTGCGCGCCACCATGGCCGACCTGAAGGCCGCGATGCCCGAAGGCCTGACCTACGAGATCGTCTACGACCCGACGCAGTTCGTGCGTGCGTCCATCGAATCGGTGGTGCACACGCTGCTCGAAGCCATCGCGCTGGTGGTGCTGGTCGTGATCCTGTTCCTGCAGACCTGGCGTGCGTCCATCATCCCGCTGCTGGCCGTGCCGGTCGCGGTGGTCGGCACCTTTGGCGTGATGCATGTGTTCGGCTTCTCGATCAACGCGCTGAGCCTGTTCGGCCTGGTGCTGGCCATCGGCATCGTGGTGGACGACGCCATCGTCGTGGTCGAGAACGTCGAGCGCAACATCGAAGGCGGGCTCTCGCCACGCGAGGCCACCTACCGCGCAATGCGCGAAGTTTCCGGTCCCATCATCGCCATCGCGCTGGTGCTGGTCGCCGTGTTCGTGCCGCTGGCCTTCATCACCGGTTTGACCGGCCAGTTCTACCGCCAGTTCGCGCTGACGATTGCCATCTCCACCGTGATCTCGGCGATCAACTCGCTGACGCTGTCGCCCGCATTGGCTGCCTTGCTGCTGAAGGGCCATGACGCACCGAAGGACTGGCTGACCCGCGGCATGGACCGTGTGCTGGGCCGCTTCTTCCGCGGCTTCAACCGCCTGTTCCAGCGCGGCTCCGAGCGCTACAGCGTGGGCGTGAAGGGTGCGATCTCGCGCAAGGCGGTGATGCTGGGCATCTACGCGCTGCTCGCGGTCGCCACCGTCGGCCTGTTCCAGCTGGTGCCCAAGGGCTTCGTGCCGGCGCAGGACAAGCAGTACCTGATCGGCTTCGCCCAGCTGCCCGACGGCGCCACGCTGGACCGCACCGAGGACGTCACCCGTCGCATGGACGACATCGTGATGAAGCAGCCCGGCGTGGAGCATGCGATCACCTTCCCCGGCCTGTCGATCAACGGCTTCACCAACAGCTCGAACTCCGGCATCGTCTTCGTGGCGCTGAAGGACTTCGACCAGCGCAAGGACCCGTCGCTGTCCGCCGGTGCCATCGCCGGTTCGCTGAACCAGCAGTTCGGCCAGATCCAGGATGCCTTCATCGCCATCTTCCCGCCGCCGCCCGTGCAGGGCCTGGGCACCACCGGTGGCTTCAAGCTGCAGCTGGAAGACCGCGCCTCGCTGGGCTTCGACGCGCTGGACGCCGCGCAGAAGGCCTTCATGGCCAAGGCCTACCAGACGCCGGAACTCGCCGGCCTGTTCTCCAGCTGGCAGGTCAACGTGCCGCAGCTCTATGCCGACATCGACCGCACCAAGGCCCGCCAGCTCGGCGTGCCCGTCACCTCGGTCTTCGAGACGCTGCAGATCTACCTGGGCAGCCTGTACGCCAATGACTTCAACCGCTTCGGCCGCACGTACTCCGTGCGGGTGCAGGCAGATGCTGCGTTCCGCGCGCGGCCCGAAGACATCGGCACGCTGAAGGTGCGTTCGACCACGGGCGAAATGGTGCCGCTGTCGGCATTGCTGAAGGTCGTGCCGACCTTTGGCCCGGAACGCGCGATGCGCTACAACGGCTTCCTGACCGCCGACATCAACGGCGGCGCCGCACCGGGCTACTCGTCCGGCCAGGCGCAGGACGCGATCAAGCGCATTGCCGCCGAAACGCTGCCGCCCGGCATCAGCTACGAGTGGACCGACCTGACCTACCAGGAAATCCTGGCCGGCAACTCCGCCGCGCTGATCTTCCCCATCGCCATCCTGCTGGTCTTCCTGGTGCTGGCTGCGCAGTACGAAAGCCTGACGCTGCCGCTGGCCATCCTGCTGATCGTGCCCATGGGCCTGCTGGCCGCGATGACGGGCGTGTGGCTCACCAAGGGCGACAACAACGTCTTCACGCAGATCGGCCTGATGGTGCTGGTGGGCTTGAGTGCGAAAAACGCGATCCTGATCGTGGAGTTCGCACGCGAGCTGGAGTTCGCCGGCCGAACGCCGATCCAGGCCGCGATCGAAGCCAGCCGGCTGCGCCTGCGCCCCATCCTGATGACCTCGATGGCCTTCGTGATGGGTGTGCTGCCCCTGGTGCTGGCGACCGGTGCTGGCGCCGAGATGCGCCATGCGATGGGCGTTGCGGTGTTCGCCGGGATGATCGGCGTGACGGCCTTCGGCATCTTCCTGACCCCGGTGTTCTACGTGCTGCTGCGCCGCATGACCGGCAACCGCCCGCTGAAGCAGCACGGCGAAGTGCCGCATGACGTGGAGCCGTTGCTGGAACCTGGCATGCATGGTGGTGCGCCGTTGCGCCCGCAAGTGGCAGCGCCCCGACACGAGCATGAGTAACTGATGCACCCGGTCTCACGATTGCGTGAGACCACCCGCCGGGCGGGTTGCTCGGCCGCCTTGGGGCGGCCCGGCGCCGGCTCCGTGAGAAATTTGGAGATTCCAATGAGAAACCTCTTTTCGCTTGCCTCGAAGCGCTCGCTGACGCCGCTGCTTGCCGCCTTGGTGCTGGCCGGTTGCGTCTCGGCGCCCGCTGTCGATCCGGCCACGCTGCCCACCGCACCGCCGGCCTTCAAGACAACGCAGAGCGCGCCAGTCGAAGGCCACTGGGCGGCCGTGGCGCCGGCCGATGCGGCCGACCGCGGCGCCTGGTGGACCGTGTTCGCCGACCCGCTGCTGAACCAGCTGATCGCCCGCTCGCAGGCGCAGAACACCGACCTGAAGATCGCCGCGGCACGGTTGCAGCAGGCCCGCGCCGGGCTGCGCACGGCCGATGCGCAGCGCCTGCCGCAGCTGGGTGCCAGCGCCGGCGTGAGCCGCGCGACCGACACCACGGCAGGCGTGCAACCGTACCCGGTCTACAACCAGGGCACGGCAGGCGCCAACCTGGCCTGGGAGCTGGACCTGTTCGGCAAGCTGGGCCTGGGCAGCCAGGCCGCCGAGCTGGACGCACAGGCCAGCGAAGCCACGCTGCGCAGCACGCAGCTGCTGGTGCAGGCCCAGGTCGCGCAGACCTACTTCGCACTGCGCGAGGCCGACGTCGAGCGCCGGCTGGTGCGCGAATCGGTGGACGCTTACCGCAACACGCTCAAGCTCACCGAGCGGCGCCGCGCCGCCGGTGACCTGGCCGAGCTGGACGTCGAGCGCATCCGCACCGAAGTGGCAGCCACCGAGTCCGATGCGATTGCGCTGGACCGCCAGCGTGCTGCGCTGGAAAACGCGCTGGCCGTGCTGCTGGGCGAATCGGCCAGCGAATTCACGCTGCCCGACACCGCCTGGGCCGCCGCACCGCCCACCGTGCCCGCCGGCCTGCCCAGCGCCGTGCTGGCACGCCGGCCCGACGTGGCGGCGGCCCAGCGTGGCCTGATGGCCGCGCAGGCCCGCCTGGGCGTCGCCCAGTCCGCCTGGCTGCCGGACCTCACGCTGACCGCCACCGGTGGCTCTGCATCGTCCGAACTGTCCGACGTGTTCCGCTGGTCCGCCCGCGCCTGGTCGGTCGGCACGCTGCTGTCGCTGCCCATCTTCGACGGCGGCCGGCGCCAGGCGAACGAAGACCGTATCGCGGCAGACGCGCAGATCGCGCTGCAGAGCTACCGCGGCCAGGTGCTCACCGCGCTGCGCGAGGTCGAGGACCAGCTGACTTCGCTGGAGCTGCTGCAGGCCCAGTCCACGGTGCTGGCGCTGGCCGTCAAGTCGGCGACGCGCGCCACACAGCTGTCGGACGTGCGCTACCGCAATGGCCTGGTCAGCCAGCTCGACCTGCTCGACGCCCGCCGCAACGAACTGCGCAACCTGCGCCAGGCCGTGCAGATTCAGGGCGCGCAGTTCCAGAGCACGGTGGCCTTGATCCGCGCGCTGGGTGGTGGCTGGGAGGGCTAGGCGCTGCTGCTTGGCAACTTCGCGAGGCCCTGCACCAGGGCCTCGAACACCAGCCGCACGCGGGCTGGCACGGGGCTCTGGCGTGCACGGTAGACGTGCACCGGCCAGGGCTTCGGCGCTTCTGCTTCCAGCACGCTGACCAGCCGGCCCTCGCGCAGTGCCGGCTGGGCCAGGAAGTCCGGCAGCTGGCCGAAGCCCATGCCTGCCAGCACGGCGGCCTGTTCGGCCTCCGGGTCGTCGGTCACAAAGGCGGGAACGGCGGGGGCCTGCTGGCGGCTGCCGCGGAACAGCCAGTTCCACGGGCGGCCGTTGTTGAGGTCGATCATCGCGGTGCAGGGCCGCTGGTCCAGCAGCTCGGCGATGGTCTGCGGCGCGCCCACGCGCGCCACCAGTGTGGGCGTGGCCACCACGTGGAAATGCACCTGCGCCACGGCGCGGGCCACGAAGCCGCTGTCGCGCATCGGGCCGATGCGCACGCCAATGTCGATCTGCTGGTCCACCACGTCGGCCCGCACTTCAGACAGCCGCAGGTCCAGCACCAGCCCGGGATGGGCGGCCAGCAGCGGCGCCAGCGTTGCCATCAAAGGCGCGCGGCCCAGGAAGCGTGGCGCTGTCACCCGCACCAGCCCGCTGGTCGTCTCGTTGACCTGACCCGGCTGGCCGCGCACCGGGAACAAGGCCTCCACGCCGGCCAATGCGCTGCGTGCGCGTTCCACCAGCTGGGCACCAAAGGCCGTCAGCCGCACGCCGCGCGTGCTGCGGTGGAACAGCGGCTCGCCCAGCGTGTCTTCCAGCTCGCGCACCACGCGCGTCACCACCTGCGGCGAGACAGCCAGTTGCAGTGCGGCGTCGCGAAAGTTGCGCGCCTGTGCGGCGCAGCAAAACACCCGGAGGGCTTCAAGCGGATTGTTCACGGTTGCGGTTCAGTGTTCCTGATGGCGGAATTCTGAACTCGCCAGGGTTCCATATACAAGCATTCGAGCGAATCAGACACTGGCTTCACTGAGTCTTTCCAACCCCCTTCCTTCAGGAGCCCACCATGTCTCAATCCCAAGATTCCATCCGCGGCCAGGTCGTTGTCATCACCGGTGCCAGCAGCGGCCTGGGCGAGGCCACCGCCCGCCTGCTCGCCACCCGCGGCGCCCGCCTGGTGCTGGCGGCCCGCCGTGTCGACCGCCTGCAGGCGCTGGCCGCCGAGCTGCGCGACGCTGGCGCCGAAGTCGTGGTGCAAGCCACCGATGTGACCCGCCGAACCGACCTCGACGCGCTGGCCGCCGCCGCTCTGAAGGCCTTCGGCCGCATCGACGTGCTGGTCAACAACGCCGGCGTGATGCTGCTGGCCGGGCTGGACAAGCTCAAGGTCGACGAGTGGGACCGCATGATCGACGTCAACATCAAGGGCCTGCTCTACGGCGTGGCCGCGGTGCTGCCGACGATGAAGGCGCAAGGCAGCGGTCACATCGTCAACATCGCTTCGGTGGCCGGCCTCAAGGTCTTCAGCCCCATCGGTGCGGTCTACAGCGCGACCAAGTTCGCGGTGCGTGCGATCTCCGAAGGCCTGCGCGCCGAAGCCCCGGCCGGCGTGCGCACGACCATCGTGTCGCCTGGCGCGGTGGCCTCGGAGCTGAAGCTGGGCAGCAGCGACGCAGAAGCCTCTGCCGGCGTGAACGCCTTCTACGAAGCCAACCAGATCCCGGCCAACTCGGTGGCCCGTGCGATTGCCTACGCGATCGAACAGCCGGCCGACGTGGACATCAACGAGATCGTGCTGCGCCCGACGGTGCAGGACTTCTGAGGGCTGTTCCCAGCCGTTCGACCATGAAAAAAACCCGCTGATGCGGGCTTCAGGCGAGCGAAGGGCGCGTGGCCCTCGGGCTCAGAACGCGTAGCGCAGGCCGACCGAGAAGTTGCGCAGGTCGGCCTGGGCGTCCGTGTATTCGGCGCGGCTGAAGTCCACGTTCAGCTCGACGTGCAGCGCCGGGCTCAGCGCGTAGCCCAGGCCCAGGCCGGCGTAGGCGGCGGTGTTGGTCTCGTCGTCGGATGCGCGGTTGACGCCGTCGGTCGCGCTGACCTTGGTCTTCATGCTGATCACGCCCAGGCGTGCAGTGGCGTCCCAGTCGCGCGCAAACGGCGCGCGGAAGGCCACGCCCAGCAGGAAGCCGCCGGCTTCGATCTTGGCGCGCACGCCGTCGACGGTGGCCTTGGCTTCACCAAACGACATGTAGCCCACTTCGCCAGCCAGGCCACCACCGAGCTCATAGCCCAGCATCACGCGCGCGCCAGTGCCGGAGTTGTCGCACGACTCGGTGCCGGCGCAATCGGCATCGAAGTGGCTGGCGCCGACTGCGCCGTTGACATAGAGGCGGCTGTTCGGCGCTTGTTGAGCCATTGCGGCGGAGCTCAGCAGCGTGGCGGCGGCCAAGGCGGCCATGCGGGCCATCGAAATCTTCTTCATCACAAATCCTGTCCACAGGCGAAAAAGCCACCCCCCCGGTGGCCGATGGACCGGATTTTCGATGAATTTCCGCATCTGGACAGTGAGTGGGCGACTCGGCAAGGGCAATTGCGGCTTGCACGCCACGGCCAATTGACCAGACGTAACAAGTTCAGCGTGGCGGGTCGGCTCGCGCTTCGCGCCTCGGCCGATTCGGCAGCTACCAGGCGGGGCCGGGCTTTCCCATGGGCACAATGACCGAAAGGGAATGAGGAGCCTTATTTTGATGAAGTTTAAACAGATGCCCGGTCGCGCCGCACGCGCGGTTGTTGGCCTGGCTTGCGGTGCGGCGTGCATGCTGGCCGGGGCTGCTGAAGAACCCACCGGCGCGCCGTCGCCAGGTTCACCGCTGTCGGTGAAGCCCATGCTGGAGGCGATGTGCATCGAGGGTGTGCCCGACAAGTTGATGCCTCCGATCGACGGGATGTCGCGAGGACGACTTTGCGCCTGCGCGGCAGATCGGCTGGCGGGAAACGTGGCGATGCAGCCCTTGCTCGAAGGCATGAGTCGCGGCCAGTTGCAACCCAGCGCTTCTCGCGGACCCTTTGCCGCACAGATGATGGGTGCGGTGATGGTCTGCGCAGGGCAGGCGGTCGAACAGATGGGCGCAAACGGTCAACTGCCGCTCACCGCTGGCGTCCCTGCATGGGGCGCATATTTCGGCAAGGAGGCCGATCCGTTGCCGGCTGACCCGCCCGCGGCGTTGGCTGCTGTTGCAGCCTCCCAGGCGGCCGGCACCTATCGCAGAGCCGCCATCAAGCTTGACAAGGGCTGCCAGCCGGCCTATCCGAAATACGCTGCGAACGCGGATGCCACCGGAACCACCCGCCTGGCGCTTTTCATCGACTCGGCGGGCAAAGTGGCCAAGGTGAGGGTCAATGACAGCAGTGGCGAGACTGTCGGCCACAAGCAACTCGACCTGGCGGCGATGGCCGCTCTGGCCAGTTGCCCCTTCAAGGCGGCCACGCTGGATGGCCGTCCTGTGGGCAGTTGGATCACCGTGGAGTACGTTTGGCGATTGGAGTGATCTCGCCCCTGCTCACGCGGCCCGCTTGAACGTTGCCAGGAACACCCCCGCGACCACGAACAGGCTGCCGAAGCTGCGGTTCATCCAGCGGATCTGGCGGGGTTCGCGAAGCAGGCCCAGCACCTTGCTGGCCAGGGCCACGTAGCCGGTCATCACGCAGAACTCGACCACACTGAAGGTCGCGCCGATGTGCAGGTACTGCAGCGGCAGCGGCCGGCTCATGTCGATGAACTGCGGCAGCACGGCCAGCAGGAAGACCGTGCCCTTGGGGTTCATTGCGTTCACCATCCAGCCGCGCAGGAAGATGCTCTTGCGGCTCACGGCCTGGGCGGCGTCGGCACTGGTCGCGTCCTTGGCGGTGATCGGGCTGGCCGGCGAGCGCCATTGCTGCACACCCAGGTACACAAGGTAGGCCGCGCCCACCCACTTGACGACCGCGAATGCCGTCTCGGAGGTGGCCAGCAACGCGCCCAGGCCCACGCCAACGACCAGCAACTGCGTGATCACGCCCAGCCCCAGGCCGAAGGCCACGACCTGACCGCGGCGAAAGCCGTGGTTCAGTCCCGCACCCATCGCGGCAATGGCGCCGGGGCCGGGCGACAGGCTGATGGCCACGGTGGCGAAGAAAAACGGGAGCCAGGTCGAGAAGTCCATGGGGCGTGACGTTGCGAAGCGGGGAGCCGAGTTTAGGGCGCTGCCAGAATGCCCCTCATGTCCAAGGCCAAGACGATCTACACCTGTACCGAATGCGGCGGCACCAGCCCCAAGTGGCTGGGCCAGTGCCCGCACTGCAAGGCCTGGAACACGCTGGAGGAAGGCGTGGCCGAGCCGGCGGCCGGTACCGCCAAGAATCGCTTCCAGTCGCTGGCCAAGTCGCAGCCCGTGGCCACGCTGAGCGAGATCGAGGCCGGCGACGTGGCGCGCACGCCCACCGGGCTGGACGAACTGGACCGGGTGCTGGGTGGCGGCATCGTCGAAGGCGGCGTGGTGCTGATCGGCGGCGACCCCGGCATCGGCAAGAGCACGCTGCTGCTGCAGGCGGTGGACGCACTGGCTTCGCGCATGAAGGTGCTGTATGTGACCGGCGAGGAGTCCACCGCACAGGTCGCGCTGCGGGCGCGCCGGCTGGACCTTTCGGGCGCTGCGGTGCGCGTGCTGGCCGAGATCAGCCTGGAGAAGATCCTCGCGACCATCGAGGCCGAGCGGCCGGCCTTCTGCGTGATCGACTCGATCCAGACCATGTACTCCGAGCAACTGAGCAGCGCGCCGGGTTCGGTCTCGCAGGTGCGCGAGTGCGCAGCGCACCTCACGCGCACCGCCAAGTCCGGCGGCTGCGCCATCGTGCTGGTCGGCCACGTGACCAAGGAAGGCGCGCTGGCCGGGCCGCGGGTGCTGGAACACATCGTCGACACGGTGCTGTATTTCGAGGGCGACACGCACAGCAGCTTCCGGCTGGTGCGGGCGATCAAGAACCGCTTTGGCGCGGTCAACGAGATCGGCGTGTTCGCGATGACCGAGCGCGGGCTCAAGGGCGTGTCCAACCCCAGCGCGATCTTCCTGTCCACCCACAGCGAGCCGGTGCCTGGCAGCTGCGTGCTGGTGACGCTGGAAGGCACGCGGCCGCTGCTGGTCGAGATCCAGGCGCTGGTGGACTCGGGCGGTCCGAGCCCGCGGCGCCTCTCAGTCGGCCTGGACCGCGACCGGCTCGCGATGCTGCTGGCCGTGGTGCACCGGCATGCGGGTGTGGCCTGCATGGACCAGGACGTGTTCGTCAACGCGGTGGGGGGTGTGCGCATCAGCGAGCCCGCGGCCGACCTGGCGGTGCTGATCGCGATCCAGAGTTCGTTGCGGGGCAAGCCTTTGCCGCGTGGCTTCATTGCCTTTGGCGAGGTCGGGCTGGCCGGCGAAGTGCGGCCGGCGCCGCGCGGGCAGGATCGCTTGAAGGAGGCCGCCAAGCTGGGCTTCAGCGTGGCGGTGGTGCCCAAGGCGAATGCGCCCAAGAAACCCATCGAAGGCCTGACGATTCACGCCGTGGAGCGGATTGAGCAGGCGATTGACCTGATGCGGTCGCTGGACTGATTTCAAAGTTCCAGGAAGGCCTTGAACCCGCCCCAGAACATGCGCTTGCCGTCGAACGGCATGGCCTCCGGGTTCATCATCTCGGCCAGTCGCGGATCGCTCATCACCAGCTTGTTGATGCGGTCACGTTCCTTGCGCGAGGGGAAGACGATGAACGAGAAGATCACCACTTCGCCTTCCTTCAGCTTCACGCTCTGCGGGAACGAAGTGCGCTTGCCGGGCTTGGCATCGTCGGCCACGCATTCGACGTATTGCAGCGCGCCATGTTCCTTCCAGATCTTGCCGGCCTTGCGCGCGATCTTCTTGTAGTCGGCCAGCTTGTCCAGCGGCACCGGGATCACGAATCCATCGACGTAGTTCGCCATCAAGCGCTCCTTTGATTGATTGAGGTGGACTGACGGGCGGAGTGTGCGCCCATCGCGGCAGGCCGCTGCCCAGGGTGAGCCCGGAGCCCCGGGGCCCTCAATGAGGGGTGGTGCCGCCGGCCGCAGCATCCCCCGGCCCGCCGGCGCGCAACAGCAGTCCGCCCATCAATGCCGCCACCAGCGCACACACCGCGCCCAGCTTGAACGCCAGCTGGTAGCCGGCGTTCAGCGCGGCGGCTGGGCCCAGCCCGGCCAGCGTTGCTGCCTCCGAGCGACCGGCCGCCAGGCTGGCCAGCACTGCCAGCCCCAGTGCTCCGCCCATCATGAAGGCGGTATTGACCAGGCCCGATGCCAGGCCCGAGTCTTCCGGGCTGACTTCGCTCATCGCGGCCAGCAGCACCGGGTTGAACGCGATGCCGGCGCCCAGGCCCAGCAGCAGCATTGGCGGCAGCACGTGCAGCCAGAAGCTGGCTGCCACCGGGGCCTGCGAGAACAGCAGCAGCCCCAGCGCCGCCAGTGCCAAACCCACGGCGATCGGCCCGCGGATGCCAAAGCGCATGACGATGCGGGCCGACAGGCCCAGCGAACACACCGCCATGATCAGGTTCGCCGGCAGGAAGGCCAGGCCGACCTGCATCGGCGCGTAGCCCAGCACCTGCTGCAGGTACAGCGCCGAGATGAAGAACCAGGCGAACATCGCCGCGGCCCACAGCACGCCCGCACTGTTGGCCACCGCCACGCTGCGCAGCCTGAACAGGCCCAGCGGCATCAGCGGGTGCGCCACCCGCGCCTCGGTCCACACGAAGGCGCCGCCCAGCACCAGCGCGCTGGCCAGCAGGCCCAGCGTCTGCACCGAGGTCCAGCCGGCGCTGTTGCCGTCGACCACGGCGTACACCGCGAGCATCAGCGCGGCGGTGACCAGGATCGCGCCAGCCACGTCCAGCTTCTGCTGTTCAGGCGGCGTGTGCCCGGCTGGCAGCAGCGCCACACACAGTGCGTACACCACCACGCCAATCGGCAGGTTGACCAGGAAGATCCAGTGCCAGCTGAAGTTGCCGGTCAACAGCCCGCCCAGCAGCACGCCGATGCTGCCGCCGCCCGCGCAGACGAAGCCGTACACGCCCATCGCCTTCGCGCGCTCGGCCGGCTCGGTGAACAGGTTCATGATCAACGACAGCGAGACGGCCGACACTACTGCGCCGCCCAGCCCCTGCACCGCGCGTGCCACGATCAGGGTGGCCTGCGAAGGCGCCAGCCCGCAGGCCGCCGAGGCGGCAGTGAACAGCACCAGCCCCGCAAGGAACAATCGACGGTGGCCGTACAGGTCGCCCAGCCGCCCGCCCAGCAGCAGGCAGCCGCCGAAGCTCAGCAGGTAGGCGTTGACGACCCACACCAGCCCGGTCTCGGAGAAGCCCAGGTCGGCCTGGATGGACGGCAGCGCGACGTTCACGATGGTGCTGTCGAGCACGATCATCAGCACGCCCAGGCACAACACGGCCAGGGCCCACCAGCGGCGGCGAGGGGTGAGCAGGTCTTTCATGTGCTGCTTTGTACTATGGCGGTGCACCAGCCAGGCATGCCAGCCGGCATCACTGCGTGGCCGGCCGCCTGAAGACGGCCGGGGAAGCCGGCGCACTTCGCGGCTTTTGCTGCAGTGCAGCGATCACAAAATCGAGTGAACTGTGGACCCTGTGGCCGAGTCGGCCCGGGCCGCGTCCTCCTTTTGTGAAAGTTGCCCCCATGTCGTTCCTCAGCAATCTCTCCATTGGCAAGCGACTGGCCACCGTGCTCGGCACGATGCTGGCCTTGTCGCTCGGCACCTTCATGTTCGCGGCCGTGATGCTGCAGCAACTGGGTAGCGAGATCGACACCATGCTGCAGCAGAACATCCAGACCGAGCGACTCGCCGTGGACTGGCGCATGAGCCTGGCGGCCGCCATCCAGCGCCGCGCTGCGGTGTCCCGCAGCAGCGACGACAGCCTGGAGGCCTATTTCGCACCCGCCAATGCCGAGTCCGTGCGCCTGACCGGCGAGCTGCAGAAGGCGCTGGATGACCGGGTCAGCAATGACAGCGAGCGTGAGCTCATGGCGCAGGTCAAGGCCAGGCGCCAGGTCTACCAGAACGGGCGCGACGAGGTGCTGAAATTCAAGAAGGCGGGCGACGTGGCGGCCGCCAGCCGTGCCTTCAGCGAGCATTTCGAGCCCGCGGCCAATGCCTACCTGGAGGCCGTGAAGGCCGTGGTGACGCGGCAGCGGGACGACCTGGATGCGCGCGCCGGCTTGGTCAGCGATTTGCGCCGCCGCATGCTGGCCGTGCTGGCGGGCAGTGCGGCGCTGTCGGTCGGCATCAGTCTGGTGCTGGCCTGGCTGCTGACGCGCAGCATCACCGGCCCCTTGCGCCATTCGCAGCAGATGGCCGCAGCCATCTCCAGCCTGGACCTGCGCGGCCGCGCGTTGGGCGACTACGCCCAGGACGAAACCGGCCAGCTGCAGCGCTCGCTCGATGCGATGCGCGGTGCCTTGAAGCACTCGATCCGCGAAGTGCGCGGCGTGGTGGACAACGTGACGACCGCCACCACCCAGATCGCCGCCGGCAACCATGACCTCAGTGCGCGCACCGAGCAGACCGCCAGCAACCTGGAGGAAACCGCCAGCGCGATGGAGCAGCTCACCGGCACCGTTCGCCAAAGCGCCGCCTCTTCGGTGCAGGCCAACCAGCTCGTGCACTCCGCCGTTGCAGTGGCGGCGCGCGGCGGGCAGATGGTGGCCGACGTGGTCGCCACCATGGGCGACATCCATGCCAGCGCCAGCCGCATTGCCGACATCACCGGCGTCATCGACGGCATTGCCTTCCAGACCAACATCCTGGCCCTGAACGCGGCGGTGGAAGCCGCCCGGGCCGGTGAACAGGGACGTGGTTTCGCCGTGGTGGCGGGCGAGGTGCGCACCTTGGCCCAGCGCTCGGCCCAGGCCGCCAAGGAAATTAAACACCTGATCGGCGACAGCGTGACCAAGGTCGCGTCCGGTACCCAGCAGGTGCACGCCGCCGGCGACACCATGGGCGAGATCGTACGCAGCATCCAGCAGGTCAGCGACATCATGGGCGAAATCACCACGGCCGCATCCGAGCAGAGCGATGGCATCGGCCAGGTCAACATCGCGGTGACTCAGCTGGACCAGATGACCCAGCAGAACGCCGCGCTGGTCGAACAGGCCGCCGCAGCCGCCGCCAGCCTGCAGGAGCAGGCCGTGCGCCTGGCCAGCGCGGTGGCCGAGTTCCAGCTCGACGCCGTCTCCCAGCACGGCTAAGCGCAGGGCCTCGGGGGCGGCATGCCGCGCCTTGCGCAGCTGCTTTTGTACTATGGTGGCGGACCTCCCACGCATTCGCCATTGACAACGCATGCTGCCACCTGCCTCCGCCGACGCCTTGCCGCCGCCGGGCTTCGCCCCCCGCCCTCAGCCGCCCTACTACGCGGTCATCTTCACCAGCCAGCGCACCGAGGCTGACGGTGGCTACGGCGAGGCCGCCGAACACATGGTGCTGCTGGCGCGTGAACAGCCCGGTTACCTGGGCGTGGAAAGCGCGCGCGGGGCCGATGGCCTGGGCATCACCGTTTCGTACTGGCGCTCGCTGGCCGACATCGCAGCCTGGCGCAACCAGCTCGACCATGCGCAGACCCGCGCCCGCGGCCGGGCCGAGTGGTACACCCACTACGAGCTGCGCATCGCCAAGGTCGAGCGCGCCTATGGCTGGGACGAGGCCACCAGCCCGCCCCGCACCGACCCCGGTCAGTGATGAACCGGATTGCCTTTGTCTCCGACATCCACGGCAACCTGCCTGCGCTGGAGGCCGTGGCCGCGCAGATTGCCGCTGCCGGCGTCGACACCGTGGTCAACCTCGGCGACATCGCCTCCGGCCCCTTGTGGCCACGCGAAACTGTTCAGTGGCTGATGCAACGCGACTGGCCGACCATCGCGGGCAACCACGAGCGCCAGGTGTTGACGCTGCCACGCGAACGCATGGGTGCCAGCGACGCGTTTGCCGCCGCGCAACTCGGCGAGCCCGAGCGCGCCTGGCTGGCCGCGCTGCCGCCCAGCCGCTGGTGTGGCGAGCAGGTCTTCTGCTGCCACGGCACGCCCACCGACGACCTGCAATACCTGCTCGAAACCGTGGTGCCCGGCTTCGACCCGACCGACCCCGCACCCGCCACGCCGGGCCTGCGCGCTGCCACTGCTGTCGAGCTGCAGGTCCGCCTCGCCGGCCTGGCCCACCAGCCGCTGCAGCCCACGCTGCTGGCCTGCGGCCACAGCCACGTGCCGCGCATTGCAGCGCAGGCTCACACGCTGCTGCTGAACCCCGGCAGCGTCGGCCTGCAGGCCTATGACGACGTGCACCCGCATCCGCACTGGGTCGAGACCGGCCACCCGCAAGCCTGCTGGGCGCTGGCCGAGCTTGGTCCTGCCGGCTGGCAACTGGCGCTGATGGCCACGCCTTACGACTTCCAAGCCGCCGCCCGCCGTGCGGACGAAAACGGCCGAGGCGACTGGGCCGATGCGCTGCGCACCGGCAGGGTCGGCCGGCTCGAGCCGGCCACCATCGCATCCGTCATCTGAAGGACGTGTGCGGCTCAATCCGGGGTTCACGCGCATCAGGAAGTGTGCAAATGACTGCAAGCCAAACATAAACTTGCGCTGGGTCTTCGCCTCAACGGCGGTTTCAGCCACCAAAGGGCGCGCATGCCGCCTCTCGCCAGCTTTCGCAAATCAGCAGCATGCGCTTCGACGGGACACTCAAATCCTGGAATGACGACCGCGGGTTCGGCTTCATCGAACCCAGGCACGGCGGGCAGGACATCTTCGTCCACATCAAGGCGTTCCCAGCCGGAACCGGTCGTCCCGCCGTTGGCCTGTGGCTGTCTTTTGAGCTCGAAACGGCCCCAGATGGCAAGAAGCGCGCGAAGGCCGTGCAGTTCGCGCCGCAGAGCAAGTCCCGAAAGTCGCACCGAGTCGATTCGCCAGCGCCTTGGACAGTCCCGCGGCTGATGGCGATACCGGCCTTCGGCGCGTTGTATGGGTATGCCGCCATGCACTGGGCCTTCAAGCCGGCCGTTGGGCTCGCCTACCTGCTCGTGAGCGCCCTCGCGTTCCTGGCCTACGCCATGGACAAGTCGGCGGCAATCCAGGGGCGTCGGCGAACGCCAGAGGCCACCCTGCACATGCTTGGTCTCGCCTGCGGTTGGCCCGGTGCCTTGCTCGCCCAGCAGTTACTCCGACACAAGACAGCCAAGCGTTCCTTCGTCGCTGCGTTCTGGCTCACCGTGATGGTCAACGTGGGGGCGTTCTATGCCGTGCATTCGCATTGGGCCGCGGGGCTGCGACCATAAGCATGGGCCCGTGCCCCGGAAAAGTGGAACATGCGCTTGCCTTCGCGCTGGCTTTGCACATCGAACCTTCAGAGGTCTGACATGCCAGATAACAATCTCTACTCGCCGCCTGCCACGCCCGTTGAAACGGATTCGCCAAAGGTTTCAAATGAGTGGCCGTTTCTCGTGTTCGGCGGTTTGGTGCTGTCGCATGCGGCCGTTTGGGCAAGCAGTGCGCCCATGTACTGGGAACTGACTCGCACCGGAGTCATCAGCATCCTGCATTTCGGTGCGCTTGGGCTGGCTTTGCTGTCGGCGATCGTGGCAAGTCTGAGGATTCTGTTTCGATCGCCGCCGCCAGTGGTGGCCTTTTCCTTGGCCGCGGTGTTCGGGCTGGTGACCATCCGCCATCCTATTTTGCTCTTCGAGCTGACAGCACTCGTGCTGGCCGTTGTTGGCACAGTCGCCAGCCTCACGCTTCGCAGTCTTGCCAGTTCCAGGTCCCGGGGCTTTCGCTCGGAGGTCTGAGCCCGGAGGTGCGGCCCGCTGCTACGCTGTGCAGCCTCTTCCTCTTCAGGATGTACCCATGAAGACTTTTCGCACCCTCTCCAGCATCGCCTTGGTCGCCGCACTGCTGGCCGGCAATGCCGCGCAGGCCCAGTCTGCCAGCGCGCCGTCCGCCGAAAGCATGAAGCAGCAGATCCAGGACCGGTTCACCAAGGCCGATGGTGACCATGACGGCAAGCTCAGCCGTGCCGAGGCGCAGGCTGGCATGCCGCGTGTGGCAGCGAAGTTCGATGAGATCGATGCTGCGCATTCAGGCTTCGTCACGCTCGAACAGATTCTGAGGTTCGCGGCGGCACAGAAGAAGTGACCTTGCCGCGGCAGGTGTTACGGTAGGTGCCGCGCAGATGCCGTCGCCATGTGGAAAACCGCCGTGCTGGCTGCAGCCCAGTCGGCACAATCGCGCTTTTCCTGGACCGCGAGCAAGAGTTTTCAGATGGATGCACGATGGGGTTGGCCGCTGGCCGCGCTGGCACTGGTGGCTGGCTATTTCCAATGGGGCTGGCAAGGCCTGCTGTTCGCGGGCACGGTGGTGGTCTTCTGGCTGTTGCTGCAGTTCAGCCGCTCGGTGCGCGCGCTGGGCGAAGCCGGCAAGGCGCCGCTGGGCAGCGTGGCCAATGCGGTGATGCTGCATGCCAAGCTGCGCAAGGGGCTGACGCTGCTGGATGTGCTGCGCATCACCGGCAGCCTGGGGGACCGGGTGTCGGAACCGCCGGATGAGCGCTTCGTCTGGACCGACGGCAACGGTGACTCGGTCGAGGTGTTGCTCAAGGGCGGCAAGGTGGCGGAATGGCAGTTGCGCCGAGCGGCCGGCGCCGACGCCTAAAATCTCCGCTTCGCTTGAACGCACCGAACTCACAAGGATTTCCCATGGGCATGGAAGACCGCGACGGCAAGATCTGGATGGACGGGCAGCTGGTCGACTGGCGCGACGCCAAGATCCATGTGCTGACCCACACGCTGCACTACGGCTGCGGCGCCTTCGAAGGCGTGCGCGCCTACAAGACGCCCAAGGGCACGGCCATCTTCCGGCTCAAGGAGCACACCGAGCGCCTGTTCAACTCGGCCAAGATCCTGCGCATGAAGATCCCCTTCAGCTACGAGCAGGTCGCCGAGGCGCAGAAGCAGGTCGTTCGCGAGAACCAGCTGGAAAGCTGCTACCTGCGGCCGCTGACCTGGATCGGCTCCGAGAAACTGGGTGTGAGCCCCAAGGGCAACACGGTGCACCTGATGGTCGCCGCCTGGACCTGGGGCGCCTACCTGGGCGAAGAAGGCCTGAAGCGCGGCATCCGCGTGAAGATCAGCAGCTACACCCGGCATCACGTCAACATCACGATGACGCAGGCCAAGGCGGTGAGCAACTACACCAACTCCATCCTGGCCAACATGGAAGCCACGGAAGACGGTTACGACGAAGCCATGCTGCTGGACGCCAACGGCTTTGTCTCCGAAGGCGCGGGCGAGAACCTGTTCGTGATCAAGAACGGCGTGGTCTACACGCCCGACCTGTCGGCCGGTGCGCTCAACGGCATCACCCGCAACACCATCTTCCACATCTGCGAAGACCTGGGGCTGAAGCTGGTCGAGAAGCGCATCACGCGCGACGAGGTCTACATCGCCGACGAGGCTTTCTTCACCGGCACCGCCGCGGAAGTCACGCCCATCCGCGAACTGGACCGCATCGAGATCGGCAGCGGCTCGCGTGGCCCGATCACCGAGAAGATCCAGAGCGCCTTCTTCGACATCGTCAACGGCCGCAACGACAAGTACGCCCACTGGCTGACGCTGGTCTGATCCCCCTCTCTTCACCGCATCACTGCCATGAGCGAAACCCAAGCTTCCGCCACCGTCGAAGTCACCGCCAAGGACCTGCAGGGCGAGGGCGTGCTGTTCTGCCCCAACCCGCGCATGCCGCTGTGGAGCAACCACCCCCGCGTGTTCCTGAACCTCAGCCAGGACGGCCAGGGCAAGTGCCCGTACTGCGGCACCGTCTACAAGCTGAAGGACGGCGAACACCTTCCGCACGGCCACTGAGCTGTTGAGGAAGTCGCGCCATGCACGCTGAAGCGGTCTGGCGCGAAGCCCAGGCGGCGCTGCTGGATCACTTGCAGCGCCGCGATGCCGGGCATGCGCTGCAGCGCCTGGCCCGGTCCGTGGCCCATCTGCTGGACCGCCCTTGCGGGCTTCTTGCCCACGCCCAGCCGGCAGGCACCCCGCCCTGGCTTGGCGGCACGCAGGCCGACGCGGCACTGTTGCGCGGCACCGGCCAGCGTCTGCCGCTGCGCCATGCCGGCCACGAGGTTGGCGAACTCTGGCTGATGCCCGCACCGGATGGCGTGCCGGTCGAGCCCGACACCATCGCTCCGCTGATCGATGCTGCCGCCGCCCTGTTGGCCACCTGGCTGGAACAGCAAAACCTGGCCGCGCCGGCCTCGCTCACGCTGACCCGCAGCGCGCTGCGCGAAGCCGGCGCCTTTGTCTGGGAGTGGGACATTCGCAGCGACGTGCTGGGCGACATCGACGAAGGCGCGCTGATGCTGGGCTACGCCCCGCACCAGATCGGCAACACCCAGGCCGACTGGGCCGCGCTGATCCACCCTGACGACATCGCCCAGGCCGAGGCCGCCTACCAGGCCCATTTGCGCGGCGACAGCCCGCTCTACCGCACCGTCTACCGCGCCAAGGCGGCCGATGGCCAGTGGCGCTGGCTGGAAGAGCGTGGCCGCATCGTCGAGCGCGACGCCAACGGCCAGCCGCTGCGCATGTACGGCACGCAAGCTGACGCCAGCGTCGAAAAAGCGCTGGAGCAGGCCCGGCGCGACCAGCTCGCCGCCGAAGCCACCAGCGCCGCCAAGACCCGGTTGCTCTCGCACATGAGCCACGAGCTGCGCACGCCGCTGAACGCCGTGCTCGGCTTTGCGCAGCTGCTGGAAATGGGCCGCCAGCCGCCGCTCTCCGAAGGCCAGCGCCGCCAGGTCGGCCAGATCCGCCAGGCTGGTGAGCACCTGCTGGCGATGATCGGCGACCTGCTGGACGTCTCGCTGATCGAATCCGGCCGCATGTCCATGCAGCCCGCGCCGCTGGCGCTGGCCCCGCTGCTGGCCGACGCGCTGGCGCTGGTCCAGGCGCAAGCCCAGGCCGCCGGCATCACGCTGCACCTGGCGCCGCCGCCCGAAGGCGCCACCGTTCAGGCCGACCGCACCCGCCTGACCCAGGTCCTGATCAACCTGCTCGCCAACGCCATCCAGTACAACCGGCCCGCCGGCAGCGTCACGCTGTCGGCCGAACTGGCGTCCGACGCGAACACCTGGGTTATCGCCGTGCAGGACACAGGCCTCGGCATCGCCCCGGACCGCATGCGCCAACTCTTCCAGCCGTTCAACCGCCTCGGCCGTGAGCACGGGCCGGTGCCCGGGGCCGGGTTGGGGCTCTCGCTGTCGCTCAGCCTGGTGCAGGCGATGGGTGGGACGTTGCAGGCGAGCAGTGACGGGCAGGGGAGCCGGTTCGAGGTGCGGCTGCCGGCGTCGCCGCCCATCACGGCGGCCTGAACAGCGGCGCCGTGCCCGGCAAATTGAGGGTGGCCATGGCGCCGCACGGTCAGAAACATTTCAGAACCAAGTTGGCTGATTTGGCAGAATCGGCCGCGGCTGCGTGAGCGTCGCCAGCGCAGTCAAACCAAAGAACTGCTTTCAGAAGATCTTTTCGAGGAGGGAAATGAAATGAACCATTTGTTCAGCCGACCCGGCATGGCCGCGGCTTTCTTGCTGGCTTCGGCCCTTTTGTCCGGCTGCGCCGTCAACATGAAGGTTCCGATCAAAGATCCAGTGGCTTCGCCGGCCGCCTACCAGAAGACAACCGAAGCCGTCGCCACGACCCTGACGTTCAAGGACGAGCAGAGCGATGTGGACAAGAAGCGCACGGTGTCGGGCTCGATTCCGATGCAACTGGTCTACAAGGATGCGCCGTTCGATGCCGTGCCTTGGCTGGCCCAGCAGACCGTGAAGGAAATGACCGCACGCGGTCTGCCCGTGACGCTGGGTAACGAGCAGGGCGGCGGCACCGTCGTGCTGGTCAAGCGCATCCACGTCGAAAACCACCGCGCCAACGGTTTCTCGCCGTTCGTCACCTTCACCTCGCTGCGCGCGGATGTGCAGACCGACCGTGGCGTGCAGCGCATCACGGCCTACGTCAAGCGCGGCAAGGTGCCGGTCTGGGGCTTCGACGAAGTCATCGAACCGACTTTCAACGCGCCGCTGGGCGTGGTCACGAAGGAGTTCGCAGCCAAGCTCAACCAGTTGCTGTTCCGGCAAGCCATCAGCGACCAGCAGGTCAGTGCGATGGTCCGCAAGATCGAGCAGGACGGCGGCAAGGCGGACGACGCCTACCTGGACGTCTACCAACTCGGTTTCGGCAACAACAAGACCGCGGTGCCGGCCCTGGTGAAGCTCACCTCGCACGTCAATGAATACGTGCGCTTGGCCGCCATCTCCTCACTGGGCATTCTCAAGGCGGTCGATCAGCAAGAGTTCCTGGTCAAGATCTACGAGAACACCGCGCTGATCTGGCAGGACCGTGCCATGGCCCTGAAGGCCATCGGCGACCTCGGTACTCCCGAATCGCGCACATACCTGCAGAACCAGCAGGTCCTGCTCAAGGCGCGTTCGGACCACGACGCGACCTGGACCAAGGAAGTCATCGCGCTGTATTTGTGAGACCCCGCGACTGGCTGCGCCAAGCCGGTTCCTTACAATCGTTTGATAGGTAAGGATGCGTCATGACCGATTCCACCATCACGTCCAAAGGCCAGACCACCGTGCCGGCTGACATTCGCGAGTTCCTCGGCGCCAAGCCTGGTGTACGCCTGTTGTGGCTCAAGGCGCCAGACGGCTCGGTGATCGTGCGGTCCAAATCCCGCACCATCGCAGACGTGGCGGGTCTGCTTGAGGCCCCGGAAGGCGTGCACGTGCCGGTCGAAGACATGAACCCGTTCGACTGAGCGATGGCCGCCATCGACACCAACGTCCTCGTGCGCGTGCTCGTGCTGGACGACCGGGTGCAGCATCTGGCCGCGCTGAGGCTGATCGAAGCTGCCGCGGCAGCAGGTGAAACGGTCTTTGTCCCAGTCAGCGTGCTGCTGGAATCCGAATGGGTGCTGCGCTCACGCTATCGCTTCACCAAGCCCCAGGTATTGGACGCGCTGTCGCAGCTCTACAGCGTCGCTGCGCTGAGCTTCGATGCCGAGCAAGCCGTTGGCGTGGCGCTGCATCTCTACGGCAACGGCAAGGCCGATTTCGCCGACTGCCTGCATGTGGCGCTGGCCTGCGAGGCGGGTCGGCAGCCGCTGTGGACCTTCGACAAGAAGGCTGCGGACATGGACGGGGCGGCGTTGCTCACACGTTGACGGCTTCCGATCGCCATGAAACACGCCGGTGCCCAAACCCTGACCCAGCTCGCGCCGCTGCTGTCCGACATTCGCTCATTGCCCGGCTTGATCGAACGCAAGCCCGGCATCTTCTACCGCCGCGGCGAGGCCTGGCTGCACTTCCATGAAGACCCGGTCGGGTTGTTTGCCGACGTGAAATTGCCGCCCGCCAAGGGCTTCACGCGCCTGGCAGTGGACACGCCGGAACAAAGGTCGGCATTGTTGGCATGTTTGGCCGGGCAGTGGCGCGCATGAGTACGTCAGCGTTGTTGCTCAGCCTGCTGTTTGGCGCCATCGGTTCCGGCTATTTCCTGTACGGGAGAAAGCAACAGGCGGTGGTGCCCTTGCTCTGCGGCTTGGTGCTGATCGTGATGCCGTATTTCATTCCCAATACCGCGCTGCTGGTCGTGGCGGGCGTTGCGGTGTCGGCCATTCCCTATTTCTACCGAATCTAGCCAACGGTCGCGCGGGTGGGTCACCCCAGAAACTTGCGGGCGCGCAACCAGGCTGCGTACTGCTCGGGCCACTGTGTGGTCTCCGTGCCTGGCCGGCCCATGCCGAAGCCGTGTTTGCCATTGGTGAAGCGGTGCATCTCGACGGGTACACCGGCATCGCGGCAGGCCTGGGCCATGATCAGCGTGTTGTGAGGATCGGAGATCGGGTCGTCCTCGGCCTGCGCGAGGAACATGTCGGGGCAGCGCGCGCGCACATGCGTCTGCACGGACCACTCGCGTGCTTGCGCCTGGGACGGATCCTTGCCGACAAGCACCTTGCGGGTCGAGGTCTTGTCGTAGGGCGCCTCCAGCGTGATGACGGGGTAGATGAGGGCGCAGGCATCGGGCTTGGCGGACTGCTCGTCGACGCTGTCGATCGCGGTGTAGGACGCGAAGTCGGACCAGGCCGATGCCAGGCCCAGCAAATGGCCGCCCGCTGAGAATCCGAGCACACCCACTTTTTGAGGATCGACACCAAAGCTTCGCGCATTCGCACGGATGAGGCGGATGGCCCGTTGCGCATCCTGCAGCGCGCAGGCAGTGCCGGCGGCCCAGCCTTCGCCTGGCAGCCGGTAGCTCAGGACAAAGGCCGTGATGCCGCGCGCCGCCAGCCAGGCAGCGGCCGGATCGGCCTCCATCGCCATCTCGATGCGCTTGTAGCCGCCGCCAGCCGCGATCAACACGGCTGCGCCATTGGGTTGCAGCGGGGCGATCCGCGTCAGCGAGGGGCGGCCGATGTTGCTCACCGCGCCCTTCTTGTCGGTGATCGCCTCGCCGCCGGGGCCGCCTCCGCCCGGTGGGTTACCTGGCCACAATGCCAGTGGCGCTTCGGTCAGTGCTGCAGCATGTGCGGCGCCAAAAAACGGCGCGAGGGCGGCCGCGGCCATGAGGCTTCGGCGCGTGAGATGGGCAAGAGGGGCGGACAAAACTTCTCCTGTGGACGCGCCGAACGACGATGGCGTGTCCGGCGTTGGATGAACGACTGCGCCTCGCGTTCCGTGCACGCAGCATCGCCCGAAGCCGCTTGGCCCGTGAATCTTGACGTTTTTCGGTTCAGCGATTCGCCGTGCTTTTCCTGTAGCGTTCGCCCCCGTGGTTCAGGTTTGGAGAAGGGCCGGTTTGACCCACGGCCTGCCAGACCTGCGGTTTCCCCAACACCCCGACCTGAAGGCCCATCCATGAAACACGCCGTCGTCCTCCTGCTCGCCATCCTGGTGTCCGCGCAAGCAAGCGCGGCCAAGCCATGCGAAGAACTCAAGTCCGAGATCGCCGCCAAGCTCGAAGCCAAGGGCGTGACGAACGCAGTGCTCGAAGTCGTGGACAGCGACAAGGTGGGCGGTGCGAAGGTGGTCGGCAGTTGCGAGGGTGGTGCCAAGAAGATCACGTACGCGAAGAAGTAGCGCCACCACGGCAGCCGCACCCCGCGAGCTTGGGCTGGCGCTACATTTCCAGCAAGACCGATTGATGCGGTTGGCATCACCCAAGCGCGCCTCACCATGTCGACACTCGAACGCGCCATCGAAATCGCCGCGGCCGCCCATGCCGGACAGGTCGACAAGGCCGGCCAGCCCTACATCCTGCATCCGCTGCGCGTGATGTTGCGGGTCAACGGTGACCATGCGCGCATGGCCGCGGTGCTGCACGACGTGGTGGAAGACACCGACGTGACACTGGCGCGGCTCGCGGCGGAAGGCTTTGCGCCCGAGGTGGTCGCGGCAGTCGAGGCCCTGACCAAGCGGCCCGGTGAATCCCGGATGGCCGCCGCAGCGAGGGCTGCGGTCGACACCATCGCCCGCAGCGTCAAGCTGGCGGACAACGCCGAGAACATGGACCTGAGCCGCATTCCCAATCCCACCGAGAAGGACCACGCGCGGCTGGAGGAATACCGGGCCGTTCGTGCCCTGCTGCTGCAGGCGGAAGGCGCACCTCCTGCGTGATCGCCGCGGATGCGTTGACGCCTTGTTACGCTCGCAACCCCCTGAATGGGGAGCGATTCCCGGCATGTGCGTCGCAGCCGCAAGTTAGAGTCTCAGCCCGTTCGAGATGACAAGAGGGCAGGGGCAGGTGACGCTCGCGCAACACAAGAAAAAACTGATCGCCGTGGGTGCGGTGGTGCTGCTGGGCGTGGCGGCTGCCGCGGTCTGGCTGGGGCGCAGCCACTTTGCCGGGCGCATCAATGCGCTGGGCGTGGACCTGCAGCGGCCGGCGGCCTACGTGGCCACACCTTCGCTGGTGAAGCTCTCGCAGGACCTGGTGAAGGCGCCGGCGCTGCGCGAGCTGCTCACCGAAGACTTCACCTTCTACTACGAGGCCCACGAGGACAAGCTGGGCCTGGCCGGCGCGATCCGCCGCATTGCCTACGAGCACGACACCAAGTTCAGCGACGAGCTGCTGACGCTGGCACTGGACCAGCCGGCCGAGGTTGCACTCTGGGCCGACGACCGGGGCGCCGCGCGCTACTGGGCGCTGGCGATGACCCGCGACACGCTGGCCAAGGCGGTGCAAAGCCTGGCCACGCTGGCGCTGGACGACAAGCAGCTCAGCGTGCTGGCCGAAGTGCCGCTGGCCCGCTTCGGGCGCGACAAGCTGACCGTCTACGCGCTGACGATTTCGCCGCGCCGCACGCTGGCGCTGGCCGCCAAGGGCAACCGCGTCGTCGTGCTGTCGGACCCCGGCCTGCTGTTCGACGACGAGCGCAACCCCGATGACCACGCCGCCGAAGTCCTCAGCGCGCTGCTCTCAGGCAGCAGTGGCGACCAGGGCCTGTGGCGCCGCCACTTCGGTCTTGCAGGGGCGCCGGGTGCGGACCACACGCTGGTCGCCAGCGGCCCGCTGCTGGCCTTTGGCTACCAGCATTTCTTCCCCGCGTTGAAGGCCCTGCGGGTGGACGTGGCGCCCGGCGGCGCGGCCCTGCACACCTGGCTGCGCCAGGGCGGTGCCTGGCCCGCTTCGCCGTGGGCGGCCTTGCCCTCGCAGCCAGCCGCCTGCGCCGCGCTGCCGGTCAACTGGGCGCTGGCCCGGCCGGTGCTGGACGGCAGCAAGACGCCCAAGGCCGCCGCAGCGTCAGACGCCGCCAGCGATCCCACGACGGACGACGGCAGCGCCGAAACCAGCAGCGACACGCCCGCGCCCGAGCTGCCACCCGAAGTGCGCGCCGCCTTGACCGACATGGCCCAGCGCTTCGACGGCCCGGCCGCCGTCTGCTGGTACGCCGGCTCGCAGCTGCACACCCCGCTGCTGGTGGCCCACGCCAAAGGCACGCCGCCGGACGCCGCCACGCTGCAGGCCTTCATGACATGGTGGCTGCCCAACGGCGCCGCCTGGCAGCCCGGCCAGCCCGCCGCGGAAGTGAACGCACCCTACGGCGCCAAGCCCGCCAAGCAAGGCTCGGCCTACCGCCTGGCCTTCAAGCGCGCGGGTGACTGGTGGCTGTTCTCGCCGGATGCAGCGTTGGTCGCCAAGGCCGAAGACGCCATCGCGCGCCGCTACCCCAGCGTGGCCGACACGCTGGGCGGCGGCAACGCGGTGGCCGTGGCCACGCCAGCGCAGATCGCCGAGCTGATGCGCCGCGAGACGCTGGCCGTGCTGGGTGCTAACCAGCAGGACTTCCGCCAGGCCGCCGAGACCCAGCTGCTGCCGCGACTGGCCGCCTTTGGCAAGTTGCCCGCCGCGCAGGCCGTGCCCACCGGCACGCCGGACGGCCAGGGCTGGGTGCCGCTGGACTGGCGTCCGCTGGCGCCCTGAGATGGCCAACACCTTGTCGCTCGCCCGCCGCCAGCTGTGCGGCGCCGGCCTGGCCGGTCTGTTGACCAGCCTGGTGCCGGCCAGCCGCGCGGCCGACGCGGCGCCGGTGCTGGACACCGCCCAGTCCCGTGTGCTGCGCGACTGGATCACCGTGTTGGTCCATGCCCAGGTCGAGCAAGGCCCCACGCCGCGCTGGACGCACCGCGACTGCGCCGGCCTGGTCCGCTTCGCCGTGGCCGAGGCCCTGCGTCCGCACGACCTCGCCTGGCGCCAGGCCATGGGCCTGATGGGCCAGCGCCTGCCGCCGGACCTGGACCCGCAGCTCACCGCGCCGCTGCGCAACCAGTGGCGCCGGGCCGACGGCAGCCAGGGTGCGTTCGTCTCGGCGCTGGAACTGGTGCAGGGCAATACGCGCTTCATCGGCCGCCAGCTGGCGCAAGCCCAGGCGGCCGACCTGCTGTTCTACGACTTTGGCGACGACCAGCACCTGATGGTCTGGATGGGCCGCTACATCGCGTACCACACCGGCCGCCACGACGCGCATGACAACGGCCTGCGCGCGCTGCGCCCCTCGCAGCTGATGGCCTGGAACGACACCCGCTGGCGCCCGGCCAGCGACAACCCGAATTTCGTCGGCCTTTACCGGCTGGCCTTCATCGCATGAGCCTCGCTCCTTTTGCCGCCCTTCGTCGCGTTCTGGCCTTCGCGGCGTTCGCCAGCCTGCTGGCACTGCCGGCACTCAGCCCCGCGGCCGACGAGCCGCCGCTGCCGAACTTCCACAGCCCGTTTGTCGGCGAGCCGTTTTTCCTGCTGTCCGACGCCACCTTCGGCAGCACCGAGCCGGCCCAGGTGCGGCTGGAGATCAACTCGCCCGAGAGCTTGGCCACCAGCGGCGGCGTGGACGTGGTGCTCTACCGCGTGCCGGACCCGCTGGCCTTCCTGCAGAAGCAGCGCAACCTGCACCGCATCCAGGTCGACAACAAGCCCGCCGGCGAAGGCCTGGCCAACACGCTCACGCACCTGTGGGACAGCTGGGTCGTGAAGGCCCGGCTGGCCTGGCAGAAGCTGTTCTCGGGCAATGCGCGCCGCGCGGTGACGCAGCAGGCACCGGCCTTGAAGACACCCACCACGTTGACGCGGCCGTCCAACTTCGAGGAGCCGCCGCAGTTCAAGCCGCTGCCCGGCCTGCCGGTGGCCACGCGCTTCCGCTATCCGGTGCAACTGGCCAAGCCCATCCTGCCGCCCAAGGACCTGAAGCTGGCTGGCAGCAGCAGCGAGTTCATCACGCCCAGCCAGGGCAATGTGTTCATCCCGTTGGGCCCGCAGAAGCCGGGCCTGTACCTGGTCGAAGCCATGGCCGGCCAGCACCGCGCCACCACGCTGCTGTTCGTCAGCGACACGCTGGCGCTGACCAAGGTTTCGGGCGAGCAGATGCTGGTCTGGGCCACGCAGCGCCAGGCCGGCCAGGCGGTGCCCGGCACGCAGGTCGTGTGGACCGACGGCGTGGGCGTGCTGCAGTCCGGCAAGACGGACGCGCAAGGCCTGGTCCGCATGGCCCGCAGCGCGCCGGAACAGACCTACGTCTTCGGGCAGGACCCGAGCGGCGGCGTCTTCATCTCCGAAAACTTCTACTACGACAGCGAGATCTACAACGCTAAGGTCTACGCCACCACCGACCGCCCGCTGTACCGCCCCGGCGACCAGGTCCTGCTCAAGGTCACCGGCCGCGAGTTCAAGAACGCACGCGACTCGGTGCCCGTGGCCGATGGCGACATCGCCTTGACCGTGCGCGACCCGGCCGGCCAGGTCGTCGCCACCCAAACGCTGGCCTTCAATGGCAAGACGGGGGCCGATGGCCGCTTCCAGCTGCCCGACAACGCCGCAGCCGGCGGCTACGAGCTGCTGATGACGCTGCGCGGCGACAGCTACACCGCAGCCTTCCGCGTTGCGGACTACCAGAAGCCGCACTTCGAGATCCAGTGGATGCCGGACAAGGCCGACTTCGCCACCGGCCAGCCCGTCAGCGGCGTGATCCAGCTCAGCTACCCGGACGGCAAGCCTGTCGCCAACGCCACGCTCTCGCTCAGCGCCCGCGCGCAGGCGCTGAGCATGGTCGAAGGCGAGCTGGATTACAGCGGCGCCTTCCCGCTCAAGCTCAGCCAGACCGAGCTGGAAACCGACGGCAGCGGCAAGGCCAAGTTCTCGCTGCCCGCAGCCGACCAACCCAGCCGCTACACGCTGACCGTGCTGGCGACCGACGGCGCCGCCTACCGCGTGCGCAGCACCCGCGAGTTGCTGGTCGAGCGCGGCAGCGCCGGCTGGCTGTTGCAGGCCGAGCGCCAGTTCTCCACGCCCGGCCAGAACACCGCCTTCCGCTGGAGCCCCAGCCGCCGCGCCAGCGATGTGGCCCCGATCGCGCCCACGCAATGGGAATGGCTGCGCCTGGAAGACCGGCAGAAGGCCAGCGGCAAGCTGGACGCTGCTGGGACGGCTGCAGGTGGTAGCGTCTCCCTCAACTTCCCCAAGCCCGGCTCCTACACCGTGACGCTGCGCGACGCGAACCAGCGCATCGTCGCCGCCAGCCCGCACTTCGTGGCCGGTGAAGGCCTGAAGGCGCCGGCCGGCAGCATCGCCATCGTGTTCGACAAGCTGCGCTACGCGCCCGGCGACACCGCCGAAGCGCTGGTCACCTTCCCCGAGCCGGTGGACCAGGCGCTGCTCACGCTGGAGCGCGAACGCGTGGAGGCCGCCGCGCTGCTCACGCAGGGTGGCGAAGGCTTCAGCACCCAGCGCCTGGGCCCCACGCAGTGGAAGCTGAAGGTCGCGGTGAAGGAGACGATGAGCCCCAACATCACCGTCTCGGTGGCCTACGCCAAGCATGGCGACAGCGTGTTCCAGAACCAGGGCCTGGCGGTGGTGCAGCCCAAGGTGGCGCTGGCCTTCAAGACCGACAAGCCGGTCTACCAGCCGGGTGAAACGGTGAACGTCGAGGTGAGCACCACGGTCGCCGGCCAGCCGGTCGAGGCCGAGGTGGCGGTGGGCGTGGTGGACGAGATGATCTACGTGCTGCAGCCCGAGATCGCGCCCAGCATCGAAGATTTCTACTTCCACCCGCGGCGCAACAACGTGCGCACCAGCGTTTCGCTGAGCTTCATCGGCTACGACCTGGCCACGCGCGCATTGGGTGAACTGCCCGGCCGCCGCGCCGAACCGCAGCGGGCCATCAAGGTGCTGGAGCGCCCGCGGCGCGACAACATCGACACGGCAGCCTGGGAACCCCGCCTGCACACGGATGCCAGCGGCAAGACCCGCTTCAGCTTCAAGATGCCGGACTCTCTGACCCGCTGGCGCTTCACCGGCCGCGCGATTGCCGCGGCCACCGGCCTCGTCGGCCAGCAGACCGCCTGGGTGCGCAGCGACAAGCCCTTCTACGCCAAGTGGACCAGCCCCGACTGGCAGCGCGTGGGTGACAAGGCGCAAGCCAGCCTGGCGCTGTTCAACCAGGGCAGCAGCGCGCAGTCCGTCGAGTGGTCGGCCCAGGGCGCGGGCGTGGCCCAGCAAGGCAGCGTCACGCTGCAGCCCGGCGCCAACTTCGTCAACCTGCCGCTGAATGCCGAGCAGTACGGCGCGGCCGACCTCACCATCACCGTGAAGGCTGGCGGCAAGGTGGTGGACACCTTGGCCCAACCCGTCAAGCGCCTGCCCATGGGCTGGACCAGCCCGCGCGAGCTGGTGCTGGACTTGGCCGCCGGCCCGGCAGCGCTGCAGCTGCCGCCGGACGCGCGCAACCTGCGCGTGACGCTGGCCACCGACCCCGCCGCTGGCGCCTTCAGCCGCTGGATGGACGAACTGGTCGAGTACCCGTACGGCTGCGTGGAGCAGACGGCCAGCCGCATGCTGCCGCTCAGCATCGCGCTGCAGTCGCTGTCCGCCGCACAGCAGCCGCTGGCGCCCATGCTCACGCAGCGCCTGGCCACCGCGCGCCTGTCGCTGGCGCAGATGGCCGGCCCCGAGGCCAAGTTCGGTTGGTGGGGCCGCGGCATGCCGCCGGACGCCTTCCTCACCGCCTACGCCTACTACGCCGACTGGCGCGCCACGCAAGCCTTGCGCGCCACGCTGCCGGCCGAGCACTGGCAGCGCCTGCTGGACGTGTACGCCAAGGACGGTGCCAAGCAGCCGCCGCTGCAGCGTGCGCTGGCGCTGAGCTGGATGCAGGAGATCGGCCTGCCGGTGGGCAGCATGGTGGACGCGCTGCTGGACGAGTTGATGGCCGCCACCGATGGCAAGGCGGACGCCGCGAATGTTGTCGCAAGTGCCGCGCGCCGCGGCAGCGTGGTCATGAGCGAAGAAGCCGGTGGCACGCGCGACCTGGCGCTGCTGCTCGCGGTGCAGACCGCCGGCAACCGTGCCACCGCGCCGCAGCGCGCCGAGGCCGATGCCGCCGCAACGCGCCTTGCACCGTCGCCGTCCCCCTTCGTGCAAAGCCTGCTGGTGCTGGCGAAGAAGGGCGGCGCGACCCAGGCCAGCGCGCTGCTGGCGCAGGTGCGCGGCGAGCAGCCCACCTTCGACCGTGCGCAGGCGCTGGTCTGGCTGCACAAGGCGCTGGGTGGCCAGCCGGACCTGCGGGCCGATGCCGGTGCCTTGCCGGCCCCGTGGGTCGCCAGCCAGGGCAGCGTCGGCCAGCCGCAGTGGACGCTGCCGGCCGGCGCCATCCGCCCGCCCACCGTGGCGGCGGCGGGCGCCGCAAAGTTCGCCTTTGTCGCCTTCGACAGCCTGGACAGCGGCAAGGCCGCGCCGCTGCCGGTGGGCATCACCCGCCAGCTCTACCGTGTGGTCCCGCAGGCCAAGGCCAAGCCGGCACCCGCCGCCGCGGCCTCGGGCGTCGCGCCTGAGCCGGTGGTGGACGACGGCCGCATGGACGTCAAGCTCGAAGCCGTCAAACCCGGCAGCACGCTGGACACCAACACGCTCTACCTGGACGTGTTGACCGTCAAGCGCAACGCTGGCAATGGCTCGCTGCGCTGGGGCGTGCTGGACGTCGCGCTGCCACCGGGCGCGGCGGTGGAGGCCACCACCTGGGGCCTGGACCTGGCCGGTGCAGACGGCAAGGCCCAGCCGCTGGAACGTGCCATCCACCAGCCCACGGCCCAGGGCTATGCCGTGCCGGTCGAGCAGCTGGACGCGGGCGACTCGCAAGTCTTCCGCCACCTGCTGCGCTTCTCGCAGCGCGGCCGCTTCGTGCTGCCACCCGCCCGCTACTACCGCATGTACGAGCCCGAGGCCAAGGCCGTCGAGGCTGGCAACGCCTGGGCGGCGGTCGAGGTCAAGTAGGGCAAGACGATGGCGGCGCAGCGGCTTTGGCAGACCATCGCGGGCAGCATGCTTGCGATGGCGGCCGCTTGTGCGTGCGCGGCGCCTCCTCCCACGGTGCTGGCCTGGAAGATGCCGGGCGGCGAGCTGCGCAGCACAGCGCCGCTGCCGGCCGCCGTGCCGCTGGGCAGCACCTGGAAGCTGTTTGTCTACAGCTACCTCATTTCAACCGGCGCCCAGGAGCCGGTCTACCGCTGCGAACGCGCCCAGCGCGAGGCTGGCGACGAATACTGCTGCGATCCTGGCGAAAGCATAGGCCGGGACGCCGCGCTGCAGCGCTCCTGCGGCGCCTACTTCGCGCCACGGCGCCTGGGGCTGACGGACGCGAACTGGCGCCGTTTCTGGTCTGAACAGGACGCGCCCGCCTGGCTGCTCTCGCTGCCGGCGCTGCAGCCCGCCACCACCGTGCCGCCCGAACGCCTGCTGGATGCGCTGCAGCATGTGCCCGCCGCCGGCCGCATCGCCGCCCGCGAGGCGCTGCTGCCCAACACCTTGCGCGAGCCGGCGCTGCTCGCCGCGGTCGGCAGCTCGCCGCGCTTCAAGACCTGGTCGTGGTTCAACGATGGCCAGGAACGCTGGGGCGGTGCCGCCGGTTGGCTGGCGGACGGTTCACCGTTCTGGCTTGGCGCACCCGGCACCGGCCAGAAGGTGCTGGCGCGCGAGGCCGGCCGCCTGGCCGAGGCCTGGCAGGCCAGCGGGCAATTGAGTGGGCCACCCGAAGCTGCCGCGCTGCAGGCCCAGCCCTGCGTGGACGTGCGCCTGTTCGCGCGCTACCCGCTGGCCAGCGTCAAGCGTGAGGGTTCGCGCGAGGGCCAACCCGCGTCGCCGGGGCCGCTGACTGCCGGCGCCCGCTACGCGCTGCGCTTTGCCAACGGCCAGTCGCTGGAAATTCCCGGCCAGCCCGAGCTGCTGCTGGGGGCCGGCCCGCAACTGCAGGCCCGCCTGCCGCTGGAGGACTACGTGGCCCGCGTGGTGGACCGCGAAGGTGATGCGAAGGAAACCGCTGCCGCCCGCGCGCTGGCCGTCGCCGCGCGCAGCTGGCTGCGGCAGAACGCCGCAACGCCCGGTGGCTGCCTGCAGGTGGCCGACGACAGCCGCGCCCAGCGCGTCAGCCCGCGCCCGCCTTCCGATGCCGCACGTGCCGCCGCCGCCTTCACCGCCGGCCTGGTGCTGGACGGCGCGCCCATCCGCTACCGCAGCGATGGCGCCGCACCGCAACTGATGGGCTGGCGCGAGGCCGTGGCCGCCAGCCGCGCCGGCAGCAGCTTCGAAGCCTTGCTGCGCGATGCCTATCCCGCCGCCGTGCTGTCCGGTTGGCACGATGACAGCGACTGTGCGCCGCTGCCGCTGGCCGCCGCCTGGCTGGGCGAGCGCTCGCCGCGCTGGGGCCGCGTGCTGCGCGCCGAGGCCGGCTACGAGCCGCCGGATGCGCTGCCGCAGGTCTGCGAGCTGGGTCAGGGTGTGCCACATGCCGACCCGCGCCGAGGCCGCATCTTCCTGCGCGAATGGCAGAGCCGCGAAGGCCGCGTCACGCTGATCCACGAATACCTGCACCTGGCCTTCCGCCGCCATCCGCGCGGCCAGGATGAAAGCTACATCGAGCGGCTTGCACAGCAACTTGCCGATGTTTGAGGAACCTCTGATGAACCGAAGTCTCTTCCTGCTCCTGACGCTTGCCGCCTGTGCTGTGAAGGCCCAGCAGGCGCCCAGCATCGACACGCCACGCGGTGGCTGGCGCGCCAGCAACAGCACCGAGCAGGACTTCGTGCAGGAGGTCCACTACCCCGCCTCCAACGTCAACACCGCCGGCCGCAGCAGCACTGCCTTGATTGCCGGTCGCATCGGCAAGGAGATTGCCGCTCAGCCGAAGGACGGCCGCAGCGTCGCGCGGCTGGTGGTGGATGGCGTGGCGCTGCCGCTCAGCGTGGGCGAGGACGGGCAATACGCCCGGCCCTGGTCGTTTGGCGCCGGCTCGCATGGCGTGAGCGTGCGAGGCCCGGGCGGCGCCGAAAAGCGCGTGCAGTTCATCGAGGCCAATGCCAACCGCGCGCCGGCCAAGCTGCGCGTGGTGCTGAGCTGGGACACCGACCAGACCGACCTGGACCTGCATGTGGTTTCGCCCGACGGCCAGCACGTCTGGTACGGCGAGCGCATGGCGGCCAACGGCGGCGCGCTGGACGTGGACGTCACCACGGGCTTCGGCCCCGAGATCTACGCCAGCCGCGCACCGGTGCCCGGCGTCTATCACGTCTACGTCAACTACTTCGGCGCCGGCGAACAGCGCGACGTGATCTCCGTGGCCCAGGTCGCCGTGATCGAAAACGAAGGCACGCCCAGCGAGAAGCAGCAAACCTTCCGCGTGCCGATGCGCAAGCCCGGCGAGCTGACCCTGATCCGTTCCTTCGTGATCCCGTGATGCGTGCCCTCCTGATTGCCTTGCTGCTGGCCGCCGGTGTGTCCGCGATCGCAACCGACCGCGACATCCAGCGCCCCGCCGGCGGCTGGACCCACAGCGGCCTGCTCGACAACGGCGACACGGTCGGCTACGCCTACCCGAACAACCTGATCGACCGCGGCGGCCAGCGCGGCCGCACCTTGATCGAAGGCCAGCTGAAAGCCTTCGACAAAACCCAGCGCCGCCTGCCCACGCTGGTCGTCAACGGCAACGCCATGCCGCTCTACAGCGACGAGCAGGGCCGCTTCACCCGTCCCTATGCCTTCGGCCCCGGCAGCAACACCATCTCGCTGCGCGGCACCGATGGCAAGACCCAGCAGCGCATCCAGTTCTACGACGCGAACCCGCTGAAGACCAAGGCCCAGGTCCGCGTCATCCTGGCCTGGGACGATCCGCACGCCGAGCTGGACCTGCACGTGCTCACCCCCGATGGCGGCCACGCCTTTTTCGGCAATCCCATCCTCGCCACCGGTGGCGGCCTGGACGTGGACAGCGTGGACGGCGCCGGCCCAGAGATGTTCTCGGTCACCGCGCCGGTGCCCGGCGTTTATCACGTCTACGTCAACTACTGGGGCAACTTCGGCGACCAGGGCTACCACTTCGACGAGTCCACCCGCCAGCAACCCATCATCACCGCCCGCGTCACGCTGGTCTTCGACGAAAACACCGGCGCCGAACGAAGAGAGACCTTTGTCGTGCCGATGCGCAAGATCGGCGAGCTGCAATTGGTGCGGTCGTTCCGCCGCGGATGATCCAGCCATGGCCTACGCCTACTGCCCACGTTGCGATCGCTCGTTCCGCTACAGCACGGATGCACCGGAGGGGCCTTCGTGGCTGAAGGAGCTGGCTCGCGCCATTGGTCGCGGTGATCAAGCCTTGGCCCTCTGCTTCGGCTGCTGGCGTCTGCCGCGTGTCGGCGATGAAGTGCAGGTGCTACATCCACCGTACGATCTTTTGGATCGCGTCCAGCGTGGAAGCTCGGGGCAGGTGATCGAGATCGTGGCAACGCCGGAGGGCGTCACGTGCTACCTCGTTCAGTCCCCTTTGGATGCGATGGGCGAATCGATTTGGACGGCTGTGTTTCGTCGGCATCAGATCAAATTGATGAATGCGGAAGAAGGCCGAACCCTTCGATTGCGGCTGCCCGGTTCCGAAATGTCTTGAACTTTCCATCTCACATGTTTCCGACCGTCGCCGACGACTGCATCCAGAAACTGCCGGTACAGGACAACGGAGAGCCGCTGGTCCCGCTGGTGGCCGAGGCCGGCGGCGCGCTGCTGCTGGACGAGTCGCCGCAGAACGTGGCCCACCTGGGCTACGTGCCGGACTTTCGGCTTCGCGCTGGTGCGGCGCAGCGCCTGGCGGCGGTGGCCGCGTCTCTGCCGGCAGGGACGCGACTGCTGGTCAAGGAGGCCTACCGCCCGCTGGCCATTCAGCACCGCTACTTCGACCGCTACTTGGCCAAGTTGCGTGGCCTGCATCCCGAGATGGATGCTGCCGCGCTGCGCCTGCTCGCCGCCCGCTTCATCGCCCCGCCGGACTGTGCGACCCACGTGACCGGCGGCGCGGTCGACGTGACCCTGGCCGACGCTTCTGGCCGTGAGCTGGACATGGGCACCGCCTACGACGCCTCTCCCGAGGTGAGCGAGAACCGGTGCTTCACCGGCGCCGAGGACATTCCCGAAGCTGCACGGGCACTGCGTCGCTGTCTGGTCGACGCCATGCAGTCCCAGGGCTTCGTGAACTACCCGTACGAGTGGTGGCACTGGTCGTTCGGGGACAAGTATTGGGCGCATGGTGCGGGGCAACGGGCGGCACCGTACGGTCCTGCGCCAGGTTGATCGGGACGAGTTGGCGTCCAACGGCTGGAAGCATGTCTGCAAGTCCGTACATGCGACGGGCGAGACCTCGGCCATTTTGTGGCGCGTCGTTGTGCGACCATGAGGTTGACGGCCACAAGCCGGCCGCCACCTACCGCTCGCCACGCGCCAGCCAAGGAGGACTTTCTTGCCATTCGTGACCCCTCGCACCCTGCAGAAGGACTACGACGTGATCGTGGTTGGCTCGGGGGCCGGTGGCGGGCAGACGGCTTACACCCTCGCGATGGAAGGCGTGAAGGTGTTGATGCTGGAGGCCGGCCGGAACTACGACATCGCGGCGGAGACGCCGATGTTCCAGACCTATGCCGACGCACCCTTGCGCGGCGCCGGCACGCCGGACAAGCCCTTCGGCTTCTATGACGCCACCATCGATGGCGGCTGGGCGGTGCCGGGCGAGCCGTACACCAGCGCTTCCAAGGAAGAGGGTCGGCAGTTCGAGTGGTGGCGGGCGCGCATGCTGGGCGGGCGCACCAACCACTGGGGCCGCATCGCGCTGCGCAATGGGCCGTACGACTTCAAGCCTCACACGCGTGACGGCCTGGGCTTCGACTGGCCGATTGGCTACGAGGACCTGGCGCCGTACTACGACAAGGTCGAGATGCTGATCGGCGTCTACGGCTCCAACGAGGGGCTGGAGAACACGCCCGATTCGCCGGACGGCTGCCTGCTGCCGCCGCCGGCCGCGCGCGTGGGCGAGCGGCTGGTGCAGCAGCGCGGCGCCACGCTGGGCGTACCGGTGGTGCCCATCCACCGCGCAGTGCTCACCCGGCCGCTGGACCACAAGACGATTCCCGCCAAGCTGCACCCGGGCAACGAGCGCGCGCAGCGCATCCTCAGCGCAGACATGCAGGCGCGGGCTGCCTGTTTCTGGGCCACGCCCTGCAGCCGCGGCTGTTCCATCCGCGCGACCTACCAGTCCACCGCGGTGCACCTGCCGCCGGCGCTGGCCAGCGGTGCGCTGGACATCGTCTGCAATGCGATGGCCTACGAGGTGGTGACCGACAAGGCCGGCAAGGCCACCGGCGTGCGCTTTGTCGACAAGACCAATGGCCAGCACGAGCTGGTGACGGGCCGCGTGGTGGTGCTGGCAGCCAGCGCCTGCGAGTCGGTGCGCATCCTGCTGAACTCGAAGTCCGCACAGTTCCCGCATGGCGTGGCCAACAGCAGCGGCAAGCTGGGCCGCTACGTGATGGACACCGTGGGCAGTGACCTGGGCGGGCAGATCCCGCTGCTGGAAAACCTGCCGCCGCACAACGAGGACGGCGCTGGCGGCTCGCACCTGTATGCGCCGTGGTGGCTGTACCAGCAGCAGGCCAAGGGCCAGATGAACTTCGCGCGGGGCTATCACATCGAGCTGGGCACCGGCCGGCGCATGCCGTCCATGGGCACTGCGGCCGAGCTGGAGTGGCTCAACGGCGGCACCTACGGCCGGCAGCTCAAGGTCGACACGCGGCGCTACTACGGCTCGTTCGCCTACTTCTCCGGCCGGGGCGAGATGATCCCCAACGAGCAGTCCTACTGCGAGATCGACCCGACGGTGAAGGACAAGTGGGGCATTCCGGTGCTGCGCTTCCACTGGCAATGGTCGGAGCACGAGACGCGCCAGGCCGCGCACATGCAGAAGACCTTCGCCGAGATCATCGAGGCCATGGGCGGCAGGGTGCAGGGCAAGGCCGAGCTGGACGGCCGCAACGCCATCGCGGCGGGTGGTTCCATCATCCACGAGGTGGGCGGTGCCATCATGGGCAGCGACCCGCAGCGCTCGGTCACCAACGCCTTCTGCCAGACCTGGGACGTGAAAAACCTGTTCATCACCGACGGCGCGCCGTTCGCCTCCAACGCCGACAAGAACCCCACGCTGACCATCATGGCGCTGGCCTGGCGTGCGGCGGACCACATCGCCGAACGGCTGCGCCGCAAGGAGCTGTGATGACCATGCAAAGACGCGAATCGCTGCAGTGGATGCTGGCCGCGGCCACCTTGCCGGCCTGGTCACCCACGGGCGCCGCCGTGCCCAAGGCGCGCGCTACCGGCTACGGCACCGACCCAAACCTGGTCAAGACCTACCGCGCCGGCGAGCTGTGGCCGCTCACTTTCAGCGAGCGCCAGCGGCGCTGCGCCGAGGTGCTGTGCGCGGTCATCATCCCGGCAGACGAACACTCGCCCAGTGCGGCCGAGCTGCAGGTGCACCAGTTCATCGACGAATGGGTCAGCGCGCCTTACCCGGACCATGTGAAGGACAAGGCGCTGATCGTGCAAGGCCTGGCCTGGATGGACGCCGAAGCCGGCCGTCGCTTTCGCAAACCGTTTGCCGAAACAAGCGCTGAGCAGCAGCACGCCGTGTGCGACGACATCTGCAGCGTGGCCGCCAAGACCAGCCCGCGCTTTGCCAGGCCGGCCCAGTTTTTCGCCCGCTTCCGCGACCTCACGGCCGGCGGTTTCTACACCAGCCCGCAAGGCATGAAAGACCTGGGTTTTGTCGGCAACACGCCTTCCGAAACTTTCGACGGCCCGCCGGCCGAGGTGCTGAAGATCGTCGGCATCCGCCCTGTTTGAACCGAAGATGCGCATGAACAAACTGACCTTGACCGCCGGCCTGCTGCTCGCACAGGCGGCTACCGTGTTTGGAGCCGAAGTGAACACCCTCAGTCCCACCGAGCAGGCCGAAGGCTGGCAACTGCTGTTCGACGGCAAGAGCCTGGACAACTGGCGTGCCAGCGACGCGCCCGGCACCTTCAGCGTGAAGGATGGCGAGATCGTCGTGCACGGCCCGCGCTCGCACCTGTTCTACCTCGGCCCGGTGGCCAACCACGACTTCAGGAACTTCGAGCTGCGCGTCGACCTGAAGACGTATCCGAAAGCCAACTCCGGCGTCTACTTCCACACCCAGTGGCAGGAAAAAGGCTGGCCGGACAAGGGCTACGAAGTGCAGGTCAACAACTCGCACAGCGACCCCAGCCGCACGGGAGGGCTGTGGGGCATCGTCGACTACTCCAAGGTACCGGTGCCCGACGGCCAATGGCTGACGATGAGCATCCGCGTCGAAGGCAAACATGTCGTCACGCGCATCAACGGCGAGCGCATCGTCGACTACACCGAGGAAGCCAACCCGCCGCGGCCCGAAGGCCTGGCGCAGCGCCTGCTGGCCAGCGGCACCTTCGCGCTGCAGGGTCACGACCCCGGCAGCGAAACGCATTTCAGGAACCTCAAGGTGAAGGTGTTGCCCTAACAGGAGACAAGTCATGGCCACGGTACGCGAAGGCAGTCGTTCGATCTTGCTGGTGGTGGACGTTCAGGTCGGCGTGGTGCGGAACGCCTGGCAGCCGGTGCCGGTGGTAGCGCAGGTGCAGCGCGCGGTCGAGCGCGCTCGCGCGGCGGGTGCGCCGGTGCTGTGGGTGCAGCATCACAACCAGGACATGCCACGGGACTCGGCGGACTGGCAATGGGCGCCGGGTCTGGCGCCTGCGGAAGGCGAGACGCGCATCCACAAGCAGTGGAACTCCGCCTTCGAGGACACGCCGCTGGACGAGGAACTCGCGCGGCTGGGCGCCACGCACATCGTGCTGGCCGGCGCGTCCAGCAACTGGTGCATCCGCGCCACCGCCTACGCCGCGCTGGACCGCGGCTACGACCTGACGCTGGTGTCGGACGCGCACACCACCGACTCGATGACGCTGGAGGACGGCAGCGTGATCGAAGCGGCGATGGTGATCCGCGAGCTGAACATTGCGATGCGCTGGCTGGAATATCCGAACCGCAAGAACGGCGCGGTGCCGGCGGAAGAGCTGGTGTTCTGAGGCTGGTTCGCTGACTCAGCGCGCCCAGTCGATCTGCGCCAGCAGGCCTTGCAGCTTCGCGGCCTTGGCGGGATTGAGCTGTGCCGCCCAGGCCACGCGGCCTTGCAGGTGGCCGCGCCAGTCGGCATGGCCTTCGCGGTTCTGCGCCGCAGGCCCGGCCGTCACGCACTGGTGCAACACGGCCTTGAGCCGGTCGAATTCGTCGCGCGGCAGGTTGGGCCGCTGGTTCACCACGATGCTGCAGACCGACTGCCGGCGCCCGGCGGTCTGGCGGCGCGTCTTGCGGTGGTTCAGCGCCAGGCCTTCCTCTGCGGCAATGCGGCCGACCCAGCGTTCGACCCGCTCGGCCACCCCGCGCAATGCCGGGCCGCCGGAGATCACCAGGTCGTCCGCATAACGCGTGTAGCGCGCGCCCAGTGCAAAGGCTAGGCCGTCCAGCCGCAGGTCCAGCCGGAAGGCGCAGAGGTTGGCCAGCGCGGCCGAGGTGGGCGCGCCTTGCGGCAGGTGCGCGTCGCGCAGGCACTGCAGTTGCGGCCAGCTCAGCGAGCCGGCCTGGTGCAGGCGGCGCAGCACCGGCTCGGGCGTGGCGATGGTGCACAGCGCGGCCAGCGCGCGGGCGACCGCGGCCGGGTAGCCCAGCGTGGCGAACAGCGCATGCACGCGAGAGTGGCGCACCGAGGCGAAGAAGTCCTGCAGGTCGAACTTCAGCACCACGGCCTGGCCGGCGTGCGCGCGTGCATGGTCCAGCACCGAGCGGCCCGGCGTGTAGCCGCAGGCGGCCTCATGCGGAGGGACCCGGTTCAGCACGGCGTCCAGCAGCTTGCGCTGCAGCGCCATCAGGTAGGGCTCGGGCACTTCCAGCAGCCGGAAGCCACCGCTGCGCTTGGGCAGCAACTGGCTGCGGTAGTGCTGCTGGCCCAGCGGCTGCCTGCGCTGGCGTTCGCGCGCCAGCGTCAACCGCCACAGGCCGGCGGCCGGAATGCCCAGCCAGCGGCTCAGCGTCACCACGTCGGGCCAATCCGGCAGTTCGAGTTCGTCCAGGCCCAAAGGCCGCGGCTGCATGCCGCCGGGCAGTTCCAGGAAGTAGTGGCGCACCTGCGGCTGCTCGTGCGCGAGCCAGGCGGCTTCGAAGCCGTCGTCCGCCTCCACCAGGTCGGCCAGCCGGTTCAGGGCCTGCGGTGTGGCAGCGCGCCAATGCTCGCCAGGCAGCAGTGCCACGCGCTCGGCCAGCGGCCGGTACCAATCGGCCTTGCGGCCGAGGCAGGCCTGCAGGCGCGCGGCCAGCCCGTCCACCCGCGGCGGACCGGCCATCATCGCGCGCGCCATGGCCAGCGCGGTGAAGCGGCGAACGCTGGTCATCGGCGACGCGAGACGCGGGCCTGGCCTACGGGCGCTCGACCTCGTCGCCGCGCTTCGCAAAGCGCGCAGCATCCGGCCCGTGCACCAGCTCGGCTTCCGGCCACGGCCAGCCACCGAACTGGGTGCGCTGGTAGTCGGCAAAGGCCTGGCGGATTTCCTGCTCGGTGTTCATCACGAAGGGGCCGTATTGCGCCACCGGCTCGTCGATGGGCTTGCCTTGCAGCAGCAGGAACTCGGCCTTGGTGCTGCCCTGGTTGACCAGCTCGACGGCGCTGCCGGCGTGCAGCTCGATGGCGGCGTGACCTGCCATTGCCTGCCCGGCCACTGTGACCTTGTCACCTGCGAAGAAGTAGAGCTGGCGCCGCGTGTCCGGCCCGTTGGCGGCCGGCAGCGTCCAGGCCGCGCCAGGGTCCAGCTGCACGGTCCAGATCGCCACGTCGCTGTCATCGGCCGAGGCCCAGGAATGCGGTGGTGGCGCCAGTGGCTCGCCAGGCAGGCCCGCCACGCGGCCGGCGATGCAGGTCACCTCGGCCAGTACCCCGGTGGGGCCGGTGGGCACGACGAGGTGGGGTATGTCTTTGGACCAGAACATCGTGAAGTGCGGCTCGGCCATCTTGCTGCGGGCCGGCAGGTTCAGCCAGATCTGGAACAGCTCGAGCGGGTTCGGTGCCTCGGTGTCCAGCAGCGGGAACATCTCGCCGTGCACGATGCCCTTGCCAGCGGTGAGCCACTGCACGTCGCCTTCGCCGTAGCGCGCCGCGGCGCCCAGCGAGTCGGCATGGTCGATCCAGCCGCGGCGCACGATGGTCACCGTCTCGAAGCCGCGGTGCGGATGCGGCGGGAAGCCGGGCACGTCCTGGCCGTGGTACATGCGCCAGCCGTCGGCATTGTGGAAGTCCTGCCCCAGCGAGTGACCGGCCAGCGAGGCGGCCGGGCCGTAGCGGCCGTTGGCCTTGGGGTACGGGTCGTCGTGGTAAACGCAGAACAGGAAGGGATCGAAGGTCGGCCAGGGAAAGCCCAAGGGCGCCAGCTTCAGGACGGGGTTCATGGCAGGTCTTTCGCAGAAGAAGCGGCCAACCACCCAACCTGCGGGTGATGCGTGAGCTGATTGGCAAACAGCCATGCCGCTCACGCCCCGAAAGCACCAGGCAAACCATCAACCGCGGGGGTGCCCCGCGGCGCGAAGACGCCACCGCCAGCACGAGGCTGCCGAAAGAGGCTTCGCCGAAAACTTGGGTGGCGGCCGCACGGCCATCATAGATGGCGCCCCGCAGGCACTGCGCGAGTGCTGCCGTGTCCGCTCATCGTTCCGGGTGGGCGGCCGGGTCACCGCAATGGGCCGCCGAGCGCCCGGCCCCGAGCCCCGCCCGGCGCATTCGCAGCGTCTCAGCTGGTCAGCCAGCCCAGTGCATGCGCCTTCAGCACCAGCTGGGCCACGCTGTTGACCTCCAGCTTGCGCATCAGGTTCTCGCGGTGCTTGTCCACCGTCTTGGGCGACAGCGACAGCAGCTCGCCCATCTCGGCATTGCTCAGGCCGTCGCCAATCAGCTTGACGATCTGCATCTCGCGGCGGGTCAGCAGGCCTTCGCCCGGTGCCATCAGCGCGACCACTTCGGCGGGGATCACCCGCTGCCCTTGCATCACGGCGCGCAGGTTGGCCAGCAGGTCTGCCGCGCTGCTGTCCTTCAGCAGCACGCCATCGGCCTGGGCGTCGGCCAGTTGCTTGAGCACCCTGCCGGCGCTGCTGCCGGTCAGGAACACAATGCGCAGCCCGGGTTGCGTGTGCTTGAGGTGGTTCACCACCGCCGAGCTGTCGCCGCCTGGCATGTGATAGTCGATCAGCAGCAGGTCCGGTTGCGTCAGGCGGAGCAGGTCCCTCAGTCCGAGCAGGTCCTGCGCCTCGCCCACCACCTGGAAACCGGCATCCCTGGTGAACAGCAGCTTGAGGCCTTCACGGAACAGCGCGTGATCGTCTGCGAGCAGCACTTTGACGGCGACCGGAGCTTGGGTTGGCAATGAACTGTCCTGACGGCGTGACGACCGGAGCGATCCGGCGGATTATCGCCAGCCTGCTGCTGATTGGCGCGGCGGCGATGCCCGCGTGGGCGGCGCCTTGTGTGCTGCTTGCGAACGAGGCCAGTCCGGACATCCAGCCCTGCATGAGCGAGAGGCCCGCGGCGGACGGCCTGCGACACCTGCGCATCGAGCTGTCCTGGGCCGGCCCCGGTGTGCTTCAGCGCGTGCTGGACCTTCGCGTGCCGGACGCACTGTCGCTGGCGGTGCGCCGGCAGGCCGTGGCATCAGACGGCAGCATGACAGGTCCGCCGCTGCTGCTGCAGGCCTTGCGGGCGGACTCGGCGTATGCCGAGCGTCTGCTGCCCAGCCCGCGCATCGCGGTGCCGCTGTCTCTCGCGCCAGGCCGCCACCTCATCGAGCTGGACTACCGCATTCACCTGGACGGCCGGCTGTATCCGCGGCTGGACGACGGCGCCGGCTGGCGTGCCCGCAATGCGCTGGGCGACATGTTCAGCGGCATGCAGTGGGGCCTGATGCTGGCCTCGCTGCTGCTGGCGGTGATGACCCGCGTGCTCGCCAGGACGCCGGTCAACTGGGCCTATGCCGCGCTGGTGGTGGTGCACGGCGCCGGGCTGGTGCAGATCCGTGGCGACGCCTTTGCCTACCTGTGGCCCCAGGCGCCGATGTTCAACCAGGGCATCACCGTGCTGGCGGTGTCCCTGGTGCTGTGCACCCATGCCTGGTTCGCCACCCAGTTCCTGGACCTGCGCGAGCGCTGGCCGCCGGTGTACCGCCTGCACCTGCTGCTGCTGGCGCTGCTGGGCCTGAACCTGCTGCTGCAGCGGGGGGAGGCCGCGGCGGCCGGTGCCGGGGTGCTGGCGCTGGCCTATGCCGCGCTGGCGTTCGCGGTGAGCTGGCGCAGCCTGCGCAGCGCAGCGGCAGACGCCAGGCTCTACACCGCTGGCACCGCGAGCTATGTGTTGTTCACGATCGTGCTCTTCGTGCCCTTTGCCGCCGGCCACAACCCGTGGCCGAGCTTCGACTTCCTGGTGCTGCCGGAGATCGGCTACATGCTGGAAACGGCATGTCTTGGTGCGGCCATGGTCTGGCGCGTGCGCCGCATGCAGCAGCGCCAGGCGGCGGCGCGCGAGCAGCAGCTGCAGGACGCGCAGGGCCTGATCGAGGCCGAGTCGGCCCGGCTGGCCGCCCATGCCCGGGCCGAGCGCAACACGCTGCTGCTGGCCGGCGCCGGCCACGACCTGTCGCAACCGCTGGCCTCGCTGCGGATGGCGCTGGCTGCACTGCAGCTGCCGCAAGGCCAGGAGCCAGTGGCCCACCACCTGGAGCGCACCATTGCCTATGCCCAAACCTTGCTGCGCGACATGCTGGCCGAGGCACGCAATGAACACCGCGCCCACGACGACCGCGTCTCGCTCGGCGACTGCATCACCCAGGTGGCGCGGGCGCACGCCGGTGCTGCGGCGGCCAAGGGCCTGGCGCTGAGGGTGGTTGACACCCAGGTCGAGGTGCGCGCCTCGTCGCTGCTGCTGGCCCGAGTGCTGCACAACCTGGTCGGCAATGCCGTGCGCTACACACCGCGCGGGCGGGTGCTGGTGGGCGTGCGCCGGCGCGCAGGCGGGGTCGAGCTGCAGGTGCTGGACACCGGGCCCGGTTTGCGGTCGGACCAACTGCAACTGCTGCAGCAGCCCTTCCAGCAAGGCACGGCCGCTGCAGCCGAGGGGCACGGCCTGGGCCTGTTCATCGTGCGCTCGCTGTGCGAGCAAAGCGGCTTTCGCTTGCGCGTGGCCTCGCGCGTGGGGCGAGGCAGCGCGTTCTGCGTGTGGGTGCCGCTGGGGCCGGCCGGCGAGCCAGGCCCACAGCGCAGTGTCCCCTTTACTTCTTCGTGAAACGAACGACGGTGGTGCCGCTGTTGTCCGAACAGAATTCGTCCGTGATGTAGCCCCACACGCTGTCGTTGGGGGCGGTGACCTCGATCGTCTTCTTGACATTCGGCTTGGCGACCATGGCCTTCTCGTATTGGAAGTCGCTGCCGAACAAGCTCAGGTTGACCTCGGGTTGCGGGCAGTAGCCAATGGTCGGGCAGAGGTCCACCGTGCTCGACAACACCGTCATGCTCCAGGTACCAATGGGCAGGGCGATGCGCGGGAAAACGTTGTACGTGCCGCCTCCGGCTTCGATGCAGTGGGCATGCGCATCGATCGTGAGGTCGAGGTGCGTGCTGGCTTGCGCGCTCGCGGCGAAGACGATGAGGCTGAAGCTGGCAGCCTTGGCCAGGCGCTTGGTACGTTGCAGGTGAATGATGTTCATGATGGTTCTCTCCTTGGGTTTCTGTGCAAGGCCCCTGTTGATGAGGCCGATGTGTGTGCCTTGCGCGGACGGTGCCGGCGAGGCGCCGATGCGTCAGGCACAGCTGCACGATAGGAGTTCGTCCGCGCCGCTCACATCAGGTAAGCGCCGTAGTTGCGAGCGGGCGAGATCCCCCAGAAGAGGGGGCTCAGCGCCGCAAGTCGGCGTCGGTCAGCGTCTGCAGGAAGGCGACGATGTCGGCGATCTCGGCGTCGTCCAGTGCCGGCTTGTCGCCTGGGCGGCGATCGAATGGCGGCTCGGTGTTGACGTTGCCGTCCAAGGCTGGCGGCAGGTCGTCGAACTTCTGCCCCGGTGGGTAAAACTCGGCCGGGTGCGTGTCCCGCCGGGCGTAGAAGCGAAGCACTTCGTCCAGTGTGTGGAACTGGCCGTTGTGGAAGAAGCTGCTGCGCAGCGCCACGTTGCGCAGCGAGGGCGTGCGGAACAGGCCGCAGTAGGCCGGGCGGTCCTGGAAGTCGGTGCGCAGCGGGCCGCACAGGCCGAGGTCGAAGAAGCGCGGGTCGGCGTTGGCCGGCAGCGTGCGGTTGCGTGGCACGCCGAGTGCGATCAGGCCGAAGTCGGTGAACAACGGGAAGGCGCCGTCGGGGGTCTTCTGGCTCAGGTGGCAGGCCGCGCAATTGCCCTTGGCCGGGTCGTTGAACAGCGCCAGGCCACGGGCCTCCCGCGCCGTCAGCAGGGCCTTGCCGCGCAGCACTTCGTCATACCGGCTGCTGTACGGATAGAACTCGGCCGGCGACTGCTGGAAGACCTCCAGCGCCAGCAGCGCGGCGTCGAAAGCGCGGGCGTCGTCGGCCATCGCATCCTCACCAAACACCTGCATCAGCCGCGCCGCCTGCGCACCGTGCCGCAGCTTGGCTGCCACCTCGGCCACCGAGGCATTGGCCATCTCCAGCGGCGACAGCAAGGGCAGCCGCGCCTGCTCGCGGCCCGAGCTGGCGCGGCCGTCCCAGGTGTGGCCGCCGGTGGGGCCGGCGTCCACGCTGTCGTCGCCGTCGTTGTCGAAGAAGTGCTCGCTGAACGGCGGCAAGGTTTGCAGGTAACGCAGCGAAGGCGCGGCGCGCAGCCCGGGCGTCTTGCCGTCGCGTCCGGCGAGTTGCACCGCCAGGTCGTTGGGCGGGCCGAATGCGAAGCGCGGGTCGTGGCAGCTGGCGCAGGCGACCCGGCCCGAAGCGGAGAGGCTGGGGTCGAAGAACAGCGCGCGGCCGATCTCGGTGAGCGCCGGCACGTCCAGCTTGCGGCCGTAGGGCGCGGCGCTTGCCGCGGGCGCGGCAGCCAGCCGCAGCGACAGTGTGATTGCTCCGAGCAGCAAGGCCAGCAACAGTGCAAGCGAAGGGCGTGTCATGACTCAGGGATGTTAGCGAGCCTGCTTGCGACCATCGCCCTTGGGGGCTAGGCTGCGGGCCACCATGCCCAAGACCGCCATGCCATGACCACCAGACCTGCACTGCTCGTCCCCTTGCTGCTGCTCTCGGCCTGCGCCGGCTCGCCACGCCCCTCGCCAACGGACGCCGCCGTCAATGCCATCGACACCGTCGTCGTGATCTACGCCGAGAACCGCGGCTTCGACACGCTCTATGGCTTGTTCCCCGGCGCCAACGGCATCCCCGGCGTGAACCCCAGCGCCGTCGGCAGCTACGTCCCGCAGAAGGACTTCGACGGCAGCGTGCTGCCGGTGCTGCCGCCCACCTGGCGCGGCCTCACCGCCGGTGGCCAGCCCGTCACGCTCACACAGGCGCAAAGCACCGGCATGCCCAACGCGCCGTTCCGCATCGACGCGCCAGAAGGCCTCAACGGCACCGGCATCGTCGTGCCGCAAAGCGTGGTCACGCGCGACCTAGTGCACCGCTTCTACAACAACCAGATGCAGATCGGGCTGGACGGCAGCAACGACCGCTTCGCCGCCTACTCCGACGCCGGTGGTCTCAGCCTGGGCTACTACGACGGCAGCGCCATGAAGCTCTGGTCGCTGGCGCAGCAGTACACGCTGGCCGACAACTTCTTCATGGGCGCCTTCGGCGGCTCCTACCTGAACCACCAGTACCTGATCTGCGCCTGCGTGCCGGTCTACCCGGGTGTCGATCAGTCACCTGCCAAGGACTCGATCAGCGAGATCGAGACCGACGCGCAAGGCCGTTTCGTGCGCCTGAAGCCTGGTGCCGAGATGCCCGCCAGCGTGCTCGCCGGCCCGCCGCGCCACCTGCGCGACGCCACGCTGACCCGCGGCAGCGACGGCGTGGCCTACACCATCAACACCATGCAGCCCGCCTACCAGCCCAGCGGCAACCCGCCGGTGGTCGGCGGCGACCCGCTGCTGGCCGACCCCGCCAAGCCCACCACGCTGCCCGCGCAGACCCTGGCGACGATTGGCGACCGGCTGGACGCCAAGGGCGTCTCCTGGGCCTGGTACGGCGGCGCCTGGGCAGCGACCAGCGCCGGCACGCCCGAGGCCCGCGAGCAGATCTACGGCGGCAGCGCGCAGTTCCAGCCGCACCACCAGCCCTTCAACTACTACGCCAGCGTGGACCCGCAGCAGCACGCCGCCTACCGCGCCGAGCACCTGCGGGATTTCGACAGCCGCTTCCTCGCAGACGCCGCCGCCGGCCAGCTGCCGCACGTGGCCTTCTACAAGCCGCAAGGCAACCTCAACCAGCACGCCGGCTACGCCAACCTCAGCGACGGCGACGCCCACATCGCCGAAGTCATCACCAAGCTGCAGCAAAGCCCGCAGTGGCCGCACATGCTGATCGTCGTCACCTACGACGAAAACGGCGGCTTCTGGGACCACGCCCGCGTGCCCAAGGGCGACCGCTGGGGCCCCGGCACCCGCATCCCCGCCCTCATCGTTTCGCCGTTGGCCCGCCGCGGCTACGTCGACAAGACCCAGTACGACACCGCTTCCATCCTGCGTTTCATCACCCGGCGCTGGGGCCTGGACCCGTTGCCGGGCGTGGTCGAGCGCGACCAGGGGCTGAAGGCGAATGGTTTTCCGGCGATGGGGGACTTGAGTGGGGCGTTGGGGCCGGGGTGAAGCCATTGCTTGCGCCTGATGGGTCGACAATGCTGCCTGACCCGAGTGGACAACGCCCTTCCCGGCATCACACGCAACGCGAACCATGTTGGCTGCCTCTCAAATTCCGCTGCCCCTGCCCCGCGAGGCCCTGCTGTCAACCCTGCGAGACCGTTTGCCTGGGCTCCTGGCCGTGTACGTCTTTGGCAGTCGCGCCCAGGGCACGGCAGGGCCGCAAAGCGATCTCGACATGGCGGTGCTGGTGGCAGGCCAGGTCGAACCGCTGGTCCTGTGGGAACTGGCCGGCGACCTGGCAGACCTGAGCGGCTGCCCGGTCGACCTGCTCGATCTGCGCGCGACCTCTACCGTCATGCAGTACCAGGTCATCACCACCGGGCAGCGCTGGTGGGCGCTGGACGCACAGGCCGCCCTCTACGAAGCGGCGATCCTGAGCGAGAAGACCGAGCTGGACCAGGCGCGTGCCGGCCTGCTGGCCGACATCCAGGCAGAGGGAACCGTGTATGGCCGATGACGTGCTGATCAACAAGGCCGCCGCCATCGAGCGCTGCGTGCGCCGCGCTCGCGAGGAATACGCCGCCGACCCACCCAGCTTCGCCACCAACTTCACCCGCCAGGACGCAGCCATCCTCAACATCCAGCGCGCCTGCGAAGCCGCACTGGACATGGGCCAGCACATGGTCCGCCGCGAGCGCCTTGGGGTGCCTCAAAGCGCCCGCGACGTGTTCGCGCTGCTGGCGCAAGGCGGCTGGATCGACGCGCCCCTGGCCGATGAACTCAAGCGCATGGTCGGCTTCCGCAACATCGCCGTGCATGACTACCAAGCCCTGCAACTGCCCATCACCGTGAGCATCATCCAGAACCATCTGGATGGCTTTTTGCGCTACAGCCAGGCTTTGCTGCTGGGAGATGCGGGCAAGGGTGGCAGTTGAAGCGGACGCGCCGGGGCGGTTCCAGAGTTGCGCGTCACCTGGTGATCCTGAACGGTCTCCTGCGAACAGCGTTGCCTTAAACTGGCCGTTGACCATGGATAAACAACCCACCCTCCTCGGCACTGGCCTGTACCCGCTGTCACGGGCTGCACGGCTCGTGGGGGCAGAGTTGCGCACCGTGCGCCGCTGGTTGAAGGGCTATTCCTGGAAATACGGCGACGGTCGCAAGGTCTCGGGCCCACTTTGGGCGTTGCAATACGCCGGCGATGAAGAGTTTGGCGACGAACAGATCCTGGGTTTCCACGACTTGCTGGAACTGCGCACCGTGGCTCGCTTCGTTGAGCAGGGCGTCAGTCTGCAAGTGATCCGGGCCACCATCGACGTGGCGCGCGAGACCCTGGGCGACTACCCCTTGCATTCGCGGCGTTTCGTCACCGATGGGAAGAAAATCTTCCTGGAAGCGGTCGAGCGTGCTGGTGAAGATCCGAAGCTGTTGGACGTGCGCAAGCGGCAGTTCGCGATGGACGCCGTGATCCGGCCCAGCCTGCTCGAAGGCATCGAGTACGGGGCCGATGCCAGCGCCCTGCGCTGGTTCCCGGTGCCGAAGAAACGCCTGGTGGTACTGGACCCGCAAGTCCAGTTCGGCGAGCCCATCGTCGCCGAGGGCGGTGTGCCCACGGACACTTTGGCTGCTGCCTTCAGCGCGGAAGGCAAGAACGTTGATCGGGTCGCGCGGCTTTACCGCGTCAAACCGCAAGAGGTGAAGGCGGCCGTCGCCTTCGAGCAGAAACTCGCAGCGTGATCATTCGGCGTGCGATTCCTGTTCGACGCCAACCTTCCACCTGATCTCGCGCACGCCATTCGCGAGCTTTCCAGTGCCGAAAGCGGCGTTGATGAGGTGATCCACCTCAACGACAGGTTCCCACGCAACTCACCCGATCTGGAATGGATACCGGCCCTGGGGCCCGGTTGGTACATCGTCAGCATCGACAAGTTCGCCAAGAGCCGAGGCCAGGAACGCGAGGCCTTACGGCGCGCCGGCCACACTGTCTACGTGATGGACCGCCAATGGTCAGAACAACCGTTCTGGTTGAAATCGGCCCGCCTGGTGCTTTGGTGGCCGCAGGTATTGGAGCATGCCCGGCTGACAGAGGGCGGCAGCTATCGCCTGCCTTGGAAGCACGCTTCCGGCAAGAAATTTCAGAGCCTGTAGCTGGATCTATCGATAACCGTCGTGAGGAAACAGCGCCTCAAGCTCAATTGCGAGTTGATGTGCAGGGCAGCCCATGTCGCTTGCAGAGGCTTCGATGCGGTCGGCATGGGTGGCAGGAAACCTGATGCCTCGCCCGACGAGAGCGGCCACCAGGTCATCGATTCGAGCTGCGCTGGCCGCTGGGACCTCAAGGTCTGCATCGCCAACGGTAATGGCGAACAGGCCCACAGGTTCCCCAGTGGCTCTTGAACGTTCTGCGAAGCGGTCGAGGTGCCCTGCTGCACCGGGCGAGATGACGCGAACGTTCGGTTCAAAGCAGAGGATGACCGAGACGCTGACTTTGGCCCATGCGCCAACCGGAGCGTTCAGCGCCAAAAGTACCGCGAACACCGCGGTGAAACGAGGCGTCTTGTTCATGTGACCTCATGGACGTTTCTGGCGATCCGCGCCCTGCGCTGAGCTCAAGAATCAGCGCACCTCAGCCAGCAATCGCCCGCTTCCCCGTGGGCGTGATCGCCAGCACCAGCGCAGCATCCTGCTTGCCATATGCGCCTCTGCCGGAATTCACCGGCGGCATTGCGAGCTTGATGTAGCCAAGGGCTGCCAAGGCCTGAGCGCCTTTGAACTCTTCGGCGGCCATGAGGCGGACGGGCATTTTTTGGGAGGTGAATTTACGGAGCAGTTCCAGGTCGGCCATGTTCGTTCCAATTGTTCTGTGTTGAAGGGGTGATCGTAGTCGCAAGCCGAGATGGCGGTCATGCAACGGCGGGTGGCAGCGTGGCATGCGGCCAGTCCGGGCGTTCCGCGTGGGCGGACGCCTGTGCGGTCAGTGCCGCCAGCCATGCCGGCATCGTTGCGCTCGGCTCCGGCCCCCAGCCCCTGACGACGCAGACGCTGTGCGCGCCCGCCGCCTTGGCGGCGCCAGCCTGTTCGGGCGTCAGTACCCCGCCAATCGCCACCACCGGCGCCGGCGAATTCGCCACCCACCATGCCAGGTTGTCCAGCCCTTGCGGGCGCCACGGCATGTCCTTGGTGGTCGTCGGCCAGACGGGGCCGCAGGCGATGTAGTCGGGGGTCCAGGCTGCGGCTCGGGCGAGTTCCCAGGGGCTGTGGCTGGACAGGCCGAGGGCGATGCCGCTCGCCTGGGCCTGGCGGAGTTGCCGGCGTTCCGGTTCGTTCAGCGCGAGCAGGTCTTCCTGGCCGAGGTGAAGGGCGCGGGCGCCGGTGGCGAGGGCGAGTTGCCAGTGGTCGTTGATCCACAGGATGGCGCCGGCAGCGTCGCAGGCGGCGAGGGATTGGCGCAATTGGGCTTGGTAGTTGGACTGCCAGCGTTCGGCCTCTGCGCTGGTGAGGCCCGGCGGGCGCTTGATGCGAAGTTGAAGTTGGCGCAGGCCAGCGCCCAGCAGTTGTTCGATGCGCTCGGCGCTGTCGGCAATGCCGTAGAGGCCTTCGCGCAAGGTGCTGGAACGGGCCGGTGCGGACCAGGCTTCTGGTGCTTCGTTGCCGATGTGCAGGCGCGGTAACGGGCGTTCGGTGGAATGGCCGCTCCAGCCGTGCATCGCCCGCACCGGACCCGCGCCCTGGCCTTGCGGCGTGGCCTGGCGCAGCGCGTGGGCGGTGAGCTGCTTGGCGAGCACGGCGGCGTCTGCGCTGGTGAAGCCGTGGGCCAATGCTGCTGCGGCGGCGCTGGCCAGCGTGCAGCCGGTGCCGTGCGTGTGCCGTGTGGCGATGCGCGGCAGGCTGAGCCAGCCTTGGGCGTGGGGGGCGTCCAGCCAGTCGAGCGCGAGCTGTGGGTCGGCTGCGTCGCCGCCGGTGATCAACACGGCTTCGGCGCCGAGGCGGCGCAGCGCTGTGGCTTGATTGGGTATGCCGCCTTCGGTGCCCAGCAGCACGCTGGCTTCGCGCTGGTTGGGCGTGACGAGGGTTGCGCGCGGCAGCAGTTCTTCGCGGTAGATGGCCAGCAACTCGGCGTCCGCAAACGTGGCGCCGGTGGTGGCGCGCAACACCGGGTCGACGACCAGCGCGAGCGGGCCGTGGCGGCGTTGCTGGTCCACCCAGCGGGCGACGATGCGGGCGTTCGCGGCGCTGCCCAGCAGGCCGGTCTTCAGCACGCGCGGCGGCAGGTCCGCGGCGAGCGCGTCCAACTGGGCTTGCAGCAGCGCGGGTGGCATGGGCTCGACATGCGTGACGGCCCGGCTGTTCTGCGCGGTGACGGCGGCGACGACCGGGCACAGGTGTACGCCGAACGCATCGGCGGCGCGCTGGTCTGCGGCGAGACCGGCGCCGCCGCCACTGTCGGTGCCCGCCACGCTGGCGATGCGTGGCAGTTCGTTGGATTCAGGCATCTCTTCAGCCGATCAGGAAGGGGTGGCCGGGCACGGGGGTGCTGGGAACGGCGAAGTCCTGCGTGGCCATCACGCCGGCTTCGAAGCCGAGGCGGCCGGCCTCGATGGCGCTGGCGAAGGCGCGCGCCATGCGCACCGGGTCGCGCGCCTGGGCCACGGCGGAGTTCAGCAGCACGCCGTCGAAGCCCAGCTCCATGGCCTGTGCGGCGTGAGACGGTGCGCCGATGCCGGCGTCCACGATCAGCGGCACGCCGGGCAGGCGCTCGCGCAGCGTGCGCAGCGCAAACGGGTTCAGCAGGCCCTGGCCGGAGCCGATGGGTGCGCCCCAGGGCATCAGCACTTCGCAGCCGGCGTCCAGCAGGCGGCGGCAGCTCACCAGGTCATCCAGGCAGTAGGGGAAGACCTCGAAGCCGTCCTTCACGAGTTGCGTGGCGGCGGCCAGCAGCTCGAACGGATCGGGCTGCAGCGTGTGCTCGTCGCCTACGACTTCCAGCTTCAACCACGTCGTGCCGTACAGCTCGCGCGCCAGGTGGGCCAGCGTGATGGCTTCGCGGGCGCTGCGGCAGCCGGCAGTGTTGGGCAGCAGCCGCGCGCCGCTGGCCAGCGCGAGGGCGACAAAGCCGTTGTCCGGTCGATCATTGGCAACACCGGCGAGCGCCCGCTTCAGGCCCACGGTGACAACCTGTGCGCCGCTGGCGCGGATTGCGTCCTGCAGCACCTGCGGCGACGGGTAGCCGGCGCTGCCGATCAGGAAGCGGCTTTGCAGCGGCGTGCCGTAGATGGTCCAGGCAGTGGGTTCGATCATCGCTTCAACCTCCGACGATGGCGCGGAACACGGTGAGCTCGTCGCCCGGCTGCAGCAGCGTGCGGGCGCGGGCGTGGCGTGGCAGGAATTCGCCGTTCAGCGCGGTGGCCACGCGGTCCTCCGGCTGGCCCTGTTCGGCCAGCAATGCGGCAGCACTGAGGCTTTCGCGCCACGGCAGCGGCTGTTCGTTGAGCATCACGAGGCGTGCGCCCCCAGACCTGTCGCTTCGCGCCAGGCCCCCCGAGGGGGATGAGGAAACTGGGGGGCGGCCCGGCGTTTCCTCATGCGCCGCGTCAATGCGCGAGTTGAGGGACATGGGTGTCAGCATGTGGGGTCTCCTTGGGCACAAGGCCGCAGGCGGCCAGCGCGTCGTCCACCAGGGCAGGCGCGAGCAGCCAGCCGTGGCGGAACAGGCCGTTGATCTGCAGCAGGCCGGGCTCGGCGTGGCAACGCGGGTGGTGGTCCGGCAGGGCCGGGCGCAGGTTGGCTTCCAGGTGCAGCAGGCGCGCTTCGGCCAGCTCGGGCAGCACGCTGTGCGCCGCGGCCAGCAGCTCGACCAGGCTGCGCAGGCTGGGCGGCGAGCGGTCTTCGCTTTCGATCTCGCTGGCGCCGACGACGATCACCTCGCCCGGCCGCGGCACCAGGTAGACGCGGTGCCGCGGGTGCAGCAGCCGCAGCGGGTGCGTGAGCGGCAGGCCCGGCGCATGCAGCCAGGCGAGCTCGCCACGCACGCCGCGAGGTTGCAGCGCGCCGACCTGGCCGGCCACGCCGCGAGTGTCGATGGCCCAGTCGCAGCGCAGCGTTTCGCCGTCGCTCAGGCTCAGCGTGCGAGCCGTCACCGAGGTGACGCGTTCGCGCCAACGCCAGCTCACGTTGGCCGCGCCGTCATGCAGCGCAGCCATCAACTCGCGTGGCATCACCTGGCCTTCGCCGGGCAAGTGCCAGCCAACGAGGCCTGGCGCCAGCGCTGGCTCCAGCGCAGCGAGCTGCGTCGCGTCCAGCGCGCCAGGCTGAGGCGTGCCGGCCGGCGCTTCGTGCAGCCGCGCCAGCAGGCGCTGCGCGCTGCCGCGGTCACCCGGGTGCGCCAGCAGCAGGCTGCCGTGCTGGCGGAACAGCTCGGACCGGCCCAGCGCTTCGCAGGTGGCGCGCCACAGCGGCAGCGAGCGCCAGCCGAGCGCGGCCAGCGCCGGGCCGGTGCTGTCCAGCTCGGCCAGCGGGCTGAGCATGCCGGCCGCGGTGAAGGCTGCGGCGTGCTGCACCGGCGCGATGCTGCCGACTGGCGGTGGCTGCGGGCCGGGCGCCGGGTCGACCACGGTGACCTGGTGGCCTGCTCGCGAGAGCCGCCAGGCCAGCAGCCGCCCCAGCAGGCCGGCGCCTGCAATGGCGACATGCAGGCCGGTTCGGCCCTCGGTGGCGATGCTGGCCATCGCTCAGGCCGGCTGGATGGGAATGTAGAACTCGCCGCCCGCCGCCTTGAACTCGGCCGACTTCGCGGCCATGCCGGCTTCGGCCTCCTTCTTCTGCGCCTCGCTGAAGTCGCGCACGTCCTGCGTGATCTTCATCGAGCAGAACTTGGGGCCGCACATGGAGCAGAAGTGGGCGTGCTTGGCGGCGTCCTTGGGCAGGGTTTCGTCGTGGTAGCTGCGCGCGGTGTCCGGGTCCAGGCCGAGGTTGAACTGGTCTTCCCAGCGGAACTCGAAGCGCGCGGCGCTCATCGCGTCGTCGCGTGCGCGGGCCCCTGGGTGGCCCTTGGCGACGTCGGCGGCGTGCGCAGCGATCTTGTAGGCGATCAGGCCTTGTTTCACGTCGTCGCGGTCCGGCAGGCCCAGGTGTTCCTTGGGCGTGACGTAGCAAAGCATGGCCGTGCCCATCCAGCCGATCATCGCGGCGCCGATGGCACTGGCAATGTGGTCGTAGCCGGCGGCGATGTCGATGGTCAGCGGGCCCAGCGTGTAAAAAGGTGCCTCATGGCAGTGTTTCAGCTGCTCGTCCATGTTGGCCTGGATCAGGTGCATGGGCACGTGGCCTGGGCCTTCGATCATGGTCTGCACGTCGTGCCTCCATGCGACTTGGGTCAGCTCGCCCAGCGTGCGCAGCTCGGCGAACTGGGCCTCGTCGTTGGCGTCTGCCAGGCTGCCGGGCCGTAGCCCGTCGCCCAGCGAAAAGCTCACGTCGTAGGCCTTCATGATCTCGCAGATCTCTTCGAAGTGCGTGTAGAGGAAGTTCTCCTTGTGATGCGTGATGCACCACTTGGCCAGGATGGAGCCGCCGCGCGAGACGATGCCGGTGCGGCGGTCGGCCGTGAGGTGGATGAAGGGCAGGCGCAGGCCGGCGTGGATGGTGAAGTAGTCCACGCCCTGCTCGGCCTGCTCGATCAGCGTGTCGCGGAAGATCGCCCAGCTGAGATCCTCGGCCACGCCGCCCACTTTCTCCAGCGCCTGGTAGATGGGCACGGTGCCGATGGGCACGGGGCTGTTGCGCACGATCCAGTCGCGCGTGGTGTGGATGTGGTTCCCGGTGGACAGGTCCATCACCGTGTCCGCGCCCCAGCGCAGCGACCACACCAGCTTGCCCACCTCTTCCTCCACGCCGGAGCTCAGGGCGGAGTTGCCGATGTTGGCGTTGACCTTGACCAGGAAGTTGCGGCCGATGGCCATCGGTTCCAGTTCGGGGTGGTTGATGTTGGCGGGGATCACGGCGCGGCCGGCGGCAACTTCGCCCCGCACCCATTCGGGCGTGATGACGGCCGGGATGCGCGCGCCGCGGCCGTCGCCGCGCAGCCGGGCCTCGCGCTCGGCATTGCCCAGGTGCGCGGCCATCCATTCGCGCTGGCCCATTTCGCGCTCGGCCACGAATGCCATTTCCGGCGTGACGATGCCGCGCCGCGCGTAGTGCAGTTGGGTCACGTTGGCGCCGGCCTTGGCGCGGCGAGGTGTGCGCTGCAGCCCGGCGGCCTGGGCGCGCAGCGCTTCAAGCCGTGCGGCGCCTTGCGGCGTGCGCACGCCGCCGTCGTCCTGCACGTCATGCGAGCGGCCGGTGTAGGCCTCGGTGTCGCTGCGTGCGGCCACCCATTCGGTGCGAGGGCCGGGCAGGCCGCGGCGCACGTCCACCGCCACGGCAGGGTCCGTGTACGGGCCGGTGCAGTCGTAGACGCTGACGCGCTCGCCATTGCTCAGCGCGATCTCGCGCATCGGCACGTGGATTTTCAGCGGGCCTTGCGGCGTCGTGACGGCCTGCTGCGTGTGGACTTTGCGCGAACCTGGAAAGGCTGCGCAGGCCTCGGCCAGTTCGGTAGCGAAGCGCTGGGCGGCAGAGGATTCGGGTGCGTTCATGGCGGTCTCCTGGATGGCAAGCACAAAGGTCAGTGCTCCGGAGACCGCCTGCTGGCCGGGGTGGATGCAACCGGGCCGAGGACACGTCTGCCCCAGGCCCAGGTTGCACGCCCGGCCAATCGGGCATGCGCTCTTCTTCCGCCGGTACGAACCGGATCAAGTTCACGGGTTGGACCTTTCGGTCCTCTCAGCGCTGTGCGCACCCCGGAGCGAGGCGGAGTGTAGCCGCATTGCCGCGCGCGGGAAAAACCCGTCAGCGCAACAGGGCGCTGGCCCCCGCTGTGATCAGCCCGCCGCCCAGCAGCAGCCAGCCGAACAGCAGCGCCGCCAGCAGCAGGGGCCGCGGACCGGCGCGGCGCAGCAGGGCCAGCGGCGTGGCCAGGCCCAGTGCAGCCATCGCGGTGGCGATCAGTGCCAGGTCCAGGCCTTGTGCGGCGTGCAGCCAGGCGGCGGGCAACCAGCCTGTCGAGCGCAGCAGCACCATGCCGATGAAGCCAAATGCGAACCAGGGCAATGCCAGTTTAGAAGAGGTGCCTGAATTGCCGCCGCGCCGTGCCAGCAGTGCCGACAGCAGCAACAGGAATGGTGCCAGCATCATCACGCGCAGCATCTTGGCGACGACCGCCGCGTCGCCGATCTCCGCAGGCAGCACGCGGCCAACGGCGAGCGCCTGCGCCACCTCGTGCAGCGTGGCGCCCGCAAACAGCCCGAAGCCCGGCGCCTGCCCGCTCCACGAAAACAGCAGCGGGTAGAGCAGCGTGGCCACCGTGCCGAACAGCACCACGCTGGCCACCGCAACTGCCGTCTGCTCGGCGCGGGCCTTCAGCAGCGGCTCGGTCGCCAACACCGCAGACGCGCCGCAGATCGCGCTGCCCGCGCCGATCAGCCACGCGGTGTTGCGTGCCACGCCCAGCCTTGGCCCGGCCCAGGCCGCCAGCGCAAAGGTGCTGGCCAGCACCAGCGCGTCCACCAACACACCGGCCCAGCCGACCTGCGCCACGTCCTGCAGCGTGAGCCGCAGCCCGTACAGCACCACGCCCGCGCGCAGCAACCGCAGCCGCGAGAACAGCACGCCGGCAGACGCGCCCGGCTGCCAGCGCGCACCGCCCAGCACGCTGCCCGCCACCAGGCCCAGCAGCAGCGCCAAGGTCAACGGACCCAGGCCTAGTGCCTGCAAGGGCGTCCAGCGGCCAAGTTCGGAAGCGAGCATGGCCAGCGCGGCGCTGGCAAGCAATCCGGGCAGCAGGCGGGGCCAGGTGAAGACGGGGGCGGAGAAGGCACGGGACAGCATGGGCGCCAGTGTCCGCACCTGGAAGTGACCCGTCCAACGGCTTGTATGGCTAAGATCAAGCGAACTAACAGGTAAAGAGATCGACCATGAACATCCTGCGCCTCACGCTGCGCCAGCTGCAGATCTTCGTGGCCGTCGCGCACGAAGGCAGCACCAGCGCGGCTGGCGAGGCGATTGCCTTGTCGCAATCGGCCGCCAGCGCGGCGGTCAATGAGCTGGAGCGGCTGCTGGGGCTGAAGCTGTTTGACCGCGCCGGCAAGCGGCTGCTGCTCAACGACAACGGGCGGGCGCTGTTGCCACGCGCACTGGGCCTGCTGGATGGCGCGGCCGGCGTGGAGCAGATGGCGCGCAACCCGGACGCGCAGCTGCAGGCGCTGCGCATCGGTGCCAGCACCACGCTGGGCAGCCAGTTGCTGCCGGGGCTGCTGAAGCGCTTCTACCGCGAGGTGCCGCGGCAGGCGGCGCATTGGCAGGCGGAGGTGAGGGTGGGCAACACTGCGCAGGTCTGCGCGGCGGTGGCGGCCTTTGAGCTGGACATCGGGCTGATCGAAGGGCCATGCCACGAACCGGCGCTGCAGGTGCAGCCCTGGCTGACCGACGAACTGGTGCTGGTGGCGGCGGCCGGCACCGAGGCCAGGCTGGCGCTGAAGGCCTTGCGCGACTGTGTGTGGCTGCTGCGCGAACCTGGTTCGGGCACCCGCGAGGCGATGGACCAGGCGCTGCTGCCGCACCTGCGCAGCTATCGCCGCAGCATCGCGCTGGGCAGCTCGGAGGCGATCCGCCAGGCCGCAATCGTTGGCCTGGGCGTGGCCTGCCTTTCGCGCTGGCTGGTGGCGGACGCACTGGCTGCCGGCCGCCTGGTCGAGCTGCGCACGCCGCTGCCGCCGCTGCGCCGCCAGTGCCATTGGGTGACGCACCGCGACAAGCAGCCCACCCAGGCATTGCAGCGTTTCATCACCTTGCTGGCGGCCGCTGCCGACACGCCCTTGCCAGCCTGAGCGGCGGCCGGGCGGCACCGCGATCAGCCAGCCTCTTGCTGGCGCAGTTGCCGGGCGTGTTCTTCGTCGCGGGCGTCGTCGATCTCGCGCAGCACGCTGCCCAGGTCCACCGGGCCCTGCCTGGACTTGAACTCGCCGCTGAGGGGCGTGTCCGGGTGCAGCAGGCCGCGGGTGTAGAGGTCCCACATCTCGGCGCCGTGCTGGGTGGCCAGCAGCGCGGGGGCGAACTGGCCGAAGAAGTTGCGCAGGTTCTCCACGTCGCGCAGCAGCATGCGCTGGGCGTGGTTGTTGCCGGCGGCGTCCACCGCCTGGGGCAGGTCGATGATGACCGGCCCGTCTTCGGCCAGCAGGATGTTGAACTCGGACAGGTCGCCGTGCACGACACCGGCGCACAGCATGCGCACGACTTCGCGCAGCAGCGTGGCGTGGTGGCGCAGCGCGTCCTCGGGTGTGAACTGCACGTCGTTCAGGCGCGGCGCGGCGTCGCCGTTGGCGTCGGCCACCAGCTCCATCAGCAGCACGCCGTCGAGGAAGTTGTAGGGCCGCGGCACACGCACGCCAGCGGCGGCCAGGCGGTACAGCGCGTCTACCTCGGCGCTTTGCCAGGCGGCCTCGGCGGCCTCGCGGCCAAAGCGCGTGCCCTTGGCCATGGCGCGGGCCTGGCGGGTGTTCTTGACCTTGCGGTTCTCGGTGTAGTCCACCGCCTGGCGGAAACTGCGTTCGGTGGCGGCCTTGTAGACCTTGGCGCAGCGGGTGTCGTCACCGCAGCGCACGACATAGACGGCGGCTTCCTTGCCGCTCATCAGCTGGCGCAGGACGCTGTCGACCAGCCCCTCGTCGATCAGGGATTGCAGGCGCTTCGGGGCTTTCATCGGGCAGGGATCACAGTTCAGGCAGGCAGAGGGCAGACCCTTTCGGGACTGCCGCATTGTGTGCCCTGGCCGGCAAAAGGCCCATGACGGCCCCGCCCATGAAAAAAGGCAGGCCCTTTCGGGCCTGCCTTGGCAGGCGAGCGCCGGAGCGCCTGCGAGGTTCAGCGCGAGGCGGCGATGCGCGCCTTGCGGGCGCTCATGTCGCTGGCGCCCAGCGTCAGGCTGGGCGCATTGGGTTCGACGGTCAGCAGCGTGGTGCCGACCGTCGAGCCATCGCCCTTGGCGTAGCGGATGCCACCGAGGTAGCGCAGGTTGGCCAGGCCGGACCAGCTGGCCTTGACCGAGGCCTGGTCGGCCACTGCGACGGTGGTCGGCAGGCCGGTCACGGCCAGGCTGCCACCGGCATCGGCAGCCGACAGCACCCAAGAGGACAGCGTGAAGTTGCTGCTGCCACCGACCGGGTTGTAGCCCTGCACGCAGGCCTTGTAGGTGCCAGCGACCGGGGCGGTGACGCTGACCAGTTCGTCGGCCGTGGCGCCGCCGCTGGAGGCGACGGTGGTGCCGGACGGGTTGAGCAGCGTCATGTCCAGGTCGTCGCCGCCGTTGCCGGAGGTGTCGGCGTTGTACAGCGCGGCACGCACCACCAGCGCGTCGGCCGGCACGCTGATGTTGAAGCAGACCTGGGCGTTCAGCGCCACGGTGCCGGCGGTGCGGGTGGCCGGCTTCAGGCCGGTGACCAGCGCGCTGGTGGCGCCGTCGAAGCCATAGGCGACCTTGAACTTGGCGGAACCGGTGGCGGCCGTGCTGGACAGCACCGCCGGGGCCGACAGCGCCCGCGCCCGCGCCAGCACCGGGCTGGTGACGACGTGCGAACCATCGGTCCAGCTCAGGTTGCCGAAGACGCCGGTGTTCAGCGCCGCGCCATTGGTCTTCAGCGTCAGCGTGAAGGCGGCCACCTCGTTCTTGGCCAGGCTCAGCGTGGGCGGCGTGACGGTGGCAACGAAGCCGGGCACCGTCGCACTGGCCGAGTAGATCGCCGGGCCGGTGCCGACATTGCGCACGTGCCGCTTGATCGTCAGGGTGCCCGGCACATCGGCCGCGACGGTCGGCAGGTTCAGGTTGCTCGGCGCGGCGCTGCCAAAGGCGAGGCAGTTGGCGTCATCCGCGGCGAGCCAGTTGGCGCCGCAGAGGAAGCTGAGGTAGTCGGCCGGGTTGATCGGGTAGACCAGGCCGGGATCCGCGGCGCCGCGCGGGTTCACGTGGCCAGCGCCGTAGCCATTGGGGTTGGTGTCCGGCGCGCCGCTGGCGAGCTTGACGCCGGTGGTGCTGGTGACCATGGCCGACTTGATCTGGGCCGGCGGCCAGTTCGGGTGGGCCTGCTTGATCAGTGCGGCAATGCCGGCGATGTGCGGCGTGGACATCGAGGTGCCCTGGTACGACTCGACCACCGGCGACGGCACCAGCGTGCCGGCCAGGATCGCGTCATGGTCGGCCTGGCTTTGCTGCGCGTAGGTGACCGAGGCGATCACGTCCACGCCAGGCGCGGTGATCTCGGGCTTCATCACCGACAGCTCGGCCAGGTTCGGGCCGCGCGACGAGAACGAGGCCATGATCGGGGCGACCACGTTGGGTGCCTGGTAGCGCGCGCTGATGGCGCCGGTGGCGCTGGCGCCGCTGCTCGTCACGTAGTTGCGCACGGCGGTGCGCGAGGGCGCGTCCAGGTGCACCGTGGGCACGCTGTGGAAGTCGGCCACGACGGTGTTGGCGCTCGGGTTGATCAGCACCATGCCGACACCACCGACACGCGCCACTTCCTGGCTTTTCTCGACGCGGGCATTGGTGCCGCGGTCGCAGACGACGATCTTGCCGACGGCCTTGGTGCTGTCCAGCGAGTTCAGGAAGCACAGGTTGGCGTTCGCCACCGGCACGCCTGCGGCCGGGATGTCGCTCGACAGCACCATGCTGGCCGAGGGCAGCGCGGCCGGGTCGAACGAGGCGCCGGTGTACGGTCCGGTGCCGTTGCCCAGCGACAGGTCGGCAATGAACTGGCGGTCGTGGGTGGACGCGGCCACCGTGGTCAGCCACGGGCTGTTGTGGGCGACCTGGTTGCCCGGGCCGCTGTTGCCGGCCGACGCGGCGACGAACACGCCGGCCGCCGTGGCATTCAGGAAGGCCACTTCGACCGGGTCCAGCAGGTTGGTCTGCGAGCCGCTGATCGAGTAGTTGATGACGTCCACGCCATCGGCCACGGCCTGGTCGATCGCCGCGACCAGGTCGCTGTTGAAGCCGTTGCCGCCCAGCGAGCCGTCCGCCGCGATGGTGCCGAACAAGGCCTTGTAGGTGGCCACGCGGGCGCGCGGCGCCATGCCGCTGGTGGTGCCGACATAGATGCCGGCCGAGGTGTAGGCCGGTGCGTTGGCATTGCCGCCGGCGGTGGACAGCGTGTGCGAGCCGTGGCCGACTTCGTCGCGCGGCACGTCGTAGAAGTTCAGGAACGGCGTGACGGCACCCTGGGCGACTGCCTGCTGGTAGCCGGCGCTGAAGACCTGCGCGCCGATCAGCTTGTTGTTGCACGAGTCGGCCGTGAAACCGGCGCCGGTGGTGCAGGTGCCGCTGTACTGGCCGACCGGCAGCGGCTGGTAGGCCAGCGTGCCGCCGGTCTTCACGGGGGTGCCGTTGGCGTCCACATGGTCGTAGAAGGCCGGGTTCTCGGGCTGGATGCCGGAGTCCACCACCGCGACGATGACGTTTTCGCCCTTCTCCAGCACGCCCTGGACCTTCTTGGTCCAGACGCCGCCAGGGCCGTCCAGGCCGAGGAACAGCGGGGTGGTGATGGTGGTGGCTTCACGCCGCTCGTCGGCCAGCACGCTGGAGACGGCGCTGTTGGCGCGCAGCTTCTTGGCTTGCGCTTCGGTCAGCACGGCCGAGAAGCCGTTGAAGGCCACGTTGTAGCGGTGCAGCAGCTTGACCGGACCCAGCGAGCTGATCAGCTTCTGCTGTTCACCGGCCAGGTGGGCGCGGTAGGCCTGCACGGCCGCGGCGCGGGCGTTCAGCTTCTGGCCCTCGGGCACCTGGGTGGCGGCAAGGCCTGCCACGCCACCGCGGTAGCTGGCCGCCGGGGCCTCCTTCAACAGCACGATGTAGCTGCGGGATGCGCTCGGGCTGGTGGCCGCGAATGACGCCGACATCACGCCCGAAAGCAGCATCAGCTGCGTCAGCCGGACAGTCCTGGGAAAAAAGCTCATGACCCAAACTCCACAAAAACAAACGTTGAGGCGCCGAGTGCTGCCCGGGTAGGACTGCCTGCGCTGGTGAATCGCCGACGTTAACGAGGCGTTCAGCACTGTGGGGTTTTGTAACTAGGGGGATGAGCGGGCTTTGGCGCCGTTGCCGGGCGGATGTCGTCGGCTTGTCATGCGTCATCGCTACGGTTCGCGCCATGGATGCTACTTTTTTGAGCCTGCGTGCCTCGCGCAGGCAGCTGCTGCGTGCCGCTGGCGCGCTGGGCCTGGTTTCGGTCTTGCCTGCCGCGCGGGCCTGCGAGTTCTTCTGCAGCAGCCTGCGGGTCTACAAACCCTACGCGCGTGAGACGCTGGCAGGTGACAGCAGCGTCATCGTCGGCATGACGCTGGACGAGGTGGTGCAAGACGACCGGCTGATCGGCGTCACCTCGCCACTGGCCAGCTCGGCAGAGATCGGCGGCATGGGCGCGCGGCCGGGTGCCATCGACCTGCCGATCCGGCGTGGCCAGGTGCTGGTGCTGCACGAGGACACCACCTACATCCGCCTGCTGGGCCTGAAGCAGCCGCTGGGCCTGGGCCGCGAATACCCGCTGACGCTGCACTTCGAGAAGGCCGGCGTGGTCGACGCCGACATCGACGTGTCCTACACCCGCAACCAGTCCATCAAGTGAATCGGGGCACCCGGCTCCGCGGGTACGCGGAACCACCCGCCGGGCAGGTTGTGCAGGCCGCTTGGGGCGGCCCGGCGCCGGCCTGCGTTTGCCGAGCCATCGAACTTGAAGCCAGTTGCTGGACTTCGTCCGGCAGTCACGAGGATGTCACCTCATGTGACGACCATGCGCACTTCGCCGCAGTGCCTTTTTCGGGTGCCTGGCGACCTTCACTGGCCGAACCAGGCCCACCCACGGGATGCAACGCGTCCCAAACACAACGATCAGGAGTAGCTTCATGAAGTTCCGAACTGGCCTGAGCCCGCTTGCGCTGGCTGCCATCGCCGCGATCGGCAGCACCGCTGCCATCACCGCTCCCTCGGCCGCCCAGGCCGAATCCACCCCTTCCGGCAAGTACGTCACCGGCGACTTCCACAACCACACCACCTGCTCGGACGGCACGATCTCGATGCAGAAGCTGGTCAGCAAGGTGACCGACAAGACCGACGGCACCTTCGGCCTCGACTGGTTCGTGCAAGCCGGCCACGGCGGCAACGGCAACCGCAACTGCACGCTGGTGGAAGACGCCACGCTGAGCACCCCGGCCTACCCGTTTGTCGAAGGCCAGGGCCCGACGACGACGTGGACCAATTCCATCGGCGCGGCCGCCATCAAGGGCGACGGCGGCGGCGTGGGCGGCAACGGCAACATGTGGCGCTGGCAGTCGGTGCAGGAATACCAGTACCCGCTGCTGGAATACCTCTCGGCCCAGAAGAATGTGCCGCTGTTCATCGGCATGGAATCGGTCGTCGCCGGCCACGAGCACAGCTCGATGTCCGTCGTCACCGGCCAGATGCCCAAGAAGCTGGACAAGGTCACGCTGCCGACCGGCCCGGGCTACAAGGCCGTGGGCAATGCCAATGCGCTGGCCCAGTGGTCCTACTGCTTCGACCGTGGCGACACCGACACCAGCCGCGGCAACACCACCGGCACCGCCACCGGCAACAACTGGGATTGCTCGGTCACCGGCAGCCTGAACGCCGCCGACCCGAGCTGGAACGCCACCGCGCACAAGCTGATCCCCGCCAGCGGCACCGGCTCCGGCAACACCGGCCACGCCAAGACGGTCGAAGCCCTGAAGTGGATGGCCCAGAACCACGGCAACGCCAGCTACTACGTGCCGGCCCACCTGGAGCGCGCCGGCCCGTTCAACCCGGACGGCAACAACGGCTTCAACATCGAGCACTTGCGTGACTTCAACAACGCAGCCCCGAACATCGCCTTCGGCTTCGAGACCCACCCGGGCCATGGCGCTGCCAACAACCGCGGTGAATACCAGGTCCTGCGCAACACCTTCCCGACCGGCAAGGTCGACTCGGTGGGCGGCACGACCTACGGCGGCACCGGCGTGTACGGTGGCGTGATCGGCGGCGTGTGGGACGCACTGCTGGGCGAAGGCCGCAACTACTGGTTCTTCTCCAGCTCCGACTGGCACAACCGCGGCATCTTCGGCCCGGATGACCGCCGCTCGTCGCAAGACTTCTACCCCGGCGAATACCAGCGCGACTTCGTGATGGTGCGCAACGGCCAGGACAAGCTGCGCCCGCAAACCATCGTCGACGGCCTGCGCACCGGCAACAGCTTCGCAGTGGACGGCCAGCTGATCGACCGCCTGGGCCTGGTGGTCTGCAAGTCCAACGCCTCGGCCTACCTGTCCGACTCGCAAGTCCGCAACTACGCCTACGCCGGTGCCGAAAAGGGCAGCGTCGTGAACCACGCGAACTGCGTCTCGATGGGCGAGAAGCTGGTGGTGGACGCGGGTGACGACGTGGTGGTCGGCATCTCGGTGCGCGACCCGGCTGGCACCAACTACGCGCCTTACAGCTTCGCCAACCCGTCGCTCGCCCAAGTGGGCATGAACCAGCCGATCAACAAGCCGGTGCTGGACCACGTGGACCTGATCCGCGGCATGGTCTCGGGCTTCAAGACGCCGGGTGCTGCCGACTACTCGGGCGAATGGCCGCGCAACACCGCGTGGCTGAGCGCCGATGGCGTCACCGCTGACCTGGCCGTCGTGCCGGCTGCTGCCAAGAACACCTCGGCCGCAATCGTCAAGACCTTCAGCGCGCCCAAGGGCTGGAATTCGATCGTCTCGACGACCGACGGCACGACCTACCTGCGCATGTCCTACCGCCTGCCGGCGGTGGTGGCTTCGCAGTACGTGCGTCTGCGCGGCAGCAACCTGCCGGCCGCCACGCCTTACGAGACCGATGCCAGCGGCAACCCGCTGTCGGACCTGTTCACCAATGCCAACGACACCAGCAAGCTGCGCATCCCCTGCACGGTCGCCGGCACCAACGTGCCTGAAAACGGCGTGAGCTGGACGGCCGCCAACGGCACGATCAACGGCTGCCCGAACCACCTGGCGGTGGTCAACGGCCAGAAGATGGTGTCGTACGACGTGGCCGCCTGGTCTGACCTGTGGTTCTACAGCAACCCGGTCTACGTGGAAGTGAAGGGTTCGGTGAAGGTCGCCGGCGTCAAGTAAGCCGGCTGGACCCATCCGTCCCTGCGGCAGTTGTTTGACCGCCGCACGGCGCCGCGCGATTTCGCGCGGCGCCTTTTTCCGTTGTTATGGTTGTTCTGTCGAGAAATCATGTCCACTCCGCTGACGATGCCTGTTGATCCTGTCGCCAAGCCCGCCGCTGCCCAGTCCGCACCCCGTGCCGGGCTGCTGAACTGGACCCGCGAGCCGCTGCTGCACTTCCTCGTGCTGGGTGCGCTGCTGTTCGGTGCCGACCATTTGCTGATCAGCCGCAGCGACGACCCGCACACCATCGTCGTCGGTGCCGCGGTGGACAAGGAAGCCATCGAGATCTTCAAGGCCTCGCGCAACCGCGATCCGAACGCCGAGGAACTGGCCGCGTTGCGCAAGGTCTGGCTGGACAACGAGGTGCTGTACCGCGAAGGCCTGGCGCTGCAGGTCGACCGCGGTGACAGCGCGATCCGTGATCGCGTGATCTTCAAGGCGCTGAGCGTGGTGGACGCCAACACCAAGCTGCCACCCGCAGATGACGCGACGCTGCAGAAGTGGTTCGAATCGCACCGCGCGAAATACGACGAGCCCGCCCGCTTCGACTTCCAGGAAGCCGCGCTGGACGGCGACAGCTCCGAGGCCGCCGTGCGCGCCTTCGTCACCGAGCTCAACGCCGGCACGCCGGGCGACGCCAAGGCCGGCCTGCGGGTCTTCAAGGGCAGGCCGCACCAGAACCTGGTGCTGAGCTACGGCGAAGACTTTGCCAAGGCGCTGGAAACCGCACCAATCGGTGAATGGCGCGCCGAGAAGACCCGCGAGGGCTGGCGCGCCGTGCGGCTGGAGGCCGTGAGCCCGGCCAAGCCAGCGCAGTTCGAGGTGTTGCGCCCGGTGGTGCAGCAGGACTGGACCGATGCCACGCTGTCCGAGCAGCGCAGCGCCGCGGTGCAGCTGCTGGCGAAAAAGTACAACATCCGCTACGAGGCCGGCGCGAAATGAGGTCTCTCAATGCGATGTTGCGCGGCCTGCTCGCCGCGCTGCTGTTGCTGCTGGGCGCAGGCTCTCAGGCACACGAGCTCAGCATGGCCGAGATGCAGCTGCGCGAGGTTTCGCACGGCGAGTTCTACTGGATGTGGGCCGCCGCCGAAAAGCGCGCCGCCAACGAAGACCTGACCCCTGTCTGGCCCGAAGGCTGCCAGGCCGAGGAGAACGTGCTGCACTGTGGCGAGGCCGGCCTGACCGGCACGCTGTCCATCACCGGCGTGGGCGAGCGCTACTCGGCCGCGCTGGTCAAGGTCTATTGGCTGGACGGCCAGTCTAGGGTCTACACGCTGACTGCCGGCCAGCCCTCGGTGCACCTCTACGGCGCGGCAGACGACGGCCGTGGCTGGCGCGAGGTCGCCAGCGCCTACACGGTGCTGGGGGTCGAGCACATCCTCAGCGGCGTGGACCACCTGCTGTTTGTCATCAGCCTGCTGTTGCTGGTGGGCTTCCAGCGCCGCCTGGTCTGGACCATCACCGCCTTCACCGCGGCGCACAGCCTGACGCTGGCACTCAGCGCGCTGGGCATCCTGACGCTGCGCCCGCCGCCCGTGGAGGCGACCATCGCGCTGTCCATCGTGCTGGTGGCCGGCGAGGCGCTGCACCAGCGCGAAACGCTGGCGCGCCGCTGGCCGGCACTGGTGGCCTTCCTGTTCGGCCTGGTGCATGGCCTGGGCTTCGCCGGCGCGCTCAAGGAGATCGGCCTGCCCGAGAACCACCTGCCGGTGGCGCTGCTGACCTTCAACGTCGGCGTGGAAATCGGCCAGCTGATGACGGTGGGCGCGGCGATGCTGCTGTGGAAGTTGTGCGGCCGCTGGCCGCAGCTGGCCAAGGCCCGCAGCGTCGTGCTGTACATGATCGGCTCGATCGCGGCCTACTGGTCCTGGCTGCGCGTGGCCGCCATCTTCGGTTGAGGTCTACAAGCCATGGCTGAAATTCACGGCTTGTTCGCCACGCCCTTCATGCGCGTGCCCGGCGCGCTGCCGCCGGCCCTGGTGGCCGCGCTGGTGGCGCATTTCGCGGCGCAGGCGCAGCAGCAGAACAACGGCTCGGCGCTGCTGTCGCACACCAGCATGTTGCGCCCCAGCGACAGCCCGCTGCTGGTGGACGTGGCGGGCCTGCTCACGCCGCAGCTCTCCGAGTTCGGCGCGCTGCTGTTTGGCCAGCGCATGCCCTGGGCGCTGAAGGAGATGTGGGTCAACGTGCTGGAGCAGGGCGGCCAGCAGGCCATGCACAACCATGCCAACAGCTTCATCTCCGGCGTGGTCTACCTCACGCCCACCCACCCCAGCGCACGCACCGTGTTCATCAAGGCGCCTGGCGGTACCGACTTTTCGTTCAAGAACGACCATGCCGGCGTCGTCACCGGCCCGTACAACGCCGACAAGTGGATCAGCCCGCCGCCAGAGCTTGGCGACCTGGTGCTGTTCCCCAGCTACCTGATGCACGCCGTGCCGCCCAACCAGGGCGAGCAGCGCATCACGCTGGCCTTCAATGCGATCCCGGCGCGGCTGGACTCCTGGGGCTACACCATCGGGTTTTCCGGCTGAAGCGATGGCGGTCAAACGCGTGTGGGCCGCGCATGGCCTGATGCTGGCCTCCGGCTTTGCCGGGTTGGGCTACCAGGTCGTCTGGGCGCAGCAGGGCGCGCTGTGGCTGGGCCACGAGTCGGCCGCGGTGCTGGCGGTCGTGGCGGCGTTCTTCGGCGGGCTGGCGCTGGGCGCGCTGCTGATGGGCCCACGCATTGCGCGCAGCCCGCGGCCCGCCCGCTGGTACGCTGCCTGCGAAGCCTTGATCGGCGGCTGGGCGGCGTTGCTGATCTTGCTGATGCCGGCGGTCAGCGGTGCACTGCTGGCCGTCACCGGCCCGCAGCCCGGCGCCGCCTGGCAATGGACGGTCGCGTTTGGCGGCATGTTCCTGCTGCTGTTGCCGGCCACCGCGGCCATGGGCGCGACGCTGCCGGCGATGGAGCGTGTCGGCCAGCAACTGCTGGGCGCCGCACAGCCCGGCCGCGCGCTCGCGGCGCTGTACGCCAGCAACACGCTGGGCGCCGTCGTCGGCGTGCTGGCCACTGCCTTCTGGCTGCTGCCGGCGCTGGGCCTGGCGCGCACGGCGGCCTGCTGCGTTGCATTGAACCTGCTCTGCGCCATGGTCGCCTGGCGCGCCTTCGCAGCCGAAGCCCCGCCCGTCGAGGTCACGGAGGTCACCGGCAACCACCGCGGCCCGATGCTGCGCCTCGCGCTCACCGGCCTGCTGGGCCTGGGCTATGAAGTGCTGGTGGTGCGCGTGCTGAGCCAGGTCACCGAAGACACGGTCTACACCTTTGCACTGCTGCTGGCGGTCTACCTGGTGGGCACCTCGCTGGGCGCGGCGCTGCTGGCCCGGCTGCGCCGACCCGGCGCCGCGGACGATGAGCGGCTGACGAACCGCCTGCTCAGCGCCCTGTCGCTGGCCTGCCTGCTGGGCACCGGCAGCCTGTGGGCGGCGGAGTGGGTGCGGGATGGCTGGCTGGCCGCCACCGGCGGCGGCATGGCCGCGGCGCTGGGTGCAGAAGCCTTGCTGGCACTGCTCGCCTTTGGCCTGCCCACGCTGGTGATGGGCGCTTTGTTCAGCCAGCTCAGCGCGGGCGCGATGGCGCGTGGCCTGAGCCTGGGCCGCGCCCTGGGCGTCAACACGCTGGGCGCGGCGTTGGCCCCGCTGCTGTTTGGCGTCTTGCTGGTGCCGCTGCTCGGCCCCAAGGGCGTGCTGCTGCTGGCGGCTGCCGGCTACCTGCTGCTGCGAAGTGGTGGCGCGCGCTGGCGGGCTGGCAGCTGGGCCCCGGCAGCGGCGGTGCTCGCAGTCGCCGTGCTGGCGCCGCCGCTGGCCTTCGTCGAGCTGCCCGAGGGCGGCAGGCTGGTCAGCTACCAGGAGGGCGCGATGGCCGCGGTCAGCGTGGTCGAAGATGCACAAGGCGTCTCCCGCCTGCGCATCAACAACCGCCAGCAGGAAGGCAGCAGCGCCACGCGGCTGGTGGATGGCCGGCAGGCCTTGCTGCCGCTGTTGCTGCACCCTGCGCCGCGGCACGCGCTGTTCCTCGGCATGGGCACCGGCGTCACCTCGTCGGTCGCGGCCGAAGACCCACAACTGCAGGTCGACGTGGCCGAGCTGCTGCCCGAGGTCATCGTCGCGTCGCACCTGTTCGTCGACGCGCCGCGCCTGCATCCCGTGGCGGCCGATGCGCGCCGCTTCGTGCGCGCCGGCGACACGCACTACGACGTGATCGTCTCCGACAACTTCCACCCTGCCCGCAGCGGCTCGGGTTCGCTCTACACGGTGGAGCATTTCGAGGCCGTGCGCAAGCGGCTGGCGGCCGGCGGCGTGTTCTGCCAATGGCTGCCGCTGCACCAGCTGGACCGGGCCACGCTGCGCAGCATCGTGCAGTCCTTCCTGCTGGCCTATCCGCAAGCCAGCGCCATCCTCGCCAGCGACAGCCTGGAGACCCCCGTGCTGGGCCTGGTGGGCCGGGCCGACGACGGCCGCTTCGACGCCGCTGCACTGCGCACCGGCCTGGCCCGCGCCGCTGGCCCGCGCGGCCTGGCCGCCTTTGGCCTGGACGATGACTTCGCGCTGCTCGGCAGCTTCGTGGCCGACACCACGGCGCTGCAACGTTTCGCCGCCCACGCCCCCGCCAACACCGATGACCACCCCGTCGTCGCCTACCTTGCGCCGCGCGTCACCTACGCGCCCGACTCGCTGCCGCGCGACCGCCTGCTGGCGCTGCTGGCCGAGGTCTCGGTGCAGCCCGCGCAAGTGATGACGGCCGACGCCGCGTGGCTGCAGCGCCTGTCAGCCTACGGCCAGGCCCGCCGTCAGTTCATCGCCGCCGGCCGAGACGTGCGGCCCGCCCGCAACGCCCGCGAAATGCTGGCCCAGGTCCAGGCGCCGCTGCTGGCCGTGCTGCACACCAGCCCGGATTTCCGGCCGGCCTACAACCCGCTGCTGCGCATGGCCACCGCGCTGGCGCCCAGCGACCCGCCCGCGGCCCGCGCGCTGCTGAGCGAGCTGGCCCAGCTGCAGCCCGCTCGCCCCGAGGCCAGCGAGGCGCTGAAGCAGCTGGCCTTGTAGGTCCGGAATAGAGGCGCCTGAAAACGACAAGGCCCGCCGGCTTGCGCGGGCGGGCCTTGTCAGCCTGGAAGGGCGCTGGCCTCAGGCCTTCTTCTTGGCGGCAGCCTTCTTGGCAGGCGCCTTCGCGGCGGCCTTCACAGCCGCCTTCTTGGCCGGCACGGCGGTGGCAGCCTTGGCCGCCTTGCGCGCCGCAGCCTTCGGGTCCACGGCGGCCTTGAAAGCCGAGCCCGCGGTGAACTTCGGCAGCTTCATGGCGGCGATCTTGAGCTTGTCGCCGGTGGCCGGGTTGCGGCCGGTGCGTGCAGCACGGGTGGTCTGCTTGAACGAGCCGAAGCCCGGCAGTGTCACGGTGCCGCCCTTCTTGACGGCGTTGACGACCGCGTCCAGCAGCGTCACCAGCACCCTGCCGGCTTCGGCCTTGCTCAGGCCATGCTGCGTCGCAACCAGTTCGATCAGTTCCTGACGGTTCATCGATTTTCCAAGAGATCTCACGCCCAACATCGGGCGGTCGCATTCTGCCAGGGGGGCGCTACGGCCCGCCTGGCCGGTGGCGCCCCTGCTTGCGCGCGGATAATCTCTCCAACAAAAGGGGAGGGTAGATGCTCAAGCACGCCAATCAAACACTGGGGCGAGGTTTCGCCTGGATCGCCCGCGGGCTGGGCGCCGTGGCCCGCGGCGTGGCGCCGTTGTTACGCCTGGTGCTTGGGGCTTGGTCCCCTCCCGGTTGGGTACGTGCCGCAGGCCGCGGCCTGAACCGGCTGGGCGGGCCATTTCAGGCGCATGCGCTGTGGGTGGCGCTGGCTGTGGCACTGGCCGGTGCCGCAGCCTGGCAGGCGCCACATGTCGCCCAGCGCTGGCGCGCGTGGGCCCCGGCCTGGTTGAACGTGGGCCTGTTGGGCGATGACCTGGGCACCGCGAGCGTTGAAGTGCGGCTGGACCCGCCGGGCGCGCCGGACTACGTCAACAGCGGCGGGCCACGGCCGCTGCTGGTGCATTTCACCGCACCGGCTGCGCCGGCATTGCGCGTTGGCAAGGAGCCGATGGACGTGCAGCTCGCGCCGGCATTGGCCGGCCATTGGGTATGGGCAGATGCCAGCACGCTGAAGTTCGAGCCGCAAGGCCATTGGCCCATCGGCCAGGCCTACCAGTTGGAACTGGGACGCAAGGCGCTGGCGCCGCATGTGACGCTGAAGGAACGCAGCCATGCCTTCACTGCAGCCGGCTTTGTGGCCAGCGTGGGCGCTGCGGAGTTCTACCAGGATCCGGTGCAGGCCGGCGTGCGCCGCGTCGTCGTCACGGTAGGCTTCAATCACCCGGTGGATGCGAAGAGTTTCGAGTCGCGCCTGCATCTGGACGATGGCAGCGAACGCAAGTTCAGCGTGAGCTACGACCCGCTGAGGCTGCAGGCCACGGTGCAGTCCGAGCCACTGCCCATTCCGGCGCAGACCGTGGCCATGAAGGTCAAGGTGGACAAGGGCCTGACGGCCCAGCGCGGCGGCCTGGGCACGACCGAGGCGCTGGTGAAGTCGGTCGACGTGCCGGGGCTGTACAGCCTGGTGGTCAACGAGGTGAGTGCCGCCATCGTCAGCAATGACCAGGGCGACCCGGAACATGTGCTGCACGTGACGGCCAGCATGGCGGTGCACGAGCGCGAGTTCGCGCGCAGCGTGCAGGCCTGGGTGCTGCCCGTGTCGGACACCGATGGCGGCGAGCCTTTTGCCTGGAGCGACCCTTCCGAAGTGACGCCTGATGTGCTGAAGCGCGCCAAGCCGATGAAGCTGACGCCGATCGCCAGCGAGCGCGAGGTGACCGAAGGCGCCGCCTTCCGCATGCCGCAGGCCGAAGGCGGGCGCTTCCTCTATGTGCAGGTGGCCAAGGGCCTGAAGTCACCCGGCGGCTACATGCTGGGGGCGGACCGCTTCGAAATCCTGCAGGTCAAGACCTTTGCGCCTGAGCTGTCCATCATGAGCCGCGGCTCGCTGCTGGCGCTGTCGGGCGAAAAGAAGCTGCCGCTGCTGGTGCGTGACCTGCCCGGCATCAGCGTGGACATTGCACGCGTGCTGCCGCAGCAGTTGCACCTGCTGGTCAGCCAGGCCGACGGCGACTTCAGCCACCCCGGCTTCTATGGCCGCGTGACGGACGACAACCTGGCCGAGCACTTCGAGCGCAAGATCCCGCTCAGCCTGAAGCCCGGCAAGTCGCACTACGAAACGGTGGACTTTGCCGACTACCTGAACGCTGGCGGCGAGCGCCGTGGCGTGTTCCTGCTCAAGGTGCAGGGCTACGACCCGAAGGCGCGCGGCACGCGGGCGGCAGGCGGGGACGAGGCCGATCCGCAACCGGCTCGCCAGGAAGAGGGCGAGGGCGACGGCTGCTGCGAAGGCGGCGCCGAGGCCGCACCCGTGGATGCGACGCAGATCCGCGACCAGCGCCTGGTCATCGTCACCGACCTGGGCCTGATCGCCAAGCGCGCCAGCGACGGCACGCGCGAGGTCTTCGTGCAGTCCATTGCCACTGGCCTGCCGGTGGCGGGGGCGCGCATCGAGGTCTGGGGCCGCAATGGCCTGGTGCTGGCCAATGCCACCAGCGATGCCGCCGGCCATGCCACGCTGGCCAACCAGAACGGCTTCACGCGCGAGAAGTCACCGGTGCTGCTGCTGGCGCGCAAGGATGGCGACCTCAGCTTCCTGCCCATGGGCAGCTCGGCCAGCCTGGGCCGCGGCGACCGCACGCTGGACATGTCCCGCTTCGACGTGGGCGGGTTGCGCACCAGCGGCGTGCCCAACCAGATGACGGCTTACCTGTTCAGCGACCGCGGCATCTACCGCCCGGGGGACACTTTCCATGTGGGCATCGTCGTCAAGGCGGCCAACTGGGCGACCTCGCTGAAGGACCTGCCGGTGGAAGCCGAGGTGACCGATGCGCGCGGCCTCTCGGTGCGCCGCGAGACCTTGCGCCTGGGCCCGTCCGGTACGGCTGAGCTGGCCTACAGCACGCAGGAGAGTTCACCCACCGGCAACTACAGCGTCACGCTCAGCCTGCCGCGCCAAGCCGGTGGCAACCAGCCGGACGTGCCACCGGTGCTGATCGGTTCCACCAGCGTCAAGGTGCAGGAGTTCCTGCCGGACCGCACCAAGCTCAGTGCCCATCTGTCCTCGGAAGTGGTGGAGGGCTGGGTCAAGCCGGACGACCTGAAGCTCAAGGTCAATGTGCAGAACCTGTTCGGCACGCCGGCGCAGCACCGCCGCATCGAGAGCCGTTTGACGCTGTCGCCCGCGTGGCCGCAGTTCCGCAGCCATCCGGATTTCAGCTTCTACGACCCCAGCCAGGGCCGCCGTGCGCAGGTCGACGACCTCGAATCGGCCCAGAGCGACGAGAAGGGCGATGCCGAGGTGGACCTGCGGCTCTCGCGCTTCCAGGCCGCCACCTACCAGGCACACGTGCTGGTCAAGGCCTTCGAGCCCGAAGGCGGGCGCAGCGTGGCCGCCGAGGCGCAGACCCTGGTCAGCGACCAGCCTTTCCTGGTGGGCGTGAAGACCCCGGATTCGCTGGGCTACATCAACCGCAACGCGCCGCGCGAGCTGCAACTCATCGCCATTGACTCGCAAGCCCGCAAGGTCGCCGCTGGCGGCCTGAAGCTGGTGCGGGTGGAGCACAAGGTGCTGTCGATGCTGGTCAAGCAGAACAACGGCCTGTACCGCTACGAAAGCCGCGCCAAGGACGTGACGCTGGACGAGCAGGCGCTGGACATTGCAGCGGCCGGCAGCAAGTGGGCGCTCAACACCGCCACGCCAGGCAACTTCGCGCTGGAGGTGCGCAACGCGCAAGGCCTGGTGCTCAACCGGGTGCAATACGCCGTGGCGGGTGCGGCCAACCTCAGCCGCTCGCTGGACCGCAATGCCGAGCTGCAGATCAAGCTCGACAAGAAGGACTACCAGCCCGGCGACGAGATCGCGCTCAGCATCCAGGCGCCTTACACCGGCGCAGGCCTGATCACCATCGAGCGCGACAAGGTCTACGCCCAGGCCTGGTTCAAGGCCGACAAGACCGCCAGCGTGCAGCACATCACCCTGCCCAAGGACTTCGAGGGCAATGGCTATGTGAATGTGCAGTTCGTGCGAGACCCGTCCTCCGACGAGATCTACACCAGCCCCTTGAGCTACGGCGCCGTGCCGTTTGCCACCGGGTTGGCCAAGCGCACCGCGCAGATCAAGCTGGAGTCGCCCGCGCTGGTCAAGCCGGGCGACACGCTGAAGATGAAGCTGCACACCGACCGCCCGTCGCGGGCCTATGTGTTTGCGGTGGACGAGGGCATCCTGCAGGTGGCGCGCTATACCAGCCCGGATCCGCTCAAGCACTTCTTCCAGAAGCGCGCACTGGAAGTCAGCACGCTGCAGACGCTGGACCTGGTGCTGCCGGAATTCCGCAAGCTGATGCAGGCCGCCGCGCCAGGGGGCGACGGTGAAGGCGAGGCCGGCAAGCACCTCAACCCCTTCAAGCGCAAGCGCGACAAGCCGGTGGCCTTCTGGTCCGGCCTGGTGGACGTGAGTGGCGACAAGGAGTTCAGCTACACCGTGCCCGAGAGCTTCAACGGTGCAGTGCGGGTGATGGCCGTGGTCATCGCCGACGACGCGGTGGCCGCGGCCACCACCACCAGCACCGTGCGCGGCGACATCGTGCTGCTGCCCACCGTGCCCACCTCACTGTCGCCGGGGGACACGGTGGACATCGGCATCGGCGTGGCCAACAACATCGCCGGTTCCGGCAAGGACGCACCTGTCCGCCTGGCGCTGGCCGTCAACGGTGGCCTGGAAGTGGTGGGCGAACCGGCGCAGACGCTGAAGATCAACGAGAAGGGCGAAGCCACCACGGTGTTCCACGTGCGGGCCAAGCCCGGGGCACAGGCTGTGCTCGGTTCGTCCAGCGTGACCTTCACCGCCAGCCATGCCAAGGCCACGGCCAGGCTCTCGACCGACCTGAGCGTGCGGCCGGCCTCGGCCTTTGTGACGCTGGTGCAGAGCGGCACCGCGCTGGGCGCGGGCGAGCTGAAATCGCAGCTGGATGCCTACCCGGCCTTCGCCCGCAGCGAGCTCGCAGTCTCGGCCACGCCTTGGGCTTTTGCCTCCGGCCTGATCCGCTACCTGGAGGACTTCCCGCACGGCTGCACCGAGCAGATCGCCAGCCAGACCATTCCGGCCGTGGTGCTGGCCGGCCAGCCCGAGCTCGCGAAGGAGCTGATGAAGACCCGCGCCAGCCAGGGCCTGCAGGCCTTCAACCCCAAGCCCGCGCTGGACCGCGCCATCACCCAGCTGCGCGCCCGCCAGTCGGCCGACGGTGGTTTTTCGCTGTGGCCTGGCAGTGGCCCGGACGACTTCGCCACCGCTTATTCCCTGCAGTTGCTGCTCGAAGCCAAGGACAGGCAGCTGCCGGTGCCGGCCGACCTGATCAGCAAGGCCAACAACTACCTGCAGGCCAGGCTGGGCAGCGGCGAGGGCAGCACCTATGGCTGGCGCACCCGCACGCAGATCGCCTACCTGCTGACCCGCCAGGGCATCCTGGTGCCGGCGGCGTTGGCCAACCTGCGCGAGATGCAGCGCAACAACCTCAAGGAGGCGCTTCGCACCAAGAGCACCGCCTACCGCTGGGACACCGACCTGGGCAGTGCCTACCTGGCCGCCAGCTTCCAGCTGCTCAAGCAGGAAGTTGTGGCCAAGGAACTGCTGCAGCCGGTGTGGGACGACTACGTGCAGCGCGTCAAGGCCAAGCAGGTGCGCAACAGCTGGGACTACTACTACGACCCGCTGGTGCACGACAGCACGCTGATACTGCTGGCCGCGCGGCACTTCCCGCAGGCCTTGTCCAGCCTGCCGAACGACAGCTGGAGCCGGCTGGCGGCGATGATCGGCGACGGCTGGTACAGCACCCAGTCCTCGGCCACCACCATCCTGGCGGTGGACGCCTATGCCCGCGCCGCGGCCGCCTCGGCCAAGGGTGCGCTGAACGCCAGCGTGGTGGACAAGGCCGGCAAGTCCCAGCCGCTGCGGCTGGTGGGCGAACTGCGCGTGATGCAGCAGGCGGCGGTGCCTGCCGGCACCGCCAGGCTCAAGCTGGCCAATCCAGGCGAGCTGCCGCTGTTCTACGGCTGGGCCGAAAGCGGCTACGAGCGAAACCTGCCGGACGCTGCCGTCACCCACGGGCTGGAGATCACGCTGAACATCCTCAACGAGAAAGGTGTGGCCATCAGCGAAGCCCGCATCGGCGACGAAGTCACGGTGCGCCTGACCGTGCGCGCGCTGGACCGCGACGCCGTGCGCCAGGTGGCGCTGGTGGACATCCTGCCCAGCGGGTTGGAGCCGGTGATCCAGTCCGCCGTGGCCGAAGACGGCGCGGCCGACATGCCGCCCTGGATGCGGCGCCTGGGCGGCAATGGCAGCTGGTCGCTCAACTACGTGGACATGCGCGAGGACCGGGTGATCTTCTTTGGCGACGTGAGCCGCAACACGCAGGACATCAGCTTCAAGGCCCGCGCCACCAACGTCGGCCAGTTCGCGCTGCCGGCAGCCTTTGGCGAGGCCATGTACGAACGCCGCGTGTTCGGCCGCACGGCAGCCGGGCGCTTCAGCGTGCTGCCCTTGGCCAAGCCGTAGCGGGGCGACATGCGAGGCAGGGTCGCGCGCAGCTGGCGGTGGGTGTGTGCCCATCGCCGCTTCCGCGCGCTGCTGGTGCTGGCCCTTGCGCTGACGGCCACGCTGGCGCTGCTGCGGGTGCTGCCGCATGCACCGCTGCGCGAGCAGGTCGGCGGCCTGTCCACGCCGCTGTACGACCGCCACGGCGAGCTGCTGCGCCTGACGCTGGCACCCGATCAGCAATACCGGCTGTGGACGCCACTGGAGCGCATGGCCCCGGCGCTGGTGCAGGCGACCTTGCTCTATGAAGACCGCAGCTTCTGGTGGCACCCGGGCGTGAACCCGGCCGCGCTGGCCCGCAGTGCCTGGCAGATGGCCCGCGGCGGCCGGCGCCAGGGCGGCTCCACGCTGACCATGCAGCTGGCGCGGCGGCTCTACGCCATCGACAGCCGCAGCGCTGCCGGCAAGCTGCAGCAGATGGCCGCGGCGCTGTGGCTGGAGGCGCGCCACGGCAAGCGTGAACTGCTGGAGGCTTACCTCAACACGGCGCCCTATGGCAGCAACATCGAGGGCGTGGGCGCCGCCAGCCTGGTCTACTTCCATCACGAGGCCGCCAGCCTCACCGTGCCGGAGGCGCTGACGCTGGCCGTCGTGCCGCAGAACCCGGCGCAGCGGGTGCCGTCCAGTGGTGCGGCCCGGTTGGGTGCTGCCGGCAACCCCGCGCTGGAAGCCGCGCGCCAACGGCTGTGGGCGCTGTGGCGGGCGCGCCAGCCGGCTTCGGAGACGGGCGACGCGGCCTTGCCCGGCATGCCTGCGCTGAGCCGCGGTCTGCTGCCGTTTGCAGCACCGCACCTCACCGACATGCTGCTCGCCCAGGCGGCCCAGGCCGGGGCGGGCGACACCCTGGTGCGCGAGGCCGACGGCGCCATCCACACCACGCTGGACCTGCCCATGCAGCGCACGCTGGAGCGGGTCATGGGCGACTACCTGAAGGCGCGCGCCAACATCGGCCTGCGCAATGCCAGCGCGTTGCTGCTGGATGCCGAGCGCATGGAGGTGCGCGCGGTGGTCGGCTCGGCCAACTACCGGGATGACGGCATTGACGGCCAGGTCAACGGCACGCTGGGCAAGCGCTCACCGGGCTCCACGCTCAAGCCTTTCATCTACGCATTGGCGCTGGACCAGGGACTGCTGCATCCGCGCACCTTGCTGAAGGACGCGCCCACCTCGTTCGGCCCTTTCACGCCGGAGAACTTCGACGGCCAGTTCATGGGCCCGGTGGCGGCACAAGACGCGCTCACGCGCAGTCGCAACGTGCCCGCCGTCGCCGTGGCTGCGCGGTTGACGCAGCCCAACCTCTACCAGTTCCTGCAACGCAACCACATCAGCCGCCTGGAGAGCGAAGCGCATTACGGCCTGGCGCTGGTGCTGGGCGGCGGCGAGGTGACACCCGAAGAACTCGCCCGGCTTTATGCCTTGCTGGCCAATGGTGGCGAGGCCAGGCCGCTGGCCTACACCCGGGGTCAGGCCGGGAACATCGGCGGCGAATCCGAGCGCCTGCTCAGCCCTGAGGCCGCGTTCATCACGCTGGACATGCTGCGCCACACGCCGCGCCCGGACACCGGCGCGCCGGCCCAGCCCGCCGTCGCCTGGAAAACAGGCACCTCATGGGGTTTCCGGGATGCCTGGACGGCGGGCGTCTTCGGTCGCCATGTGCTGGTGGTCTGGGTGGGCGATTTCGAAGGCACGGGCAACCCGGCCTACATTGGCATCGACGCCGCGGCGCCGCTGTTCCTGCGCATGGTCGACGCGCTGCGGGCCCAGCGCCTGGACCCAGGCGAGGTGCCGCGCCAGCAACCGGCCAACCTGCGCAAGGTGGAGGTTTGCACGTCCACCGGTGCGCCGCCGGATGCCCTGTGTCCCGCCCGCAGCAGCACCTGGTTCATTGCCGGCAAGTCACCCATCCAGCCCAGCAGCCTGCACCGGGCCGTGTGGGTCGACGCGCGCGACGGCCACCTGCTGTGCGGCCCGCAGGCGGCTAGCGCGCCGCATGCCAGGCAGCTCGTGGTGGAGCAGTGGGGCAGCGACATGCAGCGCCTGTTCCGCCAGGCCGGCCTGCCTCGCCGCCAGCTGGACGGCAGCGCTTGCGAAGGCGCTGCAGCGCCTGGCGGTGGTGATGCCCCCAGCATTGCCTCGCCGATCCGCGGCGTGCGCTACGTGCTCAACACCCGCAAGCCGCAACCCATCCTGCTGCGTGCCGACGCCGCGATGGGCGTCAAGACGCTCTTCTGGTTCGCCAACGACGGCCTGCTGGGCCGTGTGGCGCCCGGTGAATCGCTGTCCTGGCAACCGGCTCAGGCCGGCGACTACAGCTTGCGCGTCGTCGACGAACAAGGCCGGGTCGACGTGCGCAGCGTCAGCGTGACGCTGGAGTAGCCGCTCGCCAGGCCGGTGCCACGCTCCCGCAGGCCAGCGCCGGGCCGCCCCAAGCGGCCTGCGCAACCCGCCCGGCGGGTGGCCTCGCGTACCCGCGAGACCGGGTGCCCCATTTCTAGCCCAACGGCACCGGCACGAACAGCGTGTCCCCGTCGCGCTTGACCAGCAGCGCAACCTGCTTCGGATGCTGCTTCAGCACCGCGCGCACGTCGTCCAGCGTCTGCACCGGGCGGCCGTTGACGGCCAGCAGCACGTCGCCGGCCTGGATGCCGGCGCGGGCTGCGGCGCCTTCGGTGTCCTCGATCAGCAGGCCTTGGGCCACGCCGGCTTCGCGCTTCTCGGCCTTGTTCAGGTCGCGCAGCGCCAGGCCGAGTTGCGGGCCGTCAGCCTCGCCGCTGCCGGCCTTGGCCTGCAGGCCGCGTTCGGACGGCACGCCGTCGAGCTTGGCATCCAGCGTGTGCTGCTTGCCTTCGCGCCAGACGGTCAGCGCCACCTTGTCGCCGGGTGCGGCCAGGCCGATCAGGCTGGGCAGTGCGCCGGATTCGCGCACCGGCCGGCCGTCGACCGCGGTGATCACGTCGCCGGCCTGCACGCCGGCCTTGGCCGCGGCGCTGCCCTTCTCGACCTTGGCCACCAGCGCGCCTTCGGGCTTGCCCATGCCGAAGGACTCGGCCAGTGCCTGGTTGACCTCCTGCACTGACACGCCGAGGCGCCCGTGGCGGGCCTCGCCGGTGGCGACGATCTGGTCCTTGACCTTCAGCGCCACGTTGATCGGAATTGCGAAGCTCACACCCTGGAAGCCGCCGCTTTGCGAGTAGATCTGCGCGTTGATGCCGACCACCGAGCCCACGCCGTCGAACAGCGGGCCGCCGGAGTTGCCGGGGTTGACGGCGGCGTCGGTCTGGATGAACGGCACCACCGCATCGTTCGGCAGCGAGCGGCCCTTGGCGGAGACGATGCCTTGCGTGGCCGTCTGCTCCAGCCCGTAAGGCGCGCCGATGGCCAGCACCCGGTCGCCCACTTCGAGCTCATCCGAATTGCCCAGCCGCACGACGGGCAGGTTCTTGGCTTCGATGCGCAGCACCGCGATGTCGGTCACCGGGTCGGCGCCCAGCACCTTGGCCTTGTATTCGCGGTGGTCGCTGAGCTTGACGGTCACGTCCTTGGCGTCGCGCACCACATGGGCGTTGGTCAGGATCAGGCCGTCGGCCGAGATCACGAAGCCCGAGCCCAGGCCCTTGAACGGCACCTTGGCCTGCGGCCGCGCGCGCTGGCCGCGCTGTTGCATGCCGGGCATGCCGCGGAAGAACTGGAAGAACGGGTCGTTCTCGATGTCCGCGCTTTCTTCGTCGGCATCGGGCTTGCGCTCGCCCGCCACCGTCACGCCGACGACTGCCGGGCCGGCCTGCTTGACGATGGCGCGGTAGTCCGGCACCGCGCCGGGCGGCAGCGGCGCGATGGGTGCCGCTGGCACCATGGCCGCGCCCGCGACGGCACCGCCGTTCACCGGAGCCGCGCTGGCCACCTGCTGGGACTGCTGTTGCTGCGACTTGTCGCCGCCGAACAGGCCCTTGAAATCAATCGCCCCGGCGCTGCCCGCCGCGACGAGCGTGGCCGTGACCCCGGCGGTGACGACCACCGTCGCCAGGGTCGACACCCGGCCGCCTTGCTTGCTGTTGCTGCTCATGGAAATGGGCTCCTTCGTGATGGACACAGAACACTGCGGCTTTCGGCCGCTTGGGGTGCACTGTGCTGAAGGGGAATGAGGGCAGCGTTAGCGTTGGGTTAGGCGAGGATTAAGGCATCGTCGATGCTGGTTGAAGCCGCCGCTTGCGATTGCTAGTACGGTGTAAGGATGGCGGTTCCGGAAGCGGTGGGCCCGATCCGTCGAAAACGCGAAAAGTCAGGTCAGAATCGATCACGACTGGAATGACACCTGATCCAGTGAGAACCATCAGCTGATGAGGGAGGACGATGGCAATGATGACTCGAAGAGTTGTACTGGTCGCGGCGGGGAGTGCCTTGATTGGATGCGCCCACCAACGTAACGAAGGGGCGATCGGGTATCGGGAAGTGTTTTCGATGCTGGCCATTTCTCCTGCAGGGGATCAATTGGCAATCGTGGGCGAGTCGTACGACTATATTTTCAAGCCTCCAAAACCTCTGATTGACGCGCTGCGTTCTGCTTTGAGGCAGAAGCTTTCGGCGGAGTTTCATGAGTTTGGTCTGAAGTCATTCACAGAAATTAATGGGCATTGGGTCCTTCTAGTTGCCGGGGACAATTTGCTGGACGAAGATATCGCACTGGCTCAGTCCCTTGGGTTCGAGAAAACTTCGCGTGGCTATTCGCTGAGTGGGTCGATCAAGGGAGTTCGATTCCTGAAGAACAAGTCCAGTGCGCGATATCCTGTCGAGCACACGAACCGGAGCTATCGCGTCGAGGTATGGGGTGCGCCGGGCTCTCAAACCTCTACTGCCATGGAACGTAGTCCTATCACCTTTGAAAATGGATTGATGCTCATCGGCCTTCTCATGCTAGTACCACTGCTTATGGCAACGGATGCATGCATCACGTGTAAATAATGACGCTGAGCGGAAAACCTTGCCTAATAGGACCGAAAATCCAATCGGGGTTCCCTCGATGTGTCCAGATTGACCTCCTGAAAGGATGGTTTTTCCAAGGTTGGTCGCTTGCGATTGACTCGCCGCTGTGGTTGGCATCAATCAAAACTTGGCTCTTCGGGTAACTTCGCTTCCACTGACCCGCACCCGGGCGGATAATTGGCAGAGTTCACGGCGTTTGCCGCAGCGCCCGTTCGCACGGCGGTCTACCTTCCTCAGGAGTTTCCACGATGAGCAGAAGCTTGCTGAAGCAATGCCTCGCCGAGGCCTGGCAGCGGGTGATGGACGAGGCCTACGCCGATCAGATGATCGATTCCGAGCGCGGGCTGCAGCTGTATTTCGGCCACGCGCTGATGGCGGGTTTCAAAGCCCGTGACATGCAGCGGCGCATTTACGTGGAGCCGGTGTTTGTCGGCCAGCAAGGGCGTTTGCGGGTGCCGGACCTGGCCATTTGTCATGCGGGCCAGTTGATTGGCGTGGTGATGCTGCGGTATTTGCCGCGCGGTGCGCCGGAGGTGGAAAAAGACCTGACGACGCTGCGCAGTTTTGCCGGCGCCGGGCGGGATTTGCTGCTCTCGCAGGAGCGTTACCTTGGGCCGGGCGACGAGGTGCAGCGGCTGTATGTGCTGGCGCCGGAGCCCTTGCTGTGCTGGGCCGGGGTTTACCGCGGGCCGCAGCGGCGGCTGGTGGAGCAGCAGGCGGCGGACCTGGGCGAGCGTTTTGTCGGCCTGCATGCGGTCACGGCGGCGCGGCGGCCGCCGGCCGTCTCGATGGTCGGCCATGGCGGCGTGGCGGTGCCGGGCGAGGCGGACGAACCGGTGGCCGCCGACGCGCATGCTGGCGCGGACGTCTGAGACACCAGGCGGGCGTCAGCCACCGGCGCCGTCCGGCTGCAGGCTGAATTTGACCTGCACCCGCAGCCCGCCCAGCGGGGAGTCGGCCAGCGTGATGCTGGCGCCGTGGCGGCGCGCAACGGCTGCGGCAATCGCCAGCCCGAGGCCTGCACCATCGCCCTGGCCCGGGTCGCGGCGCCAGAAGCGGTCGAAGGCGCGGGCGCGGTCTTCGGGCGGGATGCCGGGGCCGTCGTCGTCCACCGTGAGCAGCGCGCTGCCGTCGCTCTGCAGCGCCAGCGCGACCATGACCTGGCCGCCTTCGCGGCCGTAGCGCAGCGCGTTGTCCACCAGGTTGCGCACCAGTGCAAACAGGCCGGCGCGGTCACCGTCCAGCCGCAGTGGCTGCGGGGCTTCCAGCGACAGCCAGATCTGCCGCGCCTGGGCCAGCGGCCACAGGTCTGCCAACGCGTCGCGCGCGACGGCCGCCAGGTCCAGCGGCGCCGGATGGCCGGCCGGGCCGGGCTCGCTGCGGGCCAGCGCCAGCAGTTGCTCGACCAGCCGCGCCGAGCGTTCGATGCCCGCGGCCAACGCGGCCAGCGCCTCGTCGCGTGCAGCGGCGTCGGGGGCTGCCTGCAGCACCCGCAGCTGCAGCTTCAGCGCGGTCAGCGGCGAGCGCAGCTCGTGCGCGGCGTCGGCCACAAATGCGCGCTGCGTGGCCAGCGAGTCGCCCAGCCGCATCAGCAAGGCGTTCAGCGCGCTGACCAGCGGGCGCACCTCATCCGGCAGCCCGGCTTCGGGCAGGGGACCCAGGGCCACCGCGTCACGCTGCTGCACATCGGCTGCCAGCTTGCGCAGCGGCCGGGTCAAAAGGCCCAGCACCCACCACAGCACCAGCAGCAGCGGCAGCGCCAGCCAGGCCAGCGGGGCCACGCTGTGCAGCGCGGCCTGCGCGGCCAGCCGGCTGCGGATGCGCTCGGGCTGTGCGACCTGGATCACCCGGCCCTCCGAGGCCACGCCAAAAGTGCGCCAGACCTCGCCGTTGACGTTCACGTCGGCCAGGCCAAGGACGGCGCGCGCCGGCAACGTGGGGTGCAGCCGCGAGGCATAGATGCTGCGGCCGTCCACGGTCCAGATCTGCACCACGAAGTCCAGCTGCTCGTCGGCCAGCGCGCGGGCCTCGTCCGGTGCAATCGCGCCCTGGTCGCGCAGCGAGAGCGCCATCTGGCTGAGCTGGTAGTCGAACAGCGCCTCGGTCTCGGCCAGCACGGCGCGGTAGGTCAGGCCGGCGGTGGTGGCGGTGGCCAGCGCCAGCACGACCACCAGCGCCAGCATCAGCCGCCAACGGATGGAGCCGAAACTCATGACAACCCCTCGCCCGGCGAATACGCCGTTCGATCCCCCGAGGGGATGGGGGCCGGCTTGGGAGCGGCCCGGCGCTCGGCGTGCAATGTCAGCCCCTCGACCGGCGAGTACGCCGTTCGATCCCCCGTGGGGATGCGGGCCGGCTTGGGAGCGGCCCGGCGCTCGGCCCCCTGAACGCGTGGTGGCAAAACGGGTCTCACGCGCTGGCCGGCCCGCTGTGCGAAACCGGCGTCAGGAAATACCCTACGCCACGCACGTTGCCGATGCGCTCCGCGCCCAGCTTGCGCCGCAGCTGGTGCACGTAGACCGAGACGGCGTTGCTCTCGATCTCCTCGCCCCAGCCGTACAGCCTGTCCTCCAGCTGGGCCCGCGAGAGCAGCGCGCCGGGCCGCTGCATCAGCGCCTCCAGCACCGCGTATTCACGCGCCGACAGCAGCACCGGCTGGCCGTCCACGGTCACCTGGTGGGCCGCGGGGTCCAGCATGATCGCGCCATGCTGCAGCACCGGCTGGGCCCGGCCGCCATGGCGGCGCTGCACTGCGCGCATGCGGGCGCGCAGCTCGTCGAACTCGAAGGGCTTGACCAGGTAGTCGTCGGCACCGGTGTCCAGCCCGCGGACCCGGTCGCCCGGGCCGTCACGCGCGGTCAGCACGATGACCGGGGTGCTGTCACCGCGCTGGCGCAGCTCGCGCAGCAGCGTCAGGCCGTCCTGGCCGGGCGCGGCGGCGGCGCTGTCCGGCCCGCTGGTCGGTCCACCGGGTGGCAGGCCCAGGTCCAGCAGCACCAGGTCGAAACGCTCGGTGGCCAGCGCTGCGCGGGCCGCGGCCACATCGCGCACCCAGTCGACCGCAAAGCCTTCCGGGCGCAGCGCGGCCCTCAGGCTGTCGCCAATCATGCGGTCGTCTTCCACCAGCAGCAGGCGCATCGGCTTGGTTTCTACGGGTTTGCCAGGACTCGCGGAGCATAGCGCGGCGCTGCGAGGGTGCGCGCCGGTTTCGTCGTCGCCCGGCTGTCGCGGCTTTGCGGTTCAGCCGGTGCGCAATGCGGCGGCCGGGTCGGCCAGCGGCAAGCCCTGCAGTGCCGCGGCGTCCAGCACGCGGCCGATCACCAGCACGGCCGGGCTGCCGAACTGCTGGCTGTGCAGCATCTCGACCAGGCCGCCCAGCGTGCTCAGGCCGCAGCGCTGGTGCTCGGTGCTGGCGTGTTGCACCACGCCGGCCGGCAGCTCGGCCGGCAGGCCGGCGGCCAGCAACTGGGCCACCAGCTGCGGCGCCTGGGCCACGCCCATGTAGATCACCAGCGTGATGCCGCTGGCGGCGGCCGCGCCGATGGCGGCCCAGTCCGCGCCGGTGCCGCCCGGCTGCGCATGGCCGGTGACCAGCATCACGCCCTGCGCATGCCGGCGGTCGGTCCAGCCGGTGCCCAGCGCGTTGACGGCGGCCAGGCCGGCGGTGATGCCGTTGACGACGACCACCGACACGCCGGCCTCGCGCAGCGCGGCGATCTCCTCGCCGGCGCGGCCGAAGACCAGCGGATCACCGCCCTTGAGCCGCACCACCTTTTCGCCGGCCAGCGCTTCGCGCACCAGCAGCTTCTCGATGAAGGCCTGCGGCGTCGACGCGCAGCCGCCGCGCTTGCCCACGTGCACGATGCGCGGCCTGGCCTGCGCCGAGCCGTCCAGCACCTCGTCGAGCACGCGCTCGCCGACCAGGTCGTCAATCAGGATCACCGTGGCCGCGCGCAGCACGCGCACGGCCTTCAGCGTCAGCAGCTCGGGGTCGCCCGGGCCGGCGCCGACGAGGTGGACGGGGTGGATCGTGGGCGAAGCGGTCATGGCGGCAGCTCGGGTCAGGTCAGTTCGCAAGGGTCTGGCGCAGCGCCAGCAGCGCATCGCGCTGGCGCAGGATGGGTTCGGGCACCGGCAGTTCGCCGGCCAGTGTCGCGCGGATGTAGCCGGCCGCGGCGTTGGCTTCGGTGCTGGCCGGCAGCGTGGGCACCTGCAGCAGCGAGCCGCCTTGCGCGGCCACGCTGAAGCTTTCGTCCTGCTGGCCACGCACAAAGCACTTCAGCGCCGGCAGGCGGCGCGGGTCGGCCACCGGCTCGCCTTCGGTGCCGCGCAGCAGCATGGCCGTGGCCTCGCTCAGCGTCAGGTAGTCGGACAGGCTGTCGGCATATTCCGGGTGCGTGTGGTTGACCACGCGCAGCGCGCCCGGCACGGCCGGCAGCAGCTTGGCCAGCGTGTGGCCGGGGTTGCGCAGGCCCAGCACCGCGCGCAGCGCGAGCAGCCGCGCCAGCGAAGGGTGCAGCACCTCCAGCGGCAGGAAGGCCGGCAGGCCGGCCGCCCAGCGCGCCTGCACCGCCTCGGCGCTGTCCACCGGCGGCAGGTCCAGCGCTTCCAGCACCTGGGCGCTGGTGACGCGCGCCGCGTCTCGCGCAAAGCCGTGCAGCAGCACCGGCACGCCTTCGCGCGCCAGCAGCAAGGCCAGCAAGGGCGTGAGCGCCGGCAGCTTGCGCGCGCCGTTGTAGCAGGGCAGCAGCACCGCGGGCGTGGGGCTGACAAGTTGCAACATGCGCGGCAGCACCGCGTCCATGAACCCCGCCAGCTCCTCCGCTGTCTCGCCCTTGATGCGCATCGCCAGCGCAAAGCCGCCTTTTTCCAGGTCCGAGATCTGGTCGTCCAGCAGCCTGGCCATCAGGTCCTGCGACTGCACGCGGCTCAAGGCCCGCGCACCGTCCTTGCCGCGGCCGATTTCCTTCAGGTAGGGGGCGATGCTCATGCCGACATTGTGGCTTCAGGTCGCAGGCGTGGCCGTGACGGCCACCGGCACCGCCTGCACCAGCTTGCGCAGCGTCGGAATGCAGGAGCCGCAGTTGCTGCCGCATTTCAGTGTGGCTTGCAGCTGGGCGACGCGGGCGTCCACGGTGCCGGGCAGGGAGGGCAGCGCGTCGCGGATCTGCTGTTCGGTCACGTTGAAACAGGTGCAGACCTGCGGGCTGCGTGGCACGGCGGCAGCGCCGGCCATGGCCTGGCCCAGGGCGCCCGGGGCCAGCAGCATGCGACCGGGGCCGGGCAGGGTCTGGTCGGCTTCCAGCAGGCTGCGCAACCAGGTTTCGCCGCTGCCCACGCTGGCCGCGTCGCCTGCCAGCCAGAAGGCCAGCAGGCGCTCGGCGCCGGCTTCGTCGCGGTGCAGCTTCAGCGCGCGCTGCTGGCCGCGGCGGGCGTCCTGGTAGCCCAGCACGCCGGGTGCGCCCAGGCCCAGCGCGTCGCGCAGTGCGGCGAGCACGGTGTCGGCCAGTGGCTGGGCGGCGCCAGCGCGCAGCAACAGGCCGACGCGGCCGCCGGGCAACGTGGCATGGCCCAGGTCCGGCTCGCGGCCGAACGGCAGCAGGCTGGCCCAGGAGAAGGCGTGCAGCAAGGGGCGCATCTGTTCGCGCAGTGCCAGCGCTTCGCTGGCCGGCAACCAAGCCATCGCGGTCAGGCGCCACGGCACCTGGGCCTTGGCGATGTGCACGGCGCAGTGCTTTAGCTCAGGTTGCTTGGACATGGGGCAGTACGCGGGCGTGGTCAGCGCATTGACGCCGGGCACCGGCCGGCCTTGCGCGTCATGGCCGGTCAGCACCTCTTCGCCCCAGTGCATCGCGATGAAGGCCTGCGTGGGCAGGACGGTGTCGCTGCTGCGCGCTGGCAGCACCAGCGAGCCGCGGCGCGAGCGCACTTCCACCAGGTCGCCCTCGGCCAGCTTCAGGCGCGCCATGTCGGCAGGGGCCAGGTCCACCGCCGGCAGGCTGTCGTGGCCGAACAGCCGGCCCAGCGTGCCGGTGCGGCTCATGCCGTGCCACTGGTCGCGCAGGCGGCCGGTGCCCAGGCTGAACGGGTATTGCGCGTCGCGCGGCTCGGCCAGCGGCTTGAACGGCACGTCGGCGAATTTGGCCTTGCCGCTGGCGGTCGGGAAACGTCCGTCTTCGTACAGCCGGGCCTGGCCCTGGGTGGCGCCTTCGGGCAGCGGCCACTGCTGCGGGCCTTGCGCTTCCAGCATCGCGTAGCTCAGGCCGGTGATGTCCAGGTCGCGGCCTCGCGTGCTTTCGCGGTGTTCGTTCCAGACCGACTCGGGTGTCGCGTAGTCGAACATCGCGATGCGGCCCGGCGCGATGCGGGTGGCGATGCGGCGCGCGATGTCGGCAGCAATCGCCCAGTCATGCCGAGCCTCGCCCGCCGGCGGGATGGCCGCGCGCACGCGGCTGATGCGGCGCTCGCTGTTGGTCACCGTGCCGTCCTTCTCGCCCCAGGTGGTGGCCGGCAGCAGCAGGTCGGCAAACGGCGCGGTGGCGGTGGTGGCAAAGGCCTCCTGCAGGATCACGAACTCGGCACGTTCCAGCGCGCGGCGCACCGTGGCCTGGTCGGGCATGGACTGCGCGGGATTCGTGCAGGCAATCCACAGCGCCTTGATCTCGCCATCGGCCGCGGCCTGGAACATCTCGACCGCGCTCTTGCCGGGCTTCGAAGGCACGCTGGGCACGCCCCACAGCCTGGCCACCTCGGCGCGGTGGTCGGGGTTGGCCAGGTCGCGGTGCGCGGACAGCAGGTTGGCCAGGCCGCCCACTTCGCGGCCGCCCATCGCATTCGGTTGGCCGGTCAGCGAAAACGGGCCGGCGCCGGGCTTGCCGATCTGGCCGCTGGCCAGGTGCAGGTTGATTAGCGCGGCGTTCTTCGCGGTGCCGTCGGCGCTCTGGTTCAGGCCTTGGCAGTAGAGCGACAAGGTGGCCGGACTGTCGCCGAACCAGCGCGCGGCGGTGAGCAGTTCGTCCTCGCGCAGGCCGGTGAGGCGGGCGGTTTCGCGTGGCGTGAAGTCGCGCACCCGGGCCTTCAGCGCGTCGAAGCCTTCGGTGTGGGCGGCGATGTAGGCTGGCTTCGTGAAGCCTTCCCACAGCATCAGGTGCAGCAGGCCGTGGTACAGCGCCACGTCGCTGCCGGGCAGCAGCGGCAGGTGCAGGTCGGCCATCGCCGCGGTCTCGGTGCGACGCGGGTCGGCGACGATCCACTTCTGCTCCGGCTTGGCACGCTTGCCGTCTTCCAGCCGGCGGAACAGGATGGGGTGGGCCCAGGCCATGTTGCTGCCGGTGATGAAGACCGTGTCGGCCAGCGCCAGGTCCTCGTAGCTGCAAGGTGGTGCATCGGCACCCAGCGTGGCTTTGTAGCCGGCCACCGCGCTGCTCATGCACAGGCGCGAGTTGGTGTCCACGTGGTTGCTGCCCAGCAGGCCCTTCACCAGCTTATTGAAGACGTAGTAGTCCTCGGTCAGCAGCTGGCCGGAGATGTAGACGCCGATCGCGTCGGCACCGTGCTGCTGGTGGATCGTCGAGAGCCGCTCGGCCGCCAGGTCCAGCGCGGTGTTCCAGGTGACAGGCGTGGCGGGCTTGCCGCGCTCGGCGCGCAGCAGCGGCTGCAGCAGCCGCGTCTGGCGGGTGATGCTGGCGCTGGCGGTCAGGTGCAGCGTGGAGCCCTTGGTGCAGAGTCGGCCGAAGTTGGCCGGGTGGTCGGGATCGCCTGAGACGCCGGTGATCTGCGCGCCATCGTGTTCGATCACGACGCCGCAACCGACGCCGCAGTACGGACAGGTCGAGCGCGTCTGCACCATGGCGGTCTCCTTCAGGCCGCGTGGCGCAGGCAGGGGCCGGCCATCGGCAGCGGCAGCTCGGTGCCCAGCGTGGCCAGTTCGTCGGCCTTCAGGCTGACGGCACCGTCCTCGATCTGCACCGCAAAGCGCGGCGTGCAGCCCACGTCCGGTGCAGCGGCCTGGCCGTCGTGCAGGCCAATCGTCCAGTTGTGCAGCGGGCAGGCCACGCTGCTGCCGAAGACGATGCCTTGCGACAGCTGGCCGCCCTTGTGCGGGCAGCGGTCCAGCAGCGCGAACACTTCATTGGCCTCGGTGCGGAACAGCGCGACGGCCGCGCCTTTTTCGCGCAGCACACGGCGCGAGCCCAGCACGGGGATGTCGTCAATGCGGCAGATGGGGGTCCAGGTGGTCATGGCGAAGGTCTCCGTGTTCAGGCGCTGGTGGCGGAAGAAGCCAGCTGCGGCTGCAGCGGCTGGAACTGGCGGGTGTCCACGCGTGCCTTGTCGAAATCGAACCACGGGTCCGGTTCGCCGTCCAGCGCGAACTGCAGCTCGGCCCACAGCGCCTTGCGGCCCTCGTGGTCGTCGAGGATCTTCTTCTTCACGTAATCCAGGCCCACGCGGCTGACGTAATGCACGGTGCGTTCCAGGTACCAGCCTTCCTTGCGGTAGAGCTGCATGAAGGCGCCGGTGTATTCCAGCACCTCTTCGGCCGTCTTCAGCTTGGTGAAGAAGTGGGCGACCTCGGTCTTGATGCCGCCGTTGCCAGCCACGTACATCTCCCAGCCGGAGTCCACGCCGATGATGCCCACGTCCTTGATGCCGGCCTCGGCGCAGTTGCGCGGGCAGCCCGAGACGGCGAACTTGACCTTGTGCGGCGCATACATGCGCCACATCGCGCGCTCCAGGTCCTTGCCCATCTGGGTGCTGTCCTGCGTGCCCATGCGGCACCATTCCGAGCCGACGCAGGTCTTCACGGTGCGCAGCGCCTTGGCATAGGCATGGCCCGAGGGCATGCCAATGTCCTTCCAGACGTTGACCAGGTCTTCCTTCTTCACGCCCAGCAGGTCGATGCGCTGGCCGCCGGTGACCTTCACGGTGGGGATCTTGTACTTGTCCACCGCGTCGGCAATGCGGCGCAGCTCGTCGGCGGTGGTCTCGCCGCCCCACATGCGCGGGATGACGGAGTAGGTGCCGTCCTTCTGGATGTTGGCGTGCGAGCGCTCGTTGATGAAGCGGCTCTGCGGGTCGTCCCTGGCCTCCTTGGGCCAGGAGGAAATGAGGTAGTAGTTCAGCGCCGGGCGGCAACTGGCGCAGCCGTTGGGCGTCTTCCAGCCCAGGTGCTGCATGAGCTGCGGGATGCTGGTCAGGTGGTCCTTGAAGATGGCATCGCGCACTTCCTGGTGGCTGTGGTCGGTGCAGCCGCACATGGCCTTCTTCTTCGGCGTGGCCGAATAGTCGCCACCGGCGGTGAACATGATCAGCTGCTCGACCAGGCCGGTGCAGGAGCCGCACGAAGCGCTGGCCTTGGTGTGCTTGCGCACCTCTTCCAGCGTGAACAGGCCCTTGTCCTTGATGGCCTTGCAGATGGCGCCCTTGTTGACGCCGTTGCAGCCGCAGACCTCGTCGCTGTCGGCCATGGCCGCGGCCTTGTTGTGGCCTTCGTGGCCCGTGTCGCCGATGTTGCTTTCGCCGAACATCAGGCGGTCGCGGATGTCGGCCACCGAGCGGCCTTCGCGCAGCAGCTTGAAGTACCAGCTGCCGTCCACCGTGTCGCCATACAGGCAGGCGCCGACCAGCTTGTCGTCCTTGATCACCAGCTTCTTGTAGATGCCGCCGCCCGGCGCGGTCGGGTCGGACAGCAGGATTTCCTCGCAACCTTCGCCGCCCATGAAGTCGCCGGCCGAGAACAGGTCGATGCCGGTGACCTTGAGCTTGGTGCTGGTCTGCGAGCCGGTGTAGCGGCCGATGCCGAAGTGCGCCAGGTGCGTGGCGCAGACCTTGCCCTGCTCGAACAGCGGCGCCACCAGGCCGTAGGCAATGCCGCGGTGCGCGGCGCATTCGCCAACCGAGTAGATGCGCGCGTCGGTCACGGTCTGCATGGTGTCGGTGACGACGATGCCGCGCTGGCAGTGCAGGCCGATCTTCTCGGCCAGCGTGGTGTTCGGGCGGATGCCGGCGGCCATCACCACCAGGTCGGCCGGGATCTCGCGGCCGTCCTTGAACTGCACCGCACGAACTCGACCTTCGTCGTTGCCCAGCAGCGCCGCGGTGTGGGCGCCCAGCTCGAACTTCAGGCCCCGGTCGGCCAGCGACTTCTCCAGCAGCTTGCCGGCCACGGTGTCCAGCTGGCGCTCCATCAGCCAACTGCTGATGTGCACCACGGTGACCGACATGCCGCGCAGCATCAGCCCGTTGGCCGCCTCCAGTCCGAGCAGGCCGCCGCCGATGACGACCGCATGCTTGTGCGTCCTGGCCGTCTCGATCATCGTGTTGGTGTCGGCAATGTCGCGGTAGGCGATCACGCCGATCAGGTCCTTGCCCGGCACCGGCAGGATGAACGGGTTCGAGCCGGTGGTGATCAGCAGCCGGTCGTATTCGGCGACCGTGCCGTCGGCCGCGGTGACCACGCGGCGCGCGCGGTCCACGTCGACCACCGTCTTGCCCAGGTGCAGCGTGATGCCGTGTTCCTCGTACCAGCTCAGCGGGTTGAGGATGATCTCGTCGATTGTCTGTTCACCCGCCAACACCGGCGACAGCAGGATGCGGTTGTAGTTCGGATGCGGCTCGGCACCGAAAACGGTGATGTCGTACATGTCCGGGGCGATCTTCAGCAGCTCTTCCAGCGTGCGCACGCCGGCCATGCCGTTGCCTATCATCACGAGCTTCATCTTTTTCATGGCGGAGTCCTTGAGGGCGGGGCGTTGAATCGGTAGGAGAGAGGACGGAAACGGTATTCGGGTGCTCAGCACCGGCCGGTGAGGCCGTTGACAATCCCGGCATGAGCTTTGAAGTTGACATCGGCTGTTGCAGCGAGCGTGGCGCCCGCCCGCTGAACGAGGATTTCGCCGGTGCCGTGCGCGCCCAGCCGCACGAGGCGGCGCGCGGGCTGATCGCCGCGGTGGCAGATGGCGTGTCCGCCGGCGGCCTGGGCCGCGAGGCCGCGCAGACCACAGTGATGGGCCTGCTGTCGGACTTCTTCGCCGCGCCCGCGACCTGGGAAACCAGCGTCGTGCTGGACCGGCTGGTCAGCGCACAGAACGCCTGGCTGGCCGGCCACAACCGGCGCCGCAATGGCCGCGGCAGCGAAGAAACTGCGCTGACCACGCTGACCGCGCTGGCGTTGCACGGCCAGACCTGGACGCTGGCCCATGTGGGCGACACGCGGGCCTGGCTGCTGCGCCGCGGCAGCGAGGTCGAAGGCGCGCCCGAAGCCGGCGAGCTGACCCAGCTCAGCCACGACCATGCCTTCGACCACCCGGACCAGCGCAGCCGGCTGACCCGCGCCGTGGGACTGGACGACGCGGTGCGCATCGACTTCGCGCAGGGCGACGTGCACATGGGCGACTGCTTCCTGCTGACCAGTGACGGTGTGCATGGTGTCCTCAAGCCGGCGCGCATTGCCGCGCTGCTGGGCCTGGCTGTGGACGCCGACGCGCAGACCGCGGCCGATGCGATGGTGCAGGCCGCGCGCGACGCCGGCAGCCGCGACAACCTGACCGCGCTGGTGCTGCGTGTCACCGGGCTGGACGCGCGCCAGCTGCACGACGAGTGGGCCGATGCCAAGCGCCTGCCCGTGCCCGGTGTGCTGCAGGTGGGCGATGGGCTGGACGGTTACCAGGTCACCGCCCGCGTGGCAGACACCGGCGTGCACCTGATCTACCAGGCGCGTGACCGGCAGGGCCGGCTGGTGGCGCTGAAGACGCTGCACCCCAGCCGCGCCAGCGACCCGGAAGAGCGCGCGATGCTGGCCCACGAGGCCTGGCTGGGCCAGCGCGTCAGCGACCGGGGCGAACCGGGTTTTGTGCGCGTGTTGCCGCGCGGTGCCGACGCCAGCGCGCTCTACACCGTCTTCGAGTGGCACAGCGGTCGCACGCTGGCCCAGCGCATGGAGGCTGGACAGCGGCCTGGCGTGAGCGAGCTGCTCGCCGCCGCGCAGGCCTGGGCCGAGATCCTGTCGCGGCTGCACCGCCAGGGCGTGATCCACCGCGACGTGAAGCCCGGCAACCTGCACCTGGGCGACGACGGCCAGTGGCGGCTGCTGGACCTGGGCGTGGCCGTCAGCGGCCGCGAAAGCGCCGCGCAGCGCGAGCTGCATGCCGGCACGCCCAGCTACATGAACCCCGAGCAGTGGCAGGGCGGTGTGGCCGATGCCGGCAGCGACCTGTTTGCGCTGGGCGTGACGCTGTACCAATGGCTCACCGGCCGCCTGCCCTACGGGGAGGTCGAGCCCTGGCAGACCGGCGGCTACCGGCGCGACCCGCAGCCCGCAAGCCGCCTGCGACCCGACGTACCGATCTGGCTGGACCACCTGCTGGCCAAGGCCGTGGCGCGCGACGCCGCGCAGCGCTTCGAGACCGCCGACGAGCTGCTGCTGGCCTTGCAGCGCGGTGCTGCGCGCCCGGTCAGCGCACCGGCTGCCACGCCGCTGATGCAGCGCGATCCGGCGGCACTGCTCAAGCTGGCGCTGGGCCTGTCGCTGCTGCTGAACTTCCTGCTGGTGTTCTGGCTTTTGTTCTTGCCCAGATGAGGCGCGCGCCACGGCGCTGCAAGCTTGCACGGCGTTGCGACGGACAGAGCTGAGGGCGGTCATGATGCGCGAGCGGTGAGGGCCATCAGCCGACGCGGCGCAAGCCGGGCTTGCTGGCCACGGCCGGAGACGACTCGGCATGCACCCGGGCGCGACCACCTTTCTCCGCCCAGGTGCGGGTCCAGCGCAGCTGCATCTTGCGCATCACCGCCAGCATCAGCAGCGAGAACACCGCCAGCACCACGAAACCGATGAAGAAGCTGCCGGTCTGCTGCTTGACCTGGCCCATCAGCGCCGGCACCGTGCCGCCGCCCAGCGCGCCGATCTCGCCGATCATCGAGCCGGCCACCGCGGTGGACGTTGGCCAGCGCAGCGGCACCAGCTGGAACAGCGCGCCATTGCCGGCGCCCAAAGCGGCGAAGCAGACGATCAGCAGCAGCGTGGTCAGCACGATGGAGCTGGACGACAGGCCCACGCCGACCAGCGCAAACGCCGTCACCACCAGCACCACCGTCAGCGTGTTGACGCCACCCCAATGGTCGGAGATCCAGCCGCCGAAGATGCGCACCACCGAGCCCATCAGCGCCGCCAGCATCGTCAGCTGTCCCGCCTGCACCTTGCTCACGCCGAACTGGTCGTAATAGTAGGTGGGCAGGAAGGTGGTGATGCCGATGAAGCCGCCGAAGGTCACGACGTAGATCAGGCTGAAGACCCAGCCGTCCTTTTCCAACAGGCAGGCCAGGTGAGCGCGCAGGTTGGCGTGCTCGTCGCGGTCCGGCGGCTCCTTGGCCAGGAAGGCCACCACCGCCATCGGCACCAGCGAGGCCAGCGCGGCCAGGCCATACACGGTCTGCCAGCCGAACTTCTGCGCAAGCGGCGGGGCGGCCAGGGCAGCGATGGCCGTGCCCACGTTGCCGGCGCCCACCAGACCCATCGCCAGGCCCTTGTAGCGCGGCGGGAACCAGCCCGAGCCCAGCGACATCGCCACGCCGAAGCTGGCGCCGGCCACGCCCAGCAGCAGCGCCATCTTCAGCATGTCGTTGTAGCTGTGCACGAAGAAGTAGCCGAAGGACATCGCGCCGGCGATCAGGACCAGCTCGACCAGGGTGGCGGTCTTCCTGCCCACGTACTGGGCCAACAGGCCCAGCGGGAAGCGCATCAGCGCGCCGGCCATGATGGGAATGGCCAGCATGGTGCCCTTCTGGGCCGCCGTGAGGTGGAACTCCTCGCTGATGAACGGCGCCATGGCGCCGTTCACCACCCAGATGACGAAGGAGAACGTCAGGTAGAAGAACGCGGCGAACAGCGTGGGCGCATGGCCTGCGCGCAGGAAGCTCTTGAAGCTGGACATGGCGTTGGGGCTGGCTGGTGGGTTGAAGGGCTGGCGGTGGACGAAATGAGCGGGACAGCGGGGCAGCGGGGCTTCGGGCCCGGTGTCACGGGCCTGTCGGCGGTTCAGGCGGAGGTCGCCAGCGAACGGCGGTCAGGGCCCGGCGATGGCGGCGGAAAGAGAGGGTGCGGGGCCGGCGCGGCGGGGCGCTCGGAAGCAGCTGGCAGGGCCAGTGCGGGAAGGATGCGGTGCGCGGTGTTGAGCGTGGCCCATGGCGCCGCATGGGCGCAGCGCGGGGCAGGCAACAGCGCAGACTGGCTAAACGGCAGAACCGCAGTGCCATGCGGAACGGCATGGCCCGGCTCACCGGCCTGGTGCACTTGAATCGGCGATGCGTCGTTACACCGCTTGTGGGCGTTTCTCATGCAAGTGCCGTGCCCATTGCGGCACCTCTTGCGAAGCGCTGCCAATTTGTGCCGAATCGGCGCCAACACACACCGCCCTCGCGGACCCGCCGAAGGGCGTGAAAGAATTGCCGTCATGACCGCTCCCACCCTCGTGATCCGCGCTGTTTCGGCAGGCTCGGCATCGCATGCCGCAGACGCCGCGTCGGCCTTGCCGAACGGCTGGCGCCAGGCCTTGCGGGATGCTGGCGCGGCGCCGATTGACGTGGCTGAAAGCCCCGATTGGGTGCCGCAACTCGGTGCGGGTGCACCAAGCTCGGCACCCGCGCACGTGCTGGCACTGATGTCGGCGCAAGCCCTGCGGGACGCCTTGGATGCCCATGTCGCGCCCCTGCCATGTCCGCTGACCTTGCTGGGCACGCCGCCAGCGCCGGCCCTGCTCGCCGAGCTGCTGGCCCAAGGCCTGAACGGCTGGTGGCCGGCCGAACTGGACGCGGCAAGTGCCGCAGCCGCGCTGGCGCTGGACCGTGCGCGCTGGCAACGCGAGTGCGCCTTGCACGAGGAACTGCAGCGCGCCCGCGGCCAGCTCGATGAGCGCAAGTGGGTGGACCGCGCCAAGGGCGTGCTGATGAGCGCGCGTGGCATGGGCGAGGACGAGGCCTTCCGGCTGCTGCGCGGCGCGGCCATGCATGCCAATTTGCGCGTGGGCGAGGTCTCGCGCTCGGTCACCGAGGCGGCGCGCTGGGCCGAGGCCATCAACCGCGCCGGCCAGCTGCGCATGCTGTCGCAGCGGCTGGTGAAGCTGGCGGCGCAGCGGCTGGCAGGCGTGGACGCGCGGCGCTCGCGGGCGCTGCAGGACGCATCGGCCGAGCGGGCGATGGAGAACCTGCTGCACCTGGCCAGCCTGCCTGCACTGGCCGGGCCGCCGGTGGACGCTGGGCTGCAGGCGGTGCAGCTGAGCTGGGGCAGGTTGCAGCAGGCCCTTTCGGTTCGGCTCTCTCCCGCCGTGCTGCAGCACGCCGACGCCTGTGCCGACGCGCTGCTGGCCGCCGCCGAGGCGCTGGCTGCGCAGCTCGAAGCCGGCGGCGCCCGCAGCGCGCTGCACATCGTCAACCTCTGCGGCCGCCAGCGCATGCGGGTGCAGCGGCTGGCCAAGGATGCCTTGCTGGCCGAGCTGCTGGCCGAGCCGGCGCGGCTGGACACGCTGACCCCGCTGATGGACGGCTTCGAGGCCACGCTGCGCGAGCTGGAGCAGGCGCCGCTGAGCAGCCCGGAGATCCGCGAGGCGCTGGTGCAGGCGCGTGACGAATGGCTGCGTCTGCTGCGCGGCCTGCGTGGCCCCGGCAGTGCCGAGGGCCGCAGCGCGTTGGCGCGATCGAGTGAAGCCTTGCTGGACATCTTCGATCGCCTGACCGCCAGTTATGAACGCAGCCTGCAGGTGATCATGGGCTGATCACGCGGCCAGCTTCTCGACATGGGCATGGCGCGTGTAGAGGAAGTCGATCACCGCCTTGCGGGCATGCACATAGGTCGGGTCTTCGGCCAGCGCCACGCGGTCGCGCGGGCGGTCCAGCGTGACCGGCAGGATCTCGCCAATGGTGGCCGACGGGCCGTTGGTCATCATCACGATGCGGTCCGACAGCAGCACCGCCTCGTCCACGTCGTGCGTGACCATCACCACGGTGCTCTTGGTGCGGGCCACGATCTTCAGCAGCTCGTCCTGCAGCTTGGCGCGCGTGAGTGCGTCCAGCGCGCCGAACGGCTCGTCCATCAGCAGCACCTTGGGTTCCATCGCCAGCGCACGGGCAATGCCCACGCGCTGCTTCATGCCGCCGGAGATCTCGTGTGGCCGCTTGTGCGTGGCGTGCGCCATGCCCACCAGTTCCAGCGCCGCGTCGGTGCGAAGCTTCAGCTTGGCCTTGGGCTCGGCGCCGCCGAAAACCCGTTCCACCGCGAGGTAGACGTTTTCGAAACAGGTCAGCCACGGCAGCAGCGAATGGTTCTGGAACACGACGGCGCGCTCCGGGCCGGGCGCGTTGATCTCCTTGCCGTCGCAGATCAGCACGCCTTGCGTGGCCTTCAGCAGGCCGGCGATCAGGTTCAGCAGCGTGGACTTGCCGCAGCCCGAGTGGCCGATCAAGGTGACGAACTCACCCTTGTGGATCGCCAGGTCGATGTCGCGCAGCGCCTGGAACGGGCCCTTGCGCGTCTGGAACGTGACTTCGGCGGACTGGACTTCGATGAACGGTTTCATGATCGTGATCCTTCGGGTTCAGTCGTATGAAAAGCGCTTGGCAAGCAGCATCAGGAACTGTTCGAGCAGCAAACCCACGATGCCGATCACGAAGATCGCGATGATGATGTGCTGCACGTTCAGGTTGTTCCACTCGTCCCAGACCCAGAAGCCGATGCCCACGCCGCCGGTCAGCATCTCGGCCGCGACGATCACCAGCCAGGCCGTGCCCACCGACAGGCGCACGCCGGTCAGCATGTAGGGCAGCACCGAGGGGAACAGGATCCTGGTGATGACCTTCCATTCGGACAGGTTCAGCACCTTGGCCACATTGAGGTAGTCCTGCGGCACGCGCTGCACGCCGACTGCCGTGTTGACCACCATCGGCCAGATCGAGCAGATGAAGATGGTCCAGATCGCCGCCGGGTTGGCGCTCTTGAAGACCAGCAGGCCGATGGGCAGCCAGGCCAGCGGTGAGACGGGCTTGAGCAGGCTGATCAGCGGCGAGACCATGCGGTTGATGAACTCGAAGCGGCCGATGATGAAGCCCAGCGGAATGCCCACCGCGGCTGCCAGCCCGAAGCCCACGGCCACGCGCTCCAGCGAGAACAGGATGTTCCAGCCAATGCCCTGATCGTTCGGCCCCTTGCGGTAGAACGGGTCGGCGAACAGCTGCACGGCCGAATCCCAGGTCTGCAGCGGCGTCGGGAAGGTGGTCGACTTGATGGTCAGCAGCGCCCAGATGCCGATCATCAACCCGAGGCCCAGCACCGGCGGCAGCACCCGCAGCCAGACGGCCCGCCAGTCGATGGACAGGCGTTGTCGCCGCGGTGCCGGGTGGCCGGGGAGGGTGGCGGGCGCTGCCTTGGCGGCGGCGTCAGTCGGCGCGACCGGTGCGGTCGCACTGCTGCTCAGAGGGCTGTGGAAAACGGCACTGACCATGGTGATCTCCTGGGGTGCGGGTGGAGCGGGCGGGGGCTGGCGGCGCGGGACGGGCTCAGGCGCGCACGGCGAAGCTGTCGGCGTACTTCTTCGGGTCCTTGCCATCCCAGACCACGCCGTCCATCAGCTTGGAACTGCGCAGCGGGTCCTTGGGCACGCTGATGTTCAGCGCCGAGGCGGCCTGCTTGTAGAGCTCGATCTGGTTGATCTGCTTGGCGGTGGCCAGGTAGTCCGGGTGCTCCTTCAGCAGGCCCCAGCGCTTGTGCTGGGTCAGGAACCACATGCCGTCGGACAGGTACGGGAAGTTCACCGCGCCGTCGCTGAAGAATTTCATGTAGTTCGGGTCGTCCCAGGTCTTGCCCAGGCCGTTCTGGTAGCGGCCGAGGATGCGCTGGTTGATCGCGTCCACGCTGGTGTTGACGTAGGACTTGTCGGCAATGGTGTCGGCCATCTTGTTCTTGTTGGACAGGCTGGCATCGATCCAGCGGCTGGCCTCCAGCACCGCCATGACCACGGCGCGCGCGGTATTGGGGTACTTCTTGACGAAATCCGCCGTGGTGCCCAGCACCTTCTCCGGATGGTCCTTCCAGATGTCCTGCGTGGTGTTGGCGGTGACGCCGATGCCGTCGATGATGGCGCGGTGGTTCCACGGCTCGCCCACGCAGAAGCCGTCCATGTTGCCCACGCGCATGTTGGCCACCATCTGCGGCGGCGGCACGGTGATGACCTTGGCGTCTTTCATCGGGTTGATGCCCGCCGAGGCCAGCCAGTAGTACAGCCACATCGCGTGGGTGCCGGTGGGGAAGGTCTGCGCAAAGGTGTATTCGCGCTTGTCCTTGGCCATCACCTTGGCCAGGCTGGGGCCGTCCACCGCGCCGGCGTCGGCCAGCTTCTTGGACAGGCTGATGGCCTGGCCGTTGTTGTTCAGCGTCATCAGCACGGCCATGTCCTTCTTCGGGCCGGTTTCGCCCAGGTGCACGCCGTAGACCAGGCCGTAGAGCACGTGGGCCATGTCCAGTTCGCCGTTGACCAGCTTGTCGCGCACGCCGGCCCAGCTGGCTTCCTTGCTGGGGATGATCTTCACGCCGTACTTCTTGTCGAAGCCCAGCACCGAGGCCATCACGATGCTGGCGCAGTCGGTCAGCGGAATGAAGCCGATCTTCACTTCCTCCTTCTCCGGCTTGTCCGAACCCGCGGCCCAGGCGCCGCCCGGCAGGCTGCCGGCCCCCACGCCCATGGCGCCAATGGCGGCAGCCGAGGCGGCCTGCAGCACCTTGCGGCGCGACAGCTCGGGCTGGGCGGCTTCCAGGCTGTGGTGGTTCAGCAGCGGGTGTTCGGGGCGGGGTTCCGGGGTGCGCTCGGCGGGGTACATGCGGGCAATTCCTTCAGCAGGCGGACAACAGGCAGAACAGATGGTGAAACCGACAGGCGAAAAAAAAGCGCCCGACGACAGGGCTGCTAAGCCATGCCGGTCGGACGCCTTTGTCCAGGAAACCTAGCCCCTGTTGGCTTCGGTCCTCTCGGTTTCTACAACTTGATCATTGCCACTCGTCGTTGAGCGGCGCATGTCTACATGCAAGCGATGTGCCAGCCAGGCTTCAGGTCGTCTTGCCCGGTGAGCGAAGCCCTGCACACAGGTACCTTTTGAATTCCGCACCAAGAACGGCGGCCCAGCAGCGTGCGCTGCACCAATTGCCTGCACCAAAGCCGAGCAAATCGGCGGGCCGGTTCTCAAGGAAACGCCGGGCCGCCCCAAGTTTCCTTGACCCCCTCGGGGGGCCTGGCGCGAAGCGACAGGTCTGGGGGTGCTCAGGAAAACAGGTCGGCCAGCTCCAGCAGCCGGCGCGAGATCTCGGCAATCGTCTGGCCCTGGTTCATCGCCGTCTTGCGCAGGCGCGCGTAGGCCTGCGGTTCCTCCAGGCCATGGCGCTGCATCAGCAAGGCCTTGGCGCGGTTGACGATCTCGCGCTCGGCCAGCTGGCCCTTGGCGGCTGCCAGCTCGGTGCGCAGCTGCTGCTCGTGCTCGAAGCGGGCGATGGCCACGTCGATCACCGGCCGCACGCGCTCGGGCGCCAGCCCGGCCACCACGTAGGCCACCACGCCGGCCGCCAGCGCCTCGCGCACATGCGTCGGGTCATGCTCCTCGGTGAACAGCACGATGGGCCGCGGCGCGTCGCGGCTGGCCCAGACCACGTGCTCGATCGCATCGCGCGCGCCGGATTCGGCGTCGACGATCAGCACATCCGGCGCCAGCGCGGCGAGTTTCTCGGGCAGGTGTGCATCGGCGCCCAGCAGCCCGGCAATGCGGTAGCCGCCCAGCTCCAGCCCGCGGATCAGCGCGCGCAGGCGCAGGGCTTCGTCCCAACCTTCCTCATCGGCGAGGTCCGGGATGCTGGTGGCCATCGTGATGACGGCCAGACGGAGTTCGGGCTTGCCCACGCTGTTGCAGCATGCAAGGAATGCACCTGTGCGGTGACAAGACGGGAAGGCCATGCCGCCTAACATGTCACGATGAGTCCTGATTTCCCCACGCTCCAGACGCCGCGCCTGCGGCTGCGAGAGTTGCAGCCGGCCGATGCCCCGGCCTTTTTCGAGATCCACCGCAATGCCGATGCGATGCGTTGGTTTGGCACCGATCCGCTGACCGAGCTGGCCGAGGCCGAGCAGGTCATCGAGGGTTTTCGCACCAGCCGCGAGGCCAGGCAGCCCGGCATCCGCTGGGGCCTGCAGCAGTTGTCTGACGACCAGTTGCTCGGCAGCTGCGGCCTGTTCCGCTGGAACCGCGGCTGGCGCAGCTGCGGCCTGGGCTACGAGCTGGCACCTGCCGCGCAAGGCCAGGGCCTGATGCGCGAGGCGCTGCAGGCGGTGCTGGGCTGGGGCTTCGAGCACTGGGCGCTGAACCGCGTCGAGGCGCAGGTGCACCCGGCCAACCAGGCCTCGCTGGGCCTGTTGCTGCGCCTGGGCTTCCAGCGCGAAGGGCGCATGCGCCAGGCCGGCTTCTGGCAGGGTGCGCACCGCGACCTGCTGCTGTTCAGCCTGCTGCGCGAGGACTGGGACGCCAAGCTGGGTGCAAGGCTCGCGGGCTGACCGCGCCTTCCGGGTAGAAGCAGGCCCTCCTTACAATATGAGGATGTCCCGACCCGACGAATTCATCCTCACGCTGGCCTGCCGCGACACCAAGGGCATCGTGCACAACGTGTCCGGCCTGCTGTACCAGGCCGGCTGCAACATCCTCGATTCCCAGCAGTTCGGCGATGTGTCGGGCGAAGACGCCACCGGCCTGTTCTTCATGCGCGTGCATTTCGAGGCGCCCGCCCAACTGGCCGACGTGGCCACGCTGGAGCGCCTGTTCGCCCATGTGCGCGAGCAGTTCGGCATGGACGCCCGCATTGACGCGGTGGACCGCAAGCCGCGCGTGCTGCTGATGGTCAGCCAGCACGGCCACTGCCTGAACGACCTGCTGTTCCGCTGGAAAAGCGGCCAGCTGCCGGTGGACATCCCGGCCATCGTCTCCAACCACACCACCTTCGAATCTCTGGCCGCGAGCTACGGCCTGCCGTTCCACCACCTGCCGCTGGTCGGCGGCTCGGATCCGGCGACCAAGCGCGCGCAGGAGCAGCGCATCGAGGCGCTGATCGAAGCCGAGCAGGTCGACCTGGTGGTGCTGGCGCGCTACATGCAGATCCTCTCGCCCGAGTTCTGCGAGCGGCTGCGGGGCAGGGCGATCAACATCCACCACAGCTTCCTGCCCAGCTTCAAGGGCGCGAAGCCGTATTTCCAGGCCCACGCGCGCGGCGTCAAGCTGATCGGCGCGACGGCGCACTATGTGACGCCGGACCTGGACGAAGGCCCCATCATCGAGCAGGACGTGGCCCGCGTGGACCACTCGTTGTCGGCCGAGGACCTGACCGCCGTCGGCCGCGACGTCGAATGCGTGGTGCTGGCACGCGCGGTGCGCTGGCACGTCGAGCGCCGGGTGCTGATCAACGGCCACAAGACCGTGGTGTTCCGCTAAGCCGGGCGCCGCCAGCTCACAGGAGACGACCCAATGCCCACCAAAGCCCAGGCAGCCGCCTTGCTGGCCTCGCCGGACGAGGTCGAGAACCAGTTCTACGAAGCCTTGCGCGAGGCCGACCTGGCCAAGCTGATGGCCGTCTGGGCCGAGGAGGAAGAGGTCATCTGCGTGCATCCGGGCGGACCGCGCATGGTCGGCGCCGCGGCGGTGCGGGCGGCCTTCGAGGCCTTGTTCAGCAACGGCCCCATCGTCGTACAACCGGAAAACGTGCGGCGCGTGCACACCCTCTCGGCCGCGGTGCACAGCGTCAACGAACGGCTGGAGCTGGTGACCGCCGAAGGCAAGCGCACCGGCTGGGTCAGCGCGACCAACGTCTTCATCAAGACCACGCTGGGCTGGCGCCTGGTGGCCCACCACGCCAGCCCAGGCACGCCGCACGAGCCTGTGGAGGTCATCGAAACCCCGGCGGTGCTGCACTGAGTGGACGGGACGGAGCGGGTCTGACCATGCAGGCCTTCCACGCGCCGCGCTGGCTGCCTGGTGGACATCTGCAGACCATCTGGCCGGCGCTCTACGCCAGGCCCGTGCTCGGCCCGCCGCCGCGCTTCACGCGCGAGCGCTGGGCCACGCCGGACGGCGACTTTGTCGACGTGGACCTGTGCGCCGCACCCGACCCGCAGGCGCCCTGGCTGGTGCTGTTCCACGGCCTGGAAGGCTCGTCTTCCAGCACCTATGCCCAGGCCTTTGCCGAAGTGGCTGCCGAGCGCGGCTGGTCCTACGCGGTGCCGCATTTCCGTGGCTGCTCCGGCGAGCTGAACCTGGCGCCGCGGGCCTACCATTCGGGGGACTTCGAGGAGATCGGCTGGATCCTCGGCCGGCTGCGCGAGCGGGCTGAGCGGCCGTTGCTGGCGGTGGGCGTGTCGCTGGGCGGGAACGCGCTGCTGCGCTGGGCCGGCGAGGTCGGCCATGCGGCGCGTCCTGTGGCCAGCGCGCTGGCGGCGGTCTGCTCGCCGCTGGACCTGACGGCTTCCGGCCACGCCATCGGCAAAGGTTTCAACCGGCAGGTCTACACCCGCATGTTCCTGCGCAGCATGAAGCCCAAGGCGCTGGCCAAGCTGCGCCAGCACCCGGGCCTGTTCGACCGCCAGCGCATGCTGGCCGCGCGCGACCTGTACGAGTTCGACAACCTGTTCACCGCGCCGCTGCACGGTTTTCGCGACACCGACGACTACTGGCGCCGCGCCTCGGCCAAGCCGCACCTGCCAGCCATCCGCGTGCCCACGCTGGCGCTGAACGCGCGCAACGACCCGTTTGTGCCGGCACACAGCTTGCCGCAGGCCAGGGACACCGGGGCCATGGTCACGCTGTGGCAGCCCGGCCATGGCGGCCACGTCGGCTTCCCGTCCGGGCGCTTTCCTGGCCACCTGCAGACCATGCCACGCGCGGTGGCCGGCTGGCTGGGCCAGCACCTGGCGTCGGTCGACACGCCAAAGGAGCCCGAACATGGATGACATCGTGCGCGCCGCACTGGCCAAGTGGCCTAACGTGCCGCATTGCTACAACTGGCTGGCGCTGGACGCGCGCGGCGACTGGTACATGCGCGACGACCGCTGCCAGGCGGCGGGCCCGTTCCCGCACCCCAAGGGCAGCCGCATCCTGCACGACAAGCTGCGCGAGTTCATCGCCCGCAACTACGAGGCCGACGAACACGGCTGCTGGTTCTTCCAGAACGGCCCGCAGCGGGTCTACGTGGAACTGGAGGCTGCACCCTGGGTCTGGCGCCTGCAGCGCGGCGACGATGGCGCGCTGCGCGTGCAGTCGCACACCGGCCTGGCGGCCAGCGCTTCGGCCTGCTGGCTGGACGAGGCCGGCCGGCTCTACCTGGCAACCGACATCGGCCTGGGCCTGGTGCACAGCCTGGACATGGACCTGGCCGCCGAAGAAGTCGAAGCCGGCCGCTGGCAGCCGCAGGACAGCAGCGCCGAGGCGCTGGCCGCGCAGTTCGGCTATGTGCGCAGCCCCGCGGCGGCCCAGCCGGCGCACGCTGCCTGAGGCGAACCGGGCGGGCAGCAAAAAGCCGCCTCGCGGGCGGCTTCTCGCAGGGGGCCGAGCGCCTTATTGGCTGGCGGCACCGGCGGCTGCCGGGGCTGCGGCACCGCTGGCAGCATCGGCCGGCGGCTTCGGCTCGTCGAACTTCGCGCCACCCTTGTTGGCCATGTAGACCACCGCACGCGCGATCTCGTAGTCGGAAGCATCGCCGCCACCTTGTGGCGGCATGCTGCCCTTGCCCTTCAGCGCAGACTGCCACAGCGCCTCGAAGCCGGTCTTGATGCGAGGGCCCCAGGCGGCCTCGTCGCCGAACTTCGGCGCCCCCAGCGCACCGCTGGCATGGCAGGCCGAGCACTGGCCCTGGAACACCTGCTCGCCGGTACGGGCCGACGCGGCACCTGCCGCGCGAACCTCCACCGAGCCGACCGGCAGGATGCGCGCCGCGACCGCTTCCGGCGCCAGCGCGTCGGTGCCTGCCGCTTCCTTGTTGCCGAAGGCAACGAAGTTGATCAGCATGATGATCACCAGGATGGGCACCAGGAAGGAGGCGACAACTGTCACCACAAGCTGCTTGGGCGTCTTGATCGGCCCTTCATGTGGCCCGTCATGCGCGCTGTCGTGCGGGGCGCCGTGTGCTTCAACGTGAGCGTCGCTCATGAGGTCCTCGTCTCGCTTGGTGTTTGATCTATCGCAATCCCGCGGCGTTCAGCATCGCTGAAACCCCAGGCCGACGGCCAGTGCACGGGCGCCCTGGCCGCTCAAGCGTGCGAGTATAGCCAGCGGGTCCACCGGGACGGGGCGGGGTATGCACCCCGTGCGCCGCCCCCGTCACCTGCGCTAGACATGGATCAAGTCCGCCACCGCGCTGGCGTGCGGCCGGCCTTGCAGGGAGAGAGCAGCCGTCGCAGCCCTGCTAGAATCCGCGTTCCTCTCCGTGGCGCCCGTAGCTCAATGGATAGAGTACTGGCCTCCGAAGCCAGGGGTTGCTGGTTCGATCCCAGCCGGGCGCACCACCAGTGAAGCATCACTGGGGAATCACCGAGGAAGCGCCGAATTTCGAAGCCCAGCCTGTGAAGGCACGCTCGAACTTGTGGTCAAACTGTTGCCCGATCTGCCGGCCCGAATGCGTAGCAAGCCACGCTGCGAATGCAGTCACGGGTGGCGATGCTGGATTTCGGCTGCCCCCACCAGATCTTTACCCACGCTGACGTTGGCGCATGAAAGTCCACAGTGCGTGGCTTTTAGCATCGTGGGTTTGATGTTGCCTTTCGCGTGCCATGAGACCCCTGCCCTTACCGCTTCCGACGTGCTTGCGCGCCGGGCTTCGCGGGCAAACCGGTTGAAGCTGGACCTTCGTGCCGCACCGGCAGGGCGACGTGCCATTGCTGTCGGGGTGGTGGTATTCGTTCACGGGGCGCTCGTGTTCACGGGCTGGCAAACAAAGCTGATATTGCCGCGCGCGGATGAATCGCCCGTCGTCACTTGGATGCACCTGCTGCCTGACCCGGTGCTGCGCAGCGTGCGCCGGCAGGCAGAGCGCAGCGTGGTGCCTGCGCCACCGGTGCCGCGAAGCTTCACCGTGCCTTCGCCAGGCCCTGGCGCCGCGGTCGAGCCGGCGCCCGTCGGATCGACCGGGCCGATCACCGAGTCCCAGGTGGGTTCGCCGCGGGCCGCGGCCTTGCCAGGGCATGTCGGCCTGGATGGCGCGGAGGTCGGTGTGCCTGTGCCGGCGTCCAGTGCCGCGCCGGGTGCGCTGGTGCTCACGCCCGGCCGCGAGGTGCTGCGCGAATCCTTCGCCAATCCCGGTGTGCTGGACCCGCGCAGCAATACGCCGGTGCCGACTTTCGAGGAGCGCATTGCGATGGGCATGGACCCGGAGCTGTGCCTCAAGGTCGAGCGTCTGCCCGACGGCACGACCCGCCGCTCGATGGCGCGCCGCGTCGAAGTGCCTTCGGCGATGCAGGCAACGCATGGCGTCAGGACGGCGCCGGTGAGGGTGTGCCCGTAGTCCACCGAGCCCGATGCTTGGGCGGGGCTCGCCGCGCGAAGCCCAATCCGGGACGTCCTGGTCTAGCCTATCTGGAAGATGTGCGCGGCCGTGAAATCGCGGATCGTTCGAGAGTGCTGACCGCGCCCGATGCGGGCGCGTCAGGTCATTTCACAGTCGAATCCCGGAATCACGATGAAACTCCCCGACACCCTGCTCACACCCGACAACTGCGCACTGGTCCTGATCGACCACCAGGCCGGCCTGGCCTTTGGCGCTCAGTCGATGGACCGGCAAGTGCTGTTGAACAACACGATGGCCCTGGTTCGGACGGCCCTGGCCTTTGACCTGCCCATCATCGTCAGCACCTCGGCGACCAAGGTCTACAGCGGGCCGCTGCTTCCTGCGCTGCGGGCCCTGCTGCCCGAGCATCCGGTCCTGGATCGGCGGAACATGAACGTCTGGGAGGACGACGCGGTACGGGAAGCGATCCTGAAGTCTGGCCGGAAGAACCTGCTGTTCTCCGGCATGCTCACCGAAGCGTGCATTTCGCTGCCTGTGCTGTGTGTCCAGCAGGAAGGCTTGAACGCCTACGTGGTAGCCGACACCTGTGCCGGCCTGACCGACACCGGGCACGAGATGGCCCTACGGCGGATGGCGCAGGCCGGCGCCCGCATGACCAGCTGGCTGCAGGTGCTGCTGGAGTTGCAGCGGGACTGGACGCGGCGCGGCACCTACGACGCAGCGCGAGCCATCGTCGAGGGCAATGGTGGCGGCTACGGGATCGGACTCAACTACGCGCGTGACATGCTGCCCAAGCCGTGAACCCTGTCGTGCCGCCCGCGCGCATGGCTGCGGGTTCCGGGTCGACGAGGTGCCCCGCATTCTCGGCAAGGGCGCCGAGGCCCCGCAGACCATTGCCGTCATCGTGGGCTCCTTTCGTCCGCCGCCTCAGCGCATCAGCACCAGTTCCTCGGCCATGCTCGGGTGCAGCGCCACGGTGTCGTCGAAGTCCTGCTTGGTCAGGCCGGCTTTCACGGCCACGGCGGCGGCCTGCAGGATCTCCGGTGCGTCCGGGCCGATCATGTGCAGGCCAACGACCTTGTCGGTCGCGGCGTCCACCACCATCTTGTACAGCGCGCGTTCGTGGCGGTTGGCCAGCACGTTTTTCATCGCGCGGAAGTCCGAGGTGTAGACCTTGATGTCGCCGTAGCGCTTGCGCGCCTGCGCTTCTGTCAGGCCCACGCCGGCCATCGGCGGTGCGCTGAACACGGCGGACGGGATGCAGCTGTGGTCCACCGTGCGCGGCTTGCCGCCGAAGACGGTGTCGGCAAAGGCCTGGCCTTCGCGGATGGCCACTGGCGTCAGTTGCACCCGGTTGGTCACGTCGCCCACCGCATAAATGCTCTCCACGCTGGAGCGGCTGTATTCGTCCACCTTGACGGCTCCCTGGTCGTCCAGCGCTACGCCGGCCTCGGTCAGTCCCAGCCCTTCGGTGTTGGGCTTGCGGCCGATGGCGAACAGCAGCGCGTCGCAGGCCAGCGGGTCTTCGCCGGTGATGTGCAGGCGCAGGCTGCCGTCGCCGATCTTCTCGACGCGCGCCAGCTCGGCGTTGAAGCGGAACTGGATGCCCTTGGCCAGGCTGATCTGCTGCAGCCGGTCGCGGATGGATTCGTCGTAGCCGCGCAGGATCTGCGAGGTGCGGTTGACCAGCGTGACCTGCACGCCAAACGCATGGAAGATGCTGGCGAATTCGTTGGCGATGTAGCCGCCGCCGGCAATCACCAGTCGCCGCGGCAACTGCTCGATGTGGAATACCTCGTTGGAGGTGATGCCCAGTTGCGCGCCTTCGATGGCCGGCAGCACCGGCGAGGCGCCGGTCGCCACCAGGATGACCTTGGCCGTGACCCGCCGGCCGCTGGCCAGCAACACCTCGTGTGGGCCGGTCACGGTGGCGCGTTCGCTCAGCACGGTGACTTGGTGGCTGTCCAGCGTCTGCCGGTACAGGCCGCTCAGGCGCGCCACCTCGGCCTGCACGTTGTCGCGCAGCGCGGGCCAGTCGAAGCCGCATTCGGGCACGTCCCAGCCGAAGCGGCGCGCGTCCTGCAGGTCTTCGGCGAAATGCGCGCCGTAGACCAGCAGCTTCTTGGGCACGCAGCCGCGGATCACGCAGGTGCCGCCCACCCGGAACTCCTCGGTGACCGCCACCTTGGCGCCATGTCCGGCCGCCACGCGCGCGGCCCGCACGCCGCCCGAGCCGGCGCCTATGACGAACAAGTCGTGGTCGAAGCTGTTGCCCATGTCGAATCCCGTGGCCAGTGGCAGAAGTGGAGAAGCTTGGGCGAGCTTAAGCGCTCAGTCGCATGCTGCAGCGCCCGCCATCAAAAATGGAGTCTGACCCCATTTATTCGAAAATGGAGTCTGACCCCATTTATTCGGCCATCGTCTTCGGCGGCGGCTCAGGGGTGGGGGCTGGGCATCATGGCCCGGGCGATGGCGGTTTCCAGGGTCTCCAGCCCGAAGGGCTTGACCAGCCTGTGGGCGGTGACCGGGGACTGGCCGATGGCGAGTTCGGCGAAGCCGCTGGCGAGGATGGCGGGCAGGGCGGGGAATTCGCGGCGGGCGATGGCGATCAGCTCGGCGCCTGTGACCTGGGGCATCGCGTGGTCGGTCAGCAGTAGCTGGACACCGGGCTCGCTGCGCAGCAGCTGCAGCGCCTCGCTGGCCGAGGCGGCGCCAAGCGCGCGGTGGCCGAGTTCTTCCAGCATTGCTAGCGTGCTGCTGAGCACCAGCTCGTCGTCGTCCACCACCAGGATCTGCAGACCCTGGCCGGTCGGCGTGACCTGCTCGGCGCCTGCCTTGGGCAAGGCGCTGGCTGCGCTGGCTGCGGGCAGCCACAGCTCTGCCGTGGTGCCCACGCCGGGCTGGCTGCGCAGCACGAAGCGGCCACCCAGCTGCAAGGCCAGGCCTTCGATCATCGACAGGCCCAGCCCGGTGCCCTTGCCCGGGCCCTTGGTGGTGAAAAACGGCTCGGTGGCGCGTGCCAGTGTGGCCTCGTCCATGCCCTGGCCGGTGTCGCGCAAGCTGATGCAGACGTAGGCGCCCGCGGGCAGGGGTTGGCTGGCCGCGCCCGGCATGGGCTTGATCACGCTCGGCTGGACGCTGATGGTCAGGCTGCCGCCATCGGGCATCGCGTCCCGCGCGTTCACGGCCAGGTTCAGCAGCGCCAGCTCCAGTTGGCTTTCGTCGACCTGCACGTGCAGCGGCGCCTGCCCGGTGGGCAGCTGCAAGCGCACCGAAGGGCCCAGCGACTGGCGCAGCAGCTCGCGCATGCCCAGCACCAGTGCCAGCGCGTCCACCGTCACCGGGTTCAGCTCCTGGCGGCGGGCGAAGGCCAGCATGCGCTGGGTCAGCGAGGCGCCACGCCTGGCCGCGCTCAAGGCGGTGCTGACCAGCGATTGCAGCCTGGCGTCGTCACCGGTGCGGCGGCGGATCAGTTCCATGCTGCTGACGATGACCATCAGCAGGTTGTTGAAGTCGTGCGCCACGCCCCCCGTCAGCTGGCCGATGGCCTCGACCTTTTGCGCCTGCAGCAGGGACTCGCGGGCGCGCTCCAGTGCCTGCTGGGTTTCGCGCCGCTCGGTCAGGTCGCGGGTGACTTTCGCAAAGCCCAGCAACTGGCCCTGCGCGTCGCGGATCGAATCCACCACCACGTGGGCCCAGAAGCGCGTGCCGTCCTTGCGCTGGCGCCAGCCTTCGCCTTCGAAGCGGCCTTCGCGTGCCGCGGTGTCCAGGGTCCGCGCCGGCAGGCCGTTCTGCCGGTCTTCGTCCACATAGAAGCGTGAGAAATGCGAGCCCAGGATCTCGCCCTCGGCATAGCCCTTGAAACGCTGCGCGCCGGCATTCCAGCTCGACACATGGCCGGTCGCGTCCAGCAGGTAGATCGCATAGTCGGTCACGGCCTCGACCAGCAGCCGGTACCGTTGTTCGACCGACATGGCGGGCAGGGGGCTGGCGGGATGGTCCATCGGTGTCACCTCTGGCCGGCCGCGGAAGCAGGCTGCTTCCGGCCGGGCCAGAGGCGATGATAGCCATCGCCGCCGGTCTCACTGCCCCAGTTTCAGCGCGAAGCGGTTGGTGAAGCCCCAGGTGCCGGCCTGGCCGTAGCTGTTGCAGACCGGCGAGGCCCAGCCGGGTGCGCAATCCACGTCCCGGTCCAGTGACCAGAAGTGCACGCCGGCCAGCTTGTTGGCCAGCGCGAAGTTGGCGACGGTGTCCACGTCGGCCAGCGTGAAGGTCTCGTCCTGGGTGTCGTTGCCGCCGATCATCGGCGTGATCTCGATCTGGCTGTACGGCACGCCCCAGTAGCTGTGCAGGCTGGTGGCCGCGGCCACGGCCGACTTGCCCATGTCGCACAAGCCGTTGCTGCCGATCACGCAGTTGTTGGCATTGGTGCTGCCGTAGTCCATGGTCATCAGGTTGACGATGTACTTGCTCAGCCCGGCGGCCTTGATCGCGTTCATCGTGCGCACACCGGCGTCGCCCAGGCTTTGCGCCGTGTTGCTGCCGCCCAGCGTGGCCAGCGTGAAGCTGAAGCGCAGTGTCGGGTGCTTGGCCTGCGCGGTCTTCACACGCGCCACCAGGTTGTTGATCACCTCCTGGCTCTGGCCGGCCTCGATGTCGAAGTCCACGCCCTGGAAGCTGCTGGAGGCGTAGGTGGCGAGGAATTTCTCGAAGCCGGCGTCAGAGCCGCAGCTGAAGCTGCCGGCCGCGCCGCCGGTCGAGATGATGTACTTGCGGCCTGCCGCGACCCACTTCGAGACGTTCGCCGAGACCAGTGCCGCAGGTGTCACACCGGCCCAGTTCTCGGCCCCACATTCGCCGGTGGCAAACGCCCAGGTGGCCGAGTGCTGCCTGGCCGGCAGCACGCTGAGCACCGGCTGCAGCGAGCCGGTGACCTGGGTCGAGAGTTCGTTGGTGTTCCAGTTCAGGTTGACCGTGATGTCCTTGTACGAACCGAAGACCAGCGCGGTCGGCGCTGGCGCGTCGCAGGCCGTGGTCTTGGTCCACGGCTGGCCGCTGCCGGCGCTGCCGTTGTGCGTGGCCGGCTCCTGGTTCAGCGTCTGCGCCAGCGCCTGGTAGCCCACGGCGTTTTCGGTGACGAGTGCGTCCTTGGCATAGGTCACCGTGCCGCTCCAGGCCGCACAAGGTGCGGGGGCTGGCGGCGGAGGGGGCGGCGGGGGCGGCGTGCCGGTGCAACTGGCGATCTGCGTCCAGGGTTGGCCGCTGCCGGCGCCGCCGTTGTGCGTGGCCGGGTCGTCGCCCTGGGTCCACCAGTTGGCCTTGTACGAGCTGCCGTTGCGCGTGGCCGTGTCGCCCGCCACGTAGACGGTGCTGGCGGCCCAGGCCTGGCAGGCGGCGACGGCCTGCGCCGTGACGGGCTGCTTCAGTGGCGTGGCGGCCGAACTGCCCAGCGGCACGGTGGCGGCGACGACGGCCGACAGCGCGGCCAGCCAGTCCAGCCGGGCGCGCGCTGGGGTGAAAGCGGGAATCGACATGGCGGTGATCTCCTTGAAGAAGGCCCCGCCTGATGAGCAGATGGTGGATGAAAACAGCAATGAGGCAAGGGCGACGCGATGCTATTGGCATTCAATTGGTTCTACACATATAGGACCAGTAAGAGACCTGTTCAGGCGTAAGCGTGCGTTTCGACGGGGGCCATGACGCTTGCAGTGCCGTGGTGACCTGTTGCGACGTGCGATGTGTCACGCCGCCACGTCGTTTGATTTGACGAGGGTCAAGTTGCCGTCAGCTTCGGTGGTTTCGAGCCGAAACAAGACAGACCTCCGGCAGGGTGCCGGCCCATTTCGCAGTTCGAGCCGCCCATGAAAACCTTGTCCCTCACCACCCGCCTGCGCCTGATGGCGCTGCTGCTGACCCTGGCCATGCTGGGGCTGGCGGCGTACACCGCGCTGGCGTTCTACGAGTCGTCGATCGGCCAGCGCCTGAGCACCACGCGTGCGGTGGTCACGCAGGCGCTTGGCACGGTGCAGAAGTACCAGACCGAAGCCACCGCCGGCAAGATCAGCGAGGCCGAAGCGAAGGCCAAGGCCAAGGCCGAGCTGATGGCCATGCGCTACGAAGGCAAGGAATACGTCTTCATCACCGACGTCACGGCGCACATGGTCGCCCACCCGATCAAGCCGGAGATGGACGGCACTGACCAGACCAACACCAAGGACCCCAAGGGCAAGCAGCTGTTTGTCGAGATGGCGAACGTCGTGAAGGCCCAGGGCAGCGGCTACGTGGACTACCTGTGGCCGCGTGTCGGCAGCGACGAGCCGGTGCCCAAGCGCAGCTACGTGGCCGGCTTCACGCCCTGGGGCTGGGTGGTCGGCTCGGGTGTCTACATCGATGCGGTGCGCAATGACGCGCTGCGTTTTGCCGGCGTCACGTTGGCCATCAGCCTGGTGGTGTGCGCGCTGATCTTCGTCTTCATCCATCGCTTTGCCGGCAGCCTGCAGCGCCGCTTCCAGCAGGCCGAGACGGCGCTGAGCGCGATTGCCGCGGGCGACCTGACCGTGGACGTGCCGATCGGCCGGCTCGACGAGATCGGCCGCATGATGCAGACCCTGTGCAGCACCCGCGACCGCCTGGCCCAGGTCATGGCCCAGGTGCGGGACGCGACCGGCAATGTCGGCGCGGCCAGCGGCGAGATCGCGCTGGGCAACCAGGATTTGTCGACCCGCACCGAAGCCACCGCGGCCAACCTGCAGCGCACGGCCGGCTCGATGAGCCTGCTGACGACCACGGTCAACCGTTCCACCGAAGCGGCCGAACAGGCCAGCAGGGAAGCCGGCTCGGCCACCGAAGTGGCACAGCGCGGCGGCCAGGTGGTTTCCGAAGTGGTGACGACGATGCAAAACATCCAGGACAGCTCGAACCGCATCTCCGAGATCATCGGCACCATCGATGGCATTGCCTTCCAGACCAACATCCTGGCGCTGAACGCTGCGGTCGAAGCCGCCCGCGCTGGCGAGCAGGGCAAGGGCTTTGCGGTGGTGGCCAGCGAAGTGCGCTCGCTGGCGCAGCGCTCCGCCGCCGCGGCGCGCGAGATCAAGACCTTGATCGTGACCTCGGCCGAAAGGGTGGAGTGCGGCGCGCGCCTGGTGGGCAGCGCCGGCAGCACCATGTCCGAGATCGTTGGCCGGGTGCAGCGCGTGACCGAGATGATCAACGGCATCTCGGCCGCGTCCAACGAGCAGTCGCGCAGCCTCGGCGAGATCGCCGGCGCGGTGCAGCAGCTCGACGAGGTCACGCAGCAGAACGCCGCGCTGGTCGAAGAATCAGCCGCCGCCGCGCAGAGTTTGCGCGATCAATCCTTGCAACTCTCGGCCGCGGTCGGCCGCTTCCAGTTGCCCGCGTGAATCAGGTGCCTGAATCAGCCTGACGGAGGCCGGCAGCAGCTGCACCGCGATCAGGAGGCGCCGCCGGTCCATGCTGTCCGACAGCACGCTGGCGGGGATTGCCAGCAGAAGATCGGCAGCGTGGCCGCGGCCTGCACCAGTGCCACGGCGGCGGCTTCAGTGCCCGCTGCGCTCACGCCAGTCCATCCAGGCCACCAGCACAAAGCCGCCCGCCAGGCCCCAGTGCTCGAAAAACGCGTTCATCAGCATGAAGCGGTCCTGGCCCTCGGCCAGCCAGAAGCGGTTGGCGATGAAGGTGGCGCCCAGCGTGAAGACGGCCAGTGCCAGCGCGCCCAGCCAGCGCAGTTTTCCGCTGAGGATCAGGGCCGAGGCGACCAGTTCCAGCACGATGGTGGCCAGCGCCAGCGGCATGGCCGGCTGCAGCCCGAAGTGCTGCATCTCGCCGACGGCGCCGGCAAAGTCGAAAGCCTTGACCAGGCCGCCTTGCAGGTAGGCCGCGCACAGGCCGAGCAGGGCCAGCCAGCGCACGACGGGGGATGCCAGGCCGGAGGCCGGCGCCAGGTCGGCGCCGGGCAGCGGCGCGATCTTGAGGGTGGAACGTGCCATGTCAAACCGCCCAGCAGGCGCAGCCCAGCGCGCCCCAGAAGGATTTCAGATCGGATACAGGTGCCTTGTTGCCCCAGGCCTTGGCATGCGCATGGCCGTGCACGCCGCAGGACGTGGCGCAGGCGCAGGCAGCCGCCGCAGCCGCGGCGCGGGCCAGCGGTGCTTGAGACTGATCGCCCCAGGCGCCGTAGCCGCCGTAGCGCCGCACCGGCGACCAGTCCGGCATGGGCAGTGGCGGCGCGCTGTCGTCATGCACGGCGAAGTCGCCCGCACCCCAGACCACCTTGCCGCCGACGACGGTCAGGAGCGCACTGGTGTCGGCGATCTCGCTTTCTGCACAGGCGAAGAAGTCGCGGTCCGGCACCACCAGGTCGGCCAGCTGGCCTTGCTCGATGCGGCCCTTCTTGCCGACCTCGTTGGAAAACCAGGTCACGTTTTCGGTCCACATGCGCAGGGCCGTCTCGCGGTCCAGGCAGTTGCGCTGCGGCGTGAGCTGCATGCCGCCCACGGTCTTGCCGGTGATCAGCCACGACAGCGAGACCCAGGGGTTGTACGAGGCGACGCGGGTCGCGTCGGTGCCCGCCGAAACCTTCATGCCCTTCTCCAGCATCTTGGCGACCGGCGGCGTGGCCTCGGCCGCGCCGTGGCCGTAGCGCTCGACGAAATACTCGCCCTGGTAGGCCATGCGGTGCTGCACCGCGACGCCGCCACCGAGGGCCGCGATGCGGTCCATGGACTGCTCGGAAATGGTCTCGGCATGGTCGAAGAACCAGTTCAGGCCGGCCAGCGGAATGTCCTGGTTCACGCGCTCGAACACGTCCAGCGCGCGGCTGATGGTTTCGTCGTAGGTGGCGTGCATGCGCCAGGGCCAGCGGTTCTGCGCCAGGATGCGCACGACGCCGTCGAGGTCGTCTTCCATCGCCGCGGGCATGTCGGGCCGCGGCTGGCGGAAGTCCTCGAAGTCGGCCGCGGAGAAGACCAGCATTTCGCCAGCGCCGTTGTGGCGGAAATAGTCGTCGCCCTGCTTGTACTGCGAGCTGGCGGTCCAGCGCAGGAAGTCGTCCTTCTCCTGCTTGGGCTTTTGCGTGAACAGGTTGTAGGCCAGGCGGATCGTCAGCTGCCCATCCTTGGCCAGCTGCTCGATGACCTCGTAGTCCTCGGGGTAGTTCTGGAAGCCGCCGCCGGCGTCGATCGCGCCGGTCACGCCCAGGCGGTTCAGCTCGCGCATGAAGTGGCGGGTCGAGTTCAGCTGGTAGTCGAGCGGCAGCTTCGGGCCCTTGGCCAGCGTGGCGTAGAGGATGTTGGCGTTGGGCTTGGCCAGCAGCAGCCCGGTCGGGTTGCCGGCGCTGTCGCGCAGGATCTGGCCGCCCGGTGGTTCGGGCGTGTCCTTGGTATAGCCGACGGCGCGCAGCGCGGCGCCGTTGAGCAGCGCGCGGTCATAGAGGTGCAGGATGAAGACGGGCGTGTCGGGCGCCACCGCGTTCAGCTCTTCCAGCGTGGGCAGGCGCTTCTCGGCGAACTGGTGCTCGCTGAAGCCGCCCACCACGCGCACCCACTGCGGTGCGGGGGTGTTGGCGACCTGGGCCTTGAGCATGGCCATGGCGTCGGCGAGGCTCTTCACGCCGTCCCAGCGCAGTTCGAGGTTGAAGTTCAGCCCGCCGCGGATGATGTGCAGGTGGTTGTCGATCAGGCCGGGCAGCACGCGCTTGCCGCGCAGGTCGATGACCTTGGTCTGCGGGCCGGCCAGCGGCATGACCTCATGGTCCTGGCCCACGCGCAGGAAGCGGCCGTCCTTGATGGCCACCGCGCTGGCGGTCGGCTGGGCGCGGTTCAGCGTGGTGAACAGGCCGCGGTGCAGGATCAGGTCGGGAGTGAGGTTCTCAGCCATGCGGATTGCCTTCGGCAGGTGATTGGACAGGGGTGGCGGCTTGGGCCGAAGCGCAGCGCGGCAGCTCGCCGAACATGTGCGGCTTGACCTGGTGCTGCAGCCACGAGACCGGCGCCGAATCGGTCTGCAGCACCTTCTTGACCAGCGGTGGCAACTGCTCCCCCACCAGGATGCCCAGCAATCCGACCAGCGCGATCACCGGCGGCGCTGGCGAGCGCACATTGAACAAGGCGTAGATCACGCCCACCAGCAGCCCAAGGGCCGCGGAGACAAGGTAGGGTTTCATTCGAGCAGCACCAACCGTGATTTGGTTTTAACCCAGCGAAGACCGCGGAGCTGGCTCTGCCAGTCCGCTGGTCTTGCCCCCTTTCAAAGGGGGCGCGCGAAGCGCGTAGGGGGTTATTCGTGTCCAGCGAACATGGTCTTGGCGTAGATCACGCCGAGACCGTAGGCGCCGCCGAATTTCTTAGCGATGCCGGTGGTCAGCTCGTAGGTTTCGCCGCGGGCCCAGTCGCGCTGCAGCTCCAGCATGTATTGCAGCGAGGTCATCGGGCGGGCGCCGGCCTGGATCATGCGTTCGACGGCACGCTCGTGCGCTTCGGTCGAGACGTCGCCACAGGCATCGGTGATCACGTAGACCTCGTAACCCTGGGCGATGGCCGACAGGGCCGGGCCGACGATGCAGACCGAGGTCCACAGGCCGGCGAGCACCAGGCGGTCCTTGCCGATGGCGTTCAGCGTCTTGATGACGGCCGCGTCCTCCCAGGTGTTCATGGAGGTGCGGTCCAGCATCTCCTGGCCCGGGAAGGCGGCGGCGATCTCGTCGAACATCGGGCCCGAGAAACTCTTTTCGGCGACCGTGGTCAGCACCGTGGGCACCTTGAAGCCGGCGGCGGCGTTGGCGATCAGCGCGGCATTGGTGCGCAGCACGATCGCGTCGATGGACTTGGTGGCAAAGGCCATCTGCGACTGGAAGTCGATCATGACCAGCACGTGGTCGGTCGGGCTCAGCAGCAGCGGGCCGGGGGTGGGGGTGGCGGTGATGGACATGGCGTGACCTTTCAGAGACGTTGAGCGGGGGTGTGGCCCGGGTTCCGCCGAACGGCGCGGCACTCCCTGGGCTTGCGCTCAGTCTCCGGCGGTCACGCCGGCATCGCATCATCCGCATGGACAGGGTGACGCTATCCCGATGAGGGCTCAGGCCAGCTTGCCGAGCACGGAAGCGTTGCCTGACGCCGCGCGCAGCCGGCGCACCTGCAGCGTGGCAATCACCAGGAAGGCCAGGAAAAACACGCCCACCACTTTTTGCAGGCCGGGGTCGTCCGGGCTGCTGAAGACTGGCGAGCCGGCCGGCAGCCGGGTGAAGGTCTCGGTCAGGCCGGGCACGAAGTGGAAGAACAGCGTCAGCGAATAGCTGATGGTCTCGACGTAGCGGCTGCCGCGGCCCAGCAGCGTGGTTCGGCCGGCCACCGTGGCCAGTGCCAGCACCAGCAGCGTGATGATGCCCAGTGCATGCGGCTTCCCGAAGCCGCCGTGCTGGAAGATGAAAAAGCCGGTCAGGCAGGTGAAGACGGTGGTCCATAGGTAGGTCTGGCCCAGGCCGGTGCGCGGCGAGATCTCGCGGTCCCGGGCCAGCGCCCAGACGCCGGTCACCAGCGCGACCAGGCTGATGGCGGTGTGGACAACGCCGATGGAAGTCAGTCCAAACATGGGGTGCTCCTGTGGAAGGGGATGAAAAAGGGGCGCGGCCCAGCATGCGAGCCACGCCTGCCGTTGCCAATCCCCTGCACTGGCGATCTTGCGGGCGCAGGCGCGGCCCGCCATGCCGCCGCGGGTGGGGGTCTGTCTAGGCCAAAAGGAGGGGGGGTGCGCCGGCTGACAAGCCCTGAAACAGGCAGGATGGCGTGGCGCGGCAGAATGCAAGCCCACGCGGCGGCCCGCCGGGCCTGCCTTCGCGTCCAACCTTGTCCGGGAGCACCATCGGTTTGTCCTCTGCGCTGGCTGCCTCGCCTTGTCGCCGCCTTGTTGCCTGGTTGTGCGCCGGCTTGCTGGTGTTGCTGGCCGCCTGCACGACCACGCAAACCGCGACCATGGGTACGGGCAACGGGCCGGACGGTCCGCCGCCGGCCGGCAGCGGGCCTGACCCGCAGCAGGTGCCCGACGCGGTGCCCAAGATCGAGCCCATCGTCAGCGGTGGGCCGAACAAGCCTTACGAGGCGCTGGGCCGCAACTACACGCCGGTGACCCGCGACGAGCCGCTGGCCGAGCGCGGCCTGGCCTCCTGGTACGGCAAGCGCTTCCACGGCCGGCGCACCGCCAGCGGCGAGCTGTACAACATGTACGCGATGACCGCGGCGCACCGCACCATGCCGATTCCCAGCTACGCCCGGGTGCGCAACCCGGTGAATGGCCGCGAGATCATCGTGCGTATCAACGACCGCGGGCCGTTCTCGAAAGACCGGGTGATCGACCTGTCTTGGACGGCCGCCGTGAAGCTGGGCGTGCAGGGCGGCGTGTCGGCGGTGGAGGTCACGCGGCTGACGAACGATGACATCCGCGCCGGCGTCTGGCCCTCGGTCAGCTCGCCGCCGGTGCTGGCCGCCGGCAGCCGGATGGAGCGCGTGACGCCACCGGCCGCGGTGCCGCCGCCGGTGCTGGCCGGCATGCCGGCGAACACCTTGGCCCCGGCGGCGGTGGACGCCGCGGCGGCTGCCGACGACGGCCCGGGCGGCGACGCACTGCGCGCGCAAACCCTGCTGGCCGCGAGCGGCAACCCTGCGGGCAACGACCCGCCACCGGACCCGCAGGCCAGCAACCCGCGCCTGCCGGCCGAGCTGAGCCGCCTGCCCATGCCCGCGCCGGGCAGCGACGCGGCGCCGCTGCCGCCCAACAGCCGCACCGCGCCGACCCAGGCCCGCTCCTACACCACCGCGGCCAGCGGCTTCTGGCTGCAACTGGGCGCTTTCAGCCGCAGCGAGGGCGCAATGAGCTTCCACCGCCGCGTGGCCGACGAGCTGGGCTGGCTGGCGCCGTTGCTGGCGGTCTTCAGCGAGGGCGGCATCCACCGGCTGCAGGCCGGGCCGTATGTTTCGCGCGAGCAGGCCAGGGAGGCCAGCGAGCGGGTGCGCAGCACGCTTCAGCTGGTGCCAGTGATCGTCGAGCGGCGCTGAATGGCGCCGCCTGTCCGTCTGGTCGGCGCCAAGTGCAGCCTGTCCTCGCGACCGGCCGGCGCGTCGCAAGCCGGCTGCAGGGCGGCGGTGGCTTGCCTACATTTCGAACCATGCCGTCGTCGTTCCGTGCGGGTCCGAACATCATGAGTCCTTCTTTCCCCTCCTCCCAAGACACACCAGCCCAGCGCTGGCAGCGGTTTGTCGCCGGCTGCATGCGGGCCTTCCACGCTTACGGCACGTGGTTGGTCCGCATCAGCTGGCGGCGCTTCGCGGTGCTGTCGGTGTTGCTGCTGGTCGTGGTGCACCTGGTGCAGAGCCTGCCGCCGTTCAAGTGGACCTTCACCGAATCGGTGGTGGCCACGCGTCGGCCGAAGATCACGCTGCCGACGGTGCCGCCCGTTCCGCCGGTCTCGGCACCGGACATCCACATCGTGCTGCCCAAGCCGGCGGCACCGGCGTCGTCGCCGCGCCGCTCGTTCGAGTTCTCGATCGACGAGCATGGCGTGCGGCTGGAGGAAAAGCCGCAGGCCGCAGCCTCCGCCGCCGCGGCTGCGGCCGCCAGCGCCGCCAGCGCCGCCTCGGCCGAGCAGCCGGGGGTGGAGATCAACATCGGCGACAAGCATGTGCACGTGGCCCTGCCTGCCGATGCCGACTCGGAAGACGTGCGCGACGCGGTGAAGGAGGCCAAGGAGCAGGTGGTCGAGGCGCTGGAGCAGGCGCGCGACGCGCAGCGCGAAGCGGTCGAGGCCGCAGCCGAAGCGGTGCGGGACGCTGCCCAGGAAGAGGACGGCCCCAGCACCCGCATCCGCACCGTGCGCTATGGCGAGTTCCTGAGCGACCTGGCGCTGTTGTGGATCGTGGCTTCGGCGATCCTGAAGTTCACCTACAAGGGCCGCATGCAGGCCGAAGTGAAGGCCGCGCAGGCGACCGAAACGGCCGAGGCCGAGTCGCTCAAGCGCCAGGTGGTGGAAGCCCGCATGGCCGCGATGCAGGCCCAGGTCGAGCCGCACTTCCTGTTCAACACGCTGGCTTCGATCGACCATTTGATCGAGACCGACCCGCCGCGCGCCAGCCAGATGCAGAAGAACCTGATCGCGCTGCTGCGGGCCAGCATGCCGACGATGCGCGACACCGCGGACGCCAGCGCCCGCGACCTGGGCCGCGAGCTGGCGGTCGTGAAGCCTTATGTCGAGATCCTGAAGGTGCGCATGGAAGAGCGGCTGGACGCGCGCATCGACGTGCCAGAGGGCCTGCTGTCGGCCGAGTTCCCGGCGATGATGATCCAGACGCTGGTGGAAAACGCGATCCGCCACGGGCTGGAGCCCAAACCCGAGGGCGGCACGCTGCGCGTCACCGCGGAGATCGTGCACGGCAAGCTGCAGGTCACCGTGGCCGACACCGGCGTGGGCTTCGGTGCCGCGGCCACCTCCGGCACCGGCGTGGGCCTGGCCAACATCCGCGAGCGGCTGCAGCTGCTGCACGGCAGCAAGGCCAGCCTGACGGTGGCGGCCAACCAGCCCAGCGGCACCGTGGTGACCATCACCGTGCCGTATCGCCCGATCGAGACCCCTGGCCGCCCGCTGTGAGTCTCGCCAGCCGGCTAAAGTAAGCACCATGACCGACGACGCCTCCGCCCCTCCCCATTCCCCTTTCCCGCCTGCCCGCGGGGTGCTGGCCGACGACGAACGGCTGATGCGCGAACAGTTGCGCGCCCGGCTGGCCGAGGTGTGGCCGGCGCTGGAACTGGTGGCCGAAGCCAAGCACGGCGCCGAGGCGGTCGAGCTGGTCGAGCAGCACCGGCCGGACGTCGTCTTCCTGGACATCCGCATGCCGGGCATGACGGGCGTGGAGGCGGCCAAGCAGATTGCGCAGATGGACGTGGGCGACGACGGCTGGCTGCCGGAGATCGTCTTCATCACCGCCTACGACCAGTACGCGGTCGAGGCCTTCGAGCAGGGCGCGGCCGACTATGTGCTCAAACCCGCCGAGCGCGACCGCCTGCAGCGCACGGTTGAGCGCATCACCAAGCGCCTGGCCGCGCGGCGTGCGGCGGACGACACCGGCTCGGCACCGGCCGCCAGCAGCGCGGCGCTGGACGGCCCGCCTATCCAGCAGCTGCTGCACCGGCTGGCGGCAGGCGGCAGCGCGCAGCCGCAGTACCTGAAGTGGATCCAGGCGACGGTCGGCCAAGGCATCCAGATGATCCCGGTCGAGGACGTGCTGTTTTTCATCAGCGACGAGAAATACACCCGGGTGCAGACGCTGCAGGTCGAGGCCCTGATCCGCAAGCCGATCAAGGAGCTGGTCGACGAGCTGGACCCGCAGCGCTTCTGGCAGATCCACCGCTCGACGCTGGTCGCGGTGAACGCCATCGGGTCCATCACGCGCGACTTCCGCGGCCGCCAGATCGTGGCCGTCAAAGGCCACAGCCAAAAATTGGAAGTGAGCCGCAGCTACGCGCACCTCTTCAAAGGCATGTAGCTCGGGCGCTTCACTTATCTCGTGACTTCCAGGGTATAGCGGCCGCCGCTGTCGCCGACGCCACCACTGGCGCGAGAGACGCGCACGAACAGGTCGGCAGCGGTGCTGGCGCTGTTGGTCCAGCTGAGTTCGTCGGTCAGGCCCTTGGCGCGGACGCTGGTGGCGAGCACCACGCTCTTGGTGTTGCGGAAGGCCAGGTTGTAGTCGGACTCGGCATTGCCGATCAGCCGGGCCTTCACCGTGCCTTTGGCCGGCACGCTGATGCGGTAGGTGTCCAGGTCGCCGTTGGCGTTGATGCTGCCCTTGACCTTGGCCGGGAAGCTGCTCAGCAGCTGGGCCTGGGCGTGGCTGTTGTTGGGTTCGACTTCGGTGACCAGCGTGGGGGCGCTGCCGGCGAGGAAAACCGCATTGACCGCGGCGGCGGCGTCCACAAGCCCGGTGCCGCAACTGGTGCAGGCGCCGGGGATCTTGCGGGTGCTGCTCTTGATCAGCACTTCGACTTCGTCGGGCGTCAGCGCCGGGTTGCGGGCCAGCATCAGCGCGGCCACGCCCGCCACGTGCGGCGTGGCCATCGAGGTGCCTTGTTCGACGCGGTAGCTGTCGCTGCCCACCGTCAGCATGCCGGTGTTGGAGGTCGACAGCACGCCGTTGGCGCTGCCGGTGGCCATGTCGCCGCCGGGCGCGGCCACGTCGACTTCGGCGCCGAAATTGGCGTAGCTCGCGCGCTTGCCTTCACGGCCCAGCGCCGTGACGACGATCAGGTTGCGGCAGTTGGCCGGTGAATACTTGGCTGTCGCGCCGCTGTTGTTGCCGGCCGCGGCAACCACGGTCGCGCCCAGGCTGCGGGCCTGGTCCAGCGCAGACTGCATCGTGGCCGAACAGCTGCCGCTGCTGCCCAGCGAGAGGTTGACGACCCTGGCCTTGCTGGCCGCCGCGGCCACGCCGCTGACGCTGCCGCCAGCGGCCCAGACGATGCCGCTGGCGATGTCCGAGTTGTAGCCGCCGCCGCAGCCCATCACGCGCACCGGCAGCAGCCTGGCGCCGTAGGCCACGCCGGCCACGCCGAGGTTGTTGTTGGCGACCGCGGCCAGCGTGCCGGCGACGTGCGTGCCGTGCCAGCTGGCGGCCGCAGTGCCGCAGCCGTCGCCGGGATCGGTCGCGTCGGCGTCACGGCCATCGCCATCGGCGGCGGTGGTCTTGTTGGCAACGAAGTCGTAGCCGGCGAGCAGGTTGCCCACCAGGTCGGCATGCGGGCGAACGCCGGTGTCGACCACGGCAATGGTGACGCCGCTGCCTGTGGAAAGGTCCCAGGCGGCCGGCAGGTTCAGGCCGGCAGTGGCCTCGAAGTAGTGCCACTGCTGGCCGTACATCGGGTCGTTGGGCACCGATTGCGGCTGCATCAGCAGGTCCGGCTCGGCGTAGGCGATGTTGGGGTCGGCTGCGACCATGGCCGCTGCGACCTGGCGCAGCTCGGCGGCGCGGGCCCAGCGGTTCAGGTGCAGCACCTGCGCGCCTTGCGCGGTGCTGTGGCTGTCCAGCGCCTGCAGGCCGAAGCGCTGCAGGTGCTGCTGGGTCTTGTTGGCGGCGCTGAGCAGCGTGCGGCGCACCGGCGTGGTCTCGGCCGCGCGGTAGGCGATGACCAGGCGGTCGGTCCAGGCGTCGGCTTCGAGTGCGGGGTCAACGGTGACGGCCAATGCGCGCGCATGGGTCGGGCTGGGCCACAGCACGGCGGCGCCGCCGGCCAGCAACAGCGCGGCCAGTGCGATGCGGGCCAGGGCGGCGGCAGGCGAAGTCGGCATGGCCTTGGCGCGGGTTGCGTCGGCTCGGGCATGGCGCATGAAATGGGGTGTGGAAGATTCGGTACGGAGCGGCATGCCGGGCAGTCGTGGGCTCGTCGCAGATCGACGTCCCTCTGCTTTCGTCCGCTGCGCGCCGGGATCCAGGGCTGGCCACTTCCGCGCCGGGCACCGCTGTGCACTGCGTCACGCCAGGGCTTGTGGCGTGGGCTCAGCTGTCGGCGGGCGGCGGCGGCAGCGAGCCGGCAATGCAGGCCTGGGCCAGCCAGTAGCTGGCCAGCACCCACAGCGTGTCCAGCGGCACCGGCGGACGGAACTTGTTCGTCGCCAGGATCGCGTCCGACAGCATGAACAGCGCGCCGCCCAGCGCTGCGCGGCGCAGCCAGGGCGCGGTGGCCTGGTTGCCACGGCCATGCCACCAGCGGCCCAGCGCCAGCCCGGCCATGCCGGCCAGTGCCAGCACATAGACCAGCACCGGCAGCTGCAGCTCCGCCGGCACGCCTGGCCACAGCTGGCTCAGCACGCCGGCTGCCACCAGGCCGTAGATCGCCATGCCGGGCATCCACACGCAGCGCCCCGGTCCCCGCGTGAAGCCGAACATGTAGGCCAGGTGGGCCAGCAGGAAGCAGATCAGCCCGGGCAGGAAGCCTTGTTGCGGCCACATCAAGGCCACATCGCCTCCCAGCGACAGCCACAGCCCGGCCAGCAGCGCTGTGCGGGCCGGATGCTGCCGGCCGCGCGGCCAGGCCCAGGCGATCAGCAGCAGCGTGGTCAGCGGCTTGAAGGCGAAGTTCAGCCAGGGCCGGTTCAGCGCCCACGGCGCGGCGGCAATCGCCAGCGCGGCGCTGATGGCGGCCAGGCGCAGCAGCCAGGCGGTCGAGGTGCCGGCGGCGCGCGGCAAGGGCAGGGACGTCATCGGCCAAAGTGTCGGACCGGGCCCGCGGGCCGGCCATGCGGAGAAGGCCCCATTGCCTGGTGTTGGTAACCGGGATGTTCCTGCGCCGGCTGGCCGGCCGCGACAATGCGGGCCGGGCTGGCGGCGCTGCCGGCCGTTCACCTGACGAATCTGCCAAGGACCGTGCCGATGCCTGCCGAATTGCTGTTCGACCCCCATCCGCTGCCGGTGGCGCCCTCGCTGCTGGGCGAGTCGCCGTTCTGGCACCCGGAGCAGGCGGCGCTGTACTGGTGCGACATTCCAGGCAAGACCTTGAACTGCTTCCATCCGGCCAGCGCGACGCACGAACATTGGGCCTTCGAGACCGAACCCTGCAGCATCGCACCACTGCTGGGCGGCGGGCTGATGCTGGCCATGCGCGATGGCCTGTGGACCTTCGACACGCGCAGCGGCGAGCGCAGCCGCTTGGCGCGGCCGCCCTACGACCCGCACAAGGAGCGTTTCAACGATGGCAAGGCCGATGCGCAAGGCCGCTTCTGGGTTGGCACCCTTTACGAGCCGCGCGAGCCGGCGCTGGCGGCGCTGTACCGCTGGTCCGACGAGCGCCTGGCGCGCGTGGCCGGCGACGTGACGGTCAGCAACGGCCTGGCCTGGAGCCCGGACGGCCGCACGCTGTACTGGAGCGACACCAAGGCCCACACCATCCATGCGCTGGACTTCGATCCGGCCAGCGGTGAACTGTCGCGCCAGCGGGTCTTCGCCAGCTTTCCGTTGAAGCAGGCCGGCCAGGACCTGGCGTCGTACGGCGGCCGGCCCGATGGCGCGGCTGTCGACAGCGAGGGCTGCTACTGGGTCGCGATGTTCGAGGGCCAGCGGTTGCTGCGCCTGGCGCCCGACGGCACGCCGCTGCAGGAAGTGGCGCTGCCGGTGCGTTGCGCGACGATGCCGTGTTTTGGTGGCGACGACCTGCGCACCTTGTACCTGACGACCTCGCGCGAAAACCGGCCGGCCGAAGAGTTGCAACGCCAGCCCTGGGCCGGTTGCGTGCTGCAGATGCGGGTCGAGGTGCCGGGGCTGCCGGTGCATTTCGCCCAGGTTTGAGGCGTGGCGCGAGGCTCGGCAGGTGCTCGCACCGAACCGGGGCTGGTGTCAAGCAGAGCCGGAGCAATTCCGGCGGCCTTGGCAGGCCAAGACCGACAGGTTTTGGACAGGCAGGCTTTCACCCTATAATTCCGAGGCTTTGTCGCCTCCAATGTCCTTTACCAAGGAACTTTTTTGTCCATGTCAGATCGGCAAGCCCGCTTTGACCGCTGGTCAGATTCCGAGCAAGAGGGCGATGAGCCAAAGTTTCAAGCCCTGAATCGCGAGCAGGCGCAAGCCCTCGCGGCGCGGCACCCATCGGTGTCGCCATGGCGGGTGGTCGCGGTGCAGGCCGTGATGGGGTTGGTGCTGGCCACGGCGACATGGCTGGTCACAGGTCGACAGGGGTGGGCGTGGTCGCTGCTGTATGGCGCGGCTGCGGTGGTGGTGCCGGGTGCCTTGATGGCGCGCGGCATGACCAGCCGGCTCAGCAGCTTGGCGCCCGGCGTTTCCGCCGTGAGCTTCATGCTGTGGCAGTTCGGCAAGATGGGGATTTCGGTGGCCATGTTGATGCTGGCCCCGAAGCTGGTGCCTGACCTGAGCTGGCCAGCCTTGCTGGTGGCGCTGGTCCTGTGCATCGAGGTTTATTGGCTCGCGCTGTCGTGGCGTGGTCGCCGCAAGCGTTGAACGAACGAGAAGCAATCAATCATGTCAGCTGAAGGTCCAGTCGCAGAGCACGCGCCCACCGCCGGTGAGTACATCGTTCATCACCTGACCCACTGGCGCAACAAGGAGTTGAACGGCCCGTTCGACCTCTCGGTTGTCAGCTGGGACTCGATGTTCTTCTCCATCGTGCTGGGTGTGCTCACCTGCTTCGTGCTGTGGCTCGCCGCGCGCAAGGCCACGTCCGGCGTGCCGGGTCGCTTCCAGGCCGCCGTCGAGATCCTGGTCGAGATGGTGGAAAACCAGGCCAAGGGCATCGTGCACAACGCCAACAGCCGCAAGCTGGTCTCGCCGCTGGCGCTGACGGTGTTCCTGTGGATCTTCGTGCTCAACGCAATGGACCTGCTGCCGGTCGATCTGCTGCCCTGGATCTGGGAGAAGATTGTTGTTGCCAATGGCGGCGATGCCCACCACGCCTACCTGCGCTCGGTGCCGACCGCCGACCTCTCGGTCACGATGGGCATGTCACTGGCCGTGCTGATCGTCTGCCTGGTCTACAACGTCAAGATCAAGGGCCTGGGCGGCTGGATCCATGAGCTGTTCTCGGCACCGTTTGGTGACCACTGGGCGCTGTATCCCTTCAACTTCTTGATGCAGATCATCGAGTTCGTGGCCAAGACCGTCTCGCACGGCATGCGGCTGTTTGGCAACATGTATGCCGGCGAACTGATCTTCCTGCTGATCGCCCTGATGGGTGGCGCCTTCGCCTCCGTCGGTCTGGGCACCGGCATCGGTCTGGCCATCGGCCACATCATTGCCGGCTCCGCCTGGGCGATCTTCCACATCCTGATCATCACGCTGCAGGCCTTTGTGTTCATGATGCTGACGCTGGTGTACATCGGCCAGGCGCACGACTCGCACTGACAGCGGCCGTTCAGGATTTCTCTCGCTTTTCCCTTTTCGTAAACATAACCTCTCGACCTAGGAGTCATCATGGAAGTCATCAGCTTTGTTGCCCTCGCCGCCGGCCTGATCATTGGTCTGGGCGCGCTCGGTGCTTGTATCGGCATCGGCGTCATGGGCAGCAAATACCTGGAATCCGCCGCTCGCCAGCCCGAACTGATGGGCGAACTGCAGACCAAGATGTTCCTGCTGGCCGGCCTGATCGACGCGGCGTTCATCATCGGTACCGGTATCGCGCTGTGGTTCGCCACCGCCAACCCTTTCCTGGGCCAGATCGCACAGCTCGCCGCCAAGTAAGCGGCGTCTGTCGAGTTTGAGAGGCCGGGCGCACCCCCAGGGTGCGCCTTGTGCTGAATGTCCCAGTCACCGTTTGAGGCAATAAAGTGAGCATCACCGGTACCCTCATCGTCCAGATGATCGTCTTCCTGATCCTGGTCGGGTTCACGATGAAATTCGTCTGGCCGCCGATTGCCGCCGCGCTCGACGAGCGTGCGCAGAAGATTGCCGCCGGCTTGTCTGCCGCCGACAAGGCCAAGGCCGAGTTGGTTGCTGCCGACAAGAAGGTCCAGGCCGAGCTGTCCGCCGCAAAGGACAGCGCCGCGAAGCGCCTGGCCGATGCCGAGCGTCTGGCCCAGCAGCTGGTGGAAGAGGCGAAGGCCCGCGCCAGCGAAGAAGGCGCCAAGATCGTTGCCGCCGCCCATGCCGAAGCGCAGCAGGAGTCCACGAAGGCCCGCGAGGTGCTGCGTGAGCAGGTCGCCGTGCTGGCAGTCAAGGGCGCTGAAGCGATCCTGAAGCGCGAAGTCAACGCCGGCGTTCACGCCGAGTTGCTGACCCGCCTGAAGACCGAGCTGTAAACCATGGCCGAGCTCGCAACCATCGCCCGTCCCTACGCGGAAGCCATGTTCAAGGCCGTCGCTGGCGACAACGCCGCCGCACTGGCCGAACAGCTGGAAGCCGTCGGCAAGGTCGCCGGCAACCCGCAACTGCGTCAGTTCGCCGACAGCCCCAAGGTCAACGCCGGCCAGGTGTTCGAGCTGATCGCTGGCGTTGCCAACATCAGCCTGTCGCCCAAGGTCGCCAATCTGCTGACCGCTGTGATCGACAACGGCCGACTGGTTGCGCTGCCCGAGATCGCAGCGCAGTTCCGCGCCCTGGCCAATGCCAGCAGCGGCGTGTCGGACGCCCGCATCGCCAGCGCTTTCCCGCTGTCGGACGCGCAGCTGGCCGAGACCGTGGCGGTGCTCGAACAGCGCTTCGGTCGCAAGCTCAATGCGACAGTGGACGTCGACGAGTCGCTGATCGGCGGCATCCGCGTGGTCGTGGGTGACGAGGTGCTGGACACCTCGGTCAAGGCCCGCCTCGAGCAGATGAAGTTCGCGCTGACCCACTGAACGCGCCGCACGCCCCGCATCCGCACATTCATCCTTCGGCAGCCGCAAACGGGCTGCCGCGCTTTCGGAGAAAGCAATGCAACTCAATCCTGCAGAAATTTCGGAACTGATCAAGAGCCGCATCGAGGGCCTCGGCACCTCGACGGACATCCGCAACCAGGGCACCGTCGTCTCGGTGACCGACGGCATCGTCCGCGTGCACGGCCTGTCCGATGCGATGCAGGGTGAAATGCTCGAGTTCCCGGCCACCAAGGATGGCGTGCCCAGCTACGGCCTGGCGCTGAACCTGGAGCGCGACTCGGTCGGCGCGGTGATCCTGGGCGAGTACGAGCACATCTCCGAAGGCGACACCGTGAAGTGCACGGGCCGCATCCTGGAAGTGCCGGTCGGCCCCGAGCTGATTGGACGTGTCGTCAACGCGCTGGGCCAGCCGATCGACGGCAAGGGTCCGATCAACGCCAAGATGACCGACGTGATCGAGAAGGTCGCCCCGGGTGTGATCGCCCGCAAGTCGGTGGACCAGCCGGTGCAGACCGGCCTGAAGTCGATCGACTCGATGGTGCCCGTCGGCCGTGGCCAGCGCGAGCTGATCATTGGTGACCGCCAGACCGGCAAGACGGCAGTCGCCGTCGACGCGATCATCAACCAGAAGGGTCAGAACATGACCTGCGTCTACGTTGCGATCGGCCAGAAGGCTTCGACGATCAAGAACGTGGTGCGCGCACTGGAACAGGCCGGCGCGATGGAATACACCATCGTCGTCGCTGCTTCGGCTTCCGAATCCGCCGCGATGCAATACGTGTCGGCCTACTCCGGCTGCACGATGGGCGAATACTTCCGCGACCGCGGCCAGGACGCGCTGATCGTCTATGACGACCTGTCCAAGCAGGCCGTGGCCTACCGCCAGGTCTCGCTGCTGCTGCGTCGCCCGCCAGGCCGCGAAGCTTTCCCCGGCGACGTGTTCTATCTCCACAGCCGCCTGCTGGAGCGCGCCGCCCGTGTCAACGCCGACTACGTCGAAGCCTTCACCAAGGGTGAAGTCAAGGGCAAGACCGGCTCGCTGACCGCGCTGCCCATCATCGAGACGCAGGCCGGCGACGTGTCGGCCTTCGTGCCGACCAACGTGATCTCGATCACCGACGGCCAGATCTTCCTGGAAACCAGCCTGTTCAACGCCGGCATCCGCCCCGCCATCAACGCCGGTATCTCGGTGTCGCGCGTCGGTGGTGCTGCGCAGACCAAGCTGATCAAGTCGCTGTCCGGCGGCATCCGTACCGACCTGGCCCAGTACCGTGAACTGGCTGCGTTCGCGCAGTTCGCTTCCGACCTGGACGAGTCGACCCGCAAGCAGCTGGACCGCGGTGCCCGCGTGACCGAACTGCTCAAGCAGGCCCAGTATTCGCCGCTGCCGATCAGCCTGATGGGCGCCACGCTGTACGCGGTGAACAAGGGCTTCATGGACGACATCCCGGTCAAGCGCATCCTGGCATTCGAAGCCGGCCTGCACCAGTTCCTGAAGGCCAGCCACGCAGCACTGCTGGCGAAGCTGGAAGCCGACAAGGCCATGGACAAGGTCGCCGAAGATGAACTGTCCGGCGCCATCGCCGCGTTCAAGAAGTCTTTCTGACCCTGCCCTGACGCAACGCTGAAAGGAGCACCGTCATGGCGGTTGGAAAGGAAATTCGCGGCAAGATCAAATCGGTGGAGAACACCAAGAAGATCACCAAGGCCATGGAAATGGTTGCCGCCTCGAAGATGCGCAAGGCGCAGGAGCGCATGCGCAATGCGCGCCCGTACAGCGACAAGATCCGCAACATCACGGCCAACCTGTCGCAGGCCAACCCGGAATACCACTCGCCGTTCATGAGCACCGAGCACCGCACCGGTGTCACGGGCTTTGTGGTGGTGACGACGGACAAGGGTTTGTGCGGCGGCCTGAACACCAACGTGCTGCGGGCCGTCACCGGCAAGATGCGCGAGGTGCAGGAAGCTGGCGGCAGGTCGCAGGCCGTGGCCATTGGCAACAAGGGCTTCGGCTTCCTGAACCGCGTCGGTGCCCAGGTCGTCAGCCATGTCACGCAGCTGGGCGACACGCCGCAGCTCGATCGCCTGATCGGCCCGGTCAAGGTCATGCTGGACGCCTTCGTCGAAGGCAAGGTCGACGCGGTCTACCTCTGCTACACCCGTTTCATCAACACGATGAAGCAGGAGCCTGTGGTCGAGCAACTGCTGCCGTTGAAGGCCGACAGCTTGGCCCAGACGCCGGCCGAGAAGTCGGCCTACGGTTGGGACTACCTGTACGAGCCGGACGCAGCGACCGTCATCGACGAGTTGCTCAAGCGTTACCTCGAAGCGCTGATCTACCAGGCCGTGGCCGAGAACATGGCGTCCGAGCAGTCGGCGCGCATGGTGGCCATGAAGGCGGCCACCGACAACGCGGGCACCTTGATCGGTGAGCTCAAGCTCATCTACAACAAGACCCGCCAGGCGGCGATCACCAAGGAACTCTCCGAGATCGTCAGCGGCGCAGCCGCGATCAGCGGTTGAGCCGGCAGCGCCGCAGCCAGACCCGAATACAGCGAATCAAAGATTGAAGGACACCGAAATGTCGAACACTCAAGCAGCCACGGCCGCCGTGGGCAAGATCGTCCAGTGCATCGGCGCCGTCGTGGACGTCGAGTTCCCGCGCAACCAGATGCCGCGCATCTATGACGCGCTGAAGATGGAAGGCTCGGCGCTGACGCTGGAAGTCCAGCAGCAGCTGGGCGACGGCGTGGTGCGCACCATTGCGCTGGGCTCGTCCGACGGCCTGCGCCGTGGCGTGATGGTGACCAACACCGGCTTCCCGATCACCGTGCCGGTGGGCAAGGCCACGCTCGGCCGCATCATGGACGTGCTGGGCAACCCGATCGACGAGCGCGGCGAGGTCTCGCACGAGCTGACCGCCTCCATCCACCGCAAGGCCCCGGCCTACGACGAGCTGAGCCCGTCGCAAGAGCTGCTGGAAACTGGCATCAAGGTGATCGACCTGATCTGCCCGTTCGCCAAGGGCGGCAAGGTCGGCCTGTTCGGCGGCGCCGGCGTCGGCAAGACCGTCAACATGATGGAGCTGATCAACAACATCGCCAAGGCCCACTCGGGTCTGTCGGTGTTCGCAGGCGTGGGTGAACGCACCCGCGAAGGCAACGACTTCTATCACGAGATGGCCGACTCCAAGGTCGTCAACCTCGAGAACCTGCCGGAGTCCAAGGTCGCGATGGTCTACGGCCAGATGAACGAACCGCCGGGCAACCGCCTGCGCGTCGCGCTGACCGGCCTGACGATTGCCGAGTCCTTCCGCGACGAAGGCCGCGACGTGCTGTTCTTCGTGGACAACATCTACCGCTACACGCTTGCCGGTACCGAAGTGTCCGCACTGCTGGGCCGCATGCCTTCGGCCGTGGGCTACCAGCCGACGCTGGCCGAAGAAATGGGCCGCCTGCAAGAGCGCATCACCTCGACCAAGGTCGGCTCGATCACCTCGATCCAGGCCGTGTACGTCCCTGCGGACGACTACACCGACCCGTCGCCGGCGACCACCTTCGCCCACTTGGACTCGACCGTCTCGCTGTCGCGTGAAATCGCCTCGCTGGGCATCTACCCGGCCGTCGACCCGCTGGACTCGACCTCGCGCCAGATCGACCCGAACGTGATCGGCCAGGAACACTACGACACCACCCGTGCCGTGCAGTCCACGCTGCAGCGCTACAAGGAACTGCGCGACATCATCGCCATCCTGGGCATGGACGAACTGGCACCGGAAGACAAGCTGGCCGTCTCGCGCGCACGCAAGATCCAGCGTTTCCTGTCGCAGCCCTTCCACGTCGCAGAAGTCTTCACCGGCTCGCCGGGCAAGTACGTGCCGCTGAAGGAAACCATCCGCGGCTTCAAGATGATCGTGGCTGGCGAATGCGACCACCTGCCGGAACAAGCGTTCTACATGGTCGGCACCATCGACGAAGCCTTCGAGAAGGCCAAGAAGATCCAGTAAGACTTCGCATTCGGGCCTGATGCGTCGTTGCTCTCCTCGCCGTACGGGTGTACGGCTGCGGGGAGCGCCTAGCCTGAGGCCCGACTGCTCGCTTACTGAAACTTCTTGAACTTGAGGAACACGAGCATGGCAACCATTCACGTCGACGTGGTCAGCGCTGAAGAGTCGATCTTCAGCGGCGAGGCCAAGTTCGTCGCGCTGCCGGGTGAAAACGGCGAGCTGGGCATCCTGCCCCGCCACACGCCGCTGATCACCCGCATCAAGCCGGGTGCGGTGCGCATCCAGCGGGCCGACACGGGCGAAGAAGAGTTTGTCTTCGTTGCCGGTGGCATCCTGGAAGTGCAGCCGGGCTCGGTCACCGTGCTGGCCGACACCGCGATCCGCGGCCACGACCTGGACGAAGCCAAGGCCACCGAGGCCAAGAAGGCCGCCGAAGCCGCGATGAAAAACGCCAAGAGCGACATTGACCTGGCGCTGGCCCAGGGCGAATTCGCCACCATGGCCGCCCAGCTGGCCGCCATCCAGCGCCTGCGCAAGAAGTAAGCTGCAGCGCGCAGCGAACCCCGCAAGCCCGCCGCGATCCAGGTCGTGGCGGGCTTTGTGCTTGTGGGGCTTCAAGTTCGCTGCAGCCGTCGCCCTCTCATTCGCCCACCGTCTCGCCATGCCAAGTTTTCGCATCCTGCGCTGGGCGGCCTGGGCGCCGGGCCTGGACGATCCCGCCCACTGGCTGGATTGGCTGGCCGCTCCGCGTGCCTTGCCGGCAGAAGGACTGGCGCCGTTGAGCGAAGTGCCGGCCATGGCCCGGCGCCGCATCGACCCGCTGGGCCGCGCCGCGCTGCAGGTCGCCTTCCAGGCCCAGGGCGCCGATGCCGGCGGCCCGGTGGTGTTCGCCTCGCGCTGGGGCGAGATCGCGCGCTCGGTGGCGATGCTGCAGCAACTCGCGGCCGACGAGCCGCTGTCGCCGACCGCCTTCAGCCTGTCGGTGCACAACGCCCAAAGCGCGCAGTACTCGATTGCCCGCGGCGACAGGTCCAATTTCCTCGCCGTGGCGGCCGGGGCGCACAGCGCCGAAGCCGGTTTTGTCGAAGCCCTGGGTCTGCTGGCCGACGGTGCGGAGCAGGTCACCGTCGTCTGCTCCGATGGTCCGCTGCCAGCGCCTTATGCCGATCTGGCCGAGCCGCCAGGCTTGGCGCCGCTGCGCGCCTGGGCGTGCTTGATCCAGCCCGGCAGCGAGCTTTCGCTGCAGACCACCGCGCCAGGTCCGACCGAGGGCAACGCGGCCTTGGGCGACCTCGCCGTGCTGCGCTTCCTGGTCGGCAGCGACGCGCATTTGCAGCGTGGCCGTTGGCGTTGGCTGCGCGCATCGGCGGCCCCATGATGGACCGCCTGCGCCGCATGCGCGGCCTGCTGGCGACCGCGCTGGCTTTTGGCAGCTTTGGCGCCGGCGGCGTGTTGCTGTGGCTGGTCATTTTTCCGTTGCTGACCTTGGTTGTGCGCAACCCGGTGCGCCGCGCGAGGCTCGCGCGCTCAGCAGTGCACCACCTGTTCCGCGCCTTCATCGGCTGGATGCGGCTGCTGCGCCTGATCACCTACGAGGTGCGTGGCCTGGCGCGTTTGCAGCGCAGTGGCCTGCTGGTGCTGGCCAATCACCCCACGCTGATCGACGTGGTCTTCCTGATCTCGCTGATCGACAACGCCGACTGCGTGGTGAAGTCCACACTCGCCCAAAATCCGTTCACGTGCGGTGCGGTGCGCGCAACGGGCTACATCTGCAACAATTCAGGGTCGGAATTGCTGCAAGACTGCATAGACAGTGTCAAGAACGATGGCAACCTGATCATCTTTCCCGAAGGCACGCGAACGCGCCCGGGCCAGCCCATGAAGATGCAGCGCGGCGCGGCGCAGATTGCGCTGCGTGGCGGCATCGACATCACGCCGGTGTCCATCCAGTGCAAGCCCTTGGGGCTGACCAAGGGGGCGCCGTGGTGGCGGGCCGCACCGGTGCCGCTGCACTTTGTGCTGACGGTGGATGAAGACATCCCGGTCGCGCCATTCCTGGCAGCGACAGGGCAGGAGACTGCGTTGGCCGCGCGGCACCTGACAGACCATTTGATCGGCCATTTCTCGAGGGTAAGAGGGAGTGATGGAAGCGCTGGAACGTGAAATCAAGGAGCTGCTGATCTCGGCGCTCAACCTCGAGGACCTGCGTCCCGAGGACATCGACGCCGAACAGGCCTTGTTCGTCGAAGGCCTGGGGCTGGACTCGATCGATGCGCTCGAACTCGGCCTGGCGCTGCAGAAGCGCTACGGCGTCAGCATGGCGGCCGACTCGGCCGAGACCCGCCGTCACTTCGCCAGCGTTCGGGCACTGGCGCAGTTTGTCGGCGCCGCCCGCATGCCCGCCTGATCGCCCCGACAGATGACTCAGCGGCAAGCCAGTGCCGCCCGCCAGCCCACGAGTTCCAGCATGACCAACCAAGACATTTTCGAGCGCCTGCGCGACATCCTGGTCGAAACCTTCGACATCGCGCCCGACCGGGTCGTGGCCACCGCCCGCCTGCACGAAGACCTGGACATCGACAGCATCGATGCGGTCGACCTGATCGTCCGGCTCAAGCCGCTGGTCGGCAAGCGCCTGCAGCCGGAGGCCTTCAAGGCCGTGCGCACGCTGCAGGATGTGATCGACGCGCTGCAGGGCCTGATCAAAGCCCCTGACGCCGCCGAAACCAGCGCCTGAGTCCGGCCATGCGCTGGGGCCTGGTGGTCGTGCTGACCGCCGCCTACCCGCTGTTGGTCTACCTGGGTCTGGGGCGTTTCGAGCCGCGCTGGCTGGCCTTGCTGCTGGCCGCGCTGGCGGTGGCGCGCGCGCTCGCCAGCCCGCGGCGCGATCCCTTCTGGTGGTGGGCCGCCGCGGCAGCGCTGCTGCTCGCCGCCGCCACCGCCTTGATCAACCAGGCCATGCCGCTGAAGGTCTATCCGGTGGTGGTGAACCTCGGCCTGCTGCTGCTGTTCGGCGCCAGCCTGCGGCACCCGCCCACCGTCGTCGAGCGCATTGCCCGCCTGACCGAGCCGGACCTGGACGCCGCCGGCGTGCGCTACACCCGCTGCGTCACGCAGGTCTGGTGCGGCTTCTTCGTGCTCAACGGCAGCCTGGCGCTGCTCACCGCCTGTTGGGGCGACGACAAGCTCTGGGCGCTCTACAACGGCTTCATCGCCTACCTCCTGATGGGCAGCCTGATGGGCGGCGAATGGCTGGTGCGCCGCAAGGTGCGTGCGGCACAGAGAGCCACGCCATGAGCGACTGGACCGAGCTCTGCCGCCTGATGTGCGCGGACGGTGCCGACCGGCCGGTCGCGCGCAATGCCGCCGGCGAGGTCGTCACGCTGGGCAGCCTGCGCCTTGCCGCCGGGGCGTGGCAGGCCACCTTCGCGGCACAGCCCGGCCAGGCCGTGGCTCTGCACTTCGAGGACACGCTGGACTTCAGCGCCGCGCTGTTCGGCGCCTGGCACGCCGGCAAGATCGTCTACCTGCCCGGTGAGCTCACGGCCGCGACGCTGCAGGCGCTCGGCACCCAGGTCGCCGGCCTGGCCAGCGACGCGGCGGAAGACTTCGCGCTGCCACGGCTGCGCTCGTCGCCCGCGGCCGAACCGCTGCCGGTCTTGCCGCTGAACCCGCAGGCCGAGCAGCTCGTGCTGTTCACCTCCGGCAGCACCGGCGAACCGCAGGCCATCACCAAGCGGCTGGACCAGCTGTTCGTCGAAGTTGCCGCGCAGCAGCAGGCCTTTGGCGCGCGCGCCGGCCAGGCCGAAGTGCTGGGCACCGTTTCGCACCAGCACATCTACGGCCTGCTGTTCCGCGTGCTGTGGCCACTGGCCAGCGGCCGGCTGCTGCATGCGCGGCGCCTGGCCTACATCGAAGACCTGCCGGTCGCCTTGCGTGCGCTGCCCAACACCGCGCTGCTGATCGGCAGCCCCGCGCATCTGAAGCGCCTGCCGCCGGCCTTGCCGGACGACAGCTTCACCGCGCGCGTGGCGCTGGTGTTCTCGTCCGGTGGACCGCTGCCAGACGACGCGCTGCCGGACTGCCGGCGCCTGTTCGGCCAGGCGCCAATCGAGGTCTACGGCAGCAGCGAAACCGGCGGCATCGCGTGGCGCCAGCGTTCGGGCGAGGTGCATTCGCCGGTCTGGCGCGCCCTGCCAGGCGTGGCCTGGCGGGTCGACGGCGAACGGCTGCAGGTTTCGTCGGCGCACCTGGCCGAAGCCGGCTGGCAGGACAGCGAAGACAGGGTGCGCGCCAGCGACGAAGGCTTCGAGCTGCTGGGCCGGCTGGACCGGGTGCTGAAGATCGAAGGCAAGCGTGTCTCGCTGCAGGCCATCGAGCAGGCGCTGCTGGCCACCGAATGGCTCGCCGAGCTGCGCGTGCTGGTGCTGCCCGGCCTGCGCGAACAGCTGGCCGTGGTCGGCGTGCCGACCGAGGCCGGCTGGGCGCTGCACGCCCAGCAAGGCCGCGCCGCACTCGCCGAAGCGCTGCGCCGCCAGCTGCGGCCGCTGCTGGAAACCATGACGCTGCCGCGCCGCTGGCGCTTCGTCTCGCACCTGCCGGCCAACGCGCAGGGCAAGACCACCGCGCAGGCACTGCAGTCCTTGTTCGACCCGCGTCGCCCGGCGATGCAGGTGCTCAGCCAGAGCGCGACCGACGCCACGCTGCGCATCTGGCCAGACGCCACGCTGCCGCAGTTCGACGGCCATTTCAGCGGCCACCCTGTGCTGCCAGGCGTGGCCCAGGTCGAGTGGGCCTTGCTGTTTGCGCAGGAACTGTTTGGCCTGCCCGGCACGTTCCGTGCGCTGGAAGCGCTGAAGTTCCAGCAGGTCATCCGCCCCGGCCAGGCGCTGCAGATGCAGCTGACGATGCAGGCCGCGCAAGGCAAGCTGGTCTTCAAGCTCGAATCCGACTCAGGCCCGCATGCCAGCGGTCGCGTGCTGTTCGAGCTGCCCGCCGCCGAGGCCACGGCATGACGCTGGGTGCAGTGATCCCGGTCTACAACCATGGCGAGGCCATTGGCGCCGTCGTCGCCGCCGTGCGCGCCCACGGCCTGCCGGTGCTGCTGGTGGACGATGGCAGCGAGCCCGGCTGCGCGGCGGTGCTGCAAACCTTGGCGGCCGATCCTGTCGGTCGCGTGCAGTTGCTGCGGCTGGCGCAGAACCAGGGCAAGGGTGGCGCGATGGTGGCGGGCTTCCGCCGTGCCGGCGAACTCGGCTGGACCCATGTGCTGCAGATCGATGCCGACGGCCAGCACGATGCGGCCGACATCCCGCGCTTCGCCGCACTGTCTGCCGCCAACCCGGCGCACATGATCTGCGGCTGCCCGGTCTACGACGACAGCGTGCCCAAGGCACGGCTGTATGGTCGCTATGCCACGCACGTCTGGGTCTGGATCAACACGCTGTCGCTGGCCATCCAGGACTCGATGTGCGGCTTTCGCATCTACCCGCTGGCGCCCACGCTGGCGCTGGTCAACGAGGTGCACATCGGCCGGCGCATGGACTTCGACACCGACATCGCCGTGCGCCTGTTCTGGCGCGGCATGCCGTTCATCAACCAGCCGACGGCGGTGCACTACCCGACCGACGGCGTCTCACACTTCCGCGCGCTGCGCGACAACGTCCGCATCAGCGCGATGCACACGCGCCTGTTCTTCGGCATGCTGCCGCGTGCGCCATTGCTGCTTTGGCGGCGTTGGACGAATTCGGCATGACCGCTGCTGCGAAGCCCACGGCGCGCCATTGGGCGCAGATGGGTGAGACGACATTTGTCGCGGGCATCTGGTTGCTGTACAGCCTGCACCGCATCGCAGGCCGGCGAGGCTTCCGGCTGCTGATGTGGCCGGTCGTGCTGGTGCATTGGCTGACGCGCCCGACGCTGCGCGAGGCAAGCCTGGACTACCTGCGCCGGCAGCAAACCACGAACCGGCTGTGGCCGCACGAGCCCGGCTGGCGCCAGGGCCTGCAGCACGTTGCCTTGTTCGCCGAGACCATGCTGGACAAGCTGCTGGCGATGGCCGGCCGCTACCCGGCCGGCAAGGTGCGCCTGGACGGTGCCGAGGCGGTCGCGCAGCAGGCACTTTCCGGCGGGGGCGGCGTGCTGGTCACGGCCCACATCGGCTGCCTGGAGCTGTGCCGCGCAATGGCCCAGCGCCAGCCGGCTTTCAAGCTCAACGTGCTGGTTCACACGCGGCACGCGCAGGCCTTCAACCGCATCCTGCAGCGCCTGCAGCCGGACGCGGCGCCGAACCTGATCGAGGTCAGCGAGATCACGGTTGCCACCGCCATGCTGCTGGCCGGCAAGCTCGCAGCAGGCGAGTTCGTCGCCATCGCTGGTGACCGTGTGCCGCTGCATGGCGGCCGCACCGTGACGGTCGACTTTCTCGGCAGCCCGGCCCCGCTGCCCATCGGCCCCTACGTGCTGGCCAGCCTGCTCAAATGCCCGCTGTATTTCCTGGGTTGCCTGCATGAAGGCGACGGCTACGCGATGCACTTCGAGCGGCTGGCCGAGCAGGTGCTGCTGCCGCGCAAGCAACGCGAGCAGGCGCTGGCCGAACATGCGGCGCGCTATGCCGAATGCCTGGCGAGGCTGTTGCAGCGCTCGCCTTACGACTGGTTCAATTTCTACCGCTTCTGGGAACCCGCCCATGCTTGAGACCTCCCCCGTCGTGTTTGACGGTCGCCGCCTGTGCATCGAGGACGTGGTGGCGCTCGCGCGTGGTCAGCGCACCGCGAAGCTGAGCACCGAACCGGCCTTCACCGCGCGCATCCAGGCCGGCGCCGACTTCGTCGCCAAGCTGCTGGCCGAAGACGGCGTGATCTATGGCGTGACCACCGGCTACGGCGACTCCTGCACCGTCGTCATCCCGCCCGCACTGGTGGCCGAGCTGCCGCGCCACCTGTACACCTACCACGGCTGCGGCGCCGGCGCGATGCTGGGCCCGCAGGAGACGCGCGCGGTGCTGGCCACGCGGCTGAACTCGCTGGCGCAAGGCGTGTCCGGCGTCAGCCTGGACCTGCTGCGCCAGATCGAAACCCTGCTGCGCGAAGACCTGCTGCCGCTGATCCCGTCCGAAGGCTCGGTCGGCGCCAGTGGCGACCTGACGCCGCTGTCCTACCTGGCCGCCGTGCTCTGCGGCGAGCGCGAGGTGATGTGGCGCGGCGAGCGCTGCAGTGCCGCCTCCGCGCTGCAGGCGCTGGACGTGGCGCCGCTGACGCTGCGGCCCAAGGAAGGCCTGGCCATCATGAACGGCACTGCGGTGATGACCGCGCTGGCCTGCCTGGCCTGGCAGCGCGCCGACTACCTGGGCCGCATGGCGACAAGGCTCACCGCGATGAACGTGCTGGCCAGTGCCGGCAATGCGCACCACTTCGACGAAGCGCTGTTCGCCGTCAAGCCACACGCCGGCCAGCAGCGCGTGGCCGCGCGCATCCGCGAAGACCTGGCCAGCGATCGACCCAGTCGTAACGAGCAGCGCCTGCAGGACCGCTACTCGCTGCGCTGCGCGCCGCACGTCATTGGCGTGCTGGAAGACGCGCTGCCCTTCCTGCGCCAGCTGATCGCAAACGAGCTCAACAGCGCCAACGACAACCCCATCATCGACGCCGAAGAAGGCCGTGTGCTGCACGGCGGCCATTTCTACGGCGGCCACATCGCGTTCGCGATGGATGCGCTGAAGACCGCCGTCGCCAACGTCGCCGACCTGCTGGACCGCCAACTCGCGCTCTTGGTCGACACCCGCTTCAACCATGGCCTGCCGTCCAACCTCTCCGGTGCCAGCGGCGAGCGTGCGGCCATCAACCACGGCCTGAAGGCGCTGCAGATCAGCGTCTCGGCCTGGACGGCTGAAGCGCTGAAGCTGACCATGCCGGCCTCGGTCTTCTCGCGCTCCACCGAGTGCCACAACCAGGACAAGGTCAGCATGGGCACGATTGCCGCGCGCGACTGCCTGCGCGTGCTCGAACTCTCCGAGCAGGTGCTGGCCGCGATGTTGATCGCTGCGCGCCAAGGTGTTGCCCTGCGCGACCGTCAGCAACCACTTTCGCTCAGCCCCGCGCTGGCCGCGATGCAGGCCGACCTGGCAGCGCGCATCCCGCTGATCGAGGAAGACCGCGCGCTGGACGGGGAACTGCAGCGCCTGATCGTCGGCCTGCGCGAAGAAGCCTGGAGCCTGTATGACTGACAAGCCGAGCTTCGTCCACGAGATCGAGCTGACGCCGGCCTTCCACGACCTGGACCCGATGAACGTCGTCTGGCATGGCCACTACGTCAAGTACCTGGAAATCGCCCGCTGCGCGCTGCTGGCCCGCTTCGACTACGACTACCCGCAGATGCGCGATTCCGGCTTCGCCTGGCCCATCGTCGACATGCGGCTGAAGTACGTCGCCTCGGCCACCTTCGGCCAGCCGCTGCGCATCCGCGCCGAGATCACCGAATGGGAAAACCGGCTGCGGCTGGACTACCTGATCAAGGACGGCAGCACCGGCCGCGTGCTGACGCGCGCCCACACCATCCAGGTGGCCGTGGACGTCACTACCGGCCTGATGGCCTATGTGTGCCCGCCGGTGCTGTGGCAGCGCCTGGGCGTGCAGCCGACATGAAGCGCCGTGACCTGCTGGCCGCCGCAGTGGCCTTCTCCACCTGGCCTGCCTGGGCGGAAGACAGCGCTGCGCTGGTGCGCGAGCTGCAGTCGCGCCTCACGCAGCCGGCCTGGCTGCATGGCGAGTTCGAACAGGGCAAACAGGTGCCTGGTTTCAAAAAGCCGCTGGTCTCGCGTGGCGACTTTGTCGTCGCGCGCGGCAAGGGCGTGGTCTGGCGCACCAAGCAACCGTTTGCCAGCGAGCTGCGCCTCACGCGCGACCAGGTGCGCGCCAGCCAGAACGGCGTCACTTCCTTCCAGCTGGACGCTTCGCGTGAGCCGGCGCTGCGCACCATCAACACTTTGATGTTCGCGCTGCTCAATGGCGACATGGCCAGCCTGGCCGAATTGTTCACCTTGCAGGCCCAGCTGCAGCCCAGGACCTGGCAGCTCGCGCTCACGCCGCGCCAGCCAGCGCTGCAGCAGTTCCTGCAGCGCGTCGAGCTGGAGGGCGATGCCTTCGTGCGTCGCCTCGTCATCCTGGAGACCAGCGGCGACCGCAGCACCATCGCCTTCAGCAACCTGCGTGCAGACGCCGCGCCAGGCGCTGGCGATGCAGGGCTGTTTGAGTGACAAACACGCCTCGCGGCCTGCGCTGGCTGGCCTTCATCTGGCTGGCCTGGGCGCTGCTGTGCCTGGGTCACAACGCCTGGCTGTGGACGCGCAGCGGCACGCTGCTGGACACCGACGTGCTGGCCATGCTGCCGCAGGACGAACGCGACCCGCTGGCCGCCGGCGCCACGCGCCTGATGGCCAGCGCCGCCGAGCGCCGCGTCATCGTGCTGGTGGGCGGTGGCGACTGGCCCGCAGCCCGGCGTGCGGGCGACGCCTTTGCCGCCAGCCTGGCCGGCCAGACGGTCGCCACGCTGCGCTACCGCGTCGACGACCAGGCCCAGCAGACCTGGCTGGACTTCTACGCGCCACACCGCGCCGCGCTGCTGAGCGCCGCCACGCGCGAACAGCTCACCCAACAAACCACGCCGCAGCTGGCCGACCAGGCGCTGGCCTGGCTGTACCAACCGGTGGCCGGCCCGCGTGTGGGCCGCTGGGCAGACGACCCGCTGAACCTGCTCGGCCAGTGGCTGGCCGAGCGCTCGCAGCTCAGCCGCGTGCGGGTGCTGGATGGCCGGCTGGCGCTGCAGGACAGCACCCAGGCTTATGCGGTGCTGATGCTGGAACTGCAGGCCTCGGCCTTCGACATTGCCGGCCCGCAGGCGCTGCAGCCGCTGCTGGCGAAAGGCCGCGCCGCCGCGCTGCAGGCCTCGCCCCAGGCGCAGGTCATCCAGGGCGGCGTGCCGCTGTTTGCGGCCGCCGCGGCCGCGCAGGCGCAACACGAGATGCACACGATTGGCATCGGTTCGCTGGTGGGCATCGTGCTGCTGACGCTGCTGGTCTTCCGCTCGCTGCGGCCGCGGCTGCTGGTCACGCTGTCGATGGCGGTCGGCCTGCTCACCGCCATCACCGTCAGCGCACTGGTCTTCCAGCGCCTGCACCTGATCACGCTGGTGTTTGGCGCCAGCCTGCTGGGCGTGGCCGAGAACTACGGCAGCAACTACTTCAGCGCCCGCCTGGGCCTGGCACCCGAGCAGCGCTGGCAGATGCTGCGTGAGCAGGCGCCGGTGATGGGCCTGGCGATGCTCACCACCGTGATCGGCTACGCGCTGCTGGCCCTCACGCCCTTCCCCGGTCTGCAGCAGATCGCGGTGTTTTCGGCCGTTGGCCTGCTGGCTGCGTTCGTCACCGTGCTGCTCTGGTTCCCGCTGCTGGACGGCGGGCAGATGCAGCCCACGCGTTTCGCGCGGTGGCTGGGCGGCTGGCGCGCGCGCTGGCCGCAATGGGGCAGGCAGCCGGTGACCGCGCTGGGTGTGGCAGCGGTCGTGATCGTGACCGCCGCCGGCGCCTGGCGCTTCCAGGCCAACGACGACATCCGCCAGTTGCAGAACGCACCGGCCGCGCTGGTGCAGGACCAGCGCGAACTCGGCCGGCTGATGGACCTGCCCGGCGTCGCGCAGTTCTTCATCGTGCAAGGCCAGGACGAACAGCAACTGCTGGCCCGCGAAGAAGCGCTGACCAACCGGTTGCGCGCGTTGCAGGGCGCGGGCCAGCTGCGCGGCTGGCAGGCCGTGTCCGACTGGGTGCCTTCGGCCGCGCGCCAGGCGCAGGACTTGGCGCTGTTGCACCAGCGCTTCGACGGCGAAGCCGGGCTCACGGCTCTGCTGGCACAGCGCCTGGAACAGCCGGTCGACAGCCCGCTGCCGGCCCAGGCACCGCCGGCGCTGACGCTGCAGGCCTGGCTGGCCTCGCCCGTCTCAGAGCCGCTGCGCCACCAGTCCCTCGGCCATCTGGGCGACGGCCCGGCCAGCGCCGTGCTGCTGCGCGGCGCCGAGTCTGCCGAAGCCCGCACACGCCTCGCCGCTTTGGCCACCGAATTGCCCGGCGTGCGCTGGGTCGACAAGGTGGCCGATGTCTCGTCGCTGCTGGGCCGCTACCGGGTGCGCATGAGCGGCGTGATCCTGCTGGCCTACGCGCTGGTCTGGGCCGCACTCGCCTGGCGTTTTGGCCGCGCGGCCTGGCGGGCGCTGCTGCCCACCGCGCTGGCCAGCGTGTTGACGGTGGCGCTGCTGGCGCTGGCCGGCCAGCCGCTGCAGTTGTTCCATGTGCTGCCGCTGTTGATCCTGCTCGGCCTGGGCGTGGACTACGGCATCTTCCTGCTGGAGCGGCCGGCGCCCGAGGCGACACGGCCGTTTCTCTCCGTGACGCTGGCCGCCGCCTGCACGCTGCTGTCCTTCGGGCTGCTGGCGCTGTCCGGCACGCCAGCGCTGCGGGCCTTCGGGCTGACACTGCTGATCGGCGTGACACTGGCCTGGGCCCTCACGCCTGTCTTCTTGCCCCGCTCCCCTTCTTCATCGAACTGACCCTCCTTCATGCTGGACAAGAAGTTTTCCCCCGAGCCGCAGCACGCGTTTGCAGCCCGTTTCGAGGCCCAGAAGATCGCCTTTGGCCCGGTCGTTTTCCACTGCGTGCGCTACGCCTGGAAGCGCGGCCTGCTGCAGGCGCTGGCCAAGGCGGGAGACCGCGGGCTGACGCAGGCGCAGCTGCTGGCCAACGGCGAGTGGAGCGACTACGCGCTGAAAGTGGTGCTGGAGTCCTGCCTGTCGGCCGGCGTGCTGCTGCGCGCCGACGGGCGTTGGGTGCTGGACAAGACCGGCTACTGCATCCTCAGCGACCGCATGACCCAGGTCAATTTCGACTTCGTGCACGACGTCTGCTATCAGGGCCTGTTCGAGCTGGAACGCTCGCTGGATGCGCAGCAGCCGATGGGCCTGGCCCACCTGGGCGACTGGCCCACGCTGTACCAGGGCATGGCCGAGCTGCCAGAGCCAGCCAAGAGCAGCTGGTTCGCGTTCGATCACCTTTATTCAGATACCTCTTTTCCCGACGTGCTGCCCGATGTGTTTGCCACCGGCCCGCGCCGGGTGATGGACGTGGGCGCCAACACCGGCAAGTTCAGCTTGGCCGCGCTGGGCTACCAGCCCGAGGTGGCGCTGCACCTGGTGGACCTGCCGCAGCAACTGGCGGTGGCCGCGCAAAACCTGGCGGACGCCGGCCTGTCCGCGCGCGCCAGCCTGCACCCGGTGGACCTGCTGGACACGGCATGTGCCTTGCCGGGCGAGATGGACCTGGTGTGGATGAGCCAGTTCCTCAGCTGCTTCAGTGAGGACCACATCGCCGGCATCTTCGAGCGCGTGGCTGCCGCGCTGGCGCCGCAGGGCCAGGTGCTGGTGATGGACACCTTCTGGGATCGCCAGCGCTACGACATTGCCGCCTATTGCCTGATCAACACCTCGCCCTATTTCACCGCCATGGCTAGCGGCAAAAGCAAGGTCTATGAGAGCGCAGACTATGTGCGCCTGGCCGAGCGCGCCGGCCTGAAGCTGCTGACCACGCGCGACGGCATTGGCTACTGCCACAGCCTGCTGAGGTTTGCCCGCGCATGATCGTCCATTCCCGTCGCCTTTGGCTGGCCAGCGTCGTGTTGGGCCTGTGCGCCTGCGCCGCCGCGCCGGTGGCCGGGCGGCACGAGCTGCCGATGCTGCGGCTGTCACCCGCGCTGCTCACCGAGTCCGCCAGCCTGCAGCAGCGCCTGAGCGTCACGCGGCTGGACGACGGCCGTGTCGCCGCCCAGTCGATTGACGTGCAGTTGCAACTCGAACCCGGCGGCCTGCTGCTGGCCGCTTTTGTACTGGGCCAGCGCGTGCTGCTGCTGCAATGGGACGGGCAGGATCTGCAGGAACAGCGCCACGCGATGCTGCCGGCCAGCGTGGACGCGGCCCACCTGTTGCGCGACATGAGCCTGGTCTACTGGCCGGCCGCCAGCGTGCAGCAGGCGCTGCCACAGGGCTGGTCCTTCAGCGAAACCGAGGCCGGCCGCGAACTGCGTTACGACGGGCAGCTGGCCGTCAGCGTCCGCATCGACGGCCCGTTGCTGGGCCGCAGCCAGGTGCAGCTGCGCAACCTGCAGGAGCACTACGCGTTGCAGATCGAGTCTGCGCCGCAGGAGGGCGCACCTTGAGTGGCGCGGTCTACCTGCATGCTTTGGGCTTGACCTGCGCGCTGGGCGAAGGCCAGGCGGCGGTGCGCGCCGGGCTGTTTGCCGACGCACCGGGCGGCGTGGCCGAGAACACCGCGATCTGGCCCGGCCGCAGCCTGCACCTGGGGGCCGTCACGTCACCGTTGCCCAGCGTCGACCACCTCCCGCTGCGCCACCGCAGCCGCAACAACGCGCTGCTGCTCAGCGCGCTGGCGCAGATCCGCGCCGAGGTGGATGCGGCCATCGCGCGGCACGGCGCCGCACGGGTCGCGGTGGTGCTGGGCACCAGCACCTCGGGCGTGGGCGAGAGCGAGCTGGCCTTCGAGTGGCGGGCGCGTGAAGGCGGTTTCCCGCCCAGCTTCGACCTGGGGCAGCAGGAAATCGGCTCCCCCGCGCTGATGCTGGGCGAGCTGCTGGCACTGGGCGGGCCGTGCCACGTGGTGTCCACCGCCTGCTCGTCCAGTGCCAAGGCCATGGCCAGTGCCGCGCGGCTGCTGCGTGCCGGCATGTGCGACGCGGTGATCACCGGCGGTGCCGATTCGCTGTGTCGCTTCACGGTGGCCGGCTTTGCCGCGCTGGAGTCGGTGGACCCACAGCGCTGCAACCCGATGAGCGTGCACCGGCACGGCATCAACATCGGCGAAGCCGCGGCGCTGTTCCTGATGACTCGCGAACCGGGGCCGGTGCGGCTCTCGGGCTGGGGTGAAAGCTCCGACGCGCACCACATTTCGGCCCCCGAGCCCAGCGGCGCCGGCGCGCTGGCCGCGATGCAGCAGGCGCTGGCCCGGGCGGGCCTGCAGCCGCAGGACATCGATTACCTGAACCTGCACGGCACCGCCACGCCGCAAAATGACGCGATGGAAAGCCGCGCCGTGATGCAGCTGCTGGGCGAGAGCGTAGCCTGCAGCTCGACCAAACCGCTGTCCGGCCACACGCTGGGGGCTGCGGGCGCGCTGGAGGCGGCGTTTGCCTGGCTGTGCCTGGTGGGCAACCCGCAAGGCCGGCTGCCGCCGCACTGGTGGGACGGCGCCGCCGACCCGCAGCTGCCGCCACTGAACCTGGCGCACCCCGGCCAATCGCTGGGCCGCCCGCTGCGCCACGTGCTGAGCAATTCCTTTGCCTTTGGCGGCAGCAATGCCGCGCTGGTGCTGAGTGCGGAAGAGGCGCCTCATGGCTGACACCGAGGACTGGCAGATCCAGGAACTGGTGCCGCACGCGGGCCGCATGTGCCTGCTGGATCGGCTGGTGTCGGTCGAGGGCGAGACCTTGATTGCCGAAGTCGAATTGCGCGAGGACCATCTGTTCCTCGACAGCCTGGGCCCGGGCACTGGCGTGGGCGCGTGGGTGGGCATCGAGTACATGGCGCAGGCGGTCGCGGCCTGGGCTGGTGCGCAGGCGCGGGCTGCGGGCGAAGCACCGAAAATCGGCTTCCTGCTCGGCAGCCGGCGCTACCGCTGCGAGCTGCCGCGTTTTGAACGCGGGCAGGTGCTGCAGGTGGTGGCAAGGCGCGAGTACCAGGCCGACAACGGCCTGGGCCAGTTCGCTTGCGAGATCCGGTTGGCAGACCGGGTGGTCGCGAGCGCGCAGGTCACCGTCTTCGGTCCCGATGATCCCGAAAAATTCATCAGAGGCGAGACAACATGACGATGACATCGACGGCGAAGACCGTGCTGGTCACCGGCTCCAGCCGCGGCATCGGCCGAGCGATCGCGCTGCGGCTGGCGCAGGACGGGTATGACTTGGTGCTGCATTGCCGCAGCCAGCTCGAGGAAGCTCGGAAGGTGGCACAGCAGATTGCTACGCTGGGTCGCCAGGCCCGGGTGCTGCAGTTCAACGTGGCCGAGCGCGAGCGCGTGGCCGAGATCCTGCTGGCCGACGTGGAAGCGCACGGCTGCTACTACGGCGTGGTCTGCAATGCCGGCATCGCGCGCGACGGCGCCTTCCCTGCGCTGAGTGGCGAAGACTGGGACCAGGTCATCCACACCAACCTGGACAGCTTCTACAACGTGCTGCAGCCGCTGACGCTGCCGCTCGTGCGCCGCCGCCAGCCCGGCCGTATCGTCACGCTGGCTTCTGTCTCGGGGCTGATGGGCAACCGCGGCCAGGTCAACTACAGCGCGGCCAAGGCCGGTATCATCGGCGCGAGCAAGGCGCTGGCGGTCGAGCTGGCGAGCCGCGGCATCACGGTCAACTGCGTGGCGCCGGGCCTGATCGCCACCGAGATGGTGGACGAGCGGGTGCTGGAAGAAGCGATGAAGATGATTCCTGCCAAGCGCGTCGGAAAACCCGAAGAGGTGGCGGCGTTGGTGGCCTTCCTGATGAGTCCGGACGCCGCCTACATCACGCGGCAGGTGATTTCGGTGAACGGGGGGATGGTGGGATGAGCAGGCGCGTTGTCGTCACAGGCAGGGGCGCGATCAGCCCGCTGGGTACCGACTGGATCACGGTCGAGGCCAAGCTGAAGGCCGGCCACAACGCCGTTCAACGCATGGCCGAATGGGCTGGCTACGAAGGCCTGAACACGCAGATCGGCGCACCGGCCGTGGCCTTCGAGCTGCCGCCCGAGCGCTACCACCGCAAGAGCATGCGCAGCATGGGCCGTGTCGCGCTGATGGCCACGCGCGCCAGCGAAATGGCGCTGGCCGACGCCGGCCTGCTGGGCGACGATTGGTTGAAGAGCGGCGAGATCGGCATCTCCTATGGCTCGTCTTCCGGCACGCCCAAGGCGATTGGCGACTTCGGCCGCATGATGCTGGAGAAGAACACCGAGGGCATCAACGCGACAACCTACATCAAGATGATGTCGCACAGCGCCGCGGTCAACATCGGCGTGTTCTTCGGCCTCACCGGCCGCATCGTTCCCACCAGCAGCGCCTGCACCTCGGGCAGCCAGGGCATCGGCTATGCCTACGAGATGATCCGCCATGGCCAGCAGGTGGCGATGCTGGCCGGCGGCGCCGAGGAGCTGGACGCCACTCAGGCGGCAGTCTTCGACACCTTGTTCGCCACCAGCGTGAAGCACAACGACACGCCCGAGCTGAGCCCTCGGCCCTTCGACGCCAACCGCGACGGCCTGGTGCTGGGCGAAGGCGCCTGCACGCTGGTGCTGGAAGAGCTGGAACACGCGCGGGCCCGCGGCGCCACCATCCACGCCGAAGTCGTCGGCTTCGGCACCAACAGCGACGGCAGCCACGTCACGCAGCCGAATGCGCCGACCATGGCGCAGGCCATCCGCCTGGCGCTCAAAAGCGCTGGCCTGGACCCGGCCGCGATTCCCTACGTCAACGCACACGGCACCGCGACCGACCATGGCGACGTGGCCGAGTCGCAGGCCACGCACCAGGTTTTCGGACCCAAGGTCGCCATCTCTTCGCTGAAGAGCTACATGGGCCACACGCTGGGCGCCTGCGGTGCGCTCGAAGCCTGGATGAGCATCGAGATGATGCGCAGCGGCTGGTTCGCCTCTACGCTCAACCTCACGCAGGTGGACCCGCGCTGCGCCGAACTGGACTACGTTACCGGCAACGGCCGCGCGTTGCAGACCGAGCTGGTGATGAGCAACAACTTCGCTTTCGGCGGCATCAACACCTCGCTGATCTTCAAACGATTCGACTGACCCCCAAAACCTCAAAGGAGCTGACATGAAAAAAACCAGTCGACTGGCCTTCGCCACGCTGGCCCTGCTGGCGGGCATGCCGCTGGCGCAGGCACGCGACTCCATCCTGAACATTCCGCTGGAAGAGGTGCTGGCCCTGCCCGAGGCCAAGACCAAGCTGGACGGCAGCGTCAAGTTCTACCTGAAGGGCCAGGCCACGCCGGCGGTCACGCGCCGCATGGGCTCGGATGTGTCCAACCCCAAGACCAATGGTTTTGGGAAGTCCGATGAGTTCGGCTGCAAGTGGGCCATCCTGACCGCGTTGATCAACTTCCAGGCCAGTGCCAAACGCGAAGGCGCCAATGCGGTGGTCGACATCGTCAGCTACTACAAGAAGAACGAAACCCAGAGCCCGACGACGATCGAGTGCCACGCCGGCGCCCTCATCATCGGCGCGGCGCTGAAGGGTGACTACGCCATCATCAAGGACTGAGTGCCTCGACGCACCGTCTGAGCCGCCCAGGCCACGATCGTGCTGCAAGTCCTGCGGCTGACGCGATGGGCGCAGGCGCAGCCACCCGGCTCGGCGTGGCTGACCGTTGCCGAGCAAACGCGTTGGCATGGGTTCAGCCAGGCCGCGCGCAAACAGACCTACCTGGCCGGCCGCTGGCAGTTGCGAATGGAACTGGCAGGGCTGCGCGGCGGCGAGCCGCAGGCGCAGCCGGTGGACCTCGCCGCTTCCGGCGCCACCACGCTGGCAGGCACCGGCTTGCACGCCAACCTCTCGCACAGCGGCGACTGGCTGGCGGTGGCGATTGCCGATGCGCCGATCGGCGTGGACATCGAGCAGCTCAATCCCAAACGTGACGTGCTGGGCCTGGCACAGATGGTCTGCAGCCCGGCGCAGATCGCCTTGCTGCAGGCGCAGCCTGACGCGCTGCTGCGCATGCAGCAGTTCTACCGCTGGTGGACGCTGAAGGAAGCCTGGCTGAAGCACCGTGGGCAGGGGCTGCAATTTCCGACGCTGCAGTCGCTGGCGTTTGAGGCGGCCGGGCCGGACATTGCGCCCGCTGCGAGTGGCTTGTTGACGGATCCGCCGCTGGCCGTCGCTTTGGTCAGTGCCAGTGCGCTGGGGCCACTGCCGGCCTTGCCGACAGGCACGCCCTGGCAGCATCTCAGCCCAGGATCACCACCGCATCCGGCAGCTCGTTGAGCTGGCGTTCACCTGTCAGCGGGAAGTGCTGGCGCAACAAGGCGTCGATCTCGGCCACCGCGTGGCCGAGACCTGGTTCCCATTGGCCCTGGCTAAAGGCCTCGCGCAGCTCGGCGATGACGCGGGCCCAGGTGGCAGCGTCGACCTGATGGTTCAAGCCTCGGTCGGCCACCAGCTCGATGGTGCGTTCTGCCAGCAGCAGGTAGACCAGCACGCCGTTGTTGTGCTCGGTGTCCCACACGCGCAGCTTGCCGAACATCGCGATGGCGCGTTCACGCGCACTGGCGCGGCGCCAGAGGTAGCTCAATGGCAGGCCGGCTTCGACGCAGATGCGGATCTCGCCGCTGTGTCCGGCCTCGCTGGCCGTGACCTGGGCGGCCAGCCGCTGCAGCGCGGTCGGGCTCAACAACCTGCGCGCGTCGGTCACATCCCAGCGGCGGTGTTTCAGCAGGCGCAGCAGCCGGCTGCCGCTTCGGTTGGATACTGCCATCACCAGTCTCCCGACGCGCCGCCGCCACCAAAGTCGCCACCGCCGCCGGATGAAAAGCCACCGCTGTCGCCGCCGCCACCCCCGCTCCAGCCGCCACCTCCGCCGCCCCAGATGACGGGCGGCACAAAGCCGCCACCACCCAGCCCGCCCCGGCCACGCCGCGTGCTGCCAATGCCCAGCAGCCCGACCAGCACCAGCGCACCAATGCCCGCGCCCAGCGCTATGGGCCAGCTGCCGGCCAGCAGGCCCGCCGCGGTGCCGGCGCCGCCTGCGGTGGCGAGGGACCCCAGCTTGCGGCCCAGCATCGCGCTGAGCAGCGCGCCGGCCACCGGCACGCCAAGGAAGAAGAACAAGGCCAGCGACTGCCAGCCGCCGAGCGAGTCGCCCGTCGCGTGGCCGCCTGCACTGCCGTTTTGCGCTTGCACGCCGCTGCGCGGCTGAGGCGCCGGCAGGTGCTCGCCGCGGATGCGCGCCATCAACTGGTCCACGCCAGCGTTCAGGCCGCCGGCATAGTCGTTCTTCTGGAATGCGGGCTTGATCGCGCGGTCGATGATCTGCCGCGCCGCCAGGTCCGGCACCGCGCCTTCCAGCGCCTTGGCCACCTCGATGCGCACGCGCCGGTCGCCCTTGGCCACGACGACCAGCACCCCGTCGCCTACCTCGCGCCGGCCGATCTTCCATTGGTCCGCCACACGCCAGGCATAGGCCGCGATGTCTTCCTGCTGCGTGCTGGCGACCAGCAGCAGCACGATCTGCGGCCCGGCCTCGGCTTCGAAGCGGGCCAGCTTGCCGTCCAGCGCCTGGACCTGCACAGGCGTGAGCGTGCCGGTCTGGTCGACCACGCGGCCGCTCAGCGGCGGCACGGCCAGTTCGGCCTGCGCTGGCGCAGCGGCCAGCAGGCCCAGCGCAAGGAGGCTCAGCAGCGCGCCAAGCCAGCGGGTGAACAGCCGCATGGCGGGCTTACTTCGAGGCCGGCTTGTCGAAACTGACCGAGGGCGGCGCCGAGATGGCTTTTTCGTTTTCCACCGTGAAGACCGGCTTCACGTCGTAGCCGAACATCTTGGCCGTCAGGTTGGTCGGGAAGCTGCGGGCCAGCACGTTGTAGCCCTGGACCGTCTGGATGTAGCGGTTGCGCGCCACGGTGATGCGGTTCTCGGTGCCTTCGAGCTGCACGCGCAGGTCCTGGAAGCCCTGGTTGGCCTTCAGGTCCGGGTAGCGTTCACTGACCACCATCAGCCGGCTCAAGGCGCTGGTCAGCTCGCCCTGCGCGGCCTGGAATTTCTGGAAGGCCTCGGGGTTGTTGATCAGCTCCGGCGTGGCCTGGATGGACGTGGCCTTGCTGCGCGCCTCCACCACCTTGGTCAGCGTTTCCTGCTCGAAATTGGCCTCGCCCTTGACGGTCGCCACAAGGTTGGGCACCAGGTCAGCCCGGCGCTGGTATTGGTTCAGCACCTCGGACCAGCCGGCTTTCACCGCCTCGTCCTTTTGCTGGAACTCGTTGTAGCCGCAGCCGCTCAGGCTGGCGGTCAGCGCGGCGGCGCCCAGCGTCAGGGCCAGCGTGCGGGACAGGCCGCTCCAGGTCAGGTACATGTTGATCTCCATCAGAAAACAGGTGACAGCCGCCCAGGCATGAGGCAGCGTTCCCGCTCAAGATGAGGGGTGCACGGCGGGCTTCAAGCGGCCCGGCAGGATAATCGCTTCATGTTCGCCCCGCTGCAAAACGACACCTTCCTGCGCGCCTGCCTGCGCAAGCCCACCACGCACACGCCCGTCTGGCTGATGCGGCAGGCTGGCCGCTACCTGCCGGAGTACCGCGAGACGCGGGCCAAGGCCGGCAGCTTCATGGGCCTGGCAACCAACACCGACTACGCCACCGAGGTCACGTTGCAGCCGCTGGAGCGCTACCCGCTGGACGCCGCCATCCTGTTTTCCGACATCCTCACGGTGCCCGACGCGATGGGCCTGGGCCTGTCCTTCCAGCAGGGCGAAGGGCCGCGTTTTGCCTATCCTGTGCGGGATGAAGCGGCCGTGCAGGCGCTGGCCGTGCCGGACATGGACAAGCTGCGCTACGTGTTCGACGCCGTCACCTCCATCCGCCGCGCGCTGAACGGCCGGGTGCCGCTGATCGGCTTCTCCGGCAGTCCGTGGACTTTGGCCTGCTACATGGTCGAAGGCGCCGGTTCGGACGACTACCGCCAGGTCAAGAGCATGCTCTACAGCCGGCCGGACCTGATGCACCGCATGCTGCAGGTCAATGCCGACGCGGTGGCGCTCTACCTGAACACACAGATCGAGGCTGGCGCACAGGCGGTGATGATCTTCGACAGCTGGGGCGGCGTGCTGGCGGACGGCGCCTTCCAGCGTTTTTCGCTGGACTACACCCGCCGCGTGGTCTCGCAGCTCAAGCACGAGCAGGGCGGCGAGCGGGTGCCGGTGATCGTCTTCACCAAGGGCGGCGGCCTGTGGCTGCAGCAGATCGCCGAATGCGGCGCCGATGTGGTCGGCCTGGACTGGACCGTGAACCTGGGCGAAGCCAGGCAGCGGGTCGGCGCGAGTGTCGCCCTTCAAGGCAATCTGGACCCGAACGTGCTGTTTGCACCACCCGAAGTGGTGCAGGCAGAAGCCCGTTTGGTGCTCGACAGCTTTGGCCGGCCGCAGCGCGCGGACGGTGGCTGGGACGGCCATGTGTTCAATCTGGGCCATGGCATCAGCCAGTTCACGCCGCCCGAGCGGGTGCTGGACCTGGTCCAGGCTGTGCACGAACACTCACGGGCCTTGCGCGCCAGCCCCGCCGCGGCCTGACTAGGTGCAAATACCAAGGTCTGTCCGACGGGTTTTGCAGGGTGAGTGAGCGCTCAGGGGCTTGACTTATCCCCAAAAAACTCTAAGCGAGACGGTGGCATAAGCGGCGTTCGCGAAAAGCGGAAAAAATACCGGCGAATCGTGGCAAGTGCTTGATTTGTAATAACAAATGAGCACTGCTCCGAATTGGGGCAATCTGTCGCAAAGCGCGCTGGATCAAGCAGTTAGCGCACGCCGATGAAGCTTTCCCACAAAGTTATCCACAGAAAACCTGCACAAGTGGGAAAGGCGTTTCCAATCATGGGCTTACGGCACCTTTCTCAAAACTGTCACAGAGATGACCTGCAAATGACGGAATGCCCGGGCTTGTGGACAACTGTGACGCTGGGTTCGTCATGTCCATGCCGCACATGACAGCGCCGGCCGACGGCGCCACGCAAGCGAGTGCTCACCGTGTCCGCGTGGCCGTCGAGACTCCCCAGCACGCCGGCATGGCCGATGTGCTGGACTACCTCGCCGAGGCCGAGCTGCCGCCCGGCACGCTGCTGCGTGTGCCGCTGGGCCGGCGCGAACTGCCGGGCGTGGTCTGGCCCGGCGAGCCCAGCGCAGAAGAAGCTGCCAACGCGCTGCCGGCCGGGCAACTGCGACCGGTGCGCGAGGCGCTGCTGGCGCTGGCGCCGCTGCCGCCGGCCTGGTGCCAGCTCGTCGAATTCACCGCACGCTATTACCAGCGCGCCATTGGCGAAGTCGCGCTGGCGGTGCTGCCGCCGGAATTGCGCAAGCTGGACAACACCGGCCTGGCCAAGCGCCTGAAGCGCCTGCACAAGCAGATGGGCCTGCCGGACCCGGACGCCAAGCCGAAGAAGCGCCGAAAGGCCGACCTGCAGCCCGAGCCGGAAGCCGTGCCCGAAGTGCCCGCTTCGCCGCCGCCCGTCCGCCCGGCCTTGACGATCGAACAAGCCGAGGTGCTGGCCCGGCTGTCGCCGCAGTTCGAGGCCGAGGCGCCGGCCTGCCACTTGCTGTTTGGCGTCACTGGCAGCGGCAAGACCGAGGTCTACCTGCGCGCAGCCGAGCAGGCGCTGGCCGCCGGCCGGCAGGCGCTGGTGCTGGTGCCCGAGATCAACCTGACGCCGCAGCTCGAAACCCGTTTCGCCGAGCGTTTTCCCGGCCGCCGGCTGGTTTCGCTGCACAGCGGGCTGACACCGGCCCAGCGCCTGCAGAACTGGCTCTCGGCGCACGAAGGCCATGCCGAACTGGTGCTGGGCACGCGGCTGGCCATCTTCTGCCCGCTGCCGCGGCTGGGGCTGATCGTCGTCGACGAGGAACACGACCCCAGCTACAAGCAGCAGGATGGCGCGCGTTATTCAGCGCGCGACCTGGCCGTCTACCGCGGCAAGCTGGAGCGCGCGCCGGTGCTGCTGGGCTCGGCCACGCCTTCGCTCGAAACCTGGCAGCACGCCCGCAGCGGCCGCTACCAGCTGCTGACGATGGCGCAGCGCGTGGGCCAGGGCGCACTGCCGGCCGTGCGTGTGGTCGACATGGCCAAGCAGCCCTCACCCGGCCAGGGCCAGGAGGCGCCGGCCCTGTGCCCGCCGGTGCTGGCGGCGGTACGCGACCGCATTGAGCGTGGCGAACAAAGCCTGCTGTTCCTGAACCGCCGCGGCTTTGCGCCGGTGCTGAACTGCGGCGCCTGCGGTTGGAAAAGCGGCTGCCCGCACTGCAGCGCCTGGCGCGTCTTCCACAAGCTGGACCGCACGCTGCGCTGCCACCACTGCGGCTTTGCCGAACGTGTGCCCAAGGCCTGCCCGGACTGCGGCAACCTTGACATCCAGCCGGTGGGCCGAGGCACCGAACGTCTGGAGGAACAAATCGCCACGCTGCTGCAAGGCGTGGAACGCCCCGGTGGCGGCGGCGTGCGTGTCGCCCGCATCGACGCCGACACCACCCGCCACAAAGGCAGCCTGGAAGAACAACTCGCTGCGGTGCATGCCGGCGAGGTCGACGTGCTGGTCGGCACGCAGATGATCACCAAGGGCCACGACTTCCGGCGTGTCACGCTGGTCGCCGCCGTCAACCCCGACAGCGCCCTGTTCGCCGCCGACTTCCGTGCCGCCGAGCGCCTGTTCGCCAGCCTGCTGCAAGCGGGCGGACGGGCAGGGCGAGACGCCGAGGCGGCCGCGCGCAGCGAGATGTGGGTACAGACCTGGAACCCGCAGCACGCACTGTTCGCCGCCCTGAAGGCGCACGACTTCACCGCCTTCGCCGCCAGCCAGCTGGCCGAGCGCGAAATGGCCGGCCTGCCGCCCTACAGCCACCTCGCGCTGCTGCGCACCGAAGCCCGCGAAGGCCCGGTCGCCGAAGCTTTCCTGCAGCAGGCGCGGGATGCCGCACAAGCTTGGCTCAAGACTCACGGCGGTGCCGACGTCATGCTCTACGCCCCGGTGCCACCGCCCGTCGCCAAAGTCGCCGGCCTGGAACGCCGCCAGATGCTGATCGAGTCACCGTCCCGCGGCGCGCTGCAGCGCCTGCTGGCGAACTGGCTGCCTGAGCTGCATGTGCTGCGCAGCTCGATGAAAGGCATTGCGCGCTGGGCGGTGGATGTGGATCCGTTGAGTATTTAGTCCAGTTGGCGACAGATTTTTAACATCTGGATACCCCATCATCCTGTGACAGGGGAAATCCCCCTATATGTAGGGATAGGGTTTGGTGGATGTGTGTCTAAACTGGATTTTGGTTTATGTAAAGAATGCGTTCAGAATTGATCTTGGCAGTAATGGTCAATAGCGCTTTGATGCTGCCATGAAAAATATCAAATCGGTTGCTGTATACGTTGCACTTTTGCTTGCCGGGCTTGCTGTGGGTTACGCGGTACCCCGTGTGCCATCATGGCTTCACAGGAATTACGTTGAAGGCGACTACTCGGCGTACTTCCACGACGAGCACACGCGAGTCATAGTTTTCGGTACAAAGAGTTGTAGCTTCTGCAAGCGCGCAGAGGCATACATGAAGACTCGGGGTATCACGTACGCTTTTGAAGATGTCGAAAGCTCACCAAGCTCTGCCGCGTCTCATGCCAAGCTGGGAATCGGTGGGGTCCCCGTTGTCATCATTGGCAACCGAGTCGTTCAGGGCTTTCGCCCGGATGACTACGCAGAAGCCCTGAGGCGTCTCAATTGAGAAAATGGTCTGGCCTTCCCGTGGAATTGAATATCGCGAAATCGATGGCGCGAGTCCAAATACCATCGAATTCAATAAAGGAGGTTATGTGAAGAAATGGATTTCCAAAGCGGCCGTGTTCATGTTTGCTGCCGCTGCGATGGTGGCTTTTGCCGAACCACCGCCGCTTGCTCGTTGTTACATGAATTGTGCCGCCAAATATGGGAAGACGGGGGTTGAGTATCCCGCGTGTATTGCTGATTGCGATGATATGTATGGGGAGTATCCGCTATAAAGTCAGTCAGGTAGCAAACCCAGCATCGCTGAAAATATTCAGAGGTTAAGCCTGTCGGTCGCCATTATGTGGCGCTCGGCAGTCTCCAAACTGCGGCTAGGAGCGCTGCTTCGCACCGAAGCCCGCGAAGGCCCGGTCGCCGAAGCTTTCCTGCAGCAGGCGCAGGAGGCCGCCCAGTCATGGCTGAAAGCCCACGGCGGGGCGGCGAACGTGATGCGCTATGCCCCCGGTGCCGTCGCCCGTCGCCAAGGTGGCATGCCTGGAACGTCGCCAGATGCTGATCGAGTCACCGTCCCGCGGCGCGCTGCAACGCCTGCTGGCGAACTGGTTGCCTGAGCTGCGCAGCTCGATGAAAGGCGTTGCGCGCTGGGCGGTGGATGTGGATCCGTTGAGCATTTGAGCGGCCGGTCACTGCCGCCGCATGACGCGTTGTCCACGCTAGTCGTACACATGCCCCGAGTCGCCGGTGATGTTGGCGCCCGGCGTCGGTGAACTGAGGATCACGCGGGCCTTTTTCAGGCTCAACTCGCCAGTCACCGGCACGCCATTGACCAGAGTGCCGCCCACCTGGTTGTAGCTGTTCATCAGCGCGCGCACCACCAGCTTCTGGCCGACCACCGCGTCGTAGACAGCGCTGAGCGTCACCTCCTGCTCGGCGTCCAATGCGTCTGGGCCGTACCAGAATGCGCGTGAGTCCTCGACCTGCACCATGGTCTCCAGGTACATGTAGCCGAAGTCCGGCGGCGGCGCCACAAGGCTGAGCTTGAGCTTCATTTTGGCGATGTAGCGGATCGGCGTGCCGTCCGCCAGGCCGGGCGCCCACGCAGTGACCGAGTCGCTGGAGTCCACCGAGGTCTGGCAGCCGAACCATTCGTTGTCGGCGCGAACCTCCCGGTGCAGCTTGAAGCTGCTGGGCATGAAGATGCCGTTGGAACCGCCGGCCTTGCAGTCCACCACGCTGCCATCGGCCGCAGTGCCGCCGGCGCTGATGGGCGTGTTGCTCAGGCCGTTGGTGGTGAGCGTGTTGCTCTCCCAGATTTCGGCACCATAGGCCCAGGCCGACAGGGAGGTGGCGGCGGCGTTGCAGGCACAGGCGAGGGAGATGGCTGCCACGAGGGCGTGGCGAACGAAGCGGTGCGACATGAAAAGTCTCCAGGTTGGCATGGGTGTGAAACCGCTTTACCAGCCGGGGAGTGCAGGCTATCAGCGCCGATGCCAACCCGCCAAGCCTCATTCAAGGGGGGGCGCGTCCGGGCCCTGGCTCACCCCCCGCTGCAACTGCGTGGTGCTGGGCAACTCCCTAAACCGCAACCGATGCGCCTGGCTGAACTTGCTGGCGTTCTGGAAGCCCCAGCGCAGCGCCACGTCTCGCACCGGCAACCGGGGTGCCCCAGCAGTTTGCGGCGGACAGTCTTGAGGCAGCTGCAAGGCGAGGCGCCGAGCTGGCGTTGAACTGGCGTACTGGGCTGCTGACGCTGAGGCAGGCCGCTTCGGTGATGTCCGCCAAGCCAATCGCGCCCTCTGCATGGGCGTGGATGTCGTCCATCGCCCGGTGCAGGCTGGCAATCCTGGGAGCGAGCCCGCCGCTCTGGCATTCCGCCGTGCGCGGCGCTGCTCCGAAATGCGCCCGAAATGCGCGGCTTGTGGCGCCGCGCCTTTGCAGCTTGGATCAGGCGGCCGAGCGCAGCGCGGTGAAGAACCGGCCCAGGCTCTGGCCCAGCCCCAGCATGGCGGGACCGTTTGCAGCCAAGGGGCTGCCCGTGGCGCCCAGCCGCGTCGGATGGCTGTGCTTGGGCACCGAGGCGGCTGGCATCGCCGTCCGCTCTGCGTGGCCGACTGCCAGCGACGTTTGCCGGCCCTGGGGCGCATTGTTCACCCAGTCCAGCAGACCTTGCCACTGCGCGAGGTCCGTGCGGACCTGTTCGGCGGGCAGGTCGAACAGGCTCAGGCCGTCTTCTGCGGTGCGCGGGTACACGCGGCTGTCGCGCAGCGCGCCCAGGCAGCACACCTGGTGGGACGTGGCCCACCGGTTCAGCAGCGCGATGTCGCGGCTGCGCGCATCCATGCGCATGCCGATCACGGCCAGCCGACAGCGACCCGTGGCCACGCGTGGCAGGCGCAGCAGCTCCGACAGGGACTCCGCGGCAGACTCCCGGTCGAACGCGCTGGGACTCACCGGTACCAGGATCATGTCGGCGTTCATCACCACCCTGGCCAGTTCCAGGCCGTGCATGCCACCGGGGGTGTCCAGCACGACATGGCTCACCCCGGGCGGCGGACGGCGCGCATTGCGGGTGTCCAGGGCCCAGGGCAGGATCTCGGCCATGCGCGCCAGCGGGTGCGTGGCACGGCGGCGCAGCCAGGCCAGCGAGGACTGCTGACGGTCCACATCGCCCAGCATCACCTTCAACCCGCACTGTGCAAAGTGGCCAGCGAGTTGGGTCGCAAGCGTGCTTTTTCCACTCCCGCCTTTGCGGTTGATGACGGCGACAACAGGCATGGTGGCTCTCGGTACGGGCGGGGCGAAGCGATTGATTTCAGCATCCGAGCTCCGCCGCAGGCGTGCCAGCGCGTTGCAGAACGCAACAAGCATGGCGGCAGGTGCCGGTGCTGCAACATCTGGAAGCCCGGCTTGCGTGGGCGCTACAGGTGAGACGGGGCGGTGCCGGCCCTGAGGGCGGTGATATGGTCCCGCGCATGTCGCCCGAGTCACCGGTCCTGCCCCCTGAGGATTTGCCGCAGACCCCCGCACCGTTGTCGCCGCGCGCGCTCTGGGGTGGCTACGCCGCCATCGTGCTGGTCGTCGGCCTGCTGCAAGGCCTGGCGGAACTGCAGCACTACCTGGAACGTGGCGGCCAGCACCCTTGGGAGCCGCTGCTGTGGGAGCTCAGCTCGGTCGTCTGCGTGGGGCCGCTGGGCGTGGCGGTCTATCGCTGGCATGCGCGGGCCTGGCAGCGGCTGCAGGACGGTGGCAGCCGGCTGGCGCTGCTGGGCCGGCATGTGCTGGGCGCGCTGGCTTATGCGGTGCTGCACGTGAGCGGCATGTTCGCGCTGCGCTTCGGCTTCTATGCCTTGATGGGAGTGGCCTACGAGCCCGGTGGGCCGTTGAAGGTCATGGCCTACGAGCTGGGCAAGGACCTGGTCACCTACACCGTGATGGTCGCGGTCTGCCATGGCCTCTTGCTGCTGTTTGCCGAGCAGCAGCGCCAGCGCGAGCTGGCCCGGCTGCGCGCGGAGCTGGCCGAGGCCCGGCTGGCGCGGCTGGCCGAGCAGATCCAGCCGCACTTCCTGTTCAACACGCTGAACCTCATTTCCTCTGTCATGTACGAAGACGTGCCGCGCGCCGACCGCATCCTCTGCGACCTGGCCACGCTGCTGCGCCAGGCGCTGGCGGCCGAGCAGGCGGGCCGGCATGCGCTGGACGAGGAGCTGGCGCTGGTGCAGCCCTACCTGTCCCTGATGCAGGCGCGTTTCGGCGAACGGCTGGTGGTGGAGATCGACGTGTCGCCGGCTGCGCGCATCTGCCAGGTGCCGGCGCTGCTCTTGATCTCGCCTGTCGAAAACGCCATCAAGCACGATGTGGCGCAAAGCAGCGGCCCGGTGCGTGTGACGGTGCGCGGCGAGCTGCGGGCCGGCCCGCGCCTTTGGCTGCAGGTGCAGAACAGCGGCGTGACGCCCACGCGTGACGAGCGCGAAGGCGCCATCGGCCTGGCCAACACCCGCGCGCGGCTGCAGGCGCTGTATGGCGACGCGGCCAGCGTCACGCTCGCGCCTGCACCCGGCGGTGGTGGCCAGCTCACCTTGGTCTTGCCTGCGCAAGGGGCGGTCGCCGCATGAAACTGCTGATCGTGGATGACGAACCACCGGCGCGCGCCAAGCTGCGCCGCCTGCTGTCGGACATGCCCGGCGTGACCCTGGTCGGCGAGGCGGCAGATGCCGACGAAGCGCTGGCGCTGGCCATCACGCACGCGCCCGATGCGGCGCTGCTCGACATCCAGCTGCCCGGCCGCAGCGGCCTGGAGCTGGCGCTGCTGCTGCCGCCCGGTGTGGTCTGTGCCTTCTGCACCGCGTTCGACCAGCACGCCGTGCGCGCCTTCGAGCTGAACGCGGTCGACTACCTGCTCAAGCCCTACACCGGCGAGCGCCTGGCCGAGGCCATCGCCCGCATGCAGCAGCGCCTCGCCGCTGCCGGTGCCGCCCCTCGCCGCGGTGCATTGCTCACCGCGCTGCAACAACTGCAGCCGCTGACGGGTGACTGGCTGGTGCCGCAGCGCGGCGGTGGCCTGCGCCGCCTGCCGCTGGCCGAGGTCGAATGGGTGTCCGCGGCGGACAACTACATCGAGCTGCACGCCCCGCCCGCCTGCCACCTGGACCGCCGCACGCTGGCCGAATTCCTCGCCCACCCGGCCGCCAAAGGCTTTGTGCAGGTGCACCGCTCGCATGCAGTGAACCCGGTGCATGTGCTGGGCATCGCGCCGCTGCCGCGCGGCGAGGCCCAGCTGACTTTGCGTTCCGGCGAGACGCTGCGGATTTCGCGCAGCTTCCGCGATGCTTTGAAGTAGATCCTCCAACTCGCCCCAGCCGCCGTCCACTTCGCCCCAGCGCGCTTGAGCGGCGCGCACCTGCCGGCGATGCTGGCGGCATGAACGCTACACCCCTCGCGCCACCTGCAGCCGGGCGCCTCTTTTTCCTCGACTGGCTGCGCATCCTGGCCTTTGCCCTGCTCGTGCCGTACCACGTGGGCATGTACTACGTGAGCTGGGACTGGCATGTGAAGAGCCCGCATGCCGGTGGCGCGATCGAGCCGCTGATGATGCTGACCTCGCCGTGGCGGTTGTCGCTGCTGTTCTTCATTGGCGGCGCGGCCACGCAGGCGCTGCTGCGGCGCCAGAGCGGGCTGGGCTTCGTGGGCCAGCGCAGCGGCCGGCTGCTGTGGCCGCTGCTGTTCGGCATGCTGGTCGTCGTGCCGCCGCAGGCCTATGTGCAGGCCCTCACGCAGCTGGGCTTCGTGGGCGACTACGGCGCGTTCATGCAGCGGTACCTGCAGGGCGGCAAGCTGTGCAGCGGCGCCAACTGCATTGACCTGCCGACCTGGAACCACCTCTGGTTCCTGCCCTACCTGTGGGTCTACAGCCTGATCGCCTGGGCCCTCGTGCGCTGGGCGCCGAAGCTGCTGGACGCTGCCGCTGCGCGCCTGCCTGTGGGGCCGTGGGGCCTGCTGTTGGGCCTGGCCTTGCCGACCATGGCAGCGCGGCTGATGTACGGCCTGTTCCCCTCCACCCATAACCTGACCTGGGATTGGTACAACCATGCGCAATACCTGTGGGCCTTCGGCCTCGGCATGGTGGGCGCGCGCGCTGGCGACCGGCTGTGGGCCGGCCTGCAGGCACAGCGCTGGCCGGCACTGGGCCTGGCTTTCGCCGGCTGGGCATTGTTGTGCCTCTATTTCTTCGGCCCCTGGCATGACCAGAAACTGCCGGACGGGCTGCTGACAGCCCAGCGCCTGCTGTGGGGTGCCACGCAGTGGTGGGCCATCGTCGCGGCCTGCGGTTTTGCGCGGCGCTGGCTGGACCATGACGGCCCGTGGCGCCGGCGCCTGACCGGCGCGGTCTTCTGCCTGTACGTGATGCACCAGACCGTGATCGTGCTGCTGGCCTGGTGGCTGCAACCGCTGGCGCTGCCGCCGGTGCCCGAAGGACTGCTGCTGATCGTGGCCACCTTCTCTGTCAGCGGCGCGGTGTACCTGGTGGCGCAGCATGTGCCGGTGCTGGCCGGGCTACTGGGCATCTCGCGGCGCAAGCCGCCGCAGGCGGGGCTGCTGGCCGGTTCGCTGGCCTGACCCGCGCACCCTTGCGCGCGGGTGGACGGGGCGGTTGGCTATGATCCGCGGCCACCCTGTCTGCCGCCATGTCCTCCGCCTCGCCTACCCCCCCGTCCACGCTGAATGCCGCCCAGATGGAGGCGGTGCACTACCTGAGCGGGCCTTGCCTGGTGCTGGCCGGCGCGGGCTCGGGCAAAACGCGGGTCATCACGCAGAAGATCGCCCGGCTGCTGCAGGCGGGGCTGCAAGCCAAGCAGATCGCCGCCATCACCTTCACCAACAAGGCCTCGCTGGAAATGCGCGAGCGGGCCAAGAGCCTGGTGGGCGCGCGGGCGGCGAAGGACTTGGGGATCAGCACCTTCCACTCCTTGGGCGTGCGCATGCTGCGCGAGGACGGCACCCGGCTGGGCCTGAAGGAGAAGTTCTCCATCCTCGATTCGGACGACGTGCTGGGCGTGATCCGCGACGCCGGCTCGTGCACCGACAACGCCATCGCCCGCAAATGGCAGTGGACCATCAGCCTTTGGAAGAACCAGGGCCTGGACAGCGATGGTGCGATGGCCGCTGCGAAAGACAGCGACGAGCAACTGGCGGCTCGCGTGATGAAGCTCTACGAAGAGCGGCTGGTGGCCTACCAGGCGGTGGACTTCGACGACCTGATCAGCATGCCGCTCAAGCTGATCCAGAAGATCCCGGAAGCGCGCGAGAAATGGCAGAACCAGTTCCGCCATGTGCTGGTGGACGAATACCAGGACACCAACGCCGTGCAATACGAGCTGCTGAAGGCGCTGGTGGACCACCCGGACGAACGCCGCCGCGGCATGTTCACGGCCGTGGGCGACGACGATCAGAGCATTTACGGCTGGCGCGGCGCGACCATCGAAAACCTGAAGCGCCTGCCCGAGGAGTTCCCGAACCTGAAGGTCATCCCGCTGGAGCAGAACTACCGCTCCACCTCGGCCATCCTGCGCGCGGCCAACGAGGTGATTGGCGGCAACCCGAAGATCTTCCCGAAGAAGCTCTGGAGCGACCTGGGCGAAGGCGAGCCGGTGCGCATTGCCGAGTGCGACAGCGAAGACCACGAGGCCGAGCGCACGGTCGCGCGCATCCAGGCGCTGATGGCGCAGGATCCGCGCATCAAGCTGTCGGACTTCGCGGTGCTCTACCGCACCAACTTCCAGGCCCGGCCCTTCGAGCAGAAGCTGCGCGCCGCGCAGATCGCCTACAAGGTCTCCGGTGGCCAGAGCTTTTTCGACCGGGCCGAGATCAAGGACCTGTGCGGCTGGCTGCGCCTGCTCGTGAACCAGGACGACGACCCGGCCTTCCTGCGCGCCATCACCACGCCCAAGCGCGGCATTGGCCACACCACGCTGGGCAAGCTGGGCGAGTTCTCCGGCAAGTGGAAGCTCAGCATGTTCGAGGCACTGTTCGCCGAGAGCCTGGGCGTGGCGCTGCCGGCCAAGGCCATCGACTCGCTGCACGAGTTCGGCCGCTACCTCAACGATCTCGAATACAAGGCCCGCACGACGATTGGCGCCGAGGCTGCCAAGCCGATGCTGCTGGAGTGGCTCAAGGAGATCGGCTACGAGCAGCACCTCTACGACAGCGAGGACAGCGAGAAGGTGGCAGCCGCCCGCTGGACCAATGTGCTGGACTTCATCGACTGGGTGGCCAAGCGCTGCGGCGGCGAGATCAGCCAGGACGGCGGCATGACCGTCGAAGGCGAGAAGAAAAGCGTGCTCGACGTGGCGCAGACCATCAGCGTGATCCTGAGCCTGGCCGAGCGCGGCGAGGAGCAGGACGTGGTGACGCTGACCACGCTGCATGCATCGAAAGGCCTGGAGTGGCCGCACGTGATCCTGGTCGGCATCAACGAAGGCATCCTGCCCTTCAAGAGCGACGCCGAGGACATGACGCCCGAGCGACTGCAGGAAGAGCGCCGGCTGATGTACGTGGGCATCACGCGCGCGCAGAAGACGCTGCTGTGCACGACGCTGCGCCGCCGCAAGAAAGGCCGCGAAACCGTGGCCGGCATTCCCAGCCGCTTCATCAAGGAGATGAAGCTGGACCTGGCCGGCAGCAAGGAAGACCCGAAGGAAAAGTTGAAGCGCATGCGCGAAGCGCTGGCCGCCAAGGTGGCAGGCGCGCCACCGCCTGCCTGATCCTTCCGCCTGCCTTCAATCCGCCAGCAGGCGCTGCTGGTGGGCTTCGTAGATGGCTTCCGCCTTCGAAGAGACGTTCAGCTTCTCGTAAATGCGCCGCACGAAGCTGCGCACCGTGAAGGGCGAGAGCTGCATCAACCTGGCAATCTCGTTGGCGGTGAAGCCCTTGGCCAGGTAGCCCAGCACCTCGCGCTCGCGGGCTGACAGGGCTGGCGCACCATCGTTCGCTGCCGCGGGTGTGGTCGGCGTGGGCGGCGCGATGGAGCAGGTCACCTGCGCGTCGTCATCGATGCTCACGACGATATTGCACGCCGCCCGCGGCCCATGCGCCGCGCGGCTCAGGTCCGATACCGCCTGCATCGCCGCGCACAGCGCTCTCAGGAAGCCGGGGTCGTTGCGGGCAGTGTCGAAGGCGGGCACGAAACCCTGCGCGGCATCGCTCCAGGCGAGGCGGTAGGCGTTACTCATTTTGGGGCTCCAGGGCAGTCGGCGGCATGGAATGGACTGTCGGGGAGCGACCCCTGCGCCGTCCTTCAGCGGCGCTTGTGGCTTGTTAAGCCTTTTGAACCCACGGCTTCTGCCGCGGCGATTAAGAACTTTTAAAGACCGCTTAAGAAGCCTGGTGCAGCGCTGACGCGCCCTCGTCAAACCGGAGGATGGCCGTAGCGCATTCGTTCTACGGACGCCGAGCCGGCGCTTTCCTACGATCAAAACGTGATGGCTGAAGGCTTGCGAACCCCGCAACGGCAGCCCCCACATCTCCAAGATCGCAAGGGAAACAACACCATGACCTACTTCCTGTTGACTGGCCAGAAGCTCCGCGCTGGCGAACACCTCACGTCGCCGGACCGCAGCTGTTTTCTCACGCAGCAGCGTGATGGCAACCTTTGCCTCTACCAGGGCGCCGGACCGGAGGCACGGGGCGGCTGCATCTGGGCTGCACTGGGCGCTTCGCTGCCGCAGGGCGACTACTTCGCCGCGATGCAGGGCGATGGCAACCTCTGCGTCTACCGCCAGAAGCCCGACGGCAACACCGACTTCATCTGGAGCACCGGCACCGTGGCACCGGGCGGAAAGTTCATGGCGGTGGTTGAAGACGCCGGCCTGCTCACGGTGCGTGTTGGCGAGGCCGACGAGCACGCGAAGCAACCGGTGCTTTGGGCCTCGCGCCGTTTGCGCCTGCTGAGCTTCAACACCCACTTGATGGAGGGCTCCGCCATCGTGACCGGGGCCAAGCTCACCGGCAAGCTGCCGGTCACCTTCCGCGACGACGAGCGCCACGCCTTCATCGTGGAGAAGGTCAAGCAGTCCGGCGCCGACGTGGTGGCGCTGCAGGAGGTCTGGTCCGCCAACCGCATGGACAACATCCGTGACGACCTGAAGAGCGTCTATCCGCACAGCGTCCGGGGCACCAGCGGGGCCTTGAACCGGGCGGGCTCAGGCATCGTGCTGGTCAGCAAGTTTCCGCTGGAGGACTGGCAGTTCAACCAGTTCCCCGAGACTTCGGAGGAAGACAGCGAAGATGCCTGGGCCACCAAGGGCGTGCTGTCGGCCACCATGAAGCTGGACGGGGGTGTGAAGCTGCGCATCGGCATGACCCACGCCTGGACCAACGCGGGCAACAAGGATGCCCGCTGCACCAACATCGAGAACCTGATCGGCTGGACCCTGGGCGGCCGGGGCGACATGCCCGCGGCCTTGCTGGGCGACTTCAACGTGCACCGCATTGGCGATCCGGCCAAGTTCGCCACGCTGGAGAGCTTGATGGCGGCCCAGGGCGCGACCGACAGCTGGACCCGCGTGCACGGCCCGGACCAGGCGCTGGCCTCGGCCACCGACGACCACATCCACAACACGCTGGATCAGTTCTTCACCCCGGGAAGCGACACGCCCGATTCCGACTGCCTGGACTACGTCTACCTGAAGGACGGCGCGCAGACGCCGCTGCGGCCGCTGCAGGCGACTGTGCTGCGCGACTGGCACTACCCGCTGAACACCTCCAACCCCGCGTGGTACTGGGTTCACAAGGGCACCCTGGCGCACCTGCCGTCTGCCGCGGTGGCCGGCGACAAGCTGTGGGTGGCCACGCGCGCCGCGCATGACCGCAGCCTGCAGATCAGCCGCTTCGACCAGGCGACCAAGCAGTGGCGCCACGAGGTGCTGCCGGACGTGAGCAGCGACGGCGCGCCGGGGCTGGTGTGGTTCGCGGGCTGCCTGCACCTGTTCTTCCAGCAAGACCGGCAGGTGATGAAGATGGAATCCGTGGATGGACGCAAGTGGTCGCGAGCCGAGAGTCAAGGCGGTGAAATGCGCTCCTCCGGCGGTGTGTGCGCGGTGGTGCACCAGGGCCGGCTGTACGTCTTCTGCCGTGATCCGAGTGGCGAACAGGTCTGCGTGCACCAGTGGGGTCCTGGGGGCTGGTCCAAGCGGGACTGGCTGCACATCGACACACCGCACGACATTGCGGCCGCGTCGCTGGGTGACACGCTGTGTGTCGTGACGGTGGATGCCGGCTCGGGCAGCCCGCGTGGGCTGATGCGCGCGGTGCTGAACCACACCGGCAAGTGGCAGCCGGCGCAGCTGGAAAGAGGCGCCACCGCGACCGGCTCGCCCGGCATCACCAGCCGCAATGGCCGCTTCGAACTGTTCTACCGCGAGCCCGGCGGCGCCGGCATGTTCCATCGCTCGTCTGCTGACGGGCTGAACTGGTCCGGCCAGGACTTCGATGCGCGCCTGGCGACGATGGACACGGTCTGCCCGGCGGCATTCGGCGATGACTTGCTGCTGTTCTACGCGCATGTGCACGAAAGCGGCGAGGGCTACGCGAAGCGCGCCCTGGCGCACAGCCACTACCCGGCCGGCGTGCAGCTCGACGCTTCGGACCACTACCCCTACCAGGTCGACCTGGTCTGGCCGCAGGGCTGACGAGGCCCGAGGCCTGCGCGTCGCGCAGGCCTTGTTCAGCGCGCTTTGGCCGCTGGCAGCCCCATCGCCCTGAAGTCCTGCGGCGCCATGCCGTAGGCCCGGCGGAAGGCGCGGGTGAAGTCGGAGGCGCTGTTGAAGGACAGGCCGTAGGCGATGTCGATGATGGGCTTGTTCGGTGCGCTCAGCAGCTCTTCGGCGGCCTCGCGCAGCCGGCAGTTGCGGATGTAGGCGGCCAGCCCGCCCTCGGGCTCGAACAGACGGTACAGCGTGGCGCGTGGCAGCCGGAACTGCAGGCGGATGCCGTCGGGCGACAGCGTGTCCTGGTGCAGGTTCTCCTGCACATGGTGCTGCAACCGGTCCAGCAGCGCCATGCGCACGGCATTGCGCGCATGGCCGTGCAAGCGGGCCTGGCGGCCGAATGCGGCCAGCATCAGCTCGGCACCGCTGCGGATGGCGCGTTCGGCTTCGGCTGGTGGCAGGCGCGGCAGGGTGGTGGCCAGCGTCTGCAACTGCGCCAGCAGCAGCCGGGCCAGTGACGAGGTGTAGGTCACCACCTGGCCGTGGATCGCCGGGGCATCGGGGATCACGGCCTCCACCATGGCGCGCGGCAGCATGAAGGCCAGCACGCGGGCCTGCGTCGGGCGGTGCATGCGCCAGGGCTGGCGCATGTCCAGCGCCAGCACGCCGGGCATGAACTGCGTGGACCGGCGCGGCCGATGCCCCTGGGCCACCGATTCGATCAGCCCTTCGACGGCGACGTGGAAGACGTAGTCGTCCAGCGTGTCGGTGCCAATGCGCGCGGCGCTGCGCAACTGGGTCACCGCGTCGCTGTGGATGTCCATGAACACCATGTCGCTCAGCACGTGGGTGGCGATCTCGCCGTGGAAACCGGCAGCCACCTGCGAGCGTGAGAGCGGCACGTCCAGCGAGCGACCCACGTAGTCGCGCCAGGCCGGGGCCTGCAAGGTGCGCGCCTCGGCAGCCACGCTGAAGTGGTGCCGCAGCACCGCGGGTGCCTCGGCGGGGGAAGCGGTGGCACCAGGGTGCGCGTAGCGCTGCGCTGGAGAGGCCAGGAGCTGGCGCACGGTGGGCGAGTAATCGCTGGTCATGGAGGAACTGCTGGCCATGAAGAGGAGGGCAAGGCGGTGTACCCCCAATCCTGGGGATTCATTTTGGCAACTGAGACACCTGGTCAAGCCGCCGGCCGCCGCTGAAGAAAATCACGCGGCACCCCAAGCGGCTTGGCGCGGCGCCGCTTGAGCGCTGGTGTGCGCAGCCGCCGAGTGTGTCGCAGGTTTGCCAGCGGCCAGTGTGAGTGGCCGCTGGCGACGCGGCTGTAGCGCATTTGTTCTACGGACAGGCCAAGGCCTGCTCCCTAGCATCCCGCCAACCCTCTTTCCCTCCAATTCTCCCCGCCATGAACCACGCCTACCACCTTGTCTGGAGCGACCTGTTCCAACGTTTTGTCGCCGTGCCGGAGACAGCCAAGGCGAGGGGCAAGCGCAGCGGTGCGGTGCTGCTTGCAGCGGCTGCCTTGAGTGGCGGTGCCTTCGCTGGGCCCACCGGCGGTGCGGTGAGCACCGGCAGTGGCACGATCACGCAAAGCGGGAGCACCACAACCATCAACCAGGGCAGCCAGAACCTGGCGATCAACTGGGCGACCTTCAACGTGGGCAAGGGCGAGAGCGTCAAGTTCGTGCAGCCCGGGGCTTCGTCCATCGCGCTGAACCGCGTGCTGGGCACCGATGCTTCGAGCATCAATGGCAGCCTCACGGCCAACGGCCAGGTGTGGATCCTGAACCCGAACGGCGTGCTGTTTGGCAATGGCGCGAGCGTCAACGTTGGCGGTCTCGTTGCATCCACGCTGAGCATGAGCGACAGCGACTTCGCGGCCGGCAAAGCAAGCTTCAGCGGCAACGGCAACCAGGGCAGCGTCGTCAACCAGGGCAGCCTGACCGGCGGCTACGTGGCGCTGCTTGGCAAGCAGGTCAGCAACAGCGGCAGCATCACCACGCCCAACGGCACCGCAGCCCTCGCAGCCGGCGACAAGGTCACGCTGGACTTCAGCGGCAGCCAGCTGCTCAGCGTGACGGTCGACGAAGGCACGCTCAACGCATTGGCCGAGAACAAGGGCTTGATCCGTGCAGACAACGGCAGCGTCTTGCTCAGCGCGAATGCCAAGAACGCGCTGCTGGACACGGTGGTCAACAACGAAGGTGTGATCGAAGCGCGCGGCATCGACAGCAGCGGCGGCAGGATCATCCTGCTTGGCAGTTTCAACGGCGGCACCGTGAAGGCCGGCGGCACGCTGGACGCCTCGTCCGTGAACCACGACGGCGGCTTCATCGAGACCAGCGGTGCGCATGTGCAAGTGGCAGACGGCGCGCAGATCAGCACGTTGTCGCAAACCGGCAAGACCGGCACCTGGCTGGTGGACCCGACGGACTTCACGATCAGCGCGGGCAGCGGCGGCCAAACGACGAGCGGCATCGGCGCGGGCACGCTGGCTGCGAACCTGGCGAGCAACAACGTCACGCTGGCGACCGACAACAGCACCGGCACGGACAGCGGCGACATCAACGTCAACGCAGCGGTCAGCTGGAGCGCCGATACGACGCTGACGCTGAACGCCTACCGCAACGTCAACCTCAACGCAGCGATCACGGCCACTGGCGAGGCAGCCGGACTGGCGCTGAACCATGGCGGCGACTACAAGGTCAACGCCCCTGTCACGCTCAGCGGCGCCAACGCCAGTCTCAGCCTCAACGGCAATGCCTACACGCTGATCCACAGCATGGCCGAGCTGCAGTCGGCCGACAACCACGGCCTGCTCGCGCTGGCGCAGGACCTGGACGCCAGCGACACGGTCTACGGTGGCGCGGTGATCGGGACGTTTTTCGGTACGCTGGCCGGCCTGGGCCACACCATTCATCGGTTCAACGTGGCGGGCGCAGGCAGCCTTGCCGGGCTGATCGGCCAGATCCGCAATGGCGCCGTGGTGCGCGACCTCAGCCTGGTGGGCGGCAGCGTGCAGGCCTCGGGCCCGGGTGCGGGCGCGCTGGCCGGGCTGAGTGACGGGACGATCCTCAACGTGCATGCCGCCGTCGATGTCAGCGGTGGCGACGATTCGGGTGGGCTGGTCGGCTACAACACCGGCCGCATCACACGGTCGGACGCCACCGGCACGGTCACCGGCGGCAATGACACCGGCGGGCTGATCGGGCGCAACAAGGGCAACCTGGACCAGGTGTGGGCCAGCGGTGACGTGACGGGCGCATCGTACGTCGGGGGGCTTGTCGGTTTGCAGACCGAGGCCGTGACCCTCAACAACGCCCATGCCAGTGGCGACGTCAGCGGCAACCTCTACGTTGGCGGCCTGGTCGGTGTGGCCTACAACACCTCGGTCTTTTCCAATGTCTATGCCACTGGCAACGTCACCGGTCTCACCGGTTCGGTCGGCGGGCTGGTCGGCCACAACGACGCCTCTTTCATCATCAGCGCCTTTGCCACCGGCAACGTTAAGTCCGCTGGTGGCGAAGGCGTGGGCGGCCTGATCGGCTCGGCCAACTACGACAGCACGGTCGTCTACGCCTATGCCACTGGCGACGTGAGCGGCGACTCGCGCGTGGGCGGCCTGATGGGCAAGGGGGCCGGCGTGCTGACCGATGTCTATGCCAGTGGCCATGTCAGCGCCAGCTATCAACCTGGCGGCCTGATCGGCGGCTTCGACGGCTTCTACCCCACCGTCACCAACGGCTACTGGAACCTGGAGACCACCGGCCAGTCCACCAGCCTGGGTGGCGGCACCGGGCTGAGTTCCGCGCAGATGATGCAGGCGTCCAGCTTCAGCGGCTGGGACCTGGCCAGCAGTGGCGGCAGCAACGCCGTGTGGCGCATCTACGAGGGCCAGACCGCGCCCTTGCTGAGGTCCTTCATGCCAGCGCTCACCGTCAGCGCCGACGGCGTGAGCAAGGTCTATGACGGCACGGTGAATTTCAGCGGCGGCGGCTACGCCACCAGTGACGCTGGCGCCGACCGCAGCCTCATCCTCGGCACGGCGGTTTACGGCGATGCCGGCAGCAAGAACGTTGGCAGCTACAGCATCGGCCTCAGCGGCCTCTATTCCGGCCAGTTTGGCTATGACCTGAGCTTTGCCGAAGGCACCGCCAAGGTCACCGCCGCCAGCTTGACCGTCAGCGGCGGCACCGCGGCCAGCAAGACCTACGATGGCACGACGCTGGCGAGTGTCAGCGGTGGCAGCCTGGGCGGGGTGCTGGCCGGCGACAGTGTCGCCCTCAGCCAGAGCGGCAGCTTCAGCGACAAGAACGCCGGCAGCGGCAAGACAGTCACGGTCACCAACAGCCTGGCCGGCGACGATGCGGGCAACTACGTGCTGGTCGGCCCGGTGGCGAAGGTCGCCGCCGACATCGACCCTGCGCAACTGCAAGTGAGCGGCGCGCAGGCGAGCAGCAAGACCTACGACAGCACGGTGGTGGCACAGCTCAGCGGCGGCAGCCTCGTGGGCGTGGTTGCGGGCGACCAACTGGGGTATTACCTGAGCGGCAGCTTCAGCGACAAGAACGTGGGCACCGGCAAGACCGTGAGCATCACCGGCGCGCTGTCCGGACCCGATGCCGGCAACTACGTGCTTGGCCCCCAGGCCGGCACGGCCCAGGCCGACATCTCGGCCGCCACCCTCTACCTCGTCGGCGGCACAGCCCTCAGCAAGGTCTACGACGGCAGCACAGCTGCCAGTGTCAGCGGAGGCCACCTGGATGGCCTGTTCAACGGGGACCTGGTCACCGTCAACCAGAGCGGCAGCTTCGGCGACAAGAACGTGGGCTACGGCAAGCAGGTCGCCGTCAGCCGCAGCCTGGGTGGCGCCGATGCCGGCAACTACCTGCTGCTCAATCCGTCAACCGTCATGGCGGCCGACATCACGCCCAAGCTGCTGTCTGTGGACCTCGTGGTGGCCGACAAGACCTACGACGGCTCGTCCCGCGCCAGCGTCACCGGCAGCCTTGGCGGCGTGATTGCCGGCGACGCGGTTTCGGCGGATGTCGTCGGCTACTTCGACGACAAGAACGTTGGCACGAACAAGAGCGTCAGCGTGGGCCTGTCCCTGCTGGGCGCGGACGCGGGCAACTACAGCTTCGATCGCCTGGGTGCGAGCACCGCCAGCATCAGCGCGGCGACCTTGACAGCGAGCGGTGGCGCGGCGGCCAACAAGACCTACGACGGCACGACCCAGGTCAGCCTGGGCCAGGGCACGCTGCTGGGCCTGCTGCCGGGCGACAGCGTCAGCCTCAGCCAGAGTGGCAGCTTTGTCGACAAGCATGCCGGCACGGGCAAGACGGTCAACGAACAGTTCGCCATTGGCGGTGTCGATGCCGGCAACTACGTGCTGGCCAATGCCACCGGCACCACCACGGCCGACATCGCCGCCGCCACCTTGCTGGTGGCCGGCACCGTGGCGGCCAACAAGACCTATGACGGCAAGACCGCCGCAGTGGTCGGTGGCGGCCAACTGATGGGCGTGCTCGCCGGCGACAGCGTCACGCTGAGCCAGAGCGGCGCATTCGTTGACAAGAACGCCGGCAGCGGCAAGGTGGTGGTCGTGACCAACGACCTGGGCGGCAGCGATGCGGGCAACTACGTCGTCGCCAACGACAGCACCAGCGCCAGCATCGCCCAGGCCCAGCTGACCGTGACCGGCGCCAAGGCGCAAGACAAGGTGTTCGACGGCACCAAGACCGCCACCGTCACCGGCGGCACGCTGACCGGCCTGGTCGCGGGCGACGACGTGGCGCTCAGCCAGACCGGCCAGTTCGTCACCGCCTTGTGGGGCCACTACAAGCCGGTGGTCGAAACCTTTGCCATCAGCGGCGCGGATGCGCAGAACTACCAGCTGACCAAGACCCAGCAACTGGGCCAGGCGGACGTGTTCAAGCCCGCGGCCGTGACCGTGGCCCAGCAACTGAAGCTGGCCGCGTTGCTGAGGGGCCTGGGCCTGACGGTGCTGGAGGCCGACGCTGCGGCGCGCTGAGCTCGCTTCCGCCGGCCGCTGCGATGCCGGCCGCCCACGCTGCACGGGCGTGGGCGGCCGGCTGTAGCGCATTTGTTCTACGGACAGCGGCGGGGCCGCTTCCTAACATTCCGTCAGCCCCTTCTTCCTCATTCTTCCCTGCCATGAACCACGCCTACCGCCTTGTCTGGAGCGACCTGTTCCAACGTTTTGTCGCCGTGCCGGAGACTGCCAAGGCGCGTGGCAAGCGCAGCGGCGCGGTGCTGTTGGCAGCGGCGGCACTGAGCGGTGCTGTGCTGGCCGGGCCGACGGGTGGCGCGGTGAGCACGGGCAGTGGCACGATCACGCAAAGCGGCAGCACGACCACCATCACCCAGGGCAGCCAGAACCTGGCGATCAACTGGGCGACGTTCAACGTGGGCAAGGGCGAGAGCGTCAAGTTCGTGCAGCCAGGCGCCTCGTCCATCGCGCTGAACCGGGTGCTGGGCACGGAGGCGTCCAGCATCAACGGCAGCCTCACGGCCAACGGCCAGGTGTGGATCCTGAACCCGAACGGCGTGCTGTTTGGCAATGGCGCAAGCGTCAACGTGGGTGGCCTCGTTGCATCCACGCTGAGCATGAGCGACAGCGACTTCGCGGCCGGCAAAGCAAGCTTCAGCGGCAACGGCAACCAGGGCAGCGTCGTCAACCAGGGCAGCCTGACCGGCGGCTACGTGGCGCTGCTTGGCAAGCAGGTCAGCAACAGCGGCAGCATCACCACGCCCAACGGCACCGCAGCCCTCGCCGCCGGCGACAAGGTCACGCTGGACTTCAGCGGCAGCCAGCTGCTCAGCGTCACGGTCGACGAAGGCACGCTGAACGCGCTGGCCGAGAACAAGGGCCTGATCCGCGCGGACAACGGCAGCGTGCTGCTCAGCGCCACAGCCAAGAACGCGCTGCTGGACACAGTCGTCAACAACGAAGGCGTGATCGAGGCCAAGGGCATCGACAGCAGCGGCGGCAAGATCATCCTGCTCGGCGGTTTCAACGGCGGCACCGTGAAGGCCGGCGGCAAGCTGGACGCCTCGTCCGTGAACCACGACGGCGGCTTCATCGAGACCAGCGGCGCGCATGTGCAAGTGGCAGACGGTGCGCAGATCAGCACACTGTCGCAAACCGGCAAGACCGGCACCTGGCTTGTCGACCCGACGGACTTCACGATCAGCGCCGGCAGCGGTGCGTTGACCAGCAGCGGCATTGGCGCGAGCACCTTGGCCACGAACCTGGCGACGAACAACGTCACGCTGACGACCGACAACAGCAAGGGCAGCGACAGCGGCGACATCAACGTCAATGCCGCGGTGAGCTGGAGTGCCAACACCACGTTGACGCTCAACGCCTACAACAACATCAACCTGCTGGCCGAGCTCACCGCCACTGGCGCGAATGCCGGCCTGGTGCTGAACACCGGCAACTACGCCGCCTCCGGCAGCGTGCGCAGCGGCGCGGACTACAAGCTGCACGCGCCTGTCACGCTCAGTGGCGCCAATGCCTCGCTGAACGTCAACGGCACGGCCTACACCCTGGTCCACAGCCTGGCGGACCTGGAGGCCATCAACAGCCAGGGGCTGGCCGGGCACTACGCGCTGGCGCAGGACATCGACGCCAGCGCCACGGTCTACAGCGGCGCGCTGATCGCCAGCACCGACAGCCCGTTCACCGGCAACCTGGCCGGCCTGGGTCACGCGATCAAGGGCTTCACCATCGCCGAGGCTTCCGGCCAGGACGTGGGCCTGATCGCCGCCGCCGGCAGCGGCAGCGAGATCCGGGACCTGGCACTGCAAGGCGGCAGCGTCAGCCTGGGCGAGTACGGCTTCGGCGCCTACATCGGCGCGTTGGTGGGCCACAACTGGGGCAGCGTCCGCAACGTCAGCAGCAGCGTGGACGTGTGGGCACCGCAGGGCTCCAACGTGGGCGGCCTGGTCGGCTTCAACTTCGGCAGCATCACCGGTGCAGCGGTCAGCGGCAGCGTGACGGGGCACGACATGGTGGGCGGCCTGGCGAGCTACAACGCCGGCAGCATCAGCGACAGCACGGTGAGCGGCAGCGTCAGCGGCGTCAATGCCGTGGGCGGCCTGGCAGGGGTCAACTGGAATGCGATCCGCAATGCCTATGCGGCGGGTTCAGTGCAGGGCCAGTCCCAGGTGGGCGGGCTGGTGGGCCTCAATGGCGGGGAAATCCGCTACCTGGTGTGGGACGGCAGCAGCACCGGGCAAGCCAGCGCCGTCGGCACTTCGGCTGGCGGCTACAGCAGCAACATTGGCAACGCCGCGGGCGGCAGCAAGCATGGCGACTATGCCAACCTCGGCAACTGGCACGAAAGCACGCCGGGCTCGGGCTTCTGGGTGGCGAACGACGTCGACGGCCAGCCGGCCTGGATCATGGTGGACGGCCTGCGCCCGGTGCGCGTGGCCGAGTACGTGCGCGGCATCCACACCGTGCGTCAGCTGCAGCTGATCGGCTACGACCTTGGTGCCAGCTACACCCTGGCCAACGACATTGCCGCCAGCCCGGCCGACAACACTGGCCAACTGGGCGACAGTGGCTTCGTGCCGCTGGGCACTGCCGCCGCGCCCTTCACCGGCAGCCTGGACGGCCAGTCGCACAGCATCGACGGCCTGGTGATCAACCGAGCCGGCCAGGACAACGTGGGCCTGGTGGGCGTGCTGGGCAACGGCGGCAGCATCAGCCACCTGGCGCTGAGTGGCGGCAACACCACCGGTGGTACCCACGTAGGCGGCCTGGTCGGCCTGGTCAACGCGGGCGGCAGCGTCAGCGACGTGCGGGTCAGCGGCAGCGTCACCGGCAGCAGCGCGGTGGGCGGGCTGGCCGGCCTGAACCTGGGCACCATCGCCGGTAGCCAAAGCCTGGCCACCGTGAGCGGTGGCGACAAGGCCGGCGGCCTGGTGGGCGACAACGAGCTGGGCGGCCTGGTGCAAGCCAGCAGCGCTGCGGGCACGGTCAGCGGCGGCAGCTCGGTCGGCGGCCTGGTGGGCTGGGACAGCGGCACGCTGAGCGGCGTGAGCAGCGGCGGCAGCGTGAGCGGCACCTCCGACGTGGGCGGGCTCGTGGGCACGCTGAGCCGGCCCAGCGTGGCGGGCACCGATGCCAACGGCCAATCCACCACCGTGAAGCTGCCCCTGAACCTCAGCAACGTCTCGTCCACGGCATCGGTCGACGGCGAGGCCAACGTGGGCGGGTTGGTCGGCTGGAGCGACGCCACGCTGAGCAATGTCAGCGCCAGCGGCGCTGTGAGCGGCGACTGGAGTGCCGGCGGCGCGGTGGGGGGGCTGGTCGGGCGCAATGCCGGCAGCATCGGCAACTCGCAGGCGACCGCCTCTGTCTACGACGGCAACCAGGTGGGCGGCCTGGTCGGCATCAACGACGGCAGCATCACAGGCTCGCACGCCAGCGGCCTTGTTTACGGCAGCACCGAGGTCGGTGGGCTGGTGGGGCACAACAACGGCAGCCTGGGCGGCGTCTACGCGACGGGTGCCGTCACCGGCTACGGCAACGACACTGGCGGCCTGGCGGGCAGCAACAGTGGCAGCGTCAACGGCGCCTACGCCACCGGTGTGGTTGTCAGCTACGGCAGCAGCGCTGGCGGGCTGGTGGGCAGCAGCGGCGGCAGCATCGGCAGCGTCTACGCGACCGGTGCCGTGTACGGCTATGGCAATGGCAACGGGACTGGCGGGCTGGCGGGCGTCAACAGCGGCAGCATTGACGGCGCCTATGCCACCGGTGCCGTCATGGCCTACGGCACCGGCACCGGCGGGCTGGCGGGCAGCAACAGCGGCGTGCTGAGCAATGTGTACGCCAGTGGTGCGGTCTCGGGCGCGTACGTCGTTGGCGGCCTGGCGGGTGCGAACAGCGGCAGCATCGCCAGCGCCTACGCCACCGGCAGCGTCTTGGGTTACACCCAGCTGGGTGGCCTGGTTGGTCTCAACTCTGGCGCAGGCCAGGTGACCCGCTCGTTCTGGCTCACGGCCAACACGGGCACCGGCATCGGCAGCAACCAGGCCAGTGTGGACAGCCTGACCCATGGCCTCAGCGACGCCGAGGCCAGGTCCACCGCCACCTACACGGCGGCCGGCTGGTCGCTGGACGACGTGGGCGGCAGCGGCACCGCCTGGCGCTTGTACGAAGGCAGCACGATGCCGCTGCTGCGCAGCTTCCTCACGCCGGTCAGCGTGTCCTTCACGGCAAACGGCAAGGTCTACGACGGCCTGGCCGCCGCGGGCAGCACCAGCAGCTACACGCTGTCCCAGCCCGGCGCCTCGCTGCTGGGCAGCGGCGTGCTGAGCTACGCCAGCAGCAGCGACAACGCCGGCAGCTACAGCGCCGGCAATGGTTCGCTGCGGGTGAGCGGCCTCTATTCGACGCAGCAGGGCTACGACATCGCCTACAGCGCCAACCTGGCGATCAGCCAGGCCGCCCTCGTCGTGTTCGGCGCCCATGTCGCCGGCAAGACCTACGACGGCACAAGCACGGCCAGCGTCAGTGGTGGCTATCTGCACGGCTTGGTCGATGGCGACAGCGTGGCACTCAGCCAGAGCGGTAGCTTCAGCGACAAGACCGCCGGCACCGGCAAGACCGTCACCGAGACCTTCGCCATCAGCGGCGGCGACGCCGGCAACTACGTGCTGATGAACCCCTCGGCCATTGCCCGGGCCGACATCGCGAAGGCGCTGCTCACCGTCTCCGGCAGCGCGGCCACCAACAAGACCTATGACGGCACGACGCTGGCGCAGGTCAGCGGCGGCACGCTGGCCGGCGTGATCGCGGGCGACAGCGTCACGCTCAGCCAGAGTGGCACGTTCGCCGACAAGAACGCTGGTCTCGGCAAGGTCGTAACGGTGACAAACAGCCTGGGCGGCGGCGACGCGGGCAACTACGTCGTCGCCAACGACAGCAGCAGCGCCAACATCGCCCAGGCCCTGCTGACCGTGACCGGCGCCCAGGCGCAGGACAAGGTGTTCGACGGCACGAAGACCGCCACGGTCACCGGCGGCACGTTGACCGGGCTTGTCGCAGGCGACGACGTGGCGCTCAGCCAGACCGGCCAGTTCGTCACCGCCTTGTGGGGCCACTACAAGCCTGTCGTCGAGACCTTCGCCATCAGCGGTGCAGACGCGCAGAACTACCAGCTGACCAAGACCCAGCAGCTCGGCCTGGCAGACGTGTTCAAGCCGGCCACCGTGACCCGCGCCCAGCAACTGAAGCTGGTCGCTTTGCTGAAGGGCCTGGGCCTGACGGTGCTGGAAGCCGACGCTGCAGCGCGCTGAGTTCCGATTCATCCTGGGTTGTTGTTGCCGTGAGAAGCTTGTCCCCGAACCGCCTGGCGCTGTATGCGCTGAGCCTGGCCACCAGCGCCGCGCTGGCCGCACCTGATGCCGGCCAGTTGCTGCAGGAACTGCGCAACAACCCGCCGCCGCGCTCGGCGCCGAGTGCATCGCCGCCGCTGAACGTGGACGCACCGGCGCCTGGCGCTGTGCCTGAGGGCGGCGTGCGTGTGCGGGTCAGCGGCTTTGTGCTGCGCGGCGTGCAAAGCCTGCCCGAGGCCGGGCTGCAGGCCTTGCTGGCCGATGCCATCGGCCGTGAGCTGAACCTGGCCGAGCTGAACCAGCTGGCCGGCCGGCTCACGCGCGCCTACCGCGAGGCCGGCTACCTGGTCGCGCGGGCCTACCTGCCGGCGCAGGAGGTGCAGGGCGGGCGGGTGGAAATTGCGGTCGCCGAAGGCCGGCTGGGCAAGGTCGAGCTGCGCAACCGCGCCGAGCTGCAGGGCGACGCGCTAGCGCCGCTGGACCTGCTGCAGCCGCAGGCCGCGCTGCGCGAGCAGGACCTCGCGCCGGTGCTGCTGTCACTGCGCAGCCTGCCGGGCACGCGCGTGCTGTCCACGCTGCGGCCGGGCGACACGCCGGGCGCTTCGGACCTGCTGGTGGAAGTGGACGAAGGCCAGGCCTTCGAGGCCGACGCCGCGCTCGACAACCACGGCAGCGACAGCACCGGCGACCAGCGCCTGAGCCTGAACCTGTCGTTCAACAACCCGCTGCGCCTGGGCGACCAGCTCAGCCTGCACCTGCTGCGCAGCCAGCTGGCCCAGCGCTACGCCGCCGCGTCCTACCAGTTGCCCGTGGGTCCGCTGGGCACGCGCGTGGGCCTGTCTGCCTCGCACATGGACTACCGGCTCGGCAAGCAGTTCGCCGCCCTCGGCGCCTACGGCCTGGCCAGCACGCTGAGCTTCTACGCGCGCCACCCGCTCGTGCGCAGCCAGACCGACAACTGGAATCTGCAGCTGCAGTACGACGACAAGCGTCTGGTGGACATGGTGGCCAGCACCGAGACCCGCAGCACGCACCGCATCAACCTCGCCAGCCTGAGCCTGCAAGGCCAGTGGCAGGACGGCTGGCTGGCGCTGCCGGCCATGAGCGACCTGAGCCTCGGCCTGCAGACCGGCCAGGTTCACATGGACGCCGTCAGCACCTTCATCGACCAGCTCAGCGCCAACACCGGCAAAGGCTTCAGCAAGCTCACCGCCAGCCTGCAGCGCCAGCAGCAGCTGCTGCCCGAATGGACGCTGGCCATGGCCTGGCGCGCCCAACGCGCCGACCACAACCTGCCCTCTGCCGAAAAGATCAGCCTCGGCGGCGCCAACGGCGTGCGCGCCTACCCCGAAGGCGAAGCCAGCGGCGACGACGGCTGGGTCGGCAACCTGGCACTGCGCTGGCAGCCAGCGCCGGAATGGCAGCTGCAGGCGTTTGCGGATGCGGGGGTGGTGCAGGTCAATCACCAGCCGTGGAGCAGCACGGGCAGCAACCGGCGTCGCCTGGCCGGCGCTGGCGTGGGCGGGGGCCTGCAAGGCAGCGGCTGGGCACTGGACCTGTCAGCGGCCTGGGCCACGGATCGGGAGGCTGCGGTCATCACGCCCAAGCGCAGCCCGCGGGTTTGGGCCAGCCTGTCGGTCGGCTATTGATTGGCGCATTGACTGCGCGGCAGGCCTGAGCAACTGGTTCCGTGGCCGCCAGATCCGCAGCGGCGCCCACCGGCTCCGTGCGGCCCGGCCAAAGCAGTTCCGCGCTTGGCAAGACGATGCCGCGCCCGCAGAATCCCCAACAAGCGCCGCTTTTGACGGTGCTGTGATGTCGAGACTGAACGCACTTCGACAGGGGGAATTCAAATGGATCAAGGACTGGTGCCGGCAAGGCTGCTGCCTGTTACTCGGGCGTGCCTGATGATATTCGGCCTTTTTTCACCAGTTATACCGCGGTGGATGGCTCGGATGCTTGCATTTTTGCGACAAACATTTTTCCTCACGGTTCTGGCCGGCATCTCAAACATGGCCGCGGCCAGCGCTGTTTGCCTTGACCGCGATTCCGGCCAGCCGACCGATCTCACGAGCATCGCGAACAAGCTCCGTGACCTTGACCATGGGCCGTTGACCAAGGCCGCTTCGTTGAGCGTCGATATCAACTACGATGGTGCAAACGAACTCATCGTCAAAAGTAACGATGGAACGTGCGGCACCGGAGGTTGCTTCTTCTCGGTTTTTGATGGGAAGACGGGCCGCAATCTGGGTGAGCAGTTCGGCGGGATGCTCTATTTTCACGAACCATTGATCAATGGTTGGCCCGTGCTTGAGGTCTACGGGCACTCAAGCGCCGAATCGGGGACATTCGCCACATGGGTCATGGAGGGCGGAAGGTATCTCGCCGTCGCCGATGTATTCCTCCAAGGTGCACTGCTCAAGCAACACGTCGACAAGCTTCAGTCCATGTGCAGCATTCCGTGAGCGAGGCGAGTGACGTCCAGCTAAGCACAACCCTTTCATTCCTCAGGTGTCATGTCGGCCACTTTCGCCATCGTCGCAGTCATCGCGGTCACAATCATCAACTTAGCCATTGTTGCGGCGAGTTCGGTATTTGCGATTCACGGAGACGGAACTCCTGGCGAGATGTCTCTGGTGCTCGTTGTCGGCTCTCTATGGGTCCTTGCCTTTGCGGCCCGCTCGATCTTCACGGTCACCAAGGGAGCGCGCGGTCAGGCAGTGAGTACATCGGCAAAAGCAATCCCCTATGCTCTTATGGTGCTGGTTCTGTCTCAATTCTTTATTCCGCTATTTAACTGAGGCTCGTGGAAGTCGAGGCCACGTGCGAGTCGAGAGTCAGGTGTCCCATTTCCCGTTCCGCTTTCGGTTAAAGTGACGAGCCGGACCTCGCGCCTTTGACCCGCGTCCCTCACGGAGGAGCCGCATGACTGAATCAGTGCCTAAGGTGGTTTACCGAGGTGAATCAATGATCGAAGGTTGGCCTGAAAGAATTCGTCAAGCCCATGAGCTGCGTCCTTCGAATTGCCTCTGATAAATTGGACCTGATCCTGGGTTGGATTTCTTTGAAGCCTTATCGGCTCCAGGGTGGGACGGCACATTTTCAGGTCAGTGAATGCGACTTCGACAATCTGCCAGGGCAAGTGAGAGACGCTGTTTCCTTCCTCAGTTTACGAAGGCACGAGATCGCTGCGCTCATGGCGGCGTCGACGGCCAGCGGCGTCCTCGACTTCGCGGTTGAAGGTGCGGGCTCTGAAGTTCGTTTCGCTGCGCTGCCCGCTGTACTGGTGCGCGAAGCGGGCGCGCTTGGCTTGGCACTGGAACTTTCGCAGTATCCGAAGGAATAGCCGCCGCCACCGTGGTTCAAATAAATGGGGTCAGAGTCAATTTATCTGCGTGTCGGGCGAATGCCGCTTTTGACGGTTGAGAAAGATAAATTGACTCTGACCCCATTTATTTGTGCGCTGACCTGCCCTTGTTTCCTCCCGATTTGGTTTTCACGAATTCGGGTTATGCAGGCGGGGCAGTCGCCGTTTCGGGCCTGGTGGATCTGGCGTTCACCGCTTCCCGTGCGGCCTCGCGTAAGGCAAGGCCGCCGAAGTCAGCGGAATTGAGCTTGGGCTCAGTGCCCTGCAATCACGCCGCAAGCCACCCGTCCACCCGAATTACCCGTCGGCTGCGTCGCGTAGTCGTCAGGGTTCGCGTGCACGATCACCGAGTGGCCGATGACGCTGGTGGGGCCGGCGGCGACGGTTGGGCCGTCGAGCATGAAGTGCTCATCGACGTTGCCGCTGGCGTCTGCGGTCAGGGCGGGAATGTCGCCGGCGTGGTGCGGGCCGGTTTGCGGGCCGTGGGGTTGGCCGGTGGGGTTGAAGTGGCCGCCGGCGCTCATGCCGTCGGGGCTGGCGCAGTCGCCCTTGTCGTGCAGGTGGAAGCCGTGCACGCCAGGGGCCAGGCCGCTGAGCTTGGCGTGCACCATCAGGTGCCCGTCTTTCTCGTGGAACATCACGATGCCGCGCACGTTGCTGCCGGCAATCGGTGTGAGCGTGGCCACGGCCATCGAGGCCATGTGGCCCATGCCTTCCATGCCCCCCATTCCGCCAGCACCGTGCTCATGCGCGGGCGGCGCGGCGCAGCCTGAGGCCAGGGCGGCTGCGGCGAGGGCCAGTGGCGAGATCAGGCGGGCGAGCGACGAGCTTGAACGGGTCATGAGGCGGCTCCTTGTGCACGAGGTGCTTGTTGGGATCGCCGACTATAGGAGCGCCCGTGGCAGGGCCACAAGCCGCCCAGCGCAAAGAGGCGACGGACTTCGGTGCGCCAAGGCCCCGAAAGGCGCCTCGGGAGCTGCCCTGCGCTCAGTGCCCGCCGCCCAGGTAGGCCGCCTTGACGGCGGGGTCGTTGCGCAATTTCTCGGCCCTGCCGTGCACTGCGATGCGGCCGTTTTCCAGCACGTAGCCGTAGTCGGCCACGGCCAGTGCGGCGGCGGCGAACTGTTCGACCAGCAGCATGGTGGTGCCGGCGGCTTTCAGGCGCTCGATGATGCGGAACACCTCGTCGACCAGGATGGGGGCGAGGCCCATGGACGGTTCGTCCAGCAGCACGACTTCGGGGTTCAGCATCACCGCGCGCGCCATGGCCAGCATCTGCTGCTCGCCGCCGGAAAGCGTGCCGGCGAGCTGGGTGCGGCGTTCCTGCAGGCGCGGGAACAGCGCCATGGCTTTTTCCAGGTCTGCCGCCACGTCGCCCTTGGGCCGGCTGCCGGTCAGGCGCGGGAAGGCGCCGAGCAGCAGGTTGTCGGCCACGCTCATGGTGGCGAACACGCGCCGGCCTTCGGGCGAGTGGGCCAGGCCGAGGCGGGCGATGTGGTACGGCTCCAGTCCGTCGATGCGCTTGCCGTTGAGGTGGATCTCGCCGCCGGTGGGCGCGATCATGCCGCTGACGGCGCGCATCGTCGTCGTCTTGCCGGCGCCATTGGAACCGATCAGCGTGACGACCTGGCCCTTGGGCACGTCGATGGAAATGCCGTGCAGGACCTGGACTTTTCCGTAGCCGGCGCTGAGGTTGTGGATGGTGAGCATCTTGTTGTTCCTCAGCTGGCCTGGCCGCCCAGATACGCTTCGATGACTTTTTCGTTGGCCTGCACTTCAGCAGGCCCGCCCTCGGCGATCTTCTGCCCGAAGTCCAGCACCGAGACGGTGTCGCACAGGCTCATCACCACGTCCATGTGGTGTTCGATCAGGATCACCGTGACGCCGTGTTCGCGGATCTTCTGGATGATGGCGCGCAGCGCGACGATGTCGGGCGCGGTCAGGCCGGCGGCGGGTTCGTCCAGCAGCAGCAGTTGTGGGTCCAGCGCCAGCGCCCGGGCAATTTCCAAGAGGCGCTGCTGGCCGTAAGGCAGGTTGCGCGCCTCTTCGCCGGCCAGCTCGCCCAGGCCGACGAAGCGCAGCAGCGCCAGCGCGCGCAGCCGCGCGGCGCGGTGTTCGCGCAGGTAGCGTGGCAGGTGCAGCGCCACGTCGATCAGGTTAGAACGGAAGCTGTGGTGCAGGCCCACCATCACGTTGTGCAGCGCGCTCATTTCGCCGAACAGCTGCACGTTCTGGAAGGTGCGGGCCACGCCGCGCTGGGCGATCTGCGCCGGGCTGAGGCCGGCCAGCGAATGGCCTGCGAACGCGACGCTGCCGGCGGTGGGCGTGTAGATGCCGGTGAGCACGTTCATCATCGTGCTCTTGCCCGAGCCGTTCGGGCCGATCAGGCCATGGATGCTGCCGCGCTTGACGTTCAGGTCCACGTTGTTCAGCGCCTTCAGGCCGCCGAACTGCATCAGCACGCCGCTCGCGGCCAGCAGTTGCTCGCCGGTGGCACCACCGGCCTGGGTCAGCGCCTGTTGGCCGGGCGCAAGGGCTGCGACCTCGGCCGCCTCGTGCGAGGCATGGCTGCGCAGGCCCAGCGCGCCGCGCACGAAGCCGACGATGCCGTCCTGCAGGTAGTACACGACGAACAGCGTGATCAGCCCGAAGATGGACAGCCGCCAGTCGGTCATGCTTTGCAGCTTGAACGACACGGCGGCCAGCGCGATGGTGCCGATCACAGGAATGGCGGCGCTCTTGGGCTTGATCTTGCCGCGCTGCACGGCCACGCCTGCGGCGATGGCGACGATCACCGCCAGCGCCACCGAGGCGGTGCGGAACATCGCCAGGTCGTCCAGCAGCTTGGGCAGCAGCACGATGATGGCCGCACCCAGCAGCGAGCCGATGCGGCTCTTGCGCCCACCCATGATGACGGCCAGCAGGAACATCACCGTCAGCTCGAAGTTGTAGGTGTTGGGCGAGATGTACTGCTCGGAGTAGGCGTACAGCGCGCCCGCCAGGCCGGCGAGGCCGGCGCTGATCACGAAGGCATAGACCTTGTAGCGGTAGACCGAGACGCCCATGCAGTCCGAAGCCACCGGGCTGCCGCGCAGCGCCTCGAAGGCTCGGCCCAGGTGTGAGCGCAGGATGCGGTGCACCACCAGCAGCGAGGCCAGCAACAGCACGCCCACCAGCCAGTAGTACTCGGTCTCGTCCATGGTGTGGCCGAAGACGCTGGGCTTGGTCAGCGTGATGCCCATCGGCCCTTCGGTCAGGAAGCTCATCTCGTTGATTAGGATCTGGATGATGGTGCCGAAGGCCAGCGTGACCATGGCCAGGTACGGCCCGGTGACGCGCAGCGCCGGCAAGGCCAGCAGCGCGCCGAACACGGACGCCACCGCGATGGCCGCCGGCAGCGTGACCCACAGCGGCGCGCCCAGTTTCATCACCAGCACGCCTGCGGTGTACGCGCCAATGCCGAACAGGCCGGCATGGCCCAGCGAGACCTGGCCGGTGTAGCCGACGACGATGTCCAGACCGAACAGCACGATGGCGTAGATCAGGATGGTCTCGACCAGGTGCACGTAATACGGGTTGCCGACCATGGCCGGGAAGGCCGCCAGCAGGGCGATGCCCACGGCGATGGCCGCGATTTGAGGTGCCTTCATTGCGTCAGACTTTCTTGATCGCCGTCTTGCCGAACAGGCCGGCCGGCTTGAGCGCCAACACGATCAGCAGCAGCACCAGGCCCGGCACGTCCTTGTAGCCGGTGGAGAGGTAGAAGCCCGTGGTCGTCTCGGCAATGCCGAGGATCAGCCCGCCAACGACGATGCCCATGCCACTGGTCAGCCCGCCGATGATGGCGACCGCAAAGGCCTTCAGGCCCAGCACCGCGCCCATGGTGGCGCCGGTCAGCGTGAGCGGGGCGATCAGCACGCCGGCAAACGCGGCGGTCAGCGACGAGAGCGCGTACGAGAAGGTGATGACCAGGCTGGTGTTGATGCCCATCAGCTTGGCCGCGTCCCGGTCATTGAAGGTGGCGACCACGGCCTTGCCGTAGATGGTCTTGCGGTTGAAGAACTCGACCGCCAGCATCATCGCCAGTGCGCCGAAGACCACCAGCAGCTCCATCGGCAGCACGTTGGCGCCGAGGAATTTCATCGGCGACTCGGGCAGCGGCGACGGGAACTTCAGGTCGTCCCGGCCCCAGATGTTCTCGGCCACGTTCTTGAAGATGATGCCCAGCGCGATGGTGGACATGATCCAGCCGAACTCGGACTTGATCTTGATGGCAGGCCGCACGCCGATGCGCTCGACCACCGCGCCCTGGGCCGCGCCGAACAGGCAGACGATGGGGATCATCAGCCAGTAGTTCACGCCCAGGCCGACCAGCGTGAGCCCGACCAGCGCGCCCAGCATCAGCGCGTCGCCCTGGCCGAAGTTCAGCGTGTCCGAGGTCGCGAAGGTCAGCTGGTAACCGAACGCGATGACCGCGTAGATCATGCCCAGCGCAATGCCGCTGAACACGAGTTGGGTGAGGATCTGCATATCGCCTCTTCTTCATTGCTGGGACGGGCTGGTAACTCAACCCTCTGGCCGAGCCGAATCCACATGTCCGTTCGGGCTGAGCCTGTCGAAGCCTTGCGTGCGAGCCGAGCGGCCCTTCGACAGACTCAGGGCGAACGGAGTGACGGCGCTCAGGGTGAACGGTGGAGCGGTGCGCCGGCCCTTCGACAAGCTCAGGGTGAACGGAAAACAAGGCACCTCTCCCCCGTTCGGGCTGAGCCTGTCGAAGCCTTGCGGGCGTGCCGAGCGGCCCTTCGCAGGCTCAGGGCGAACGGATGCGAAGCGCGGGGCGAACGGTGTGGGTGGCTGCGGTCGGCCTACTTCTTGACGGCCGTCAGCGCGCCCTTGGCGTTGACGTCCTTCACGCGCACTTCCGAGGCCTTCTTGAAATCGGCTTCATAGGCGTAGACCACGCGCTGGCCCTTGACCTCGCCAAACACCGGGATGTTCACGGTGATGGCCTCGTGGTCGGTCTTGGTGAAGGGCTTGTTGTAGGTCGTGACCACGCCGTCCACCGGCGCCTTCAGGTCTTCCAGGGCTGCCTTGACCTTCGGGCCTTCGGTGCTGCCGGCCTGCTTGATGGCGGCAGCCAGCAGGTAGATCGAGTCGTAGCCCTGCGCGGCCGAGACGGGCGAATCGATGCGGCTGTTCTTCGGGTTGAAGGTCTTCAGGTACGAGACGATGAAGGACTGGCGCTTGGGCGTCGTCGGTTCCTGGATGAAGGTCTGCGGCATGCGCGCGCCTTCGCCGCCGGGGCCGGCGTTGTCGATGTAGTTGGCCATCGACAGCGTCCAGCTGCCGATGATGGGCACCTTCCAGCCCAGCTTGGTCATGCCGTTGGCGATCTGCGCCAGCTCGGGGCCGATGCCGTAGGTCAGCACCGCTTCGGCGCCGGCTTCCTTGGCCTTCAACAGCTGCGGCGTCATGTCGACGTCCTTGATGTTGAACTTCTCTTCGGCGACCGGCTTGATGCCTTTGAGCTCCAGCGCCTTCACCAGGTCCTGCCGGCCGAGCTGGCCGTAGTTGGTCGAATCGGCCAGGATCGCGAGCTTCTTGTAGCCGCGGCGGGTGACCGCCTCTTCGACGATCATCGGCGCCTGGATGCTGTCGTGCGCGGCGTTGCGGAAGATGTAGTTCTCGGGCTGGTTGTCGAACTGGTGGGTGATGGCCGAGCCGGTGGCCACGTTGTTCATCACCGGAATCTTGGCTTCCTGGTAGAAGCGCTGCGAGGCCAGCGCCACGCCGGTGTTGATGTAGCCGACAGTGGCGGCGACCTTCTCCTTGTTGATCAGCTCCTGGGCGATCTGCACGCCGCGCTCGTTCTTGGCTTCGTCGTCACGTTCGACCAGCTCGATCTGCCGGCCCAGCACGCCGCCGGCCTTGTTGATCTCTTCGGTGGCCAGGCGCACGCCGTCGCGCATCGAAACGCCCATCGAGGACGAACCACCGGTGAACGGCCCTGCCACGCCGATCTTGATCGGGTCGGCGGCTTGTGCGCTGGCGAAGGCCGCGGCCAGCGCCAGGGTGATGAGGGGCAGGCGGAAATGCGTTGCTTGCGAGATCATCGGCTTGTCTCCGGATTGTGTAAAAGCGAGTGGAACGAGTGTGTAACTCCGCGCATCTGCGCGCCACCGCTGCAATACCTAGAGCCGATTCGCGGCTTTACGCACTCGTTTGCCCGCTCCGGTGAGACCCGATCAGGGAAAGCACCGCAACCTTTGCGGCACTGAAAAGCCGTGCTCAGCCACCGGTGCGCGCGGCGTTTTCGACTGCGTACTTGATCAGCTCGGCCTGGCCGGCGAGGTTCAGCTTGCGGCGGATGTTCTGCCGGTGCGACTCGACGGTGCGCACGCTCAGGTTCAGCGTGTTGGCGATCTGCTTGCTGGCCAGGCCCTGGCCGAGGAAGCTGAGCACGTGCTGTTCGCGATCTGACAGCAGCGGCCGTGCGCTGGGGCCGCGGAACAGGCGTGCAGCCATCGCCGGGCTGAGGAAGGTGCCGCCGGCGTACACGGTGCGGATCGCGTGCAGGATCTCCGAGGACGGCGAGTCCTTCAGCACGTAGCCGCGCGCGCCGGCCCGCAGCGCGCGCTGCGCGATCTCGGTGCCGTCGTGCATCGAGAGCATCAGCACCACGCGCTCCGGGTCCTCGTCCAGCAGCCTGGCGGTCAGCTCGATGCCGCTTTCGCCACCCTTCATGCCCACGTCCATCAGCACCACGTCGGGCGCGCCATCTGGCGGGCAGTCGCGCAGGCGCGCGAGGGCTTCCGTGCTGTTGCCGGCCTCGGCGATCACCAGCAGGTCGTCGGCCATCGCGAACACGGCCTTCAGCCCATCGCGCACGACCGCGTGGTCGTCGACGATCATCAATTTGATCGGGCGTTCAGGGCTGTCGGTTGGCATTGGGTTCCTGTCGGGAAAAACGAGTGATCACGGCCTTGGGCACGTTGGCCAGCAGCAGCGTCTGGCCCGGGTGGGAGCTGATGCTGAGCGTGCCATCGATCGCGGCCAGGCGTTCGCGCATGTGGCGCAGGCCCAGGCCGCGGCTGGGGTGGCGCTGGAAGAATTCGGTGTCGAAGCCGCGGCCGTTGTCCTGCACGCGCAGCTGCAGGCTGGCCGGCGTGAAGTCCAGCTGCAGCTCGACGCGGGAGGCCGCGGCATGCTTCTCGATGTTGGCCAGCGCCTCCTGCGTGACGCGGAACAGCACGGTCTTGATGGCCTCGGGCAGGTCTTCGACCGCGCCGTCGGTGCGCAGCGTGAAGCGCGTGGCGCTGTCGCCCCACATCTCCTGCGCCATCTGCGCCAGCGCGGCCGGCAGGCCCAGCGTGTCCAGCATCACCGGGCGCAGCCGGTGCGACATGCCGCGCACCTCCACCAGCGCGTCGCGCAGCCTGTCCACCGCACGCTGCAGCGCGGTGCGCGCAGCCAGCGCACGCTCGTCGCCCAGCTCGGCGGCGTTCAGGCGCTGCAATGCGGATTCGGCCAGCAGCTTGACCGAGACCAGGGTCTGGCCGGTGCCGTCGTGCAGCTCTCGTGCGAGGTAGGCGCGCTCGCTTTCCTGCGAGCTGACGAGCTGGCGCGTCAGCAGCGTGAGCTTGGCGTCGGCCAAGCGCAGCTCGTGCATGTTCAGCCACAGGCCCACGCCGAAGATCAGCAGCAGCCCGGCCACGCTGATGCCGGCGATCCAGCGGGTCGTGGTGTTGACGCTGGCGGCCAGCTCCTCGTCCAGCTGGGCCAGCACCTGGTCCACGTCGTCCACGTACAGCCCCGTGCCGAACCACCAGTGCCAGCGCGGTAGCGGCGTGACATAGGCGACCTTGGCCGCGTCGGCATCGCTGGAAGGCTTGTGCCAGCTGTAGTCGACAAAGCCGCCGCCGGCCTTGGCCTTGTCCATCATCAGCTGGATCGGGAACTGGCCGTAGGCGTCGCGCAGGCGCCGCAGGTTGCGGCCCACCAGCTCGGGCTGGCGGGCGTGCATCAGGTTCACGCCCTCGTCGTTGTAGAGGAAGAAGTAGCCGTCGCTGCCGTAGTCCAGTGCGGCCAGCTGCCGCATCACCTGCTGCTTGATCTCGTCGTCGTCCCTGCCGGTGTTGTAGAGCGGGCTGATGGTGCTCAGCGCCATCGCCACGAAGTGCCGCAGCTCCGAACGCGCCGCTTCCATGTACGCGCTCTTGACCAGCGCCTGCTGCCGCTTGGCCAGCAGTTCCTCCTGGTGGCGTTGGGCCACCGCGATCAGGCTCATGGCCGCGATCAGCGGCGTCATCGCCAGCAGGACGACCTTGTGGGTGAGGCGCATGCGTCAGTCGAAGGGGTACACAGAACGCTTCACGACGCAGCCGGCGCAGGGCCGTCCCAAGGCGGCTGCGCAACCCGCTCGGCGGGTGGCTTCGCGTATTCGCGAAGCCGGGTGCTCAAAGTTCGGCTTTCAGGTAGTGGGCGCCTGGAACGGGGTTGAAGTAGTAAGGCGGGATCTCTTCAAAGCCCAGCGAGGTGTAGAGGCCGCGGGCGGATTCCATCTCGTCCAGCGTGTCCAGCAGCATGCAGGAGTAGCCGGCCTGGTGGGCGTTGTCCATCAGCGCCTGGGCCAGCAGCCGGCCCAGGCCGAAGCGGCGGAAGGCGCGGCGCACGTAGAGCCGTTTCATCTCGCAGGCGTTGGCATAGTCGGCCTCGGCGCAGGGGCGGAAAGCGCCGCAGCCGGCCAGTGCGCCGTCCACATAGGCCAGCAGCAGGTGGCCGGCAGGGCCGGCGTATTCGCCGGGCAGCGCGGCCAGCTCCTGCTCGAAGTCCTGGAAGGCGAGGTCAATGCCCAGGCCGTCGGCGTATTCGCGGAAGATGGTGCGCGTCGCGTCCAGCGCGTCGGGCGTTTGCGGGCAGATCAGCAGGATCTCGGGTGGGTCGTTTAGGGACACCGGGCGTCGGGCGGCGAGCAGCGCGCCAAAAGCAAGCGGAAGCGCCAGTCTAGCGGGCAGAGCACCCATCGGGATCCTCCAAAGGTTCGGGATTCCCCGCCAAGAGACATGGGGCACCCGGTCTCTCGGAATACGCGAGACCACCCGCCGAGCGGGTGGCTTGGCCGCTTGGGGCGGCCCGGCGCGGCCAAGCCCCAAGTCCTGCCGCCAATCAAGGCTTTGCCATGCCCGGAACAATGGCGGTCATGAAGATCGACTTTGTCTCCGACGTTTCCTGCCCCTGGTGCATCATCGGCCTGCAGTCGCTGCAGCAGGCGCTGGAACGCATCGGGCCCGAGCTGCCTGTCTCGCTGCACTTCCAGCCTTTCGAGCTGAACCCGCAGATGGCGGCCGAAGGCGAAGACATTGGTGAGCACCTGCAGCGCAAGTACGGCGCCAGCGCGGCGCAGAGCGAAGCCAACCGCGAGAACATCCGCCAGCGCGGCGCGGCGCTGGGCTTCGAGTTCCGCATGGACAAGCGGGCCCGCATCTACAACACCTTCGACGCGCACCGCCTGCTGCACTGGGCCGGCGAGCAGGCAGACGGCCTTCAACTGGCGTTGAAGAAAGCCTTGTTCAGCGACTACTTCACCGAAGGCAAGAACCCGGGCGACTTCGCGGTGCTGCTGGACGCGGCCGAAGCCGTGGGCCTGGACCGCGAGGCCGCCGAGACGGTGCTGAAGAGCGACACCTACGCTGTCGAGGTGCGCGAGCTGGAAGCCTACTGGCAGCAGGCCGGCATCCACTCGGTGCCGGCCGTCATCATCAATGACCGGCACCTGATCTCCGGCGGCCAGCCGCCGGAGGTGTTCGAGAAGGCACTGCGGCAGATCGCCGCCGAAACCACTTCGGCCTGAGCCCGCAGGGCGCCGGGCCGCCGGGTGCACGATCAGCCCCGCGTTGACAGTGCTTCCCAGCGCTCCATCGCTTCGAGCAGTTCTTCGTCCAGCGCTGCATGGCGCTGCGTGACCTCGGCGATGCGTTTGGCGCCCTGGCTGTAAAGCTCGGTGCCGGCCAGCATCGCGGCCAGCTGGGCCATCTCTTTTTCGATTGCGTCGATGCGCGCCGGCAGCTCACCCAGTTCGCGCTGTTCCTTGAAGCTGAGCTTGCGCTTTTCGGCGACGGGCTGCGCTGCCACCGGCGCGGCAACCGGTGCCGGTGGCGTGGGCGCAGGGGCCGAGGAACGCGCGGCCTGCGCACGAACCTGCGCGGTGCGCGCGGCCTGGGCCTGCCAGTCGGCAATGCCGCCTTCGTACTCGCGCCACTGGCCATTGCCTTCGGCGACCAGCGTGCTGGTGACGACGTTGTCGACGAAGCGCCGGTCGTGGCTGACCAGGAAGACGGTGCCGTCGTAGTCCTGCAGCAGCTCTTCGAGCATTTCCAGGGTTTCGATGTCCAGGTCGTTGGTCGGCTCGTCCAGCACCATCACGTTGGCCGGGCGGGCGAACAGGCGGGCCAGCAGCAGCCGGTTGCGCTCGCCGCCGGAGAGGCTCTTGACGGGCGAGTTGGCGCGCGCCGGGGCGAACAGGAAGTCGCCCAGGTAGCTCATCACGTGCTTGCGCTGGTTGCCGATCTCGATCCACTCGCTGCCGGGGCTGATGGTGTCGGCCAGCGTGGCCTCCATGTTCAGCGCCTCGCGCATCTGGTCGAAATACGCGACCTGGATCTTGCTGCCTTGCAGCACGCTGCCGCTGTCGGGCGCCAGCTCGCCGAGGATGAGCTTGAGCAAGGTGGTCTTGCCGGCACCGTTCGGGCCGATCAGGCCGATCTTGTCGCCGCGCAGCACGGTGCTGGAGAAATTGCGCACCACCTGCTTGTCGCCGTAAGCCTTGTTGACGTCTTCCAGCCGCGCGACGATCTTGCCGCTGGCGCCGCCGGTGTCCACGTCCAGCCGCACGCCGCCGATCACGTCGCGCCGCGCCGCGCGGGTCTCGCGCAGCTTCTCCAGCCTGCCGATGCGGGCCACGCTGCGGGTGCGGCGGGCTTCCACGCCCTTGCGGATCCAGACTTCTTCCTGCGCCAGCAGCTTGTCGGCCCGGGCGTTCTGCAGCGCCTCGGCTTCCAGCTCGCGCTGCTTGGCGGCCTCGAAGGCGGCGAAGTTGCCGGGGTAGCTGCGCAGCTGCCCGCGGTCCAGCTCGACGATGCGGGTGGTCACGGCGTCCAGGAAGGCGCGGTCGTGGGTGATCAGCAGCAGCGCGCCGCGGAAGTTGTTGAGCAGGCCGGCCAGCCAGTCGATGGCGTTCAGGTCCAGGTGGTTGGTCGGCTCGTCGAGCAGCAGCACGTCGGGTGTGGCGACCAGCGCGCGGCCCAGCGCCACGCGCTTGCGCAGGCCGCCGGAGAGGGTGTCCACGACGGTGTCGGGGTTCAGGTCCAGGCGGTGGATGGTCTCGTCCACGCGCTGCTCCCAGTTCCAGCCGTCCAGCGCTTCGAGCCGGGTCTGCAGCGCGTCCAGGTCCTCGCCGTCGGCATGGGCCTCGTAGCGTTCGCGGATGGCCTTGGCCTCGGCCACGCCTTCGCTGATGGTCTCGAAGATGGTGGCGCCGGGGCGCAGGTGCGGCTCCTGCGGCACGTATTCGCGGCGGATGCCGGTCTGGATCTGCATCACGCCGTCGTCCGGTTTCTCCAGCCCGGCGAGGATCTTCAGCAGCGAGGACTTGCCGGCGCCGTTGCGGCCGATCAGGCCGGTGCGCTCGCCCATGTCCAGGGTCAGGTCGGTGCCGTTGAGCAGCGGCACATGGCCAAAAGCGAGGTGGGCGTTCGAGAGGGTGATCAGGGCCATGGGAGCTGCCGGAGGCAAAAAGCAAGAAGGCCGGCCGGTCGGCACGGAAGGTGGCGCAGCGCGCGCAAGCCACGCGCCGGCCAACCGGGGATTATCCGGGCTGGACAGCGCGCCGTGTTGGCTGCGGACATCGGCCGCCAGTTGAAGCTGCAGCCAGCCGGCCCCGGCGCGACTTGTTGGCGGTCTGGCCCGATTTGAAATAAATGGGGTCAGACTCCCTTTTCCGTTCCGCTCAAGTCAGGCCGCCAGGGGCCGAGAAAGGGGGTTGGACACCTGACATGCCTGTTTTCCCCCTCCTTTCTCCTGGCGCCGCCGCCATGGCTGCGCTGCTGCGCGCCGGGCTGCTGGTGCTGGCGTTGCTGTGGGCCTGCGGCGTGCAGGCGCGGCCGGCGATCTGGCAGCAGCAGGACGCGCTGGTGTTGGACGATCCTCACGCCGCGGAGCGTTGGACGCAGCACGAACTCGCGGCCGCGCGAGTCGCCGGAGATGTCGATGCCGAGTTCTGGCTGCTGCTGGGCGCCGCGAGCGTGCAGGACCAGCTGGAAGACACACCCGCGCAGCTGGCGCTGCTGCACCAGGCCGAGGCATTGATGAATGCCTGGCCTGGGGCCGGCGAGCTGCACAAGGCCTGGCTGGCCCAGGCGATGATCCTGGCAGACCTGCGGGAGAAGCCTGCCGCCGAGATCGCCGCGCGCATTGCCGCGCTGCGCCGCCAGATCGAACCGCTGGAGGCTTCGGACCTGCAGTGCGAGCTGGCGTCGCTGGACATGTGGGCCATGGTGTACGCCGGCAACAATGACGAGGCCTGGGTGGCTGGCGAGGCGCTGGAGCGCTGTGCGCATGCGGTGGGCAGCCTGGACCAGGAAGTCTCGGCGCTGCTGCAACTGGGCAGCTTGACCAGCCAGGTCAGCGGCAAGGTGCCGGCAGCCGGGCAGGGCGAGGACTATTTCCGCCGTGCGCTGGCGCTGCTGGGCGACCGGCCGGCGCGCTTCATGCGCAGCCTGCTGGAATGGCAGCTGGGCAATGCGCTGGTGTATTCGCGCCAGCTGCAGCAGGCCCGGGACCACTACGAGGCTGCGCTGGTGCTCAGCCGCGACCTGCAGGACGAGGCAGGCATTGCGGCGGCATTGATCAAGGTGGGCGAGCGGGTGCTGGACGACGGCAATGCCGAGGCCAGCCTGAGCATGGCGCGCGATGCCCAGGCCCTGATGGAGGCGCAGCACAACGAGGGCCGGCTGATGGCGGCACACGTGCTGGTGCTGCGCTCGTTGACGGCGCTGCGCCGGCCGGACGTCCTGCAGGCGATCGAGCAGGCAAGGCCGTTGGACGCGCCCGAGCGCATCGCGTCACGCCGCATCGAACTGGCCACGGCGATGGCCGAAGGCTTTGCGTCTCAAGGCCTCTACGCCAAGGCCTATGCCGAGCTGACCCGCGCCAACCTGCTGCGCAACGAGGCCAAGGAAACCTTGCGCGACAGCCAGATGCTGCGCCTGCAGGCGCGCTACGAAGGCGCGCGCCTGGACGCGGAAAACGCCGACCTGCGCCGCCGCTCCGAAACCGCGCACCTGGAGCTGGTGGCACAGGCTGCCACACGCCGCGCCTTGTGGGCCGCACTGCTGGCTTTGCTGGTGATGCTGGCTGGCGCCGCAGTGCTGGTGGTGCGCGGCTGGCGCAAGCGGCGTCACCTGGCCAAACTGGCCTTGCGCGACGAGCTGACCGGGCTGCCGAACCGGCGCGCGATCAAGGCTGCTGGTGAGGCGCAGCTCGCGCAGGCCCGCCAATGGCAGCTGCCTTTCAGCGTGGCGCTGATCGACCTGGACCATTTCAAGCAGGTCAACGACCGCCTGGGCCATGCCGCCGGTGACGCGGTGCTGCAGGCGCTGGCCGCAGCGGCCGGCAGGGTGCTGCGCGGGCAGGACCGGTTGGGTCGCCTGGGTGGCGAAGAGTTTTTGCTGCTGATGCCGGGTACCACGCTGAGCGAGCTGAACGCGGTGTTCGACCGGCTGCGTGCGACTTTTGCCGCCTGCGAGATCGCTGGCCTGCCGTCGCCGCACGGGGTGCGGTTTTCGATGGGCGGCGCCGAATGGCAGCCGGGCACCGACTCGCTGGCTGCGCTGATCGACGCTGCGGACCAGGCGCTCTACGTGTCCAAGGCCGCGGGCCGGGACCAGCTTTCGCTGGCCGAGCCGGCGACGGTGCTGCTGCGCATGGCTGTGCCGGCCTGACGCCAGCCGGCTCCGACGCCCGGTCCGACCGGTCAGCCTCGGCGCGCGCCAGTTTCCAGGGCGTCCACGAACAGCGCCGCCACGTCCACGCCGGTCTGGTTGGTGATTTCCTGGAAGCCTGTCGGGCTGGTGACGTTGATCTCGGTCAGGTTGTCGCCAATCACGTCCAGGCCGATCAGCATCAGCCCGCGCGGCGCCAGCACCGCGCCGATGGTGCGTGCGATTTCCTCGTCCCGCGCACTGATGGGCTGGGCCACGCCCTTGCCGCCGGCCGCCAGGTTGCCCCGCACCTCGCCGCCCTGCGGAATGCGCGCCAGGCAGTGCGACACCGGCTCGCCGCCAATCACCAGCACCCGCTTGTCGCCGGCTTCGATGGCTGGCAGGAAGCGCTGGACCATGATGGTCTGCGCGCCGTCGCGGTTCAGCGTCTCGATGATGCTGCCCAGGTTCAGCCCGTCGTCCTTGACGCGGAAGATGCCCATGCCGCCCATGCCGTCCAAGGGCTTCAGGATGATGTCGCGGTGCTCGGCGTGGAACTCGCGCACGTCGGCAGCAGCGCGGGTCACCAGCGTGGGCGGGGTGAACTGCGGGAATTCGAGGATGGCGAGTTTTTCGGGATGGTCTCGCAGCGCGCGGGGCGAGTTGAAGACCCGCGCGCCTTCGGCTTCGGCGCGTTCCAGCAGGTGGGTGGCGTAGAAGTATTCGCTGTCGAACGGCGGGTCCTTGCGCATCACCACGGCGTCGAAGCTGGCCAGGTGGCGCACCAGTTCCGGGCCGGCTTTGAACCAGTCGTGCACGTCTTTGCCGGAGCGGCCGGTCAGCGTGACCTGGCGCAGGCGCGCCTGCACGGAGCCGCCGCTGCGCCAGTGCAGGTCCTGCGGGCCGCAGGCAAACAGCACATGGCCGCGCCGCTGGGCTTCGCGCATCATCGCGAAGGTGGTGTCCTTGTAGGTCTTGAAGTGATCCAGCGCGTCGGCGACAAAAAGCAGGTTCATGGCGGCAGCCCGTGACAAACTGAGGCGCAGTGTGCCCTGAAGCGTCAGCCGTTGCCGGCGGGTTCGGGCTTGACCTCTGGCGGCTGAAGCATTCTGATACCGGTTGAGCGTCAGCCGAACGGCCTGGATTGCGTTATACCCACAGGCTTCAAGCCTTCAACGTCGTACCCGCAGGTACCCCACAGTATTTGCCCCACAGCCTCCCGGAGGAGCTGACAACAATGAACCCCTCAACCACTGTTCCCTCGTCTTCCGCCAGTTCCGGCCTGCCGCGCGCGGTCTGGGTCGCTGGCGGCCTGATGGCCGTCGCCATCGCGGCGCTGGCCGGCACTGTCGTCTGGCAGCGCAGCCAGATCTCTGCCGCGCCGACCAGCGAAGTGGCCACGCTGCCGGCCACCCCCGCAACCTTGCTGGACGATGCGGCCAGCGCGCCGATGGCGGCCGCACCGGCGCCAGCGCCGCAGCAGGCCGAAGTGGTCGAGCCGGCCGTGAAGCCAGTGGCTGCCGTCAAGCACGCGACGCCGAAACCGACGAAGCCTGCCAACGCGTACCCGGCTGACACCACCACCGCCAAGGCGGAGGACTACCCGGTCGAAGCACCGTCGGCACCGCCCGCACCGGTGATCTGCGCGACCTGCGGCACGATCGAGTCGGTCGAGACGGTGACGGTTGAAGGCAAGGGCTCTGGCGCTGGCGCCGTGGCTGGCGGCGTGGCCGGTGCCGTGATCGGCAACCAGTTCGGCAAGGGCGGCGGCCGCACTGCGGCCCGCCTGCTGGGCGCGGTCGGTGGCGCGTTTGCCGGCAATGCCATCGAGAAGCACGCCCGCACCGAAACCGTCTACCGCATGCACGTGCGCATGGACGATGGCACCCGCCGCACCATCACCCAGCCGCAGCCGGTCTCGGTCGGCACCGCGGTGACGGTGGAGGGCAATTCGATGCGCGTTGGCCACTGAAGCCGGACGGCATCTGCCAATGAGAAAAGGGCCTGCGGGCCCTTTTCTCGTGGCGGGACGAATCTCCCTCAGCCAGCCTGCCGTCTGGCGCTGCTGAGCAAGGCCACGGCACCCGCGATGACGCCCCAGAACGCCGAGCCGATGCCGAAGAAGCTCAGGCCCGACAGCGTGACCAGGAAGGTCAGCAAGGCCGCGTCGCGGTGGCGTTCGGCGTTCAGCGCGTTGGCCAGCCCGGCGCCAATCGTGCCCAGCAGCGCCAGCCCGGCCACCGCGATCACCAGTTCCTTCGGGAACGCGCCCAGCAGCCCGGCCACCGCACCGCCGGCCAGGCCGACGACGATGTAGAACACGCCCGCCGCGGCAGAGGCCATGTAGCGTCGCGCCGGGTCTTCGTGCGCCTCGCGGCCCATGCAGATGGCTGCGGTGATGGCTGCCAGGTTCAGCGCGTAACCGCCGAATGGCGCGAGCAGCAGCGAGGCGACGCCGGTGGCACCCACGGTGGGGGAAACAGGAATCTGAAACCCCGCGGCCCGTTGCGCCGCCACGCCGGGCAGGTTCTGCGAAGCCATGGTCACGACGAACAAGGGCAGGCCGACCCCGATCAGGGCATGGGCTGAGAACTGCGGGGTGGTCCATGCCGGCCGGGCCCAGCCCCAGGGCACGTCGCCCAGGTGCAGCAGGCCTTGCGCCGCTGCCAGTGCGATGCCGGCTGCCAGCACGCCGGGCACCGCATAACGCGGCCACCACCGCCGTCCCGCGAGAAAGGCCGCGGCCATGCCCAGCACCAGCAGCGGCTGGGCATGGCTGGCCAGCACCGCGTCCAGCGCAAAACGCGCCAGCACGCCGGCCAGCAAGGCCGAGGCAATGGCCATCGGGATGCGGTCCATGATGCGTTCGAACCAGCCGGTGTAGCCGACGATGGCGATCAGCAGCGCACAGGCCATGAAGGCGCCAATCGCCTCGGCCATCGGCACGCCCTGGGTCGCGGCAATCAGTGCGGCGCCCGGCGTGGACCAGGCGGTCAGCACCGGCTGGCGGTACCAGAGCGACAGGCCCAGGCTGGTGAAGCCCATGCCCAGCCCGAGCGCCCAGATCCACGAGGCTGTCTGCGCTGGCGTCGCGCCCAGCGCCTGGGTCGCGGCGAAGATCAGCGCGACCGAGCTGGTGAAGCCGACGAGCACGGCGACGAAGCCCGCCACGACGGTGGAGAACGAAAGGTCCCGCAGAAGAGATCGTTTCATCGGTGATGGCGCAGCAACAGCACGTTGCGGCCGAAGGGGATTCGGCGCCGGGCCGCCCCAAGCCGAATCGCGCCCCTCGGGGGCAGGAGCGCAGCGACTGGGGGGCCGAGGATTCGGCGCCGGGCCGCCCCAAGCCGAATCGCGCCCCTCGGGGGCAGGAGCGCAGCGACTGGGGGGCTCAATTCAAATCTCGACCTTGGCGCCCAATTCCACGATGCGGTTCGAGGGCAGGTTCAGGAAGTCGGCCATGTCGGTGGCGTTGCGGTGCATGCTGGCGAACAGCTTCTCGCGCCACATGGCCATGCCGTCGCCGAAGGTCGGGATCACGGTTTCGCGCGACAGGAAGTAGCTGGTGTCCATGTCGTCCATCGGCACACCGCGGCCTTCGAGCAGGCGCAGCGCCTCGGGCACGTCCGGGTCGTTCTTGAAGCCGAAGTTCAGCGTGATCTGCCAGCAGTCATGTCCCATGGAATGGATGGACAGGCGCTTGTCGAAGCCAACCCAGGGCACTTCGTGATGCCGCACCGTGACGAACAGGTTGTGCTCGTGCAGCACCTTGTTGTGCTTGAGGTTGTGCATCAGCGCATTGGGCGTGAGGCCTTCCTCGGCAACCAGGAAAACCGCCGTGCCGGACACGCGCACCGGAGGGCTGACGAACACCGCTTCGAGGAAGCCTTCGAGCTCGATGGCGTCGTCGCGCACGCGGTGACGCATGATGGTCCGGCCCTGTTTCCAGGTCAGCATCAGCAGGAACATGCCCGAGCCGATCACCAGCGGGAACCAGCCGCCGGCGATCAGCTTGAGCAGGTTGGACAGGAAGAAGGTCAGGTCGATGACAAAGAAGAAACCGGTCACCGCGATGCACAGCAGCAGCGGGTAGCGCCAGCCGTAGCGGATCACGAAGAAGGTCATCACCGTGGTGATGGTCATGTCCAGCGTGACGGCAATGCCGTAGGCCGAAGCCAGCGTGGACGAGCTCTTGAACAGCGCCACCGCCAGCACGATGAAGACGAACAGGCCCCAGTTGACGAAGGGCACGTAGATCTGGCCGGTGTCGCGCACGGAGGTGTGGCGGATCGTCATGCGCGGCAGGATGCCGAGCTGCATGGCCTGCTTGGTGACGGAGAAGGCGGCCGAGATCAGCGCCTGCGAAGCGATCACGGTGGCGGCGGTGGCCAGGAACACCAGCGGCAACTGGGCCCAGGCCGGCGCCATCATGTAGAACGGGTTTTCGACCGCCTCCGGGTGCTCCAGCAGCATCGCGCCCTGGCCGAAATAGTTGATCACCAGCGCCGGCATCACGATGCTGTACCAGGCAATGCGGATGGGCTTGCGGCCGAAGTGGCCCATGTCGGCATACAGCGCTTCGCCGCCGGTCACGCACAGCACGACCGCGCCCAGTGCGACGAACGACACCAGCGGCTGGTCGATGCAGAACCTTGCGGCATGCAGCGGGTTCAGCGCCACCAGCACCGCGGGGTTCTCGATGATGTGCGGCAGGCCCAGCCAGATCAGCACGCCGAACCAGACCAGCGTGATCGGCCCGAAGAATTTGCCAATGCCGCCGGTGCCAAAGCGCTGCACCGAGAACAGGCCGGTCAACACGATCAGCGTGATCGGGATGATGAAGCTGTGCAGCCCGGGCGCCGCGACCTCCAGGCCCTCGACGGCAGACAGCACCGAGATGGCCGGCGTGATGACGCCGTCGCCATAAAAGATCGCGGTGCCGAACAGGCCGACGACCATCAGCACCCGCCGCAGCCGCGGCCGGTCGCGCACGGCCGTCGTGGCCAGCGCCAGCATCGCGATCAAGCCGCCTTCGCCGTTGTTGTCTGCCCGCAGGATCAGCAGCACATACTTCAACGAGACGATGATGGTCATCGTCCAGAAGATGAGGCTCAGCACCCCCAGTACATTGCCCTGCGTGGCCGGCACATGCCCCGCATGAAAGACTTCCTTGAGCGCGTACAGCGGGCTGGTGCCGATGTCGCCATAGACCACACCCAGCGCGGCCAGCGTCAGGGCGGCCAGCGCGGCGGGTGACTTTGGGGTGGCGGATGAACTCAAGCGCGGACTCGGCGAAACGGAGCCGCTATTGTGCGCTGCCTACCTGCGCAGGAAGCGTCTTTCCAAGCCTGCCTGATCGTGGTAGGCAGGCCCTGGTTCTGGGGCGTGCCAGCGCGTGATTTCAGTCGTAAACCTCGGCGTCCGGATCGGTGGCTTCGAGTTCGTAGGACGCGGCCAGCATGGCCAGGCGGCCTATCACGCCGTACATGTAGAAGCGGTTCGGGGCGCTGGCGCCTGGGCGGCTGCCGGGCTTGGGCAGCAGGTGGCTGTCGGAGAAGGCGAGTGGTACGAAGCTGGCGCCGGGGGCGTTGAGGTTCTCGTCGATGCCGCGGTCGGCATGCACCCGGTAGAAGCCGCCGACGACGTAGCGGTCGATCATGTAGACCACCGGTTCGGCGACCGCGTCGTTGACGCGTTCGTAGGTCGGCACGCCTTCCTGGATCAGTACGTCGGTGACCTCCTGGCCGTCCTTGATCACGCCCATCTTGTTGCGTGTGCGGCGGTTGACCTCGTCAAGCTCCTTGGCATCGCGCACGGTCATGATGCCCATGCCGTAGGTGCCGTTGTCGGCCTTGACGACGACAAACGGCTTCTCGTTGATGCCATATTCCTTGTGCTTGCGGCGGATCTTGGTCAGCAGCGCGTCGACCTGAGTCTGCACCGCGTCGATGCCGGTGCCGTCGGCCCAGTTGACCGGGCCGCAGTGCGAGAACATCGGGTTGATCAGCCACGGATCCATGCCCAGCAGCTTGGCGAATTTCTTGGCCACTTCCTCGTAGCTGCGGAAGTGATTCGTCTTGCGGCGCACGGCCCAGCCGGCATGCAGCGGCGGCAGCAGGTACTGCTCGTGCAGGTTTTTCAGCACGTCCGGAATGCCGGCCGACAGGTCGTTGTTCAGCAGGATGGTGCAGGGGTCGAAGTTCTTCAGGCCCAGCCGGCGCTGGCCGCGCTCCAGTGGTTCCAGCGTCAGCATGCTGCCATCGGGCAGCTCCAGCGTGCTGGGCTCGGTGATGGTCTCGTCCAGCGTGCCCAGGCGCACGTTCAGGCCGGCCTGGCCGAAGATCTGCACCAGGCGCTGCACGTTCATCAGGTAGAACATGTTGCGGCTGTGCTTCTCGGGGATCAGCAGCAGGTTCTTGGCTTCGGGGCAGATCTTCTCGATCGCCGCCATCGCGGCCTGCACCGCCAGCGGCAGCATTTCGGGGGTCAGGTTGTTGAAGCCGCCCGGGAACAGGTTGGTGTCGACCGGCGCCAGCTTGAAGCCTGCGTTGCGCAAGTCCACCGAGCTGTAGAACGGCGGTGTGTGCTCCATCCATTCGAGCCTGAACCAGCGTTCGATCGCCGGCATGGACTCCAGCATGCGCTGTTCCAGTTCATTGATCGGTCCGGTGAGGGCGGTGACGAGGTGCGGAACCATGGTGTTTTCTGGCGTGTGCGGCGGCGGGATACAGCGGGGCGCGGGCAAGCACGACAGGATGGGTGTGTGCCTGGGGGCGAGGGGGAATTCTGGCAGATGGCGGCCCGGGGTCGCACAAGAGGCGCAGAACGATCCGCGTTTTCAGATCAGGGCTGGCGTGCCAAATTGCAAGATTCGCCTGTGCGATGCGGATAAAAAAAGGGACTGCCTGGAAAGGCAGTCCCCAACTCGCTCCGAACTTGTGAGCGACAGCGACTTCAGGCGCTGTCGCTGCTTGGCATCACTTGTTGTAGGCAGTCTCGCCGTGAGAAGAGATGTCCAGGCCTTCGCGTTCCTGGTCTTCCGGCACGCGCAGGCCAATGACCAGATCGACGATCTTGTAGGCGATCAGCGAGACCACGCCCGACCACACGATGGTGATCAGCACGGCCTTGGCTTGCACCCAGACTTGCGATGCGATGCTGTAGGCATCGGGGGTGATCATGCCCACGGTGACCCAATCGGCCACGGCGCTCGGGCCGCCGAGGTTCGGCGAATTGAACACACCGGTCAGCAGCGCACCCAGGATGCCGCCCACGCCGTGCACACCAAACACGTCCAGCGTGTCGTCCGCGCCCAGCAGCTTCTTCAGGCCGGTCACACCCCACAGGCAGGCGAAGCCGGCGATCACGCCGATGATCAGCGCACCGCCCACACCGACGTTGCCGGCTGCCGGCGTGATGGCGACCAGGCCGGCGACGGCACCGGACGCAGCGCCCAGCATCGAGGCCTTGCCCTTGTGCAGCGCTTCACCCACCGACCAGGCCAGCACCGCAGCGGCGGTGGCGACGAAGGTGTTCATGAAGGCCAGGGCAGCAAAGCCGTTGGCTTCCAGCGCCGAGCCGGCGTTGAAGCCGAACCAGCCCACCCACAGCAGGGCGGAACCGACCATCGTCAGCGTCAGGCTGTGCGGGGCCATCGATTCCTTGCCGTAGCCCACGCGCTTGCCGATCATGTACGCACCGACCAGACCGGCGACGGCGGCATTGATGTGCACCACGGTGCCGCCGGCGAAGTCCAGTGCACCCATTTGCCAGATGTAGCCCGCCTTGGCGTTCATCGAGTCCACCACGTTGGCGGCGGTGTAGGCGTCCGGACCCATCCAGAACCAGACCATGTGCGCGATCGGCGCGTAGCTGAAGGTGAACCACAGGGCCATGAACAGCAGCACGGCCGAGAACTTGATGCGCTCTGCAAACGAGCCGACGATCAGTGCGCAGGTGATGCCTGCGAACGTCGCCTGGAAGGCCGCGAACACGATCTCGGGGATGTAGACGCCCTTGCTGAAGGTCGCGCCGTTGGCGAAGGTGCCGGCGGCGTTGTCCCAGATGCCCTTGAGCATCAGGCGGTCGAAGCCGCCGACGAAGGCATTGCCTTCGGTGAAGGCCAGGCTGTAGCCGTAGATGACCCACAGCACGACGATCATCGAGAACGTGACCATCACCTGCATCAGCACCGACAGCATGTTCTTGCTGCGGACCAGGCCGCCGTAGAACAGCGCCAGGCCAGGCACGGTCATCATGATCACCAGCAGCGTGGAGACCATCATCCAGGCGGTGTCGCCCTTGTTGGGCACGGGGGCCGGTGCGGCGGCAGCGTCAGACGCGGCCGGTGCAGCTTCCGAAGCGGCGGCTGCAGGTGCTGCAGCGGGCGTGGCTTCGGAGGCCGCGGTGGCGACAGGCGCCGAAGCGGCGTCCTGCGCCAGGGATGTCCCCGCAAAGCCCAGGGCGGCGAAGCCCAGGGCGAGGGAAGCAATCAGCTTTCTCATGGTGTGTGTGTCTCTTGGTCGGTGTGCTGGCGGATCTCAAGGAAACGAAGGGCCGTTCCCGAGTTTTCTTGACCCCCTCGGGGGGCCTGACGCGAAGCGGCAGGTCTGGGGGCGCTCAGTATCAGAGGGCGTCTTTGCCGGTCTCGCCGGTGCGGATGCGGACGACTTGCTCAAGGGAGGAGACAAAGATCTTGCCATCGCCAATCTTGCCGGTGCGGGCGGAGGATTCGATGGCCTCGATCACGCGGTCGACCAGCGCGTCGTCCACCGCTGCTTCGATCTTCACCTTGGGCAGAAAGTCCACCACGTACTCCGCGCCGCGATACAGCTCGGTGTGGCCCTTCTGACGGCCGAAGCCTTTCACTTCAGTCACCGTGATGCCTTGCACGCCGATGGCGCTGAGGGCTTCACGCACTTCATCAAGCTTGAAGGGCTTGACGATGGCAGTCACCATTTTCATTGTCTGCTCCAGAGGTTGGGGCTGGCAGCGAAGGCGCCACCAGCCGGGGGATTCAATCGATCAGAGCCCTTGCTTCATGGCAGGAGCGCAAGCGAATAGCGTTGGGCCGGCGTCGCACAGCCGGTTCGGGGTCGCGCCGAGCTTGTCTTCGGTGGCATTGCAAGACCGGTGCCTTCCATGGCCCCGCTTGGGCGAGCGGGTGAAGCCAACACGAGGGTCGGCGGTCCAGCCTTCGGCGAACTTGTAATTCGCGCTCAGATCGAGATGGCCCGGGTTCTGGGCATCCTGGATATCGAAGCTCTTGTCATTTGCACGCCACACGCGGAGGACGCCAGCGCTCAGGCCGGCATCTGCATTCACGTGCAAGGTCAAAAGACTCGGCGCGGCAAGCGCCGTCTGGGACTTCTTCATGCAACTGCTCCGGGGTACTGTGAGTCCGCGGCTTGTGTGGGGTTGGGTCGAGCTCAGCGGCTGGGTAGCTGCAGCTTTCATGCCCGCAGCCGCGCAAGCAGGAAAACAGGCTTGGCGAGCTTTCAAGCCGGCTCCGCCGGACATGGGAGGCCCAAGTTGGTGCTGTGTGGGTACAAGATCGGCACCGAAGTTGTGCGCTCTTGCGTTTTCTCCCTCCAGAGCGGGATTGCCCGCGCGGTTGCCGCGTTTGGACAATGGCCGTCATCCCAGCATGGGCACAACGAACAACCAGGGAGGGCCGCATGACGCTGGCCGTGATCAGCAGCCGCGCGCTTGATGGCGTGCAGGCGCCACCGGTACAGGTGGAAGTGCATTTGGCCAACGGCCTGCCCAGCTTCACGCTGGTCGGCCTGGCCGATACCGAGGTGAAGGAGGCGCGGGAGCGGGTGCGCGCCGCGCTGATGGAGAGCGGGTTCCAGTTTCCGCACAACAAGCGCATCACCGTCAGTCTGGCGCCTGCGGACCTGCCCAAGGAGTCTGGCCGCTTCGATTTGCCGATCGCGCTGGGCATCCTGGCTGCCCAGGGCGTGGTCGATCCGGCCCGCCTGGCGCGTTTCGAATTTGCCGGGGAACTGTCGCTCGCCGGTGGTTTGCGCCCGGTGCGCGGCGCCATTGCGCTGGCGCTGGCGGTGCGGCAGGCCTCGCCTGGCTGCTGCCTGGTGCTGCCGACCGAAAGCGCGCGGCAGGCAGCTCGGGTGCCAGGGCTGGACATTCGCGAGGCGGCGACGCTGGCCGAGGTGGTCGAGTCGCTGCTGCCGGACGGGCAGGCCCTGCCGCGGGCGCTGGGCGAGCTGGATCCGCCCTCGCGGCCCGGGCCCGACCTGGCCGAGGTGCGTGGCCAGTCCGCTGCTCGCCGAGCGCTGGAGGTGGCCGCGGCCGGCGGACACAGCCTGTTGTTGATCGGTCCGCCCGGATCCGGCAAGTCCATGCTGGCCCAGCGGCTGCCTGGCTTGCTGCCGCCCTTGGACGATGAAGAGGCGCTGGAGAGCGCCGCCTTGTGTGGCCTGGGGTCTCATGGGCTGGAAGCCGGCTGGCGCACGCGACCGGTGCGTGCGCCCCACCACAGTGCGAGTGCCGTGGCGTTGGTCGGGGGCGGCTCGCCACCCAGGCCGGGTGAGATTTCGCTGGCCCATGGCGGCGTCCTGTTCTTGGACGAATTGCCCGAGTTCGCCCGCACGGCCTTGGAGGCCTTGCGCGAGCCGCTGGAGACCGGGCACATCACGATTTCCCGCGCCGCCCGCCAAGCCCGGTTCCCGGCGCGCTTTCAGCTCGTTGCCGCGATGAACCCTTGTCCTTGCGGCTGGCAAGGCGCGTTCGCGGCCACGGGGCGCGCCTGTCGTTGCTCGCCAGAGGCCATCCTGCGGTATCAGGCGCGCTTGTCCGGCCCGCTGCTGGACCGCATCGACATGCAGGTCGAAGTGCCGGCGGTGCGGCCTGCAGAGTTGCTGGACGGTGCGATGGGGGAATCTTCCGCCCTCGTGGCCGAGCGCGTGCTGCAGGCGCGGCAGCGCCAACACAGCCGCCAGGCTGGCCTGAATGCCGCGCTGGATGCTGGTGCGCTGGACCGCTTGGTCGACTTGGAGCCGGCCGCAGCGGCGTTTGTGCGCGCTGCGGCCGAGCGGCTGGGCTGGTCCGGGCGCGGGCTGCACCGGGTGCTGAAGCTGGCGCGCACCATTGCCGACCTGGCGGGATCGCCCACGGTCTCGGTAGCGCAGGTCGCCGAAGCCGTCCAGTACCGGCGCGCGCTGCCGGGGGCTTGAGCGCTGCGGTGGCGCAGCTGCTCTGCCGTGGTGCGGCAACATGCCGGGTTGTGTGAAGCAGGTTTGTGCGCAGCAGCACACACATTAGGGGGTGTGCCTGCAGCCGCTTCGCTGGCACCCTCCCTTAAACTTGACTTTTCGATGAAGCACGAGCCCGCGGGCACGCGTTGCGTGGGTGGCGGTTTAGATCGTTGCCTGTTGTCTGTTCGTTCCGGAGTCCGCCGCCCGTGTCACGTCCGCTGGCCATCGCCTTTCTGGCCTGCAACAAGAACCCGGCGCGGTTCCGCGAGGACGCGTCTTTTGTTTATCGCTGCGAGAACCTGGCGGCAGCGCTGGCCAAGCAAGGCCACAAAGTGCTGTGCGAGCATTTCACGCGCTTTGACTGGGCCTCCAGCCCCGACCTGGTCGTGTTCCACCGCCCGCAGCTGACGCCCCGCCTCTGGCTGTTGATGAGCTGGCTGCGCCAGCGCGAGGTGCGGCTGGTGGCCGACGTGGACGACCTGATCTTCGATCCGGCAATGGCGCACCTGAGTCCGGCCGTGCTGAGCGGCCGCGCCGAGCGTGCGGCGATCGAGCGGCGCTTCAAGCGCCATCGCCAGGCCTTGCAGCGTTTTGCCTACATCACGGCGTCAACCGAGCCGCTGCGCGACGAATTGCTGGCGCTGCCGGGCCTGGCGCAGCGTGCCCATGTGCAGGTCGTGCCGAATGCGGTGCACCACAGCTGGAGCGCTTTGGGCCGGCAACTGCACGAAGACGAAGGCGGCCCCGAGGCCCTGATTCGCTACTTGCCCGGCACGCGCAGCCATGACCGCGACTTCGCGCAGATCGCAGCACCGCTGGCCGCCGTGCTGCGCGAGCGACCCGGCCTGCGGTTGGAAATCGTCGGCCCGCTGGATGGTGAACTCGCGCTGCCGCCGCACCAGGTGACGCGGCATGAGAAGCTGCCTTTTGACCGTTACCACCAGGCCGTGCGCGGCGCGCGGGTCAACCTGGCGCCGCTGGAAGACACGCGATTCACGCGCTGCAAGTCGGCGCTGAAGGTCATCGAGGCCGGTTTCTGGAACGTGCCCACGGTGTGCTCGCCGCTGCCGGACGCCCGGCGCCTGGCCCATGCCGGTGCCTTCGCCGCCAGCACGGCAGCCGAGTGGCGCCACTGGTTGACACGGCTGCTGGACGACGACGGCTTCCATGCGCAACAAGCCACCGGCCTGCGGGCGCGGGTGATGGCGCATGCGAATGTGCACAGCGTCGCTGCCGATTGGCTTCAGGGTGTGATGCAGGCGCCGCGTCAGCCCGCTTCCGCGGCGCTGCGGGCGTGAGCAACGCCTTCCAACGGGCCGGTGGGCCGTTCACCGCAGCGGGCCGCGGGGCCGGATTCTGGCGTGCCTGCCTGGGCTTGCCGGTCAGCGGCTGGTGCGCCTGGCAGCGGCGCCGCGGTCGATATCGGCGGCGCTTGCTGGGCTGGCGCTGGTGGGTGTTCCGCAGTTGGCCGCGCCCGGCCAGCTTGCTGCAGCTGGCCCTGTGTCGGCGCGACTTTGGGCTGCCTTTGCCTGCGCGCTGGCGTGCGCCCTTGACGGCCGCATTGCCATCCTTGCCGCCGGCCGCTGCCCGGCGCGCCCGAGACCTGCTGGCGGCCGACGGGGGCGCGGCACACCAGGCCATGCTTGACCGGCGCCAGGCTTTTGCCGACTGGCTGGCCAGCCGGCGCGCGACCGGTGGCCTGTGCCTGGTCGGCAATGCTGCCGGCCTGCGCGGCAGCGCGCTGGGTGCGCACATCGATGCGCATGCTGCCGTGTTGCGCTTCAATCGCTGGCAGCCAGCTGCCGCGGACGGAACAGCTGTGTCACGACTGGACGTCGGCAATGCCTGGCAGGTCTGGGTGTTGGCGCCGGACCTGCGGCAAGCGCCACCGCCCGGCCTGTCCTGGGCCATGTTTTCGGGGCCGGACCCTTGTGCAGCGTTGGCGCGCTGGCCGCAGGCGCAGTCCCTGGAACAACATGCCGTGCCGGTGCTGACCGTGCCGCTGGCTGTCTGGCGCGCACTGGTGCGCGAGCTGCAGGCGCCGCCCAGCGCTGGTGTGCTGGTGCTGGCCTGGCTGCGAGAGCTGGGCGCGGGATGGCAGGGGCTGTCCAGCGCAGGCATCGGCTGGGGCGCCACGCCGCAGGGGCGGCATCACCTGCTGGCCGGGCATGGCGCGGGCCGCCGCCATCGTTGGGACGCTGAACGTGCGCTGCTGCAGCGCTGGCGGGCCGAGGGCCTGCACGATCTGGCGCCGTTGGCGCAGCGGCCTGCTGCATGAGGTGTTTGCCGCGTGTCCACCCCGGACGGGGGACGGCCTGCCCGGCCAAGTGGGATACATTCGACAGAGGCTTTGCCCGGCCCGGCGGGCTGTCCACACGAGCGCGACGCTTGCCGCCGACACAGCTGCGTAGCGCTCGCGTTCGTGCTGAATTCATGTCAACGAAGATGTCGGGAAATCACAGAGGTCGGCCTTGATCGAAGTGCCGCAACGGGCGCTGGATGCCAAGGTGATGCTGCACAGCATTCGCCTGCTGCGTGCGGCTGCCCGTCTGCTGGGCAAGCGGCAACGCGCGCTGTTGAATTTCGAGGTCGAACTGACCCGCCTGCTGGGCCTGTTCGACCGGGACCACTATCTCGCGCAGATCGAGCTCGCCAGCCTGAACGGCATGACGCCGCTGCGCCACTACGTGCTGCATGGTGACGCGGCAGGCCTGTCGCCCAGTCCGCTGTTCGACATCCGCCACTACGACGCCCACTGCGGGCCGCGGCATGGCATCAACCGGCTGCTGCACTACGGGCTGGTGGCCAGCTACAAGGGGCTGTCGCCCACGCCCTGGTTTGACATCGACTACTACCTGCGCAGCAATCCTGATGTTGGCGCGCGGCCGATCGATGCGCTGAACCATTTCCAGCGCTGGGGCTGGCGAGAGGGGCGTAATCCGTTGCCGGGCCTGGACATGCGGCGGCTGCTGAATTCGCGCCCCGAGTTGCGCATGGTCAAGGGCAGCGTACTGGCCTTGTTCGGTTCGGAGTGGATGTCGCTCTACATGCAGGAAGGCGCCAACCAGGCCACCTTGCGTGCGGTCGAGCGCCTGCCGCATTCGCGCGAGCCCGACATGCTGGACCCTGCACAGTGGGCCAATGTGCAGCCGCGCCGGTGGGCCAGCGCGCCGGTGGTGGACGTCTTCGTGCCGGTCTACGGTGGCCTGCAGGAGACCTTGCGCTGCCTGCACAGCGTGCTGACCGCGCCGGTGCGCACGCCGCATCGGCTGGTGCTGATCAACGACGCCGGTCCGGTGCCGGAGCTCAATGCGATGCTGCGCAGCCTGGCTGCACGTGACCTGTTCGTGCTGGAGCAGCATCGCAGCAACCAGGGCTTCGTGAAGACGGTCAACCACGGCCTGCGGCTGTGCCGCGACCGCGACGTCGTGATCCTGAACAGCGACACCGTGGTCTACAACGACTGGCTGGACCGATTGCTGGCGCATGCTGCCGAGCACCCGCGGCTGGCGAGCGTCACGCCCCTGTCGAACAACGCGACCATTTGCAGTTACCCCGAAACCCTGGGCGACAACCGCATTCCGCTGGAGCTCACGCCGCAGGAGATCGACCAGCTGGCCGCCGAGACCAACCGGTTGCAGCATGTGAAGGCCCCCACCGGCGTCGGCTTTTGCATGTACATGCGGCGCGAGGCGATCGCCGACATCGGCGGCCTGGACGAACGCAACTTCGGCCGCGGTTACGGCGAAGAAAACGACTGGTGCCAGCGGGCGATCCGCCGCGGCTGGTCCAACGGCATCGCCTGCGACATCTACGTGCGCCACGTGGGCTCGGTCAGCTTCAAGGGCGAGGCGCTGGAGCGCACCCAGGCGGCGATGAAGACGCTGGCCAGGTTGCACCCCAAGTACGAGCCGGACGTGGTGCGCTACATCGCCGATGACCCGTCGTGGATGCACCGGGCCCGGCTGGACCTGGCACGCCTCGCGCGACAATGCACGCAGCGCAATGTGCTGCTGGTCTGCCACAACCGCGGCGGCGGCACCGAGCGCCACCTGCTGGAGCAAAGCCGTGAACTGCTGAACGAGGGCTGCGGTGTGTTCGAGCTGCGGCCTTCGCCGCAGGCTGGTTGCGTTTCGCTGCTGCACCCGGGCCTGTTCGGTTTGCAAAACCTGGCCAACCTGCCGCTGCGGCCAATGGACATGCTGGTCGAGGCCTTGCAGCGGCTGCAGATCCATGAGCTGCACATCCACCACCTGATCGACTTCCCGTCCGAAACCGGTGCGCGGCTGATCGAGGCGGCGCAGCGCCTGGGCATCGAGATCCGGCTGGCCGTGCATGACTACTACACGCTGTGCCCGCGGGTGAACCTGGTCAACCTGGAGGGCCGGTTCTGCGGCCTGCCCGGTGACGACGACTGCAACCGCTGCCTGACGCAGGACCAGCTGATCCAGCAGACCGGCACGATCCAGGTCTGGCGCAGCCAGGCGCGCCGGCTGCTGGAGGCGGCTAAGCTGGTCGTCGTGCCGTCCGAGGATGTGGCACGCCGGCTGACGATGCTGGCGTCCAGCAGCGCGGTGCGGGTCGCCCCGCACGAGGCGGATCCGCCGCCCAGGGTGTCGGCCTCGGTGCTGGTGCCGGCGGGTGAGCCGGTGCGGCTGATGGTGATCGGCGCGATCAACCGCATCAAGGGTTACGACGTGCTGTTGGGCTTGGCCGAAGCTGCGAGTCGGCGCGGCTTGCCGCTGGAGTTCTCGCTGCTGGGCTATTCGTCGGACGACGGCCGCCTGGCCGGCGCAGGTGTCAAGCTGCTCGGTCGGTACTTCGACAACGAACTCTCGGAGAAGATCAGCAGCTTCGATCCGCACCTGATCCTGGTGCCCTCGGTCTGGCCTGAGACCTACTGTTATGTGCTGTCCGGTGCCTTGCGCAGCGGCCGGCGCATCGCGGTGTTCGACCTCGGGGCGCAGGCAGATCGCGCCCGGCTGCACGATGCCCAGCACTTGGTGCTGCCATTGCGTCTGGCCGACGAACCGGAAGAACTGGCCGAGGTGTTGCTGCGGGCGATGCGTGCACCGGACCCGGTGGGTGCGGCGCTCGGGCAGCAAAGCGCTGTGCGCACGGCCATGCGCCGCGAAGGCTGAGTCACTTGCTGTCACGTGCCTGTCGCCGGCCTGTCGCGTGCGGCAAGCCGTGGCATTCGCCTCGCAAAGCTGCACTTTCGCGGCTTGGCTGGCACAGGTGGGCTAGGTTAAAGTGCGAGACGCGCTGCCTTGAGGTTTTCTCGGGCGGCGCGCTTGCTTCTAGGTCTGCTTCAGCTCCTAAGCATTTGCTCTGCTCGTCACCGTGATCAAACGAACCTCCTGGCAAATTCAACGCGCCGTGATCTTTGCGCTGCTGATGCGCGAGATCAAAACCCGATTCGGCGGTCACTGGACGGGGGTGGTCTGGATGCTGGGGGCGCCGCTGGCGCAGGTGTTTGCGCTGGTGGCGGTCAACACCTTCTTGCGCGGGCGATTGAGCCGCGGCACCTACGACTACGCGATCTTCCTGATCGTGGCCCTGATTCCCTACCGACTGTGTGCCGGCCTCTGGTCGCAGTTGATGAATGGCATCAATTCGAATGTGGGGCTTTTCAATTACCGGCAGGTCAAGCCTTTCGACACGCTGATCGCGCGCACCATCCTGGAGGTTGCAACTGACCTCGTCGTGTTCGTGTTGACGTTGCTGGTTCTGGCGCGACTCAACTATTCGCCAGTCCTGCCTGACAGCCTGATCGGCTACTTGGGCAGTTGGGCGGCTTTCATCCTGTTCGGCTCCGGCATGGGGTTGGTGCTGTCGACGCTGATCGGGCCACTGCCTCGCCTCGGCCTGGCGATTGGCTTGCTTTCGCTGCCACTCTATCTGACGGCCGGGGTGATCTTTTCGGTCCACAGCTTCACCAGCGAAGCGCGCTACTGGCTGTTGTTCAACCCGCTGCTGCATCTGGTCGAGTTGGCCCGCGCTGCCTTCCTGCCAGGCTATCTGCCGTTGCAGGGCGTCAACCTGGCCTATCCGATGATGTGGACGCTGACCTTGTGGGCCATCGGGGTCTGCATGTACTGGTTGCGCCGCGAGCGGCTGGCTGCCGGCGACTGAAGGTGCACCATGATTGAGCTGGTCAACCTCACCAAGTACTTTCCCACGCCCACCGGGCGGCACTACGTTTTCAGGGACCTGAATTTCACCTTTCCCGACGGAGCCAGCATCGGGCTGATGGGGCGCAATGGCGCCGGCAAGTCAACGCTGATGAGCATCATCGCCGGCGTGGTTTCGCCGGACAGTGGCCGGGTGCGGACCAACAACACGCTCTCCTGGACCGTCGGCATGGGCGGTGGCTTCCAGGGCTCGCTGAGCGCCCGCGACAACGTCCGGTTCGTCTGCCGGCTCTACAGTTCATCTCCCGCAGAGACGCGTGAGAAGGTCAAGTTCGTCGAGGATTTCGCCGACATCGGCAAGTTCTTCGACATGCCGATGAAGACCTATTCTTCGGGCATGCGCAGCCGCGTGACCTTCGGGCTGAGCATGGCTTTCGAGTTCGACTACTACCTGATCGACGAAGGCATGTCGGCCGGCGACCCCATCTTCAAGCGCAAGGCTGAGGCGGTCTTCAAGGAGCGCGTCAAGAATTCGAACCTGATCCTGGTATCGCACGTGGTCCGCGACATCCAGAACATGTGCGACGTGGTGGTGGTGCTCGAAGACGGGCGCGCCACGCTCTACAGCGATGTGAAGGAAGGTCTGGAGATTTACCAGAACATGCAACAGCGCCAAAAATCTGCGCTTGGCCGGGGCCCTGTGGCGCCGGCGGCGCTTCCCCCCGCGGCACCCTTGCCTGCCGGGGCCGACAACTCCTTGCCGCCCGCCGCACCATGAAGTTCTTTGACATCGTCACGCCACGCCGCCTGGGCCTGGCCCTGTTTGTGGTGCCCGCCGTGTTGGCCACGGTCTATTACAGCGTCATCGCCGTTGATCGGTATGCCAGCCATGCTGTCCTGAGCATCCGCGACACCTCCTCCGGCGGGTCCAGCGGTGGCGGGCTCTCGGCTGCGAGCCTGCTGCTGGGGGGCGGTGGGGCCCCGGTTTCGCTGTCGGATGCCTACATGCTGGAGAGCTACATGCACTCCATGGCGATGCTGCTGAAGATGGACAAGAAGTTCAATCTGCGGGCGCATTACAGTCAGCCCAAGCTGGACGTGTTCTACCGCATTTCAGACGATGCGGGGCGCGAGCGGTTCCTCGACTATTTCAACAGCCGCGTGTCCATCACGCACGATGAGATCTCCGGGCTGCTGACGGTTGAAGTGCAGGCGTTTGATCGGGAATTTGCGCAGAAGCTGGCGCAGGCCATGATCGACGAGGGTGAAAGTTACATCAACGAGAATGCCCACCGAGTCGCCCGCGACCGCATGGCGTTTTACGAGGGTGAGGAAGCGAGTTCGCTGAAACGAGTGCGCAGCGCCAAGGGCGATGTGCTGGCCTTCCAGACAAAATACAAGTTGCTGGATCCGCTGTCCCAGGCCGTGGCGGCCAACACGCTGACCGCCAGCTTGCAGGCAACCCAGGCAAAGCAGGAGGCCGACCTGAAGGCCGCGGAGGCCTTCATGAGCCCGGACAGCCTGCAGGTGCGCAGCTTGCGCAGTCAACTTGGGGCGACACAAGCCCAGTTGGAGGTGGAGCGACTGCGTGCCACAGCAGCGGTCAATGGCAGCCAGTTGCCCGCGCTTGCGATCGAATACCAGGGGCTGCTGCTGCAAGCCGGCTATGCCGAGGACGCCTACAAGAGTGCGTTGCTGTCGGTGGAGCAAGCCAGGCTGGAAGCATCGCGCAAGCTCAAGACAGTCCTGGTGCTGGAGTCGCCAACCTTGCCGGACCTGGCCCTCTATCCGCGCCGCATCATGGATTGGCTGACCGTGTTGGCCGTTTGCACCATGTTGTTCGCCATCGTCCGCCTGATCTATGCCACGGTGCGTGAGCACCAGGATTGAATGTCATGACCAAGTCTTTTGTCATCGCTTCGCTGACTGCCCTGTGCGTCATGGTGGTGTCGCCCCTCGTGCAGGCACAGCAGGGCATCACCTTGCCGCCGGGGGTGACGCTGGGTGCGCAGAGCCCGCAGGGTTCCGCAGCGCAAGGCGTGGTTCTACAGGCTCCCTCTGTGACGCCACCGCCAGCCAGTACGCCTTTGCCAGCCATGCCGAGTGATGGCGGGATGGGCAAGCCGGTGGTGTTCGGTTCGCAGATCTTCAGCGGCCGCTTTGCGCAGTCCAGCAGCGGCTTCAATCCTGACTACCAGATCGCCGTCGGTGACCGAGTCAGCATTCGCATGTGGGGCGCTGTCACCCAGGATGGCGTGCAGACGGTCGACGCGCAGGGCAACATCTTCCTGCCGAACGCTGGCCCGATTCGCGTGCTGGGTGTGCGCAATGAAGACCTGAACCGGCAGGTCGATGAACTGGTCAAGAAAACATTCAAGGCCAACGTCGGCGTTTACGCGACGCTGGAGGCAGCCCAGCCGGTGAAGATCTACGTCACCGGTTTCGTGCGAGCTCCGGGCCTCTATGGCGGCCTGTCGTCGGACACTGTGCTGACCTACCTCGACCTGGCCGGCGGCATCGATCCGGACCGTGGCAGCTATCTCTCGGTGCAGGTGCTGCGCGGCGGCAAGCCGCGGGCAACGTTCGATCTCTACCGCTTCCTGCTTGACGGCAAGATCGACCGCATTCAACTGCAGGACGGCGACACCATCGTGGTGAAGCCGCGCCAGTACGCGGTCATGGTGCAGGGCGAGGCCCAGAATGCCTACGTGTTCGAGTTGCCCCGGCAATCGGTTCCGGCATCCGAGATTTTTGCCCTGGCGCAGCCCAAGGCGGATGCCACCCATCTCAGCATCGTGCGCAACACCGGGGTGGAACTGAAGAGCGAGTACTACCCGCTGGGCAGCGCCTCGAATGTGCAGATCCAGAGCGGCGATCTGGTGACCTTTACCGCCGACAAGTACGCCACCACCTTGCTGGTGAGAATCGACGGCGCGCAACTGGGTGAGCGTGCCCTGGTGATGCCCAATGGGGCAAAGCTCAAGGATGTGATCGCACGGCTGTCGCCTTCACCGCAAGCTGACCTGAGCTCGCTGCAGCTGTTCCGAAAGTCCGTGGCTGTGCGGCAGAAACGTTCGCTCGACATCTCCCTGCACAACCTGGAAACCGCCGCGCTGACGGCACGTTCTTCGACCAGCGAAGAAGCAGCGCTGCGTCAGGTCGAAGCCAACCTGATGCTTCAGTTCATCACCCGGGCCCAGCAGATACAACCCTTGGGTCAGGTGGTGCTGAGTGATCGCGAGCAGGCCGATCAGCTGCCGCTGGAAGATGGTGATCTGGTGGTCGTGCCTGAGCGCAGCAACATGGTGCTGCTCAGCGGCGAAGTGCTGTTCCCGAACGCGCTGGTGTACCAGCCCAATGCGGCGGTGGACGACTACATTGCCCTGGCTGGCGGCTACACCCAATCGGCCGACACCTCCAAGCAGATCCTGTTGCACCGCAATGGCAGCGTGGCGCCCCCCGGCACCACGCCCAAGCCGGGCGACGAGATCATGATCCTGCCGAAGATCGAATCCAAGAGCATCGAGGTGGCGCGTGGCATCACGCAGATCCTTTACCAGATCGCGATCGCGGCCAAGGTGGCGATTGGGTTCTGATCACGCTGCACGCCAAGCGCCTGGCTGTGATGGCGAGCCTCACCCGGCAAGGGCACTTTCATGATCTTCTCGCGCGCTCGATCAACCCAAGGCAAAGGTTCTGCTGCGCCATCTGCTCGAATCGTGCTCGAACAGCAATGGCCTGGCCTGCTGGTGGGCTGGTCGGCGGATGCCGCATTGGCTCCGGGCAACCTTGAGTTTCTGCATCAGGGCAGCCTGCTGCCAGAGGTTGTCGTCTGGCGGCATTCGCGCGCCGACGTGCGTGCAGCGATCGGCGGCTTGGGGGAAGACGGCTACGGCTTTGCTTGCTACCTGCCGGGCCATCTGGTTGGACGGGCAGCCAAGGGTGAGTTGAGTCTGCGCCAGGGCGATCTCGAATTGCCCTTGGCCCGTGGCGGCACGTTCGATCAATGGGCGGCGTTTTTGCGAGAGCAACCCTCGGGCGATGCTCGCGAAGAGGCGCTGCTGTGGTTGATTCATCATGTGGCGGAAGCAGGTGGTCCGTCCAACGTCCTGTCCCCGGACGGCGCGGCCTGGCTGACGCGCGAGGCGGGAGAGAGGTTCCTCGCCGGTGAGCTGGTACCGCAAAGCCGGACAATGCCCGGTCAACTGCGTCAACCAGTGCGGGGGCAGGTGGAGGCGCTGAACGGTCTTGTGCTCACGGGGTGGGCGCATTTCGATCGGGCCGCGGGTCGCCGACTCGGCGTGAGGACGCCCAGCGGCTTGTTGCTTGCCGGCGTGATTCGCAACCATCGCGATGATGTTCGGCAGGCCTTGGGCCTCGCAGACCCGATGCTGGGATTCGAACTCGAGTTGCCGCCGGAGATCTGGGCGCAACGCGACACACTGGGCGCGTGTCAGTTGCGCGTCGCGGTTGATTTCAGATGTCTGCCCGCGGCTGCGGCTTGGCGCATCGATCTCCCGTACCTGATCGGCCATTGGGAGCGTTTGGCTGCCTCCTCCCTGGAGGCGCTCGCTGCGCCCGAAACCCAATATCAAATCATGTTGGCGTTGGAGCACCTGGTGCCGGCAAACGTGTGGGGCAGCCTGCCATCCGCGGTGCAAGGTTTCGCCCGCGAGCAGGCGGAACGGTTCAGGCTCACCGGACTGCTGCCAGCAGCGTCGATGCCTGAAGTGCGGACCGGCAGCGCCTTGCCCTCCACCGGTGACGCGGCGCTGTGGGCGCTGCAGCGAGACTTCAATGCCGAGATGGGCCTGCCTGATGCGACGCCCGCCAGTAGCTTGGGTGTCGTGCTGGCCCGGCATGGCGTGCCGGGCGAGGTTCAGGATCGATTCCTGCTGGGGCTGATTCCGGTGTTTGCGGGCATCCGTGAATACGCCAGCCTGCGGCCCTTGCTGCCCAGCGCAAAGCTGAGGAATCAGAGGCGAAGTCATGACACCTGGCTGCTGTCCCAGTCGCTGCCCGAGTTGGTGGCGACGGCAGATTACAAGGCCGCTGCACGCTTGGTTGACCGCATCATCAAACGCATGTCGGGTTGGCTGAACACCGAGTGTGTGGGTCAGGCCGCTGGCGATCTTCTGCGCCATGCATCCGGTGCCTCCATCGTGAGCACAGAGTTCCACGCATTGGTCGACCGGCTGCTTGACTTGTTCGAGGCGCTGGGCCGGGCCGGCTACTGGGGGCGCCTGCACGATGCGCACATCGTGGATGCACAAGTCTCGTTGCTGTTGATGAACACCATGCTGCCGGTGCCGATGGCCAGCAAGGTACTTCAGTCCTGCCTGCGCTTGTTTGCGCTTGTGCCTGATTTCTGGGACCGGCTGGATGTGCGTTGGCCGATCAACCTGCCGTTGCCCAGCGTGCTGGTGGTGGCCAAGCGTGATTTTGAGGTGTTGCGGCAGGGGTTGGGCACCCGTCTTGTGATCGAGCAGGCGCGAGGCTTGTTGCTGCAATTGCAGCCGTTCTCGGCAAACGGCAATGTGGATGCGCCGCAGTTCGCGCGCGACATCCTCCAGGCAGCAATGAGTCAACTGGCCCCAACCTCCCCTGGTGCCATGCAGCCGCTATGGGCGGCCCTTGCAAGCATGGGGCAGTCCGAACCTTTGCGGCTGGCAGCGCATCCGCTGCTTCCGGAGGGGCTGCTTGCCGGGCGCGACGATCTGCCTGATCGCGTGCGGGCGGTGAGCGGTGTGACACCGCTGAACGGGCGAAATGAGTTGCGTGCGCTGCTGCTGCAACTGCGCCAATGCGAGGCGGATGCTTTGCCGGCGCTGCCTGCTTTGACCGCGTGCCGGCGGCTCAATGGTGTGCAGCATGATTTCGTGGGCATCTTGATGGCCGCGCTTCGCTGGCGGTTGGGACTGTCAAGATGGGATGACAGGCAAACAGCAGCTGAGTTGGGAGAGCTTCGCGCAATGTGGGTGGCTGCGCACGCGCAACTGCCCGTCACACCTGCAGGCGTGCTGCCCGCTGCGCTGGCACAGGCGCTGTTGCTGTTGCATGCCGCTTCAGGCGTCTCGACCGGTGTGGAGGGCGTTGTTCAGGAATGTCGGTCGAGGCTGCCCGCCACCGACGACTTGGCCTTGGCGGTCCCGTCATCATTGGACCTTCAGCTGGCGGCGCCTGGTCTGCTGTCGCGTACCCTGGTGGTCGTCTACTCCTGCCGCGCCAATCTTGCGACGAGGGTCCAGCGCATCCGGGAGACCTGGGGCCAGGATCTGACCGCGCGCGGCATTTCTTGGTTGGTGGCCGTGGGCGACGGGCACAACCTTGTCGAAGCGGATCGGGTGCTCGGGCTGAGCGTGGGCGACCACTACGAGGACCTGCCGGCCAAGAGCCTTGCGCTCATCGAGTGGGTCTGGCGGCACACCGACTTCGATCACCTCTACAAGATCGACGATGACTGCCATCTGGCGGTGGACGCGTTTTTCGATCTTTGCCCACATTTGGGGGCGAACTTCCTCGGACGGCCACTGCACCGGGGCGAAGGCGCAACCGACAGGCGTTGGCATCAGGCGAAGTCACGCGATCCGCGAGCTGCACAGGCGATCGACAAGTCACCCGAGCCCTCGCTGTATGCTGATGGCGGCACAGGCTATTTGCTTTCGCGACTGGCCATGGGACGGCTGTGCCTGCTGTTGCGCACCACGTCCGGTGCCCGGCTGACGCGCAGTGCATTCATGGAGGACAAACTCGTTGGCGATTTGTTGCGGGCGGCCGGCGTGCCGTTGTCGGATGCGGGGTATGAGACCCTCTTGCGGCGCAAGCACGGCCCCGGCGCGGTTCCAGTCAACAGCTGGCAGAACCTGTTCTACCCAGGGCCGCTGAGCCCCACCCTGCTGACCCATCTCGATGACGCGGATGCCATTGAGACCGTCCATCGAGGGGCTGCGCTGCCGACCCTGAAGCCGTCGCGGATCTGGCCCACTTGCCAGGCACCCGATCTGTCCGAGAAGAACGGGGGAGCGCCCTGCCAGTTGGAACTGCTGTCTTCCGTGGCGGGCATTCAGGCACTGCACGAACATCACGGGGTGGTGGTCATTGCCGTTGCCCGCAATGAGCGGCTGCTGGTTCGGCACTTCCTGGCCCACTACAGAAGCCTGGGTGTCCGGCATTTCGTGTTGATTGACAACCTGTCCGATGACGGCACCCGTGAGTTCCTGCTGTCGCAGCCAGACGTGGTGCTCTATTCGGTGGACTCGGAGTATCGACACTCCCGCTACGGCGTTGCATGGCAGCAGGCCGCTTTGGCCGCCCATGGCCTGGGGCGCTGGGCCGTGCTCGCGGACCTCGACGAGTTCCTGGTGTACGAAGGTTGTGAGCAAAGGCCTCTGGTGGATTGGCTGCAGGCCCAGTCCGACCTGGGTTTTGATGGTGTGCGCGGCGGCATGGTCGACATGTATCCCGGGGGGCATCTGGACAGCGCCGATTTCGAGCGCATGTCGCCGTTCGAAGCTGCACCCTACTTTGACCGGCAGCCGCTGCTGGCTTGGCGGCTGGGGAGTGGGTGGTATTCCAATGGCCCAACCTCGGTCAGCTCGCTGCGACATCGGCTGATTGCCGGATCGGCACCCAACCAGTACACCTCGCAAAAGCTGATTGCCTTGCGCTACATGCCTTGGGTCCGCCTGTCGCAGGGCTTGCACTATGCAGCAGGCCTGAAAGTGGCGCCGGAGCCGGCCTGGTTCGCGCATTTCAAGTATCACGCTGGTTTTGCGCGCAAGGTGCAGGAAGAAGTCGCCCGCAAGCAGCACTTCAATGGCGCAGAGGAATACCGCCAGTACATGTCCCTCGTGGCCGAAGCCTCTGGGGCGCTGTTCTCCGAGTCGCACTCGGTGCGCTACGTGGACAGCAGTTCCTTTGCGGGCTTACTGCCGCATGCGGGCTAAGAGGGAATTGGTGTCAATTGGCACCAGGATAGGAAGAACCCGAGACCATGGCAGCTGAACCGTTTTTCCTCGTGGGCTGTGTGCGGTCCGGGACCACGATGCTTCGCAACCTGTTGCGTTGCCATCCGAACTTGGCTTGTCCTGAGGAGACGCATTTCTATCGCTGGGGCGAGCCTATGGGAACGGAGGGCTTGCGGCGCATGCTGTCGACGAATCCGGTGCTGCGTCAACATCGGCGCATTGACGGCATCTGGGAAGAAGAGTTCCTGCGCATGTTGGACCGCAGCACCTCCCGCCCCGATCTTTACGAGCGTTACATGCAGCGATACATCGGGCGCAACAAGCCTCAGGCCACGCGATGGTTCGACAAAACGCCGCAGAATGTCTACGGCGCGATGCTGATGGCCTGCTCAATGCCGCAGGCGCGATTCGTCAACATCGTGCGCAATCCACTCAATGTCGTGGCCAGCCTTCGGCTGGGCAAGGTCATGAAGGTTGAGAGCCTGCAGGGCGCCATCAACTACTGGACCGAGGCCGAGCACATCATGCGAGGCCTGAAACATGCATTTCCAGAGCGTGTACTGGAGATGCGCTACGAAGACCTGATGGCAGACGTGTCAACCCATACGCAGCGCCTGTTGGCATTCCTTGGGGAGCCTCACGATCCGGCCTGGTTTGCAGGCTTTGTGCTAAGCCCATCGGACCATCGAGATGCCGAGGTGCTGTCGCCCGAAGAGACCTTGACCGTGCAACAGGCTTGCCAAGCGGGCATGCGGCGGCATGGCTACCTCTCCGACCTTGATGGCGGGAACGCCAAGACCGCGGCCTGACGGTTTGCCGCAGCCTGTTGCACAAACGAGCATCACGGCAGCGACGCGACCTCGCGTCCTGCTGGTCTGCTTCAATCGACTGGCGCCCGCAGACCAAGGCAATTCCCGGCGGGTCCTGCAACTGTTGAGCATCTACCGCAGCGCTGGCTGTGAAGTTGACCTGCTGTATCACGCGGATGAAGGCCATGACCTCGGGTTGTCCCAGGCCATGCATGCTGCCTTCGCGTTGGTAAGGGTGGTCCCGTCGCACGCCAGCAAGCGTGTCGGGGCGGATCACATCTGCCATCTCGCAGACTGGTATGACCCGCTGCTGGCGGCCGCGGCCCTGGAAATGCATGGACTGCGTGGCTACCGGGCCGTGCATGTCAACTACATCTGGTATGCGCCCTTGCTCCAGTGCTTCGGCCCTGAGGTTGCCAAGGTTCTGGACAGTCACGATGTCTTCGCGGATCGGGCCACCAAGCACCAGGAAGCGGGCTTGCCGCCCGCCTGGTTCAGCACCACGCAAGAGGAGGAGGACCGCGCTTTTGCCATGGCCGATGTGGTTCTCGCAATTCAGCGGGAAGAAGCGCGCGAGATGGCGACTCGAGGGCACCGGCACATCCTGTACCTGCCTTGGACGGAAACGGCCATGCGGGAATTCGTGGCTCGGCCCGGCGGCCCACGCGAGGGGGAGGTCGGCCATTTGCTGACGCTGGGTTACCTTGGCAGCAGCAACATGTGGAACGCGCGCAGCCTGCAGGCTCTGGTACAGGCGCTGGCGCCGTTCGCGCGCAGCGGGCAAGTGCCGTTTCAGATCATCGTGGCAGGCAGCCTGGCCTGGCACGCCATGAAGCTCGGCAACATACCGGGCTTGGTGCCGCACGGCTTTGTCAACGACCTGCCTGGCTTCTACGCATCGGTCGACCTGGCACTCAACCCCATGGTGGGCGGCACCGGGCTGAAGATCAAGACGGTGGAGCCGCTGGCCTATGGCTGCCCGGTGCTCGCCACGCAGGCCGGCATCCATGGCTTGAGCCAAGTGTGGCAATTGCCGGTGTTCGAGTCGCCTGCCGAAATGGCGGAATTCCTGGTCATGGAGCTGGCGCCGCGCGCAGCGGAAGGCCTGGGCCGGCTGCGAGAGCAGGCATTTCGCACGCGCGTTGCCTGGCAGGCAGAGTGTGACCGGCAGGTTGGCCAGTTCATGCGGTGGCTGTCCCATCGTCTGCGGTTGCCTGCCCAGGCCTGATCGGCATCGCAGCGCTTGCCGCTGCCGGGGACCGCTCAGGCACTCAACAAGCCATCCCAGGGCTTGATGGCCGGCGAACCGGGGAAGACCTCGCGTTCGATCACGGTGCTGGAGATTTTCAAATGGTCGCCCAGCAGGGCTTTCATGGGCGCGCGAATGTCGACCGTCACCTTCAGGTCCCGGCCCTCGAAGCGCTGCGCAGGCGAGAGACCTGGCCAGTCGGCGATCACTCGCCCGCCGCGAACCGCGCCCCCTAGCAAGAAGGACGCGGCTCCGGTGCCGTGGTCGGTTCCGCGCGTGCCGTTGACTTCGACCGTGCGGCCGAATTCGGTGGCAACCATGACCACCGTTCTTCGCCAGGCATCCTTGGCAGCTGGTGCTGTCAGCCCTGCGCGCAGGGCGGCCAGCCCGGCGTCGAGTTGCCGCAGGTTGGCAGACAGACGACCCTTGGGCGCGGCTTGGTCGGCATGGCTGTCCCAGCCTTCGATTTCCAGCACGGCGACCTGCGGCCCCTGGTCCTGCGCCAGAAACTCGGCTGCGCGTGTGCAAAGCGCCGGGAACGCTGCGGCGGCTTTGCCGCCGGCCATGTCACTGGCCATGGCGTCGCTTTCGGGGCCCTCGCGCAAGCCTCTGGCGCGCTGCAGTGCGCCAGCCAGCGCCGCGTCGTCGCCATACATGCGCGACAGGCGCTGCAACAGGTCATCTGGGGGGTCTGGCAGGCGTGACGGTGCCCAGGTGTCGATGTTGCGGCTGCCGCGCAGCACCAGCGGCACGGCCGTGTTCATGGCCAGACCCTTGCGAGCGTCCGCCTGAAGCGCACGCCCCAGCCAGCCGTCCTTGAGCTGGTAAGGCTGCGTGCCACCGGACTCCAGCACCTGCTGGGCGTCGAAGTGCGAGCGTTCGTGGTACGACAGGCCGACGGCGTGCAGCACAGCGGCTTCGTTGCGCTGGTACATGCCGTGCAGTTCGGTCAGCGCCGGATGCAGCGCGAACACGCCTTGCAGCGGCAGCGGCGCGCTGGCGTATTCGGCCAAGGGACCGCGAGCGCTCGCGAAAGCCGGGTCGCCGATGGCTGGCACCGCATACAGGCCGTCCAGCCCGCCGCGCAGGATCACGAAGGCCAGCCGCGGGCCGCCAGGCTGGCCGGGTCCGGCCAAGGCCAGCGTGGACGCTGCGCCCAGCAGGGCACCTGCGCCGGCGGCGAGCAGCAGGGCACGTCGCGAGAACGAAGGGGATGAGTCGAGTGAGGGCATGACCATTCTCCTGACGAGGCGCGGCAGCTTCAGCGGCGCTGGAATTCGGGCGACATCAGCAGCAGCGACAAGGCCTGTGCGCCATCTGCTGCCCGGGCGAGTTGCTGGCCGGTCTCTGCGCTCAGCAGCGGCCCCATGCCGTCCCGTGCCAGCAAGCGGGCGTCCAGCGCGGTGCCGAAGCGGGTCACCAGCCCAGTGCTCCATTCGATGCGCTTCCACAGCGCGTCCGGCCCCAGCCAGTCCTCGGCCTTGTCGGGCCAGCCTGCAGGCGAGGGTGGCTCGTGCAGCACCTGGCCCATCACCGAGACCTGCCCGTCGCGGGCGGGCTGCAGCCAGCGCTGGTCCAGTCGCAGCATGCGGGCGCTGGAGATGGCGAATTCTTCGGGCGTCTTCAGCTTGACCAACTGCGGCTGCCATGCTTGCGGCGAGGCCAGCAAGGCCTGGTACATCGCTGGCAGCTCGCCCTGGCTGTCGAGGTAGGCGGTGGCCAGGCGGCTGACCAAGGCGGGCGGTGGATCATCGGCGACGAAATGCCGGGCCAGCTTGGTGGCCAGGAAGTGCGCGGTTGCCGGGTGCAGCGACAGGTCGTGCAACACCATGTCCAGCGCCTGCTGGCCCGCAGGGTAGGTCTTGCCAAGCAGGTGCTTGTCGCCGGGCTCGTGCCGGTTCGGCTCGAACGCCACCGGCGTGCTGGCATCTGCGCGGTCCGCCGTGGTCCAGCCTGTCAGCACGCGCGCAAATTCGGTCACGTCTGCCTGGGTGTAGGCGACCTGCCCGTTGCTGCCAGGTCGGCTGCTTTCCGCACCCAGCGTGTGCAGTTCCAGCACCTCGCGCGCCAGGTTCTCGTTCAGGCCAGTGGCCTTGGGCTTCTTGTCGCCCGCAGGCTGGCGCATCGCGGCCCGCGAATGCGGGCCCACCGAGCGCTGGTTGTCCAGGTAGCGAAGCATCGCAGGGTGAAGTGTCGAGGCGCGCAGCAGGTCCTGGAACTTGCCGGCGATGTGGGGGCGGATCGCGTCGCGCTCGAATGCGCCGACCAGGCCGCGGACCTTGGCCGCCTGGCCAGACACGCTGAAGTGGTTGATCCAGAACAGCGCCAGGCGTTCGGCGAAAGGGCGCCTGGTTTGGCTGGCGGTCAGCAGCCGGGCGTAGACGTCCTGTGCCGCGATGTCGCGCTGCGCTTCGCGGGCGGCGGCGTCCACGCGATTGGGATCATCCTTTTTCTTGCCAGGGGACATCTCGGCACGCGCCTTGGCATGGGCGGCCATCGCGGCTGCATCCGGAATCGCCACGCCCTGGCGTGCCGCCTTGCGGGCGGTTTCGGCGCGCGCCCGCATCGCTTCAGCGGTGCTGGCCAGCGCTTCGCCCTGCTGTGGGTCGGCCGGGCCGATCTGGGCCTGCAGCCAGGCCAGCGGGTCGGGGCCGACCACGGCCAGATCGGGCTCGCCCAGGCCAAAACGGTGCGCGGCCAGGGCTGTTTGAAGCGAAGGGGACATCGGTCACTCCGGTTGCGGTCCGCAGGCCATCTCCCGCCGACCGCTGCCTCGTGGCAGACCGTCCCCAACGTTTGAAACCCCGGTTGCGCCGACACGGCGATCAGGCCGGGCCTTCGGGGTCATGCCTGGGATCAGGCCTTGGGCTTGGCCTCGTGGCCTTCGGCGGCTGGCTTGGTCACCCGTGGCGGAGTGGCCGCCTTGCGTACAGCCTTGGGGCCGGCGTCGGGCTTGCTCGACATTGAGTCTGGGGGCGCCGAACTTGCTGCGGCATGGGCCTCCCGCCGCTTGAGGCGCGTGGCCTCGCGTTGGCGCTCCGCTTCCATTTCCTCTTCGGTGCCGTAGCCGTGCATCAAGCGACCGGTCTGGCACAACGAACGGACCTTGGCGAGCTCCTCGTCCGTCAGGATGCCGGCATCCTCGTGCCGCACCTCCTTTGTCACCACGTCGGCAAAATGCGCCGCATCGAAGGGCTCGCCAAGAAAGGCCAGCACGTCTCGAATGCCATCCAGTGGACTGGCCGTGAACGCCTCATAGTTCAGCGTGAGCACGCGCTTCGGGTAGGCCCGCTGCAGCAGTGCCAGGTTTTCGATGGCCTCGTTCCAGTAACTGCAGGCACCGACCAGGTCGTCCATCTTCATGACCTTGCCGATGCGCAAGCTGGCGACCACGTTGACAGGGTTGCGCACGATGTGCAGGAACTTGCCGCGTGGAAACTCGCCGGCCAGCATCGCTGCGCCATAGGCGTTTTGCGGTGACTTGTCGAACCAGCGCTTGGCGGTCGGCTTGCGCACTTCGGCAAAGCGCTGGATGTAGCGCGTGCACAGATCGGCCCGGCTGGTCGAGTCATTCAACATGGTCTCGAATTCCGCCTCGCTGATGCCATCCAGTTCGCGGTGGCGGCGAAGGACGGGATTCTTGGTCACCACATGCCGATAGCCGGGGCTGCCAAATGGATCGCTCCAGCGGAAGAAATGGGTTTCCTCAGGGCTTGCCAGATTGGGATGCAGCCGCAGGATGTTGCGCAGCATCGTGGTGCCAGAACGAACGCAGCCAATGATGAAAAATGGCGTGTTGGAGGGCCGAGGGGAAGCGGCAGACGTCATGGAGGGTTCAGATGGGGGCGCAGCCGGGCATGCGTTGGCAGCATATCATCGCGACTCGGCACGCTGCTTTCCATCGAAATCCCGTCGAGAGGCCTGCCATTGACCCGGTTTGAGGTGACAAAGTTGAAACCAGTCGATCCATCACGCGTTGTCAAGCTGAGGCAGCTGACGCTGGAACTGCGTTCATTGCAGGATCGCATGAACAAGACAGTGGAGGAGCTGTGTGCGCTGGTGGGCGCCGGACCCTGGCAGCCGTTTGACGAGCCCGGCGTGCGGCAAGAGCTGTTGTTTGCGCCCCCATGTTTCCATGCGCCCGAGGCGGTGCCGGTCCGCCAGCAACCGGACAACGGCGCCGAGGTGGCTGCGGGCTGCGTGCTCTACAGCGACCGCCGAGGCGGCTACCTGCAGGTCTTGCAGCAACCGCTGGCTGTGGGAACCGATGTCACCGCGGGTTACAGCCTGGTTGTGCAGGTCGCCGAATTCGACGGGACTTGGCTGTCACTGGTATTCGACGCACAGCCGCTGCTGGCCCAGAGCCGTGCTGGCAAGGCACAGCTCAGGCTGTCGGCGCAGGCGCTGACCGAGCCTGCGATGCCGGTCAAACTGCGCTTGAGCTGGACGGCCAGCGGGCAGAAGCAGGAGCGCGACTTCGAGCTGCATGCCAATGCCCACATGAGCTTTGAAGCCGACCTGGGTCACTGGGTGCCAGCGGAAGTGTCACAACTTGCTTTCCACGTGATCTTCACGCCTGCGGCGCGCAGCACGCTGAGCTTGCGTCGGCTGGTGGCCACACTGGTGGTCGATGAAGTCGCGCTGCCGGTGGTGGCCGCTGCGTCCGATTCCGATGGCATTTTTGAGGTGGCGCCGTGAGCGCCGCCGCGGTGACGGCGCGTGGCGCGCGCATCGACTGGGGCAAGGCCCGTGTGATCGGTTTTTCAGTGCCTGCCGATGCCGGCGAAGTGTTCGACGTCGTCGAGCTCGCGCTGGACGACCGTGTGGTGGCCACCGCGGTGGCCAATCGCTCGGTGTTCGAGCTGGCGCAGGCCCTGGCAGGGCTGCCACTGCCGTCGCGCGAAGCGTGTGCGTTCGAGCTGCGCGTGCCTTCGGGCAGCCTGCTGCCATCGCAGTTGGGCCAGGACAGCGTCCGGCTCACGGTGCGCAGCACGCGTGGCGACCTCGTGTTCGAACATGCGCTGCAAGGCCCGCAGGAATTGCTGCACATGGCCGACGGTGCGCCGTTGGACCTGCTGTACGAAGTGCAGTTCCGCGGTGTGCGCGATGGCGCATTGCACGGGGTAGTGCTGGACAAGCTGGGAAGCGGCAGGCAGCCAACGCTGTACTGGCGACTCAACGAAGGGCCCCCGGAGCGGTTGTGGCTGGACAGCGCTGGCGACGCGCGCGCGCATTTCTTCCTCTGTGACCTGCCGGTCAAGGTGCTGAGCGAAGGGCGCAATCTGCTGCACGTGACCGGCCGCGATGGCCAGCCGCTGGCGGTCTACCCGATCCAACTCGGGGCGCAGGGCGAGAGCGAACTCCAGCGCCGCGTGGTGGCGCTGGAGGCCCAGGTCGGTTTCCTGAACCACTTGATGATGTCCCAGCCCAGTGAGGCTCTGCCAGCCCGGTTGGCGCTGCTGAAGAGCGAGATCGTCGGCATCTGCTCCGAGATGCTGACGATGCAGCGGGCCAACTTCGAGCGCGAGGCCCTGGCTGCGGTGGAGATGGCACTGGCCGCCCGCGCAGCGCCGGCAAGCCCGCCGCCGGCGCTGAGCCGGCTCGGCCTGCGCCTGGGCCGATGAGACGGCGCCAGCCGGCGACGCCGAAACAGGCGGCTGTCGCTGAAGCGAGCGTGTTGCGCGCTCGTCGCCGCCTGTACGTGTTTTCGCCGCTGCCACCGCAGCGCAACGGCCTGGCCGACTACTTGGTCGAGTACCTGGCCCTGTTGGCGCAGGACTTCGACCTGCATACCGTGACACAGGCCCGGTTTCTGCCGGACGCGCAGCAGGCGCTGGCCGCGCTGCCGATCACGGTGCTCAGCGAGGCGCAATTCCTGGCCCTTCAGCCCGACCCCGCAGCGCAGACGCTGTTCAACCTCGGCAACAACGGCGACTGCGTCTACATGCTCGATCACCTTCGCGCCTTCCCCGGCGCAGTGATCGTGCACGACGTGTCCTTGTTCTACCTGCACCAGCTGGCATTGCAGCGCGCCCGGGCCGACAGCCTGTTCGGGCATTGGCTGGCGGAAGAGGGTCATGCAATTCCCGGTGAGTTCCTGCAGCGTGACGGCGCGCTGCACAGCACGCCCGGCTTGCTGTACCAGGAGTGCCTGATGCTTCGCCGAGTGGTCGGCTCCGGGCAGGGCGTGATGGTGCACACACGCTATGCCGAGCGTCGCCTGCGTGGGGCGGTTCACGGTCTGCCACTGGGCGCCGAGCAGGGGCGCCCGTTGCTGCGCATGCCGCACTTCGTGCTGCCACCGCCGACACTGCCGGCGGATCGTCGCGCCGAGGTGCTGGCGAAGTTCAGCGTCTCGGCGGATGCGTTCCTGATGCTGGTGCCGGGCTTTCTGACCGGCAACAAGATGCTTTACGAAGTGCTGGCTGCCTTTCGTCAGGTCCAGGCGCAGTGCCCTGGCAGCCAGCTGCTGTTGGCTGGCGAGGAGCGGGCCGATGAATACCCGGTGTCGCAGCGCATTGCCGCCTGGTGGCCCGAGGGTGATGGCCCCGAGGTCAGTGGTTACCTGGACGCAGAGGAACTCGACGTGCTGCTCGGTCGTGCGGACCTGTCCTTCGTGCTGCGCTACCCGACCTATGGCGAGTCGTCCGGCATCCTGCCGCGCGCGGCACTGGGTGGCGGGCAGGTTTTGACTGTCGACATCGGCGCCTACCCCGAGTTCCAGTCGCCTCAGGTCCGGACGGTGCCGGTGGGCGGCCCCTGTGTGCCTGCGCTGGTCGAAGGCATATTGCGCGCCTTCCGCCAGTGGCAGGGTGACACCGCGGCTGCCCGCGCGGGTCGGCAAGCCGAAGAGGCCACGCGGCAACAGGTATTGGCGCCCGCGCTGCTCTACCCGGGCCTGCGCGATTGGCTGGATCAGTCGTGGCGCATGGCGCAGCCCGTGGGCGCGGCTCCTGCACCGACCGTGGGGGCCGGATCTTGAGCAGCGCTGAAGCCTGGCTGGACCTGATCGCCGCCGCATTGGTGCCCGCGGCCACCACCGCCGGGCCGGCCGTGGTCGTGCACGAGGACCACCGCTGGCTGCCGGTGCTGGAGCAGGGCCTGCCCACCACGTGGTTGCAGCCTCACCAGTCGCCGTGGGCGGACTTCCATGCCGCTGCGCATCGCCTGCCGGCGACCCGCCTTCGCCTGGGCCTGGACAAGCGCGCTGGCGAAGCGCTGGAATTGGTGCGGCGCGCAGCACTCGGCTTGCTTGTTCTGCCCCACCGTGCCGAATCGCTGCAGGCCCTTCAGCCCTTGATGGCTCAGCTTCGGTTCGATCAACCCTGGCTCGTCGCCGGCAAGGAGGACCTGCCGGCTTGGGACAGTGTCGAGGGTGCGTCGCGTCAGTGGCTGGCCTTGCCCGCGCCCAGGGGCTGGCGGCTGCTGGTGGGCCGTCCGCTGGCGGCGGCAGGGCAGGCATTGCGGCTCGAAGCGGGCTATGAGCTGTCGCTGGCCAGGCGTTTGCTGGCGGCCTCGGCGGGCCGCGCACCGGCAGGCCTCTCTTTGCAGGCCTCGGAGTCAGGGGCATGCCCGCGCCTGCAGTTCCGCCCGGTCGCGGTGAATTGCATTGCCACGCTGGCCGAGCCCATGCTGCATCATGTGCTGGTGCAGGATCGCGCCGTGTTCGGGCCGCGCGGCGAAGCCAGCGTGGTCCTGCCCTGGGCGGCGGCGAATCGCGCACGGCTGCTGCTGCGCAATGTGCGCAGCCGCATCGACGATCTGCATGCCGCGTTTCAGGGCCTGGACCTGCCGCCGGCCGCGGTCCACTACACCGAGCACGGCGCGCTGGTGGATTTCACGTTCCCGGCGGCCAAGCCTGGCGGGCAGGCCTTGCTGCACCTGACCTTGCCCCCGACAGCCTTGCCACCTGACGACTTCTGTGACATCGGCGCCGCCGAATTCAGCCTGGAACTGCAGCCATGACAGTGCAGCGGCCCCGTGTCCTGCTCGTGACCTTCAACCGCCTGATGCCGGCCGACCAGGGCAACTCGCGGCGCATCATGCAGCTGGTCGGTGTCTATCGCCGGCTGGGTTACGAGATCGACCTCGTCTATCACAACGAGGAGGGGCTGGACGCAGGGCTCTCACAGGCCATGCAGGCCGAGTTCGGCCGAGTCCAGGTGCTGGCTTCGCGGGCGTCCAAACGCATTCGCGAGGGCCATTACGCGCTGTTGTCCGACTGGTACGACCCGGCGCTGGCGCAGGTCTGCCATGAGATGCACCGCCTGCGCGGCTACCAGGTGGTGCACGTCAACTACGTCTGGTATGCGCCCTTGTTGAAAGGCTTTGGCCCCGAGGTCGTCAAGGTACTGGACAGCCACGACCTGTTTGCCGAGCGCAGCGAAAAATACCGTCGTGCGGGCATGAAGCCGAGCTGGTTCAGCACCACGCTGGCCGAGGAAGACAGCGCGTTCCGCATGGCGGACGCGGTGCTGGCGATCCAGCGCGGCGAGGCGCAGGAAATGGCGGCGCGTGGGCATCGTCATGTCCTGTACCTGCCTTATGTGGAAGCGCAGGTTCGCCCATTCGAGCCGCCGGCGCAGGTGCCGCGGCTGAGGCTGGGTTACGTGGGCAGTGGCAACGACTGGAATGTGCGCAGCATGCAGGCCTTTGTTGCCGCGCTGGCGCGCAAGGCGCCGGTGCTGCCGTTCCAGGTCGCGGTGGCGGGGGGCATCTGCCGCCATGTGCGCGAGATGCCGGGGCTGGTCAACATCGGCTTCGTCAAGGAACTGGGCGGCTTTTACGACGCGATCGACCTGGCGCTGAACCCGATGGTGGGCGGCACCGGCCTGAAGATCAAGACCGTGGAGCCCTTGTCCTTCGGCAAACCGGTGCTGACGACCCCGTCCGGCGCAGAAGGCCTGGCCCACCTGTGGACGCTGCCGGTGCTGGACTCGCCCGAAGCCTTGGTGGACTACCTGTTCGACACGCTGCTGCCGGACCCGGTGGGCTGCCTGGCAGCGCTGCACACCCAGGCGGTGAGCAGCCGGGCCGCGCTCGACGCGGAGTACGCCCAGCAAACCGGCCGTTTCTCGCGCTGGCTGGCACAGCGCGTCAGCGCCATGGCCCTGGCCAGCGCCTAGGGCCGTTTCCGTTCAGGACTGCGTGACCAGCTCGAAGTGTTCGACCGTGGGCGGGCTGGCGAAAAACGGGCCGACGATGGCACGCCAGTCGGCGAAGGCCGGCGACTGGCGAAAGCCCACGGTGTGCGCTTCCAGCGTGTCCCAGACGATCTGCAGCACATAGCGCTCTGCACTCTCAATGCCGCGGTGAACGTTGAAGCGCTGCACGCCTTCCACCTTGCTGATTACCGTGCTGAGGGCCGTCTGGATGGCTGCTTCGAAAGCGGCCTGCTGGCCCGGATGGATGCGGATGTCCGCGAGTTCGAGGATCACGCTGAGGCTCCTGAAGTAAAAAAGCAGCGAGACGGAGAAAGTCTGCTGTGACAAAAGACGAAGGCCCGCGGGCCGCTCGTTCTGGGGCCCAGTGTGCCGTGCGCCGCACGGCGCTGGGCCGGCGGGGATAATCGCAGGCTTTTCCGGCCAAGCCCACAGGAGCCCGCGTTGAACCGTCCCGATGACTGGCAGCATGATCACGAAGTGGGCGGCGATTCCTTGCTGCCCCCGCCCGCCACCCACGACACCACGCGGGTCGACGACCTGCGCATCGGCGCGGTCCGCCCGCTGATTTCGCCCGCCTTGCTGCTGGACGACATGCCGGCCCCGGCTGCGGCGCAAGCGGTGGTCGAGCAGGCTCGCAACCAGCTGGCCGCGGTGCTTTCCGGCGAGGACGACCGGCTGATCGTCGTCGTCGGTCCGTGCTCCATCCACGACCACGAGCAGGCGCTGGCCTATGCACGCAAGCTGCGCGTGCTGGCCGACGAACTGGCTGGCGAGCTGAAGATCGTCATGCGCGTCTACTTCGAGAAACCGCGCACGACGGTGGGCTGGAAGGGCTACATCAACGACCCCCGGCTGGACGGCAGCTTCCGCATCAACGAAGGCCTGCGCCGCGCCCGCCAGCTGCTGCTGGACGTGGCAGCGCTGGGCCTGCCGGCAGGCACCGAGTTCCTGGACCTGCTGAGCCCGCAGTACATCGCCGACCTGGTCTCCTGGGGCGCCATTGGCGCACGCACGACGGAGAGCCAGAGCCACCGCCAGCTGGCCTCCGGGCTGTCCTGCCCGGTGGGCTTCAAGAACGGCACCGATGGTGGCGTGAAAGTCGCGTCTGACGCCATCGTTGCCGCCGCCGCGCCGCATGCCTTCATGGGCATGACCAAGATGGGCCAGGCCGCCATCTTCGAGACCCGCGGCAATGCCGACTGCCACGTCATCCTGCGCGGCGGCAAGCAGCCCAACTACGGCGCCGAGCATGTGCAGGCCGCGTGCGAAGTGCTGCGCAAGAGCGGGCTGCGCGAGCAGGTCATGATCGACTTCTCGCATGCCAACTCCGAGAAGCAGCACCGCCGGCAGATCAACGTCGGCGAGGACGTGGCCGCGCAGATCGCGGCTGGCGACCGCCGCATCACCGGCGTGATGATAGAAAGCCACCTCGAAGAAGGCCGGCAGGACCTGGTCGCCGGCCAGCCACTGAAGACCGGCGTCTCCATCACCGACGCCTGCATCGGCTGGGCCGACACCGAGCCCGTGCTGCGCACGCTGGCCCGCGCGGTCGCAGCCCGCCGCGCCCGCGCTGCCGCCTGAAAATTCTTCGATGCCCCATTCGAGGCGCTAGCCGATCAGCCATCGCCGCCGCGGCTTGAATCCGCGCTCACCACCGGGCGCCCTGCGGGACGGCGCGCAGTTCAGCGCATGAAACCAATGCCGCGGCGCTGGCGCACCTCGGGCTTGACCCGGTGTTCACTTTCCAGCTGGGCCAGGAATTCGTCTGGTGCAAAGGGCGCGCCGAGGATCTGCACCTGCTGCTGCACGGCGGCGAAATCGCCGGGTACCAGTTGGTCCAGCGCGGCCAGGCGCTGGCGCTGCTCGCCGGTCAGCGCCGCAGCCTCACCCGCCAGCGCTTCGGCGGCGAACATCTGCTCGCGCTGCTCGGGCCGCAGCGCCAGGAAGCGCACCTTGAAGGCAAAGCGCCGCAGCGCCGCCTCGTCCAGGTCCTCGAACAGGTTGGTGGTGCAGATGAAGATGCCGGCGAAACGCTCCATGCCTTGCAGCATCTCGTTGACCTCGGTCACCTCGTAGTGCCGCTCGGCCAGGCGCCGGCTGCGCAGGAAGCTGTCGGCCTCGTCCAGCAGCAGCACCGCCTCTTCGGCCGCGGCTTCCTCGAACATGCGCGCCAGGTTCTGCTCGGTCTCGCCCACGTATTTGCTGACCAGGTCGCTGGCCTGGCGCTGCAGCAATGGCTTGCCCAGCTCGGCCGCCAGATGTTCGGCCAGCGCGGTCTTGCCGCTGCCGGGCGGGCCGAAGAAGCACAGCGCGCCGTGGCCGCGGCGGCGCAGCGCCTCGATGATGGCGGCCGGTGCGAAGCGGCTTTCCAGGTTCAGCAGGCCAAGCTGGTAGTCGGTGACGATGCTGCGCGCCGGCCGGCCGCCGCCAGCGTCGTGGCCGAGCGCCTTGTCGGCATGCGCCAGCTGGCGCTCGATCAGGTATTCCATCGTCGGCTGGCCGGCATGGGTGGCCGCAGCATGGCTTTGGGCACCGGCGCCGGCCAGCTGTGCAAAACGCACGGCGGTGCGCAGCTGCGCCGGGGTCAGGCCGCGCCGGCTGGCGAGCTTGGCGGTGAAGTCTGCACTCACATTCGATCCTGCCAGCGCACGCATCACCAGCGCCTCGCGCGCGCCCGGTGGTGGCGAATTCAGCTCCAGGTGGTACTGGTAGCGGCGGCGGAAGGCCGGGTCGATCTGCTCGATGCGGTTGGTCACCCAGATCACCGGCACCGGGTTGCTCTCCAGTACCTGGTTGACCCAGGCCTTGCCGGAGACGCTGGCGCTCGCGCTGTCCCCCGCGTCCAGCCTGGCCAGCAGCTGCGCGGTGTCGCCATGCAGCGGCGGGAACACGTCTTCCACCTCGTCGAACAGCAGCGCGACCTGCGCGTGGCCCTTCAGGAAGGCCTGGCTGATCTGCAGCGAGCGGTAGCGGTCCCGGCCTGAGAGTGCGTTGCCGTCGCGGTCGGCATGCTCCACCTCGTACAGCGCCAGCCCGGCAGCCTGGGCGCAAACCTTGGCCAGCTCGGTCTTGCCGGTGCCGGGTGGCCCGTAGAGCAGGATGTTGACGCCCACCGCGTGCTGCGCCACCGCCTCGCGCAGCAGCCCGGCCAGCACCTGCACGTCGTCGGCCACGAAGGAGAAGTCGGCCGGCTTCAGTTCGGTGGCGCGGGCCGGGCGGGTGAAGACGGCCATCAGGTCGTCCGGCCCGCGGTATTCGCGCATCAGCACCGTGGGCAGCTGTTCGCTGACCTTCATCAGGTCCGCCAGGTCGGTCACGTTGTGTTCGGAAATTAGGTTCTCGACCATGCCGATGCGCTCCAGCCGCGAGCCGGCGCGCAGCGCCTCGGCGACTTCGCGTGCGTCCACGCCGGCCACGCGCGCCAGCGCCGCGTGCGCCTCCTGCGCGCTGGAGACCTTGAACTCCAGCAGCAGCCCGCGCAGCTCGCGCTGGTAGCGTGCCAGCGTGCCGTACAGCAGCAGCGCGCGCTCGGCCGGGTTCAGCTGCAGCAGCTGGCCCAGAGCGGCAATGTTCTGCTGCACCAGGGTCGAGTGCTTCTGCAGGTCGCGCGCCAGCCAGTCGGCGGTGGCGCTGAGCACGGCCATCAGGTCCTTGGGCGTGTCCTTGAGGTAGTCGTCCAGGTAGAAGAACAGCGTGCCTTCTTCGTACGGGCCGTTCCAGGCGCCGTGGCGGGCGAGGAAGGTGGCGTCGTCCAGCCGCTCATGGCCCAGCCAGGGGCCTTGTGGCAGGCCGCGGCGCTGCAGGAAGCGGCGCAGGCGGTGCAGCACCGCTTGCGGCCAGACCAGGTGGCGGCCCGTCAGGCTCAGCAGCGCGCTCCAGTCGCGCCGCAGCGGGAAGCGGCTGACCTGGGCCAGCGTGAGCGCGAGCACGAAATGCGAGCACATGCGGTCCAGCACCGGCGCCTGGCTCAGGCCTGGCGACAGCAGCAGCTGGGATTCCGGCACACGTTCGACCATGGATTGCCTCGCAGCAACGGGCCATGCGGCCCGGCGAGGCCGATCTTGGCGCAGCCGTGAGGGGTCGGCAAGCCCCGGGCGGCCTGCCTTCAGCTCGGCAAGATGGCGTCAGTGCAGCGCCATCGGCTGCTGGGCCAGGCCGGCGTAGGTCGCGACAAAGGCTTCCAGCGTGTCCTCGTCGGCCTCTTCCTGCACCAGTGCCTGGGCGCGGGCGCGGAAACCACGGGCCAGTTCACCGTCGAGGAAGACGCCCTTGCGGGCCGCTTTGTCGACGATCTCGTAGCCGCTGGTGCCGCTGTCGGAAGGCTCACCCGCCTGGGTGCCGCTCGCCAGCTCGGCCACGTCGATCTCCAGCACGGCAAAGCTGTCGGAGTTGTAAAGCATGTGCATCAAGGCGCTCCAGTGGGGGTCTTGCCCTGCAGATGCCGGCCCGCCGGCCGAATTCAAGGGCTGGTGCTGTGGCCGGGCGGCGGCGCCGAGGCGGAAGTCTCGGCTGGCGGTGGCAGGCCGTCCAGCAGCGTCAGCGTCAGGCTGTTCTCTCCCGGCACAGTGGTGAAGCGCAGCTGGGCCGGCAACATGTCGCGTTCGCGCGCCAGCCAGACCTCGATGCGCTGGTCATACGGCCGCTGCGGCTCGCGCACCAGCCGCCAGGCGGGCAGCGGGTGGGCCTGGTTCGGCAACTGCAGCGGCGGGCCGGCCTGCACCTCGAACTGCCAGAAGTCCAGGTCGCCGCGCACCGTGGCCACCGGCAGCGTGACCAGCGTGCCCACGCCCACTCCCAGCCTGTCGCTCCCCGCGAGCGCCTGCACGATCATCGGCAGCTGCAGCAGCCAGCTGGCCCTGTCCTGCGTGCCTGGCATCAGGCGCTGCATGCCGCTGGGGCCGGAGAAGCTGATCAGCTGCTTCTCGCGCTGGAAGTTCACCGCATGCTGGTCCTTGCCGCGCTTGCGCTCGACCATGCGCACCGGCAGCAAGCCCTGGTCACCCAGCTCGCCGCTGCTCTGCCAGTCCTGCTCGCCTCGCCCGCCTGGCAGGCTGACCTGCCAGTGCAGCGTGTAATGCTCGCCCTGTGCATCGGGCTGCCACAGCAGCTCGGCCTGGCCGGGTTGGCCGTCGTTGCGCTGCGCGCTGTAGCGCAGTTGCAGAGGCTGCGGCAGCGTGAGCGTCGGCAGTTCCGGCATCAGCCCGCCGATGTCCGGCAGGCCGGGTTCCGCGCCTTCTTGCGCGATGTTGTCCGGCGAAGTCTCCAGCGCCGCGGAGGCCGCGGTGCTGGCCACGGCAGGCGGCCGGGCCGCGGTTTGCGGCGGTGGCTTCGGCTTTGTGGCCGGTTGCGCGCTTGGCGCGGCCGCGATAGGCGGCGGCAGCCGCACGGCGGCCAGCGTGACGCTGGCGCTGCGCTTCGTTGGCACCACCGGCGGCGTCCAGCGCCAGTCGCGCCAGTTCGGTGCCAGCAACAGCAGCCCGTGCGCCAGCAGCACGGCGGCCACGATGCCCAGCAGCACACCGCGATGACGGGGGGCGGCGGGCGAGGGCGGAAGGGCGTTCTGCGTGGTCACAGGCGCATTGGACAATACTGTCGCGCCACTTCCGCATTCTGATGAAACTCGCCACCTACCAAGACGGCTCGCGTGACGGGCAACTGGTCGTCGTCTCGCGCGACCTGAGCACCGCCCACTACGCCACCGGCATCGCCAGCCGGCTGCAGCAGGTGCTGGACGACTGGAACTTCCTGTCGCCGCAGCTGCAGGACCTTGCCATCACGCTGAACCACGGCAAGGCCCGCCATGCCTTCCCGTTCGAGCCGGCCAAATGCCTCTCGCCACTGCCGCGCGCCTACCACTGGGCCAGCAGCGTGGCCTACCTGCAGCATTTGCGGCTGGCCCATGCGCAACGCGGCGAGGCCTTGCCCGAAGCCCTGCTCGGCGAGCCGCTGCTGGCCCCGGCCGCGAGCGACCAGTTCCTCGCGCCCTGCGCGGAGCAGCGCTTCGCTGGCGTGGACGGTGGGCTGGACTTCGAGGCCGGCCTGGCGGTGATGACAGGCGACGTGGCCGCTGGTGCCTCCAGCGCGCAAGGCCTGGACGCCGTGCGCCTGCTGCTGCTCAGCACCAGCTGGTGCCGGCGCGAAGCTGCTCCCACGGGTGCCGGCCTGCTGCCGGGCCGGCCGATGACCGCCTTCGGTCCGGTCGCCGTCACGCCCGACGAACTCGGCGAGGCCTGGCAGGGCGGCAAGGTTTCGGCCACGCTGCAGGTCAGCTGGAACGGCCGCAAGATCGGCCAGTGCGACACCGGCAGCGACATGAGCTTCCACTTCGGCCAGCTCATCGCCCAGCTGGCGCGCCAGCGGCCGCTGGGGGCCGGCAGCCTGGTCGGCAGCGGGCCGGTCAGCAACCAGGACCCGGCCAAGGGCGTGGCCTGCCTGGCCGACCAGCGCGCCCGCGAGGCCCAGGCCGGCGAGGTGCGCACCGCCTTCGCGCAATACGGCGACACGCTGTACGTGGACCTGAAGGGCCGCGACGGCCTGAGCGTCTTCGGCGCCGTTGAACACAGCGTCACCGAGGTGGAATAAGCGCATGCCCTTGCCGATCCGCCGCCTGTTGGCTCACTGCGCCCTGCTGCTTTCCGCGTGCTTCGCCTTGCCGGCACCCGCCGCCGATCCCGTCGCCGAGCTGCCCGCCTCGGCGCCTGCGCCAGCGGCGTCCCAGCCTGTCGACCCGGCCTGCCCGCCAGCGCCGGTCGAGCCCACCGCCGAGGAAGTCCGCCAGGCCATGGCCCAGGCGCGCGACCATGGCCTGCTGTGGAAGCTCAAGCGTGATGGCCGCACCTCCTGGCTCTACGGCACCGTGCACGTCGCCCAGCGCGACTGGATGTTCCCCGGCCCTGCGGTGATGGCTGCGCTGCGTGGCTCGCAGGAACTGGCGCTGGAGCTGGACCTGCTGGACCCGCTGATCATCGAGCGCCTGACCGCGCTGACCCGCCAGCCGGCCGACGGCCCGCTGTTGCCCGCCGCGCTGGCCGAGCGCCTGGGCAAGGCCGAGCAGCAGGCCTGTCTCGGCGGCGTGCTGCAAGGCCTGCGGCCGGAGATCCGCGTGGCCACCTTGACCGCGCTGGTGCTGCGCAGCGAAGGCCTGGACCCGAGCTGGGGCGTTGACAACTTCCTCGCCGGCATGGCGCATGGCATGGGCAAGAAAGTGCACTCGCTGGAAACCCCGGAGCGCCAGATCAAGCTGCTGCTGGGCGACGACGCCGCGGCGCGCGCCGCCATCGTTGGCGAAGGCCTGGACGAACTCGCCCAGGGCCAGGCCCAGCGCACGCTGCGTCGGTTGGTCAACGCCTGGGCCGCGAGCGACTACGCCACGCTGGCTTCCTACCCGCAGTGGTGCGACTGCCTCAACAGCGCCGAGCAGCGCCAGGCCATGCGCAAGCTGCTGGACGAGCGCAACGTGGCGATGGCCGCGGCCATCGCCCGGCTGCACCAGCGCGCGCGTGGCGTCTTCGTCGCCGTTGGCAGCCTGCACATGATCGGCCCGCACGGCCTGCCGGCGCTGCTGAAGGCGCGCGGCTACGAAGTCGAGCGGGTGAGCTTCACCGCGCCCCCGGGGCCGGGCGCAGAATCGGCATCGTCAGGCCGTGCGGCCCCCTCGAAATAGAAACCAACAGGAGACAGCGCCCATGTCAGAAACCCCCTCGTTCATGAAGATGGTGCCAGGCTTCGAGTTCCTGCAAGGCATGGTCAAGAACGCCGGTGCCGCGATGCCGGCCATGGGCCAGTGGGTCGCGCCTACGCTGAACCTCGAAGAGCTGGAAAAGCGCATCAACGAACTGCGCACGGTGCAGTTCTGGCTGGAGCAGAACGCGCGCCTGCTGGGCACCACCATCCAGGCGCTGGAAGTGCAGCGCATGACGCTGTCGACGCTCAAGACCATGAACGTCTCGATGACCGACCTGCGCGAGTCGATGATGCTCAAGCCGCAGGCCGCGGCGCCCAGCCCGGCACCCTCGGCGTTCGCTTCCGCTTTTGCCTCGCCACCACCACCGCCGCCACCGGCTGCGGCGGCGCCTGCGCCCGAACCTGCGGCTGCTGCGCAGGTCGAAGGGCCGCCTCCTGGCGTCGTGGACCCGATGCAATGGTGGAGTGCGCTGACCAAGCAGTTCGGTGAACTCGCTGCTTCGGCGATTGCAGAGACGCCGCGCCAGGCCGCCACCACGCCCGCGCCTGCGGCCGGCGCCAGGAAGACCGCCGCGCCGCGCAAGGCCGCGGCCCGCAAGCCTGCTGCGCCCAAGGCCGCAGCGCCTGCGCCGGCAGCCAAGGTCCGCAAAGGCCGGGCGGGCCATTGAACCCGTTTGTGTTTTCCCCCACGATGAATTGCCACCATGAATGACACCGGCTTGTCAGGCTTTCTGCAAGCCCATGCCACCCACCCCGACGCCCGCATGGCGCTGGCGCTGGTGGCCGCGCAACTGGAAGCCCAGCGTCAGCTGCGGCCCGAGTTCCGGCCCACCTTGGCGCTGATGTACCTGACCGAAGCCTACGCACGCCAGGCCGAGGCCTTGCTGGCCGATGCGCAGGCGCGCTGGCCCGGGCTCAGCGTGGTCGGCACCATTGGCACCGGCGTGGCAGCCTGTGGCGTGGAGTACCAGGACGAGCCGGCGCTGGTGATGCTGATGCTGGACCTGGCGCCCGCCAGCTTCCAGGTTTTCAACGGTCGCCGCCCGCTGGACGAAACCTGGCAGACCGGCGCCTGGAGCGCGCTGGTGCATGCCGACCCGGCCACGCCCGAGCTGGCCGAGCTGCTGGTCGAACTGGCCGAGCGCACGGGTGGCCGCTACCTGTTTGGCGGCTTGTCCAGCGCACGCCAGGTGCACACGCTGCAGCTGGCTGACGGCGTGTTCCGTGGCGGCCTCTCTGGCGTGGCTTTTGGCCGAGAGGTGTCCTTGCTGTCACGCGTGACCCAGGGCTGCGTGCCGCTGGGCCCGGTGCGTACGGTCACCCAGTCCGACCGCAACCTGGTGCTGCAGCTGGACGGCCAGCCCGCACTGCCGCTGCTGCTGGCCGACCTGGGCGTGGCGCTGACGCCGCCCGAGCCACTGATGCAGCGCCTGCGCACCACGCTGGCAGGCCTGACCGACGCTGGCGAGCAGGCGCGTGGCCTGGGCGGCCAGTTTGGCCAGCACACCCGCGTGCGCCACCTGATCGGGCTGGACCCGGGCCGCCAGGCCGTCGCCGTGGCCGACCTTGTGCAACCCGGCATGCAGTTGGCCTTCTGCAGGCGTGATGCCGACGCCGCCCGGCGCGACCTGGTGCGCATCTGCGCCGAGCTGCGCGAAGAGGTCGAAGGCAGCGACGACCTCGAAGCCAGCGGCCTGGTCGGCCCCCGCCAGCGCATGGCCGGCGCGGTCTACATCAGCTGCACCGGCCGCGGCGGCGCCCTGTTCGGCGGCAGCTCAGCCGAACTGCAGCTGGTGCGCCACGCACTGGGCGAAGTGCCGCTGGCCGGCTTCTTCGCCGCCGGCGAAATCGCCGGCCACGACCTCTACGGCTACACCGGCGTACTGACGGTGTTCACCACAGCAGCCTGAGCCAGGCCCTCGCCACCGAGTGCCGCGCCGCCGGGGATTCCCCCGATTTCAGTTGGCATTGTTTCGACCGGCCTGCCTGCGCCAGCGCAGTAAAGTCGGGTATCGCCCTTTTGCGGGGCGCCTGGGCACCAGGCTGGTGTCGACCAGCTGCTGCTAGCCTTTTGCTGCTGATGCCCTCTGACAAGGGGCTGCTTTGCGATGACAGCTGTGACCGATGGGGTTCTTGCCGGGACGGGGCCGGACCGGCGTGCCCGGCAGGCCGAGATCGTGGCGGCACTGCAGCCGCTGCTGCCTGCGCATGCGCTGCTGTGGCAGGCCGAGGACACGGTGCCGTATGAGTGCGATGGGCTGACGGCCTACCGCGAGCGGCCGCTGCTGGTGGCGCTGCCGGAAACCGAAGCGCAGGTGGCGGCGGTGCTCAAGGCCTGCCATGGCCTGAACGTGCCGGTGGTGGCGCGCGGCGCGGGCACCGGGCTTTCCGGCGGGGCGATGCCCCATGCAATGGGCGTGACGCTGGGGCTGGCGCGCTTCAACCGCATCGTGCAGATCGACAAGTACAGCCGCACGGCGGTCGTGCAATGCGGCGTGCGCAACCTGGCGATCAGCGAGGCGGTGGCGCAGCACGGGCTGTATTACGCGCCCGATCCGTCGAGCCAGATTGCCTGCACCATCGGCGGCAACATCGCCGAGAACTCCGGTGGCGTGCACTGCCTGAAATACGGGCTGACGCTGCACAACGTGATGAAGCTGCGCGGCTTCACCGCCGAGGGCGAGCCGGTGGAATTCGGCGGCGACGCGCTCGACGCGCCGGGTCTGGACCTGCTGAGCGTGGTGGTTGGCAGCGAGGGCATGCTGGCGGTCATCACCGAGGTCACGGTCAAGCTCACGCCCAAGCCGCAGCTGGCGCGCTGCATCATGGCCAGCTTCGGCGACGTGCGACATGCGGGCGACGCGGTGGCCGCCATCATTGCCGCCGGCATCATCCCGGCCGGGCTGGAGATGATGGACAAACCGATGACTGCGGCAGTGGAGGACTTCGTGCATGCCGGCTACGACCTGGACGCCGCGGCCATCCTGCTGTGCGAGAGCGACGGCACGCCCGACGAGGTCGAGGAAGAGATTGGGCGAATGAAGGCTGTGCTGGTCGGTGCCGGCGCCACGCGGCTGTCCGTCAGCGAGAACGAGGCCCAGCGCCTGAGGTTCTGGAGCGGACGCAAGAACGCCTTCCCGGCTTCGGGCCGCATCAGCCCGGACTACATGTGCATGGACTCGACCATTCCGCGCAAGCGCCTGGCCGACATGCTGCTGGCGATTGCCGGGATGGAAAAGAAGTACCGCTTGCGCTGCTGCAACGTCTTCCATGCCGGCGACGGCAACCTGCACCCGCTGATCCTGTTCGATGCCAACGACCCGGACCAGTTGCACCGCTGCGAACAGTTCGGCGCCGACATCCTGGAGACCAGCGTGGCGATGGGCGGCACGGTCAGCGGCGAGCACGGCGTGGGCGTCGAGAAGCTGAACTCGATGTGCGTGCAGTTCAGCCCCGAGGAGCGCGAGCAGATGCTGCGCCTCAAGGCGGCCTTCGATCCGGCTGGCGTGCTGAACCCCGGCAAGGTCATCCCCTCGCTGCACCGTTGTGCCGAATACGGCCGCATGCATGTGCGCAAGGGCTTGCTGGCCTTTCCGGAACTGGAGCGCTTCTGATGAGCGAGCCCTCATCGACAGAGATGAACCAAGCCACCGGCCCGGCAGCGGATGCGGTGCCGCGTGACCTGCCGGCCGCCGTCGAAGCCAGCACCGAGATTGCTCTCGGCGCGTCAATCTCGGCCGAGGCGGGCGCCCCAAGCGTGCCGGCCATCGAGCCGGCGCTGCGCCGCATCCTGGACGTGGTGCGCGAGGCGGCGGCGCACGAGCGCGCGCTGTGCCTGCGCGGCAGCGGCAGCAAGGACTTTCTCGGCGGCCCGCTGCTGGGCGAGCCGCTGGACCTGCGGCCGCTGCGCGGCATCACCTCGTACGAGCCGACCGAGCTGGTGGTGACCGCGCGCGCCGGCACGCCGCTGGACGAGCTGGAAGCGGCGCTGGCCGAACACGGCCAGTGCCTGCCGTTCGAGCCGCCGCGGCTGGGGCGCGATGGCGCCGGCCAGCCGCTGGGCGGCACGGTCGGCGGCATGGTCGCCTCGGGCCTGGCCGGCCCGGCGCGTGCGGCGGCAGGCTCGGTGCGCGACCACGTGCTGGGCGCCTGCCTGCTGAACGGCCGCGGCGAGCTGCTGCGCTTTGGCGGCACGGTGATGAAAAACGTCGCCGGCTATGACGTGTCGCGCCTGCTGGCCGGCTCCATGGGCGTGCTGGGCGTGATCTGCGAGGTCTCGCTGAAGGTCTTGCCGCGCCCGCCCGCCACGCGCACGCTGCGCTTCGACATGGACCAGGCCAACGCGCTGCGCCACCTCAACGAATGGGCCGGCCAGCCGCTGCCGCTGCAGGCCAGCGCCTGGTGGGACGGCATCCTGGTGCTGCGCCTGGCGGGCGCCGAGGCGGCGGTGGCCTCGGCCGCACGGCTGCTGGGCGGCGAGGCCATTCCGCCGCCGCTGGCCGCGGGTTTCTGGGCCGGCCTGCGTGACCAGCGCGACGAATTTTTCCTGCACGCCGAGGCCGTCCTGGCGGCGGGTGACGGCGAGTCCACAGGCTTTTCGTTGTGGCAGCTGTCGGTGGCGCCGACGGCGCCGCGGCTGGAGGTGGCCGGCGAGACGCTGCTGGAATGGGGCGGCGGCCGGCGCTGGCTGCTGAGCCGCGAGCCGGCCGGGCGGGTGCGCGAAGCGGCGCTGGCCGCGCGCGGCCATGCCACGCTGTACCGCCGCGGCGCAGGCACCGCGGCACCGGACGACGGCGCCATCTTTGCGCCCTTGTCGGCCCCGCTGCTGCGGCTGCACCAGCAGCTCAAGGCCGCCTTCGACCCGCAGCGCATCTTCAACCGCGAGCGTCTTCATCCGCAGCTTTGAACGACCGATGCAAACCCACTTAGCTCCCGAATTCGCCGGCACGCCAGACGGCGAGGCTGCCGAGGCCATCCTGCGCAGCTGCGTGCACTGCGGCTTCTGCACCGCCACCTGCCCGACCTACCAACTGCTGGGCGACGAGCTGGACGGGCCGCGGGGCCGTATCTACCTGATGAAACAGGTACTCGAAGGTGCGCCGGTGACCACGGCCACGCAGACCCACCTGGACCGCTGCCTGACCTGCCGCAACTGCGAGACCACCTGCCCGAGCGGCGTGCAATACGGCAACCTGGTGGACATCGGCCGGCGCATCGTCGAGCAGAAGGTCGAGCGGCCGGCGGGCCAGCGTGCGCTGCGCTGGCTGCTCAAGGAAGGGCTGACCTCGCCGGCTTTCGGCCCCGCGCTGGCCGTTGGCCGGCTGGTGCGCCCGCTGCTGCCGGCTGCGCTGAAGGCCAAGGTGCCGCCGCGCGCCGGCCCGCAGGCCCACCGCTGGCCCACGCGCCAGCACCCGCGCAAGGTGCTGATGCTGATGGGCTGCGTGCAGCCTGGGCTGATGCCCAACATCAATTCGGCCACGGCCCGCGTGCTGGACGCCGCCGGCATCCAGACCGTGGTGGCCGACGAGGCCGGCTGCTGCGGCGCGATCCGCAGCCACCTGAACGACCACGAGGGCGGCCTGAACGACATGCGCCGCAACATCGACGCCTGGTGGCCGCTGGTCGAGGGTTTGGGCGGGGACAGCAAGGTCGAAGCCATCGTGATGAATGCCAGCGGCTGCGGCGTCACGGTCAAGGAATACGGCCACGCGCTGGCCCGCGACGCCGACTACGCCGACAAGGGCGCGCGCATCAGCGCGCTGACACGTGACCTCAGCGAGCTGCTGCCGGACCTGGTGCCTCGGCTGCAGCCGCTGCTGCAAGGCCGGCTCACGCGCGAGCAGCAGGCGGCCGGCAAGCCGGTGCCGCTGGCCTACCACCCGCCTTGCACGCTGCAGCATGGCCAGCAGCTGCGTGGCGGCGTGGAAACCCACCTGGCCGCGCTGGGCTTCGACCTGCGCACCGCGCCGGTGGACAGCCACCTGTGCTGCGGCTCGGCCGGCACCTACGCCATCCTGCAGCCCGAACTGTCTGGCCAACTGCGCGAGCGCAAGCTCAAGGCCCTGGCCGGTGCGCCGGGCGACACCATCGTCTCCGGCAACATCGGCTGCATCCAGCACCTGGGCGCAACCAGCGCGCGGCCGGTGCGGCACTGGGTTGAGGTGCTGGACGATGCGTTGAGTGCCGCCATCGGCCAATGAAGCACCCGATGAACCTGACTTATTCACACGATCGCCCCCTGTTGGTGCGGCCCTGGCTGGCATAAAGTCGGGCGCAGCATTGCGGAGGGCGTGCAGGTGAGGCAGCAGCAGGATCGGCCATGCCAGCGCCGGGCAGGGTGGCACCAGGGGGTGGGCTTTTGGCTTGGCGGGATAGCGCTGGCCTTTGCAGGCAGCGCCTGGGCCGCAGGGCAGCCCGCGGGTGAACCAGGCCCCGCCGCGTCCGCCGCCGCGCCTGCCGTGGCCCCGGTAGCCGGCCGCCCGGCCAAGCCGGACTGCAACCGCAGCTACAGCCTGGCGCTGCACGAGCACGGCCTGTTGTATTCGGCCCAGACCGGCCAGGGCATCGACCAGGACATGGCCACCGAGCTGGCGCGCCGCAGCGGCTGCCGCATCAGCGTCTCGGTGATGCCGCGGGCCCGCATCTGGCAGCTGATCGAGGCCGGTTCGCTGGACTTCAGCCTCTCGGGCATCACCAATGAAGCCCGAGACAAGTACGCCGCCTTCGCCTGGTATTTCGCCAACCCCTACCACCTGCTGGTGCGCAAGGACGCGCATGTGCGCAGCATTGCCGAGTTCGAGCGCAACGACCGGCTGCGGCTGGGCGCCATCCGCAGCTTCCGCTACAGCCCGCAGGCCAACGAACTGATGGACGGGCTGGCTGCCGACGGGCGCGTCAGCTATGCCACCGGGCTGGATCCGCTGTACGAGATCCTGCTGGCCAACCGGGTGCAGGCGCTGATCATCGAGCCCTTCGACTTCCCGATGGTCGAGGGCGGCCGCTTGCGCGAGCAGACCACGCTGCTGTCCTTCGGCGACCCGCCGGTGCCGCATGGGCTCATCATGTCGCGTCGCGCGCTGTCCGCCGCCGAGCAGGCCGCCTGGCGCGCGCTGGTGGACGAGATGCGGGTCGACGGCACGGTGCAGCGCATCTTCGAGAAGTATTTCAAGCCCGACATGGCGCGCAGCCTGACCCAGTTCTGAGCCGCCCACCCGATGCCGCCGCCCTCGCTGTCCCGCTGGTTCCGACGCGCCAGCCATTGGCTGGGTCAGCGGCCGCGCGGCGACGCCGCGCAGGCCTGGTGGCTGCGCGCCGGCTGGCTGCCGCTGTTCGTCGGCGTGCTGTCGCTGGCGGTCACCGGCTGGCTGTGGCGGCATGAATACCAGGTCAGGCGCGAGCTGCTGCAGTCGGCCTTCCATGCCTCGCTGCGCCAACTCAGCGGCCGCATCGACCAGCGCCTGGCCAGCTACGAGCAGATGCTGCGTGGCGCGCAAGGCCTGCTGGCCGCGAAGGGCCCGCTGAGCCCGCCCGAATTCGAGCGCTACATGGATTCGCTGCTGGCGGGCAGCAATCACACTGGCTTGCGCGCGCTGGCCTATCACCCGGCGCCGGGTGTGCCGGCCGAGCTCGCTGGCACGCGCCTGTCAGCTCCCGGCCAGCCGGGCGACCCTGGCCATTTCGCCGGCAACCCCTGGCTGGACCCGCAGCTGCGCCCGGCCATGCTGCAGGCGCGTGACGCCGGCCAGGTTGCGCTCAGCGGCCGCGTGGCACTGGTGCCGCGCGCGGGCCATCCGACCGGCAGCGGCTTCCTGATGTTCCTGCCGGTCTACCGCGGCGAAGCGGGCTCCCGGCAGGACGGCGGGCTGGCCACGCCCGGCCTGGGCCTGGCGCCGGCCGCCCGGCAGGCGCGGCTGGTGGGCTGGGTCTGGGCCACGTTTTCGGTCGAGGACATGATGTCCAGCCTGTACGGCGAGCGTGTGCCCGGCCTGGGCTTGAGCCTCTACGAAGGCGTGACACCCGAGCCCGGCGCACTGATGTACCAGGCCAGCGGCAGCCAGCCCGACGAGGGTAGCGACGCCGTGGCCGCCAGCGCGCCACCGGAGGACGACGGCAGCGCGCCGATGGAAGCCCAGGAATACCTTGCGCTGGCCGGCCGCAGCTGGACCCTGGTGGTGCGCAGCGAGCCCGAGTTCGAGCGCCGCATGGGCGGCGGCGCCACCCGCGCCATCGCCGCCGCCGGCCTGGTCCTGAGCCTGTTGCTGGCGGTGCTCACCTCGCAGCTGCAGCGCGGCCGCGCCCAGGCGCTGCGGCTGGCGCGTTTTGCCACCGGCGAGCTGCGCGAGAGCGAGGCGCGCTACCGCCGCATCGTCGAGACCACCAGCGAAGGCATCTGGATGCTGGACGCCGAAGGCCGCACCAGCTTTGCCAACCCACGCCTGGCCTTGATGCTGGGCTGGCCGCTGCGCGCACTGCAAGGCCAGCCGCTGGGCGACTTTCTCGCGGCCGACAGCCCGCCATTGCCACAGCTGCCGTGGCTGCACGAAGGCGCGCCCGCCCCTGGCGGCGACCAGACGGGCCCGGCCGCCGCCTTGCCCACGCTGCAGTGCGAGCTCTGCCTGCGCCGAGCCGATGGTCAGCTGCTGTGGGCCGAGCTGTCGTTCAGCTGCATTCCGGCCGCGGCCGGCCAGCCGCCGGGGGCGCTGGCGATGGTCAGCGACATCACCGCGCGCAAGCAGGCCGAGCGCGAGCAGGCCAGGCTGGAGGCGCAGCTGCGCGAGTCGCAGAAGCTCGAAGCCATCGGCACGCTGGCCGGCGGCATCGCGCACGATTTCAACAACATCCTGGCCGCCATCCTCGGCAATGTCGCGCTGGCCCGCCAGCAGCTCGCCACCATGGCGAAAGGCGAAGCGGTCGCCGCCCAGGAAACGCCGGGCCGCCCCAAGTTTCCTGATCCCCCTCGGGGGGCGGGCGGGGAGCAGCCCAGCCCTGGGGGCCTTCATGAATGCCTGGGCCGCATCGAGGAGTCCGGCAGCCGCGCGCGCAGCCTGGTGCAGCAGATCCTGGCCTTCAGCCGCCAGCAGGCGCCTGCGCTGCTGAGCCAGCCGTTGCAGCCGCTGGTCGAAGAGGCCGCCAGGCTGTTGCGCGCCACGCTGCCGGCCGGCGTGCAGCTGGAGCTGGTGCTCAGCAGCACCCCACTGCCGGTGCGAGCCGACGCGACGCAGATCCAGCAGGTGCTGATGAACCTCTGCACCAACGCCTGGCACGCGATGAATGGCCGCGGCAACGGGCGCAACAGCGGCCGCATCGAGATCGGCCTGGCCGCGCAGTCCCTCAGCGCGCCGCTGCCCGAGCGCCTGGCTGGCCTGGCGCCCGGCGACTACGCTAGGCTCTGGGTGAGCGACGACGGCTGCGGCATGTCGGCCGACACGCTGGCGCGCCTGTTCGAGCCCTTCTTCACCACCAAGGGCGTGGGCCACGGCACCGGCCTGGGCCTGGCCGTGGTGCACGGCATCGTGGCCACCCACCGCGGCAGCATCACGGTCGACAGCAGCCCCGGCGCTGGCAGCTGCTTCACGCTCTACCTGCCACTGGCCGATGAACCCGTCGCGCAGCCGCCCAGTGCGCCAGCCCCGGCGCCTGCCGGCACCGCCGGCCAGGGCGAACACGTGCTGGTGGTCGACGACGATCCTGCGATCGGCCTGATCGTCGAACGCCTGCTGCAAACCGCCGGCTACCGCGTCACCTTGTTCGAGCAGTCGCCTGCCGCGCTGACCGAACTGCGGCACAACGCTGCGGCCTACGACCTGCTGCTCAGCGACTTCAACATGCCCGAACTCTCGGGCCTGGAACTCGCCCAGGCCAGCGCCGAACTGCGTCCCGAACTGCCGGTCGTCATCAGCTCAGGCTACCTGTCCGACGAAGTGCGGCAGGCGGCCAGGGAGGCCGGCGTGAAGGCGCTGCTGCAGAAGGAGTTCAGCGTGGAGCAGCTGCCGGCGCTGGTGCGGCGGGTGCTGGACGAGCGGCCGAAGAGGCCGCCTGCTTGACCCGCAGCCTCGGCGGCAGGCTCAGCGCCGGACCTTGCAGTCCTCCGTCAGCACCGTCAGTTCAACAAAGCGCGGACCCGCGCGCTCCTGCGGCGAAAAGCCCACGCGCACGCCGCCGAGGTCCAGGTCGCGGAAGCTGTCCAGCGCCGCGGCCAGCTTGGCCGACGTGGGATTGGGGCCGGCCCGCTTGAGGCCTTCGACCAGCAGCTTGGCGTTCAGGAAGCCTTCCATGGCCGCGAAATTGACCGGTGGCGGCGATTCCATGCCTTTGCGCGATGCCTGGAACTCGTTGACCACGGCCACGCCGATGTTGGTCGGGTGCGGCACCACCTGCGAGATCGCCACGCCGCGGCACTCGCTGGCCAGCTCGGTGAAGAACTCCTGGCCGTTGACGTTGGACACGGCAATGAACTGCGGGTGGGACCCTCTGGCCCGCATCGCGCGGATGAACAGCGCGCAGCCCTTGGGCGTGCAGGCCATCAGCACGGCCTGTGGCTCGGCCGCGGCAATCTTCGCAACGGCAGGCGCCACCTGCATGTCCTGCCGGTTGAAGCTTGCCGAAGCGACCTCAGTCATCTTCTGCGACTTGATGGCTGTCTCGAAGTGGTCGCGAACTTCCTTGCCAAATGCGTCTTCCTGGAAGAACACCGCCACCCGGCTGATGCCCATGGTGCCGATCTGCTGCACGATCTTGGCCGCCTCGTCGGCGTAGCTGGCGCGCAGGTTGTAGACGTAGTCGTTGCCTGGCTTGCGCAATGCCGCCGCACCGGTGATCGGGGCCACCAACGGAATCTTGCGTTCCTGCACCATCGGCAGCACGGCCTGCACCGTGGGCGTGGAGCGGTAGCTGAACAGCGCGATGACGTTCTTGTCGTCGATCAGCGTCTTGGTGTTCTCCACCGCGAGTTTCGGGTCGCGCTTGTCGTCCAGCGAAATCAGGCGGATCTTGCTGCCGTTGACCCCGCCGCGCGCATTGACGGCCCGGAAATACGCTTCCGCGCCTTCCACGTTGTCCTTGGCGGAAGCCTCCCCCGAAAGCTCGGCCGACTGGCCGATCAGGATGTCACTGGCACGGGCCAGCGGCGCGGCGGACAACAGCATGGCGGAACATGACAACAGGCCTGCGTGCAGCAGCCTGGACAGGCGGCGGGAAAATGGCATTCGGCGCTTTCGATGAAATCAACCCCAGATCCGGCCGGCATTGTGGCTGCGACGCCATGCGAGGTGTTGGGCACGGTGTTGCTGGCAGGGAACATTCGGCCTCGGCGCCGCCGACATTCGCCATGCAAGGCAAATACGTGCTGGGGTTTGCGGCAGCGCATGAACGAGCTCATTTCTTGCCGTTCAATGTCTGAATCGATCTGCCAGCCTTCTTCTGTTGGGGCGGGCTTCGCGTCGACTTGACGGAGGCCGGCTCGCTCGATAAAACGAGCGCCAGTCGAAGACGGGAGGGAGCCGCATTGCGACAAGTCAGGGTGGGTGGCGCGAGCAAGGCCGAACTGCTGGCCCAGCTCGAGGCCGCAGGTGTGGCGCTCAACGAAGCCGGCAAATCGCTCTTTGCAGACGAGCGTTTCACGACCTCTGCGGTGACTTCGCTGCGGGAGGTCGTCGAGCTTGCCGTTGCCGAATTGGGCTTCGCCGAGGGGGCGACCTGGGCGCAAGTGATCGAGCGAGCGATGAGCCAAGGCCTGACGCCGTGCCCGCTTGAACTTGGTCCGCATCTCCGGCTCCAGTTCCTCGACCAGGCCGAAGGCTTTGTCGGGCAGCCGGTCACGCAGCACCGCGCGCCACCGGGCTCGCTGACGGTGGCGTCGCTGCCGATTACCGAAGATGACGACACGCCCAAAGGCTTCTACCTGCGGCGGATCGACGGCGTGCTTTGGCTGCGCGGCTACCGGTCCGGCGCCGATCACCTCTGGAGCCCGGAAGACCGATTTGTCTTTTGCCGGCTCGGCACCTGAGGCTTGTACACGGCGCCTTTAAACTGTTGGGACACACGGCGCTGTCTCTTCGACCGCCGTCGGTCTTCATAAAAGCAGGGCTCAGCCGGGGCCGCATCAGGAGGGAGTTTCCATGGATGAATCCGTTTCGTCGCCGCAGCCCACGGCCGTCGCCTTGTCGCCCCGTGAGTTGGCCGCGTCACTGCCGGTCGTGCGGTCCGCTGCACGCTGGTTCTGGTGGATCGCCGGGCTGTCGCTGGTCAACACCGTGATGTCCCAAACGGAGGCCAACACCAGCTTCGTGATGGGATTGGGCATCACCGCCATGTCCGACGCGGTGTTCGCGTCGAACAAGCTGATCGGCTTTGGCATCGACGCCTCTGTGCTGGCCTTCTTCGCGCTGATCGGCCTGCTGGCCCAACGCGGCCAGCTCTGGGCCTTCTATATGGGCACCGCCGTCTATGCGCTGGACGCGCTGATCTACCTCCGCTTCGAAGACTGGATGCCTGCCGGCTTCCACGCGCTGGCGATCTTCTTCATCGTCAAGGGCGTGATGGTGCTGCGCGAAGCCTTGAAGAAGACCACGGGCCAGCGCTGAGGTCGGCAGCCACGGTCGCTGATTCGCGTGTCGTCTTGCGGCGAGTCCTGGCCATGTCATGTCCGCTTGGGCTCACATCCATTCCGTTCACCCAATTGTTTCTTTGTCCTTGGAGGTCTTCTTGAACTTGCGTCCGTTGTTGTTGTCCGTGCTGCTGGTGGTCTTGGGAGGCTGCGCCAGCGAGCCGCCGCCCAAGCCGCGCTTTGTCGAGTCTGCCAGCCAGACCCTGGCACCGCCGCCGCCTGATCAGGCGCAGATCGTCTTCGTGGAGCCGATCAACGCCATCCAGGGCTTGATTCCCGTGGGCATCTTCGAAGTGGATGGCGACAAGCGTTCGCTGTTGGCCACTACCGGTGCGCACAGCAAGGCTGTCGTGCTGTTCAAGCCCGGCCATCACCTACTGATGGCCACCCAGCCTGGCGTGGGGCACTACCTGGATGTGAACGTGGAAGCAGGCAAGCGCTACTACGTGCTGGTTCGCTTCATCTATGCCAATGGCTTCCAGCTGCGTCCGCTGCGGCCAGCCGGCAGTTCCGACTACACCGTGCAGAACAAGGCCTTCGCGAACTGGCTGGCTGAAACGCGCTTTGTCGACAAGACACCCGCCAGCGACGAATACTTCGAGCGGTGGAAGGACCGCGTGGCCGAGAGCCAAGCCGATGGCTGGAAGACCTGGCTGGCCAAGACGCCGCAGGAGCGCGCCGAGCTGACGCTGAATCCGGAAGACGCTGTCTCGCGCTGACAGATAAGTGATCGGCGGCACGCCAAGGCGTGGACCGGTTTGGCGCCTCAATCGTCCAGCGCCAATCCCAGGCACACCGATTCCGCCCGCCCGACATATCGCCCCCATGGCGCGCATTCGGTGAACCCCCGCGCCGCATAAAACCGCAGCGCCCGTGTGTTCGCGCGGCGGGTTTCGAGGCGCAGTTCGCGGAAGCCTTGGGTCCAGGCTTCGTGGCTCAACCAGGCCAGGACGGCTTGGCCGATGCCGCGGCTGGATTCGCTGGCGTACATGCGCTTGATCTCCGCGCAGCGGGTCGGCCCTTCTGCTGCGGGCAACAGGAGCGGGCGGAAGGCGCCGCAGCCGATGGCCTTGCCTTCGCCATTCCAGGCGAGGGCGAAGGCGCTGCTGGTGGGCGACCAGTCGGCCAGGCCGGCGCGGCCGTCTGAGCCGTACTTGCGCAGCAATTCTGCGGAGAGGGCGTCGAGCAGCGCTTGTGCTTCGGGCGCCTCCGGTGTGCTGGGGCGGACCTGCAGCCCGGCGGTGCCCAGGCGCTTGAACATCACGCGTGTCGCCCCTGCGCCGCCTTCGGCCGTCTTGGCGTAGTCCGGGATGAAACCGCAGCGCTGGTAGCCGCGCTGCCAGTACAGACCTTCGGCGGGGCTGGCGCGCCAGGTGTCCAGCACGATCAGGCGCCGGCCGCGGCGGGCCACCTCGGCTTCGGCGGCGTCCATCAGCCGGCTGGCGATGCCGGCGCGGCGGGCCTCCGGATGCACCATCAGCTTGACCAGGTCCACCCGGTGCGCGCCGTTCTCCGGCTGTTGCCAGACGACCTGCACGCTGCCGACCACGCGGCCCTGCTGAAGCGCCCACCAGCCGCTGCGCTCGCCGCGCGCCGCCGCCTGGCTGCAGTTGCACCAGAAGGCGAGCGCAGTTTCTTCGCCTGGCGTGTTGACCCAGCCGATGCTGGCGCCGGCGGCCACGCTGGACTGCAGCAAGGCTGCAAGCTGGTCCAGTTGCACGGGCGTCAGTTCCGCCGGCCAGGCTTCGATGCGGGTGACTTCAGCTGCTGACATGGCAGATCGCGATCAGGTAGTGGGCCGGCTCGCTGCCGGTGGACTGGAAGCGCGAGCTGCCCCACAGGCGGTAGCGCAGGCTGTCGCCGGGCTGCAGCGGGTGGGCCTGGTCCTGCAGCGTCAGCGTCAGGCCGCCGGACTGCAGCCACAGGTGGTGCTCCAGCCCCTGCACGCTGGGTTGCTCGTACAGCACGCTGGCGCCGGGCGGCAGCTCGCCCTCGATCAGCTCGCCGACAAAGCCCGCGCCGGGCGGCGAGACCATGCGGCGCCGGAAACCCGTCTCCGGGTCCACCCACAAGGCTTGCTCGCTGCGCGGCAGTGGCCGCACCGGCGCGTTTTCCAGCTCGGCCAGCAGGCGCGACATCGGCAGCCCGTAAGCCGCGCACAGCCGGTTCAGCAGGCTGGCGCTCGGGCTGGTTTCGCCACGCTCCAGGCGCGACAGCGTCGCCCGGCTGATGCCGGTGCGCTGGGCCAGGTCGTCCAGTGACCATTGCTGGCGCTGGCGCAGGCTGGCCAGGCGTTCGGACAGGCGCTGGTCCAGCGTGTCCTCGGTCGTGGTGTCAGGTGGGTTCTCAGAATTGATCGCCATTTCCCGATTGTGGAACAAATTCCATGAATTGGGAAATCCTCCCAATCAAGAGAATGAGGGTCAATGACGCATGGTGCCGGCGGGCAGGCCAGGGATGGGTGGCGCGGCCTCACGTGCCAGGTCGATCAGCGTGCGCCAGTTGTCCAGCGACTGCAGGTGGGCGTAGACCGGGGCCAGCCAGCCCTTGTCGCGCCACTGCGCCAGCGTCTCCGCCGGCAGCTGGTTGAAGCGGGCTTCGTCGATGACCTGGAAGCCGTCCAGGCGCAGGGGGCGGCCGTCGTGCAGCGTGATGTCGGCATGCCGGTCCACCAGCAGGCCGGCGTCGGCCACGGCCTGGCAGAAGGCCTGCGTCAGCAGGTGATGGGCCTGGTAGTCGCGGCAGAAGGCCAGTGCGCTGCGGGTCATCGCGGTGGGTTGGCCTTCGCTGTCGAAGAGCGCGGGCGCATCGGCGCCGACCGCCACGGTGGCGGCTTCGTCAATGCACAGCGTGAGTTCCTGGCGTGCACTGTCCTCCAGGAAGATGAAGGGGTAGCGGCGCAGGTAGGCCGGCACATGCGGGCCGGCCAGCCAGCGGCCGCCGGCGTCCACGCACAGGTTCTGCCGCGCGCGCAGGCCCAGCACTGCGCTGGCCTGCGGCAAGGCGTCCCCGGTGAAGACGATGGGCAGCCGGCGGCCGGTGGCGGCCATCTCGGCCGCCAACAGCGGCACGGCATTGGCCTCGGCGGCAAAGCCGTAGAGGCCGTTGCCGGCGAAGCCCAGGCCGCTGTGCAGGCCGGGCTGCAGCACCCGGGGCTGGCGGTAGAGCAGGGGCAGCGATGCGGCTGCAGCGTGTTGCGTCATGGCTTCTTCTTCTTTTCTTCGTCGGTGTTGCCGCCGCCGTTCTCTGCGTTGCCGTTGCCGGGCAGGCCTGGCAGCAGGTTAGGCGAGAGGGCGGCGCTCAGCGTCAGCACCTGCGGCGCGGCGTACACGCCCAGCGCGTTCGGCGCCAGGCCGGCGCTGGTCACCACCTGGGTGAACAGCGAATTGGCGCCCGGCGTGCTGGGCACCACGCTGACCGGCACCGTGGTGGCCACCAGCCGGTTGATGACCTCCACCGGGCCCCAGGGCGTGCCATTGATGAAGTACGGTGCGTTGACCAGCGCGCTGTCTATCATCGAGGCCACGACCGCGCCGCCCTTGCCATTGACGCGGCCGAAGAGGGTGGCCGAGGTGGCGTCGGTCACCGTCAGGCTGGCGACGTCGATCTGGTGCGCGCTGTTGCCGTCGTCCAGGCCGATCAGCAAGGCACCGGCCGTGCTGCTGTAGGGCAGGCCGCTGCCAGCCACCGGGCCGTGGCCGGCGGCCAGCGTCAGGTGCGTGGCCGGGCCGCTGAGGCCGCTGATGGTGATCGTGCCTTCGGTTTCGATCAGCGCTTCGCCGCTGGGCAGGCTGGCCGGCGCCGCGAGCGTGATCGGCCCCTTGGCCACCCGCACCGAGGCCGGCAGCACGATGCCTGCGCCGCCGCTCTGCGTGAAGCCGGTGGCGGCCTGCACGTTGGCCTGCGAGGCAAAGCTTGCGGTGCCGGCGCTGTCGGTGTTGACCAGCGCGAGCGCGCCATTGGTGGCCGTGACCGCCTGGGCGAAGCTCAGGCTGCCGCTGCTCAGGTTCAGGCCACCTGCGCCATCGGCCGTGAGCGTGCCGAGGAAACGCGTCAGCCCACCGGTGTTGACGCTGACCTGGTCGGCATGCACGTTGCCGGAGAAGTCCAGCGTGGTGCCGGCATGCACCGTCAGCGCGCCCAGCACGCTGCTGGCGCCCACCGCGCCGCCCAGCGCAATCGCGCCTGCGTCGCTGCTCAGCGTCAGGTTGGCGTGGCTGGTGCTGTCCACGGTCGAGCCCAGGGTCAGCCCGCCCGCGCTGCTGTGCAGCACGGTGTCGCCAGCCAGCTGGACGGCGCCTGCGTACTGCTGGTCACCCAGCGTTGTGACATCGCCACCCAGCGCGCTGCTGCCGCTGACGGCCAGGCCGGCCAGCGCCTGCTGGGCGCCCAGCGCGCCAAGGCTGGCGTCGCCCACGATGTTCAGCTGGTGCGCGCCATCGGCGCCGGCTGCCAGGTTGACGCTGCTGCCGGTGAGCGTGGTGTCGGCGCCCAGCACTGCGCGTTCGCCCCAGCTTTGCGCGCCGGTGGTGTCGACCGAGCCGCCGTTCAGCGCCAGCGTGCCGGCCGCGTCGGTGCTGACCGATGCCGCCTGCACGGCGCCGCCCAGCGTGGTGGCGCCGCTGCTGTCCAGCTGCAGCGCGCCCAGGCGGGTGGCCTGGCCGACCGGGCCGGCCAGCGTGATCGCGCCGCTGCCGGTGCTGATCGTCAGCGCCGCGGTGCCGTCGACCGAGGCGATGCCAGGGCCGCGGTTCCGGCTGGCGCTGGCCGCGTTGGCGGCTGCCAGGGTGACGTCGCCCCCCTCTGTTTGCAGCGACTGGTCGGCCGTCAGCGTGACGCTGCCGCCATAGGTCTGCGAGCCAACGGTGTGGATGCTGCCGCCCAGCAGCGTGGCCGCGCCGCTGATCGACAGGCCGGCCAGCGCCTGCTGGGTGCCCAGCTCGCCCAGCGTGGCCTCGCCCGCGATGTTCAGCTGGTGCGCGCCATCGGCCCCGGCTGCCAGGTTGATGCTGCTGCCAGTGAGCGTGGTGTCTGCGCCCAGCACCGCGCGCTCGCCCCAGCTTTGCGTGCCTGTGGTGTTGACCGAGCCGCCATTCAGCGCCAGCGTGCCCGCTGCATCGGTGCTGACCGAAGCGGCCTGCACGGTGCTGGCGAAGGTGGTGGCGCCGCTGCTGTTGACCGTCAGTGCGCCCAGGCCGGTGGTCTGGCCGACGGCGCTGGCGAAACTCGCATCGCCGCTGCCGGCGTTGACCGTCAGCGCTTGCGCCCCGTTGATGCTGCTGTCAAAGGCCACGCCTTGCCCGCTCAAGGTGCTGGCAGAGGCCAGCGTGACCGCGCCGGCATAGTGCTGAGCGCCGCTGGTGCTGACATTGCCGCCCAGCTGCGCAGCGCCGTTGACCGTCAGCGTGCTCAGCGCGGTGTTGCCACCCACGCTGGCCAGCGTCGTGAGGCCGCTGCCGGCATTGACCGTCAGCGCATGCGCGCCGTCCAGGCTGCCGGCGAAGCTGATTGCGCCATTGTTCGTCGTGATGCTGGTGTCGGCGGACAGTGTGGTGGCGCCGCTCACCGTCAGCGAAGCCAGGTTGGTGAGGCTGTCGCCCAGGCTTACCGTGCTGCCTTGCAGGCTGGCCGCGAAGCCGCCTGCGGTCAGCGTGCCGTCCAGCACCAGCGCGCCGCTGCGGGCCAGCAGGCTGCGGTCGCCGGCCAGCGTGGTGCTGCCATGCAGCGCAATCGCGCTGCCGCTGAGGTCGCCGTTCAGCGTGGTGGTGCCGGTGTAGCTTTGCGCGCCGCTGCTGCTCACGCCCTGCACGCTGATGTGCTGGCCCTGCAGCGTCACGTTGCCGGCCTGCGTGATCGCATGGGCCACGCTCACATCGCCGCCGGTGCTGGTGAGCGACAGGCTGCCGCCGTTGCCGGCCGAAAGGCCGGTGGCGCTGGTGATGTTGCCGCTACCGGCCACCGAGATGCTGCCGTCGGCGGTGCTGAGCTGGCCCAGCGTGACCGCAGCGGTCGGCGCCAGCCAGATGTCGCCCGTGCCGCTGACCTGGGCCGAGACCAGCGCGGCGCTGGTGCCGAAGGTTTGGCCCGCGCTGCCGATGCCGTTGGCGCTGGCCAGGTTCAGCGTGTGGCTGGTCAGCGTGGCCGCGCCGCTGGTCAGTGCGCCGTGGCTGGCCGTCAGGTTGATCGTGCCGTTGCTGCCGGCATTCACCGTGGCCACCGTCAGGTCGCCATTGCCCGCCGTCAGCGATACGGTGCGGCTGGTGCCGCCTGCCACGACCGAGCTGGCGCTCAGGCCGTTGCTGCTGCTGGCGCTGATGTCGCCGTTGGTCGTGGCAAGCGTGGTGCTGGCTAGCGTGCCGGTGTTGTTGACCGTCAACGCGCCGGTGCCGGTGAGCTGTGCGTCCAGGCTGCCCACGGCGGTCGTCAGCTGCGTGCTGCCGCCTGCCGCGCCGCTGCGCAGCACCAGGCTGCTGGCGTTGACCTGCAGGTTGCGGCCGTTGCCGGAGGTGATGACGTCGGTGCTGCCGCTCAGGCGCACCGCGCCGGTGGTGGTGATGGCGGAGGTTGGCAGCACCAGCGTGCCGCCCGCCGTCAGCGCCAGGTTGCCGCCAGAAAGGTGGATGCCGGCGCTGGCGTCCAGGTCGCCTGCGGTGGCCACATAGGCCGAGCTGCCGCTGCCCAGCGACAGCGCGCTGCCGCCCAGGCTCAGCGTGCCGGTGCCGATGTTGTTCACCGAGACCACGCGGTTGCTGCCGGTGGTGCCCAGCGCACTGATGCTGCCGACATCGAGCTTCACCGGCGTGCCGGCGCCGGTGGCCAGGTTGCTCACCACGCCAATGTCGCCACCGGCCAGCAGGCTGGCACTGTGGCTGCTGACCTGCGTGCCGCTGCCGCTGGCCAGGATGGACCCGGCGGACGACAGGCTGACCGCGCCGTGGCTGGCGCCGGCCGAGACGTTGACCAGCGTCAGGTCGCCGCTGCTGGTGCTGATGCTGACGTCGTTGCCGCTGGCATCGGTTTGTGCTGCCACCAGCGTGGCGGTGGTCGGGCCGGCGGTGCTGAGGGCCACCGCGCCGTTGCTGGCGACGATGACACTCAGCGTCACGCCGCTGGCGTTGTTGTCGTCGATGTAGATGCCGTTGGCGCTGCTGGCGCTGAGCGAACCGGCGGTCGTCTGCAGGCTTTGCGCAGCGCTGCCGACACCGGCGGTGCCGGTCAGGTTGACGCTGGCGCCGGCCACGCGGGTGTTGCGGTTGCCGTCGTCCTGCACCGAGCTGCCAGTGCCGGTGGCGCTCACCGTGACCGAGCCGCTGCCTGCATTCACGTTGCCGAGGATCAGCGCGGTGCCGCCGGTGCTGGTGGTGACCGAGATCGCGCCGCCGCTGGAGCGTGCATTGGCCAGCAGCAGGTCGGCCGAGCTGGTGATGTTGATCGCGCCGCCGTTCGAGTCCACCGAGGACAGCACCGAGGGCGCTGCCGCGTTGAGGTAGATCGCGCCGCCGCCGCTGCTCACCTGCACCCGCTGGCCGCTGGCGGCCATGCGGTTGCTGCTGTCGCCCACGCCGGTCGCGCCGTGCAGGCTGACGTCGAAGCCCTCGACCAGCACGCCCGGGGTGGCGATGATCTTGCCGGCGTTGGCCGACAGGTCCACCGCGTTGAAGCGCGCATTGCTGCCGCCCGAGACGCTGCCCACGGTGATGTCGCCAGCGCTGGCGGTGACCGTGATGTCGTTGCCCAGCGCGTCGGTGGCCGAGCTCATCGCGCTCAGCTTGATGTTGCCGGCCGCGGTGACCCGGGTCGCGCCGTTGTTCACCGCGGTGGTCAGGCCGCCGTTCAGCGTGCCGGTGCTGCTCAGGTAGAGCGAGCCGGTGCCGGTGACGCTGGCGCTGATGGCATTGCCGGCCGAGCCGTTGACCAGCACCGGCGCGAGCTCGGTGCCAATGCCGTTGGCCGCGCTCAGCGTGATGGCCGCGCTGGACGAGCCACCGGCCAGCGTGCTGCTGCCGGCCAGGATGCTGCCGCCGCTGGCGGTCAGGCTCAGGGTCTTGTTGCTGCCGTAGCTCAGGCTGCCCAGCGTCAGGTCGCCGCTGCTGGCGGTCACCGCCAGGTCGCCCGAGGTGCTGAGGCTGCCCAGGCTGAGCGAGCCGGCCTGGCGCAGGAACAAGCCGCCGCTGCCGCTGCTGGCCGTCACGCTGTCCACCGCCAGGGCCAGCGTGCTGCCGCTGCTGCCGATGTGGCTGCTGCTGCCGTAGGACTGCAGCGTCAGGTTGCCGGCGGTGATCAGCGAGCTGCCGTTGATGGCGTCGATGTTGCCGTCGCCGCTGCTCAGGTAGGCCTGCAGCAGCACCGCGCCGCTGCCGGCGTTCAGGCTGCCGATGCTCAACGAGCCAATGCCCAGGTAGGTGAAGTCCACGCCCGTGCTGTCGCTCAGCGTGCTCAGCGTGGTGAGGTTGCCGCTGTCGCTGGCGCTGAAGCTGAGGCCGCTGGCAATCACGCTCAGCGTGCCGCTGCTGCCGGTGCCGGTGTAGTTGGTGCGGTCGATGCTCAGCGTGCTGAGGTCGGCCGCGTCGGTCACGTAGATGCTGCCGGGCGTGTTGAGCGTGAGCTGCGGCGTGTTGAGGTTCAGGCGCGTGCCGCTGCTGCCAATGCCGTTGCCGGTGCCGTAGCGGGCCGACAGGTTCACGCTGGTGCCGGTGATGGCGTTGCTGCCGTTGATGCCGGTGATGCTGCCTTGCGACGAGCTCGCCGTCACGGCGCCGCCGCTGGTCACGGTGCCCAGCGACAGCGTGTAGCCGCTGCTCAGCGTGACGGCCGCCGGGGCCGTCACCGAGCTGGCCGCCAGGTTGTAGCTCTCGCTGATGGCGATGCTGCCGCTGGCGCCGTGCGCCGCGCTGGCCGAGGCCGTCATCGTGGTGGTGCCGCCGCCATTGGCCGACAGGCCGACGGCGCTGGTGTTGCCGATGGAGCCGCTTGCGGTCAGGGCCACCGTGGTGGTGTTGTAGATCGAGCCGCTGAGGATGGAGCCGCCCTGGTTGTCGATGCTGACGGCGTTGCCGCCGGCATTGATCGAGCCCAGTGCAATGTCGCCAACGTCGTTGGCCATGTTGATGCCGCCGGTGGCGCTGATGCTGCCCAGCGTGGTGCGGCCATGCAGCGCCAGGTTCACGCCGCCGCCCTGCGCGGTAGCGCTGACGCTGTTGACCGTGGCGTCGATGCCATTGCCGCTGCCGCTGGCGCCCACGGCGCCGCCGTAGCTCACCATGCTCAGCGAGGCCGCCTGCACCTGGGTGTTGGGGTCGCCATCGCCGAGGATGCCGCCGCTGCTGGTGCCGGTCAGCGCCACCGTGCCAGTGCTGCCGAGGTCCAGGCTGCCGACCTGCATCGCCCGGTCGCTGGTGAAGCTGAAGGCCAGGCCCTGTGTGTCGTCCAGGCTGGTCAGCGCGGTGCCGGTCACGCTGTCGGTGGCGCTGAAGAGCTGGTAGGCCGCGCCGCTGATGGGGGTCGAGACAATGCTGTAGGTGCCGCCGTAGCCCACCGGGTGCGTGGTGTTGATGGCCAGCCGGTCGATGTGGGTGTCGGACTCGACGTTCAGCGCGCCGGTCACATTGAAGCTGACCAGCGGTGCCGTCAGGTGGATGGGGCTGCCCACGCTGCCGATGGCGCCGCCGTTGCTGGCATAGAAGGTGGCGCTGCCGGCGGTGATGCGGTGGCTGCTGTCGGCATCGCCGAGGATGTCGCCGGCGCTGGTCAGGCTCACGGTGCCCGAGGCGGTGACATCGACCACGTCCACCGCCTGGTCGCGCCGCGTGCTCAGCGAGAAGTTCAGGCCGGTGCTGTCGGCCACGTTGTTGAGGTGGGTCGTGCCGTTGTCGCTGATGTCGAAGCTCAGCGAGGGCGCCGTCACCTGGTAGACCGGGGCCGTGCCGCCAGTGGTCTGCGAGCTGGTCAGCGACAGGCTGCTCAGATCCTGCGCATTGTCGGCAAAGGCGTTGGCGCCGGTGGCGATGGCCAGGCCCAGTGCATCGGTCTGCATGCGGGTGCCGCTGCCGCCGGCCGCGCCCACCGAGCCGCTGGCCGACAGCGTGATGCTGCTGGCCGTCAGCAGGCTGGTGCCGTCATTGGTGATGGCAGTGCCACTGCCGGTGCTGTAGAGCCCCAGTGCGCGCCCGGCCTGGGCGTTGACGCTGCCCAGGTTCAAGGCCACGTCGGTGCTCAGCGTGAAGTCCAGGCCGCTGCTGTCGAGCAGGTTGGCCAGGTGGTACTGGTTGCCGCCCACGCTGTCGCTGAGGTTCAGCGTGAGCCGCGGTGCGGTCACCGAGATGGTGTTCTGCACGCCCGGCGTGCCGTGCGTGGAGGTCATCGTCAGCGCGTACAGGTCGGACGCGTTGGCCACGTCGATGTCGGCACGCGAGACCAGCGTCAGCCGGCGCACGTCGGTCAGCACCGTGCCGCTGGCGCCGATGGACTGGTTGGCGCTGAGCTTCAGCGTTGGCGTGGTGAACAGGCCACCGCTGCCCTGCAGCAGCGAGCCGCTATTGGTTGCCACGTCGGCCGAGCTGCCGACGCTGTTGGCCAGCAGGCTGAGGTTGCCATTGTTCGAGAGGTACAGCGTGGAGCTGAGGCTGCTGGCCAGCGTGCTGGCTGCCGTGTACAGCGGCGTGCTGCCCTGGTAGCCGAAGGCGCTGCCGCCGTTCAGGCTCAGGTCGCCGGTGGTGATGCTGGGGCTGCCGGCATTGGCACCGCTGCCGCCCTGGATGTAGCTGCTGCTGTTGAGCTTGACCTTGCCGCCGGCGCCGGTGTTGACGCTGCTGGCGGTGATCACGCGGTCGGCCTTGAGCGTCAGGTCCAGGCCGCTCTGCGAGATGTTGGCCAGCTGGAAGGCGTTGTTGCCCAGGGTGTCGCTGATGCTGAAGGTCAACCCGGTCGAGCTGATGCTGTAGCTCTGGGTGCTGGCGCCGCTGGTGTTGTGCCGGGCATCCAGGGCGAGACTGGTCAGTGTGGTGCTGTTGGACACGCTGACATTGCCGCCGGTGGCGATGCTCAGGTTCTTGGTGTTGGTGCTGAGCGTGGCGCCCGCGCCCACGCCGCCGTTGTAGCCCGTGGCCGACAGCGTGACGGTGCCACCGGTCAAGCTGCCGCTGCTGCGGTTGATTTGTGCGGCGGTGCCGGTGGGCGCGCTGCGCGAGGTCAGCGAGATCGAGCCCGTGGTGCTGGTGCCGGCGTCTATGGTGGCCAGGCTCAGGGCCCTGTCCACGCTGTAGCTGAAGTCCATCGCGCCGGAAACGGCCAGCCCGATGCTTTGGGCGGCGCCGTCGGTGATCGCGAAGCTGTTGAGGTTGCCGGCGCTGACGCCGTAGCCGTAGGTGGCTGTGGAGACGCCGTGCGTCAGCGTCATGTCCAGCTTGGCGAGGTTCTGGGCGTCGCTGACGTAGACATCGGCGCTGCCGTTCAGGATCACGGTGGGCGAGTCGACGCGCAAGGCCGTGCCGCTGCTGCCAATCGAGCCGCCGCCGGCCGTGCTGGAGGTGGCGGTCAGCAGCACGCGGTTGCCGGCAATGGTGCCGGTGCCGCTGTCGCTGCTGATGTTGCTGTTGGCGCCGCCGCCGCTGGTGGCGAGCGTCACGTCGCCGGTGGCCGTGATGGCGCCGACCTGGATGTTCTTGTTGGTGCTGAAGCTGGTGTTGGTGAGCGCCGTGCCGCTGAAATCCAGGCTTTGCGTGCTGCCGCTGTCGGTGATGCCAAAGGTCTGGCCCGCAGCGGTGATGTCGAACACGCTGGCGGTGCCGGCGGCAGTGGTGGTGTTGGTGCTGGTCAGCGTCAGGTTGGCCAAGGCGCTGTCGTCGGCCACATACATGTTGCGGCCTGCGCTGGCGGTCAGCGAGGTCGTGCCCTGCAGCGCGATGGCATTGGTGCTGGTGCCGATGGCATAGGCGCTGCCGGCGGTGAGGCCCACGGTGCCGGCGGCAATGTAGGAACCGGAGGCCGCGTCGTTACCGATGTCGGTGGTCGAAGTGAGCGTGGCCGAGCCGGCGGCGCCCAGGTCGAGCTGGCCGACCTTGACGCTGCGCTGGCCGCTGAAGCTGAAGGCCAGCGGCGTGCTGCTGCTGACCTGCTGCAGGTCGTGGCTGCCGGCATCCTCGCTGATCACCACGCTCTGGCCCGCGGCCGTGCCGATGCTGATCGTGCCCGCAGAGCTGGCCGAGCGCGTGAGGCTCAGCGTGTCCAGCGTGGCGCTGTCGTTCACCGCCACATCGGTCTTGGCGCTGACCAGCAGCTTGGGCGTGGCGACGTTCAGCGCCGCGCCGCTGCTGCCCACGCTGCCGAGCGCCGCGGCCAGCGTGACCTGGTTGCCGCTGAGGCCGGTGCCGGTGTTGGCATCGTCCAGGATGCTGCCGCTGCTGGCGGTAACGGCGATGGCGCCCGGTGCGCTCAGCGTGCCCAGGCTCACGTTGCCGCTGCTCTGGGTGTGGGTGATGCCGCCGCTGCTCGTGGCCACGCTGGCCAGCAGCAGCGCGCCGCTGTCGCGCAGGAAAATGTCGCTGCCGGCACTGGCGCTGAGCGTGCTGCCGGCGGTGCTGGTCATCACCAGCGGTGCGCTGCTGGTGCCGATGCCCTTGGCGGCATTCAGCGTCAGGCTGCCGGTGCCAAAGCCGATGCTGTAACCGATGGGGCTGTAGATCGCGCCCTGCGCCGAGGTGAGGCTCACCGCCTGGTTGGTGGCGGTGAGGTAGCCGCCGAGCGACACATCGCCTTCGAGCGCGTTGATCACCACGGCGCCGGTGGCGGTGATCGTGCCCAGGGTCAGCGTGCTGGTGGTGTTGGTGCTGCCGGTGGGCATGGGCACTTCCACATACACACCGCCGGCCGTGGCGCTGGCCGCCAGCGTGCCGGTGACCACGTCCATGTGCTCGCTGTCGCTGGCGCCGACGGCGCTGCCGGCCAGCGTGGTGCTGTTGGCCAGCACGCGGGTGTTCTTGTCGCCGTCGTCCTTGATCGCGCCGCCGGTGGAGGCGAAGCGTGCGGTGCCGGTGTTGGTCAGGTTGATCGTGCCCAGCGTGATGTCGCGGTCGCTGGTGAAGCTCAGCGACAGCGAGGAGTTGTCGGTCAGCGTGCTCACCAGGTGGCCCGCCGCAGAGTCGGTGACCGCCAGCTTCAGCGACGGCGCGGTGATGGCCATGCCGTAGCTGGTGCTCGCGTCCGGGTGCGAGCTGGCGATGGTCAGCGAGCTGAGGTCGGCAATGTCGCTGACGTAGAGGTCGCCGCGCGTGGTCAGCACCAGGCTGCCGGCGTTGGCGCCCATCGGGTGCAGCGAGCTGCCGATGCTGCCGGCCGTCGCGCTCAGCGTCAGCGTGCTGCCGGCGGTGATGCGGCTTTTGGCATTGCCGTCGTCCACCAGGTTGCCCTGCGTCGCCGTCAGGCTCACCGAGCCTGCGCCCTGCACCTGCCCAATGATGGCGCCCTGGTCACCGCTGAAGGCCAGCGAGCTCAGCGGCACGCCCACCAGGCGGTTCAGCGTGTACTGGCTGCCGTTGTCGGTGACGTCGAAGCTCAGGTAGTCGGAGCTGACCTGCAGCGTGTTGACGCTGCCCGGCGTGGTGTGCCGGTTGGTCACGCTGAGGCTGGTCAGCGTCTTGTCGGCGTTGGCCACATACAGGTCGCCGGTGCTGGTGGCGGCCAGGCCGGTGGCGCTGGTCTGCAGCGCGTGGCTGGCGCTGCCAATGCTGCTGCTGGCGCTGAGCGTTGCCGTGCCGGTGCTGATGCGGGTGTTGCTGTTGCCGTCGTCGAGGATGGCCCCGGCGCTGGCGGTCAGGCTGACCTGGCCGGAGGCCGAGGTGCTGACGTTGCCAACGGTGATGTCGCCGCTGCTGTTGGTGATGCTGACCAGGCTGCTCGGCGTGGCGATGCGGTCCAGCGTGACGGCGCCGGTCTGCGTGATGCTGATGCTGCTGGAGCCCGCCTGCACGTCCAGGTGCGAGGCGGCGGTGCGCACCGAGACGCTGCCGCTGTTGGCGGCGTTCAGCGTCACGGTGTTGCCGGTGATGGCGCCGCTGCTGCCGGAGATCGAGCCGCTCAGCGTGGCCAGGTTCACGTCGCCCAGGCTGCCGGCGTTGACGGTGCCGATGCTCATCGAGCCGGTGCCGGTGGCCGTCACCGTGATGTCGTTGCTGGCCGACGAGGTGCCGGAGCTGAGCGAGGTCAGCGTGCTGCTGCCGCCAACGGTGATGTCGATTGCGCCATTGCCCGAGCTGATGCTGGACAACACGCTGGAGGTGGCCGAGGTGGCGGCGTAGATGCCGCCGGAGGCCGCGCTGGCGCTGAGGGTGCTGGCATTGGTCTGCAGCCGGGTGCCGGCCGAGCCGATGGCGCCGCCGGCGCTGAGCTGCAGCGTGCCGGCGCCGATGCGGGTGGTGGCGTTGCCGTCGTCCAGCAGGCTGCCGCCGCTGGACGTCAGCGCCAGCGTGGCGGTGCCGGCGTTGACGCTGCCGGCGCTCAGGCTGCCGGTGGCGCCGATGGCCGAGCTGCCGGTGGCGTCCAGCCGGTCCAGCGCCAGCGCGCCGGTGTTGGCGACAAACGCGCCGCCGCTGCCGGCGCTGGCCACCAGGTGGCCGGTGCTGGTGTTGATGGCCTGGCCGCTGGTGCCGACCGCGCCGTTGTTGCCGTTGCTGCCCTGCGCGGTGAGCGTGACGCTGCCGGCCGTCAGCGCGGTGCCGGCCGTGCCGGTGAGGTTGCCGCCGCTGCTGCGCAGGTCCAGCGTGCCGCTGCCAACGTTGAGCGTGCCGAGCTGCAGCGAGCGGTCCGATGCGAGGCCGAGGTTCAGGCCCGCGCTCTGGCTGACCTGCGTGACGCCGAGGCTGCTGCCATCGGCGATCTGCAGCAGCAGGTTGGGCGCGCTGACCTGGTAGGCGTTGGCGGTGCTGGGCGCCACGTGGTTGGCGGTGAGCGACAGGCTGGCGAGTTGCGTGTCGCTGCCGGCCACGATGTCGCCACCCGAGGCCAGCGTGAGGTTGGCGGTGTGGGTGTGGATGGCGTTGCCGTTGGCGCCGATCGAGCCGCCTGCGGCGCTGAGGGTGACCGCGCTGCCGCTGAGCAGCGGCGTGCTGCTCGCGGCGTTGCGGATCGAGCCCACCGTGCTCTGCACCGTGACCGCGCCACTGCCGGCGTTGATCGCGCCGGCGAGTTGCACGTCGCCGGTGGCGTTCAGCGTGATGGCGCCGCCGTTGCTGGTCAGCTTGCCGATGTTGCTCAGCGTGCTGCCAATGCCGAAGGCTTCCAGCGTGATGCTGCCGCCTTGCGTGCGCAGCTCGGTGCTGGGGTCGACGAACTGGATGCCGCCGTTCTGCGTGGACTGCAGGCTCACGCTGTGGCCGGCGGTGGTGGCGAAGTTGATCAGGTGGTTCGCCATCGCGTCCACCGTGATCTGGCCGGTGGCCTGCAGCGTGATGTTGCTGCTGCCCGAAAGGCTTTCGAGCAGGCCGCGCGAGACGGTGTTCAGCGTCGCGCCGCTGCCCTGGTTGGCATCGCCCGCGGCCACCGTGGCGTCGGTGGCATTGCCGTCCTGGCTGCCGCCGGAAGCCGAGTCGGTGATGCGCAGGTCGGTCGGGTCCAGCAGCAGGTTGCCGGTGGCGCCGTGCGTGGCGCGCAGGTCCACATTGCCGCTCAGGCCGATGTTCTTCTGGCTGGAGATTTCGGCAAAGCCGCCATTGCCGCCGGCCTCGCCGCCGCGCGCCGAGATGCTGCCGTCGAACACTGTCGTGTCGGCCGACCAGGCGGTGATGCTGCCGCCGTCGCCGCGGGCGAGCGCATCGGCCTTCAGGCTGGCGCTGGCTTCGACCGTGGTGGTGTTGCTCTTGCCGGCGTAGCCGCTGGCGCGGCCCTGGCTGCCCAGCGCGATCTCGCCGCCGCCGACCTGGCCGGAGACGTCCAGCAAGGCGCCGGAAACGACGCGCACCGCCTCGCCGGTGACGGTCACATGGCCGCCAGTCTGGCCGGTGGCCGACACGCTGCCGCCCACCACCACGCCGCCGTGCTCGCCGCCGCCCTGCCCACCAGCCAGCACAATGCGCCCGCCCTGGTTGCCCACGGTGGTCGCGGCGATCACGCCGCTGGTGTTGATCACGTTGTCGATCACGCCCTGCACCGCGTTGGCCGTCAGCAGCACGCTGCCGCCGTCGGCGCGGATCACGCCGGTGTTGCTGACCAGCGCCGCGACCGGCTGGCCGTTGGCGTCCACCGGGTGTTGCGTGACGGCAGAGCCCGCACTGAAGCTCAGTAAACCGTCGCCCTGGAAGTCCAGCGTGAAGCGCTCGGCGCCGGCCAATGCGATGCGGCCCAGGCGGGCCTGGATCACGCCGCTGTTCTGCACGCTGGGGGCGACCAGCGCGGCCAGGCCGCTGTCCTTGATGCTGATCTGCCCGGCATTGACGATGCCGCCGGTGGCCAGCGGCGAAGGCGTGTTGAAGTTGAAGCGGCCGGCGAGGAAGTCGCGGTCGCTGATGTTCGAAGTGGTGGCCACCAGGCCGCCCACGTCCACCCGCGAGCCGGCGCCGAAGACGATGCCGTTCGGGTTCACCAGCATCACGGTGCCGGTGGCATTGAGCTGGCCGAAGATGGCGCTCGGGTCATTGCCCAGCACGCGGTTCAGCGTCACGCTTTTCAGCGAAGGCTGGATGAAGTTGACCGTCTCGCCAGCGCCGATGTTGAAGCTGTCCCAGTTGATGATGGCCTTGCTGCTGCTCTGCTGGATGTCCAGCGTGGCCGGCACGCTGCTGACGATCTGCACATTGCCGGCCACCACCTGCGCGCCGCTCGGGTTGGCCAGCGCCAGCCCTGGCGATGCGGCAGCGCCGGCCAGCAGCGCCAGCTGCGTGAAGGCCACGCCGTGTCCGCGGTTCAGGTGCCAGCGCAGCGCGCGGCGCACGCGGCGGGGCAGGCGAACGAACAGCAGGTCGCGGGCGAAGCGGGCACGCGCGTCGGGGGCGCGGGAAGTCGGGGTGCGATGGGTCGTCATGGAGGAACCTGCTGAATTTCAGAATTGGGCGCTGAGGGTGGCGAACACGCGGGCGTTGCGGTTGCCCTCGGTTCGCACTTCCGTGCGGAAGGGTTTGGCCATTTCGAGTGCCGCCATCACACCGGGCAGCAGGTTGGCGCGAGCGCCCAGACCCCAGGAGGCAAGGGCGTGAGGCCCGCTGATGGGGTTGCCGTGGGACGTGGCGCGCAGCCGGCCGCCGTCCATGAAGCTGTAGACCTGGGCGCCGTTGGGCAGCGCTGGCATTTCCGGGCTGTAGCGCAGTTCCAGCGCAGCCGCCACGCCCTGGTCGGCAGAGATCTCGCCATCGTTGTAGGCGCGGCCGAAGCTGGCGCCGCCGAGGGCCATCTCCTCGCTGGCCAGCAGGGCCTGCGGCGTCCATTGCGCGGCCATGGTGGCCTGCAGGCTGGTGCGGGCACCGAGCTGCTGCAGGCGCGTCAGTTCGGCGGTCAGCTTGAAGAAGTCGCTGCGGCCATTGACGCGCGAGGCAGTGGGCGCGCCGCGCTCGCTGGCGCCAGCGAAGTCCAGGCCCTTGTGCAGCGTGACGCGGGCGGCGGTGATGCCGTCCCAGGCGTCGGTGAGGTCGTAGCTCAGGCCCACGCGCAGGATGCGCAGGCGGTCGCGCGTGAACGCGGTGCCGGCGATGTCGGTGTCCACGTTGCGGGCCTCGAACTGGCCCACCAGGCGCAGGTTCTCCAGCCGCGAGCGGATCACCGGCTGCGTCACCGTGGCCTGGCCGGAGACCACCTTGCTGCGCACATCCAGCGGGTCCAGCTCCAGCCCGGGGTGCGAGCGCGCCAGCGAGGCGCTGAGGCCGAAGGTGGTGCCGTCATCGCTGAGCAGCGTGTCCCAGCCGCCGGAGACCGAACTGCTGCGGTCGAAATGCAGCGAGCTGTGGGCGCTCAGGGTCAGCCGGTTGGCGCCGCTGCCCAGCGCGTTGAACGCCAGGGCTGCGCCCACTTCGCCGCGGCCCAGGTAAGGCGAGGCGCGGTTGTCGATCGAGGCCGAGCCGTCGAAGGCCTGGCGGGTGGTGCTGACGACCAGCGTCGAGCCGCCCAGCGCGGTGGCCGAAGGCTCCAGCGTGGCGCGCACGGTCAGGCCGGGCAGGTCATTGGCCAGCAGCAGCCGGCGCTCGATCTCGGCCACGCTGATGGGCTTCACGTCCTTCAGCGGCGCCAGCAGGCGCTGCACCGCTGCGGCGGCCGGGCCCACGGCCTCGTCGACCACGATGGTGCTGACGTAGCCCTCGACCACCTGGATGCGGAACACGCCGTCTTCAATCGTCTGCTGCGGCACGATGACGCGGGTGGTGACGTAACCGGCCGAGCGGTAACGCAGCTCCAGTGCCGCCGCGACCTCGAAGGCGCGGGCCACGCTGATGGTCTGGCCCAGCAGCTCGGCATACAGCGCCCGCAGGCTCTCGGCCGGGTAGGCGCTCACGCCGGTGATGTCCACCCGCTGCAGCGTGAAGCGCAATTGCTCGGCCCCCTCCGGTGCACGGGTGGCTGGGGCCTGCGGCACTGCGACGGCGCTACCCGGGGCCGGCGGCACCAGCTGCGGTGGTTTCAATGGCTCTCGGCCGGGCTCGGCGCCGGGCGGCAACTGGGCCGGCACGGCGACCTGGGACCAGGCTGGCGCCAACGGCAGCGCCAAGGCCATGGCCAGCGCCAGCCGGCGCCATTGGAAAACTGCAGTTGCAGGGTGGCGGACGGGGCGGCGGCGAAGGCTCATTCGGTGCGTTGCGGTTGGGTACAGCGGGACCGTGGAGGGGAAAGGGACGGCAGGTTCGGGTCGGTAAGCAGTGTTCGTGGAGACAGTGCGGTGATATCCCTCGAGCTGCGCTTGTGTTACCGCCCTTTCCTCGATTGACATGGGTGTTCCGGCCGTATAGCGCCGCTTCGGGCTCGACCGGCAATGCCGCTGCGGACATTTGCCACAACCTTGCGGCCCGGCCCTTTTCCCTCGATGGCGGACAATCCCAGGTCGTTTGACTTCACTGACCCGGGCGTCGCCTGTTTTGCGGCCCACCCGGCTTTGCCATGACCTACAGCGTCAAGGAAATCTTCTATACCTTGCAGGGCGAAGGGGCCAATGCGGGCCGCGCCGCGGTGTTCTGCCGCTTCGCCGGCTGCAACCTCTGGACCGGCCGCGAGGAAGACCGCGCCAGCGCCGTCTGCCAGTTCTGCGACACCGACTTCGTCGGCACCGATGGCACGCTGGGCGGCAAGTACCGCACGGCCGAGGAGCTGGCCGAGCTCGTCGCCGCCCAGTGGCCGGCGAACACCCGCGGTCAGCGCCTGGTCGTGCTCACCGGCGGCGAGCCGCTGCTGCAGGTGGACGCGCCGCTGATCGAAGCGCTGCATGCGCAGGGCTTCGAGATCGCCGTCGAGACCAACGGCACGATTGCCGCGCCGCCGGGGCTGGACTGGGTCTGCGTCAGCCCGAAGGCCGGCAGCACGCTGGTCCAGAAACAGGGACAGGAATTGAAGGTTGTCATTCCCCAGGCCGGGCTGGACCTGGATGCATTGGCCGAGCTGCCGTTTGCGCACCACTTCGTGCAGGCCATGGACGGCCCGCTGGCGCGGCGCAATGCCGAGATCGCCACGGCGCACTGCATGGCCGACCCGCGCTGGCGCCTGTCGGTGCAGACGCACAAGGTGCTGGGCATCCGATGAAATACGAACTCAGCCAGCGCTTCTATTTCGAAGCCGCCCACACGCTGCGCCGCACCGTGGACGTAGAGCCCAGCCTGCGCATCCACGGCCACACCTACATCGCCGAAGTCACGCTGGCCGGCCAGCCCGCGGCCGATTCCGGCATGGTGGTCGACCTCGGCCACCTGCGCCGCGCCATCGAAACCCTGCGCCTCGAACTCGACCACCGCCTGCTCGACGAAGTCCACGGCCTCGGCCCCGCCACGCTGGAAAACCTCTGCGCCTACATCTGGCGCGCGATGGAACTGCTCTACAGCAGCAAGCTCGCCCGCGTCGAGGTGCGCCGTGAAGCCAGCGGAGATGCCTGCCGGCTGGTTCGCTGAGGGCTGGGGCTGCTCGCTTCAGCGCGGCGGGATCGAAAGTCGTGGCGCAAGGGGCTGCTTCAGGGTCCGCAAGGCGAGCCATCGAATACCGGCTTTCGACCCAAAGCGGATGTAGCCAGTGGCGGATTCGACGCAAGAACGCAGTCGGTCAAGGGCTGTAGCGAGGATCGCTTCGAACCATTTCGCGCAGGTCGTCCCAGATTTGAATTCGAGCCGGAAATGTAGATTGGCGACCCGCGACCTCCCGCGCCAGATCTAACGCCGCCGCAAAGACAGCGAAGTCGGAAGCAGTGAGGGCCTTCGCGCTGATGAAGTCCATGCCGCCCTCATCGCAAGGACGAAAAACCTCGTCTCGAACGGCTTCACTGCCAAAAGAAAAGCCTTCGCGCAGGTACTGCACGAGATAGTCAAACTGCGTCGAACTGACCGGCAGCCTGACGTTTTGTGAGATGAAGATCGTGCCTGCCATTTTTTGGTTCGAATCAATGGCAGGCAGCCTACCGCAAAGCAGTCAAGCTCCCGCTGCAACTCCTGGCCGTTGGCGGCTACTCCGACGGATCGCCATAGCCGCTCATGACGAAATGCCAGACGTCTTCCACTGATCCACGATGCCAAGCGTCTTCGTCTTCAGGGTTCCAGAGAAATGCCTCTTGAGCGGCTGGACTCCAACCAAAGATATTGCCGACTCCATCGTCGCCGAACCAAATGACATCTGAGAGGGCGGCTGGGTAGGGCGCTTCTTCACCGCGCAGCCATTGGTTCATGCTCCGAATGCAGTTTTGCGTTCCATTCTCCAACGGTCTGACCAACCACATGCCGTCCGATGGACGATGGCCTGCTTCAAGATGCGCGCGAACCATTTCTGGAAGGTCGGCAGCGTCGAACTCGAATGTCATGTGTGTATCACCGAAGTTTTGAGCGGCACGATTCTGACCTAGAGCGCATGCCGTCCCTAAGCCCGAAACCGCCTACCGCGATCGTCCGCTTCTGGCCGAGAGCTGAGATATCACGCGACCTGGAACTGTCTTCAGTGGCGCCGAAGAAGTTGCCGCGTAGCAGATGCTGTAGCTCGCCGGGAGCGAGGTGCAGCTTATTGGCCGGCATCGTGCAGAACCTCGACGGACTCGCAGATGACGAATTGATTGTCGAGTGTCAGTGCCATCGCCGAACTGCGCAAAGCACGCGACTCACTCATCTGGACCGTCAAGAGCGAGTCAATCGCAGCGGCGAGCGCCGCCATCGCAAAGTGCGGCCCGCGGGCCAGAAGTCCATAGCCGCCTACCAAGTGCTTCCGCAGTTCCTCGGGGCGACCGTTCAAATACGTGGCCGGGTCTCGCCAACCGCGCAACTCCGATGCGATCACGGCGTGCGCCAGGTAGAACACCTCCTCCGGTGATCTGGGCGCAGAGGAAAAGAATATCTGAGACTGCGGTCCGTTGTGGTCCGTAAGTAGCACGTGTTCTTCAAACTGCGCAATGTTCCCTACATAGCCTGCAGTGACATTAAATTCCTTGGGCTGCACGCACTTGAGTTCGACTTGTCGTTTTCCCTCGGGAATGACAAAGCCGTCGTACTCGATCCTCAAACGAAGGTCGCCGGCCTCGTCGAACGACACCGAGTTCACGCGGGCATCAAGGTCTTCATGAACCGTATCGATGAACGTCTGTAGCTTCATGCCGAACAGCCTACCCTAAAGCCGCCAGCCGTCACTGACCGCAGGCCGGCTCAGGCGCCCGCGAGAGGCGGCTGCTCTTGGTCTTAAGTTCAAGGGTTGGGCCGCGCCCAACGCGCGAATTCTGGCGCAGTCGCATGCACTCGTGCCGGTCCATGCGCATCCCTTGGAGTGACCTGCGCCGAGTTCTTGGCGGTGGCTCCGTCGTCGGTTTCAGGCGCTTGGGGGCCGCTTGGGCGGGGTCTTTAGGCGCAGGCTCAGGTGGCGCGCCACTGCGCGTGCCAAGCCTTGAACATCGATGGCCGGATGGCGTAACGGGCGAAGTTGCCTTCGTGCAGGCTGGCCAGTTCGATTTCGACCACCTGGTTGAACATGGCCTGGTCCTCGGGCGCGACATGCGCGGCGGACCAGCCGGCAATGCGCGCTGCCGCTTCCGTCTTGCGCACGCCCGAGCGCACCAGCTCGCCCACCAGTTCGCGCAAGGCCAGGCGGTGCCGCATGCGAAACGGGTCTGGCTCGACCAGGGACTGGCGCACCGCGGCGTAGCGCGCGGCGGAGCGCTCGCAGGCCCAGATGAAGACCTCTTTCAACAGCGCGGTGCTGTTCTGCTCGTACACGCTCAGCGTGGCCTCGGTGTAGAGCTCGCGAGGCACATCGGTGAAGGCCAGCGGTGCGAGGTTGGCGCGGATCAACGGGATGTTGGCCGCCAGGCGCGAGACGCGTTTGTTCACGTCGTCGAACGGCTGCAGGTAGGGCAACTGCACCATCACGAACAAGGCCTGTTCGTACGGGTCCGCAATCGCGGCGGCGGTGGCCAGGATCTGGCCGAAACATTCTTCGATCAGGAACGGCACTTCCAGTGGATGGAAGGTCGAGCCTTCGATGCCGACCGCGATGTAGCGCAGCCGGCCGGCGGCCAGCGGGTCGGCCAGCAGGTTGTTGGCCAGCATCGCGTGCAGGTTGAGCAGTGTGTAGCGGTTGAAGCCGATGTCCTCGGGCTGGCCGACCAGGAATTCGATCGCGTCCTTGTGGTTCAGGATCATTTGCGCTTCGAGCTGGCCGCGGCCAGGCGCCTCTTCGCCCAGCTCGATCAGCCGGCGTGTGTCCAGCAGCGAATAGGTATTGCCTTCGAGCCGGCTGGAGTTCCAGGCCAGGTCGATCAGCAGGCGGTTCAGGATCTGCCGCGCATAGGTGCCCGCTGGCTGCGGCGCAATGCCGGGCTGGCCGACCTGGCGCAGGTGCGCGCGTTCGCTGGCCGTCAGGTAGAAGCTTTGGCCCGGCCGGTAGCTTTCCAGGAACTCGCGCCGGTAGCCCACCGGCTGGCGCCGCTGCAGCGGCTGTCGCACCTGGTCGCGCACGGCCTGGGCGGCTGCGGACAAGGGCAGCTCGACGGTGGCTGGCGGCGCGGGCTCTGCGGCGAGATGTGCCGGTACCTGGACGGGCGACGTGGGCTGCGCGTAGGGCGCCGAGGCGGCTGGCGGGGGGATGAATGCCGGCAAGCGGTAACGGGCCCAGCGGCCTTCGCCTTGCCGCAGCAGCCGGCCCTTGTCCACCAGCAGGCGCAGCCTGTATTGCAGCGTGCGCAGAGGTGGCGGGGACGCCAGGGATTGCAGGATCTGCTGCGCCGAGCGGGCCTCAGCCTGGCCGCCCAGCGCGGCCACGATGGCGGTGAGATCGTCTTCCGGTAGCGGCCTGGCCACGGCGGTGTTCTTTCATGCGCAACAATTCAACCAGTATGCGCAATAGATAGGCCATGCGCAACATTTGTTGCGCGTAGAGACTGCTCAGAACATCTCGGCCGAGCTGCCCTGGTCGCGGTCGTAGTGGCCGGCTTCGGCATGGCCGGTGTTGGTGTCGGCCTGGGTTTCGAAGCAGAAGAAGCGGTCGCGGCCCAGGGACTTGGCGGTATAGAGCGCAGCATCGGCGCGCGACAGCAGCGACTCGATGGTGGTCGAGCCATCGGGCACGCAGGTGCTGATGCCTCCCGAGACGGTGACGCAGCGCTTGCCTTCCGCCGGATGCGGCAATGCCAGCTGGCGCATGGTTTTTTGCAGGCCCTTGGCGAACAGCATGGCACCGGAGTGCGAGGTGCCGGGCAGCAGGATGACGAATTCCTCGCCACCGAAGCGGGCGGCCAGGTCTCGCGGGCGGCGGCAGGTTTCGCCCAGCAGCTGGCCAATGCGGCGCAGGCACTGGTCGCCCTGCAGGTGGCCGGCGGTGTCGTTGTAGAGCTTGAAGTTGTCGACGTCGACCAGCATCAGCGTCAGCGGCTGCTTGTCGCGCCGCGCGGCGCGCAGTTCCTCGTCCAGCCGCACGTCCAGGCCGCGGCGGTTGGTCAGTCCCGTCAGCGGGTCGCGCACCGAGAGGGCCTGCAGGCTGGCATTGCTGGCCTTCAACTGATCGGTCAGCTGCACCAGCTGGCGTTGCTGGCTGCACAGGCGCTGCATCGCGCGCAGCTTGGCATGCAGCACCACGGGAGAGACGGGCTTGAACAGGTAGTCGTCCCCGCCGGCCTCGATGCCGGTGGCCAGGTCGCCGTCGCCCACCAGGCCGGACAGGAAGATGATGGGCGTCCAGCCTTCGGGTTCGGTCTCGCGCATCTTGCGCGCCGCCCAGTGGCCGTTGTGCTCCGGCATTTCCACGTCCAGCAGCACGGCGTCTGGCCGGCACTGCACGAACAGCCGCACGGCGGACTCGGCGTTGTCGGTCTCCAGCACCTGGTGGCCCCGGGCTTGCAGCTCGGCTGAAAGCACCATGCGGTGCGATTGCTGGTCATCGACCAGCAGGATCTTCAGAGCAGCCTCCGTGTTTGCAGCCATCGCGTACCACCTTCGCGGGGGGAGTCCCGCATGGACCACTTTTATCGGACGATGGCGGCGGAAATTGAGGTCCCTGTGTGCAAACCCCTGCCGCTGGTTCAGGCGTAAGGCGTGCCCGCCATGGCAGCTTTCAGTGCAATGCTGCCCTTGTCCACCAGCGCGAGAAAGACGGCTTTTGCTGCCTCCGCATCTTGCTTCTGGTCAAAGGTCTGATGGGCCTGGAGGAAGGCCACGCTCCAGGTGGCCAGCAACAGGCCGGCTGCCAGATGGGCGTCGGGATCAGAGGCTTCGCGCCCCGCGCATTCGGCGAGCGACAGCGTGACGAGCTGCGCCAGTTCGTCGCGTATCGCCCTGGCCCTGGCCTTGAGGGTTTCGCTGCCCGCAATCGTCTGCACGAAGCCTTGGCTCAAGGCCGAGAACTCGACGTATGGGCGCTGCTCGGCCACCAGCCGGTGCGCGAGCAGGCGCAGCGTTTCGATGGGCGTGACGCGGGCATCGCGCTGGCGCAAGGCGTTGCGCAAGACTTCGCGGCCTTCCTCGTCGCGGTCAAAAAACATGTCCTGCTTGCGGGGGAAATGATTGAACACCGTCATGCGGCCAACGTCTGCGGCAGCCGCGATCTCGTCCACCGTCACCTGATCGAAACCGCGTTCGAGGAAGAGGCGCGTGGCGGCGTCCGAGATGCTTTGCCTTGTGACGAGGCGCTTGCGGGACCGGCGGTCGGGTGAGGTTGACATCGAAATATTGTACCGAGTACATTAAATGTACTTAGTACATGTTTGGGTGAAGTCCATGAGTGAGCAGGTGGATGTGGTGGTCGTGGGCGCGGGACCGGTCGGGCTGCTGACCGCCATCGAGCTGACGCTGGGTGGCGTTCGCGTCCTGGTGCTGGAGCGCCTTGCCGCACCCAGCCGTGTTGCCAAGGCCTTGGGCATTGGACCGCTGGCCGTTGAGGCCTTGCAGCGCCGCGGCATGGCCGAGGCCATCGCCGCCGCAGAGGCACGCACCTTGGCCTTGATGAACCGGCCCGCCGCGAGTGCGCCAGGCCCGCGCTACACCGGTCATTTCGCCGGGCTGTCGCTGATCCGTGCGGACGCGCAGAAAGCGCCTGATCGGCGCGGCCGCCCGGTGGATCAGCTGGCCGTGGAAACCATGCTGGGCGAGCTCGCGCTGTCCCTGGGGATCGAGCTGCGCCGCGAGTGCGACGTCACCGGCTTTGTGCAGCAGGCGGGTGGGGTTGACGTGGCCTGGTCATCCCCGGCGGGCGACGGCCATGTCCGCTGCGCCTGGCTGGTGGGTTGTGATGGCGGCCGCAGCCGCGTGCGCAAGATGGCCGGCTTTGCCTTTCCTGGCACGCCGCCCACGCTGACGATGTACCAGGCCGTGCTCGATGTCGACCTGCCCGAACGTCTCGCGCCCAGCGGCTGGCGCCGCACCGAGGCGGGCGTGTTCTCCTACGGCTTCCTGCCGCGCCGCCTGGTCATGCTGGACTTCAGCGGCCCGCCGGCGGACCGGGACGCGCCTGTCGCCGCGGCGGAGATCGAAGCCGTGCTGCGCCGCATCAGCGGTGCGGATGTCCGCGTGGCGGCACTGGAAAGCGCCAGCAAGTGGACCGACAACACGCGGCTTGCCGACAGCTATCGCCGAGGCCGGGTGCTGCTGGCCGGGGACGCGGCGCATGTGCACACGCCGTTTGGCGGCCAGGGCATGAGCCTGGGGCTGGTGGACGCGGCCAACCTGGGCTGGAAGCTCGCGGCCGTGGTGCGCGGCGAAATGCCCGACAGCCTGCTCGACACCTACACCGCCGAGCGGCGCCCGGTCGCCGAAGCGGTGCTGGCAAACACGCTGGCCCAGGCGGCCATCATGCGGCCCGATCCCCAGGCCGGCGCGATGCGGGCGCTCATGGCCCAGCTGCTGCAATTCGATGACGTCAACCGGATCATCGGCGAGATGACGAGCGGCCTGTCCACGCGCTACGAGTTGGGGCCCACGCGGGACGAAGTCGGCCGGCTGGCGGCGGACAGGGAGATCCGCCACGGCAACGACAGGCGCTCGCTGTACGCGTGCATGCAAGACGGCAGGGCTGTTCTGCTGGATGCCTCGACCGACGGCAAGGCCTCCCGGCTGGTGGCGGCGAGCACGCAAGGCATCCGCTGCGTTGCCGTCGATGCAGGCCCGTCCATGTTGATCCGGCCAGACGCCTGCGTCGCCTGGGTGGGCGAAGGCAGCGGCACGGCAGGCCTGGTTGACGCGCTCCGGCGCTGGTTCGTGCCTGGGCTGGCGGAGGTGTCCGTCTGAGCTTTCAGTGCGGTGCCGGCTCGGCAATCGCCGGTGGCTCGGGCTTGACGCGCAAGGCCCACATCACGCCGCCGATCAGCAGGGCCACGCCGGCCAGCGTGGCGGGCGCCGGCCATTCGCCGCGCAGCAGGTAGGCATAGCTCAGGGCAGACAGCGTCTCGAACACGATCAGTTGCCCGGCCAGGTGTGGCGGCAGGCGCTGGCTGGCCTCGTTCCAGCACAGCGTGCCCAGCCACGAGGCGAACAGGCCGATGGCGAACATCAGGCCCAGGTAGGGCAGCGGGCGCGGGCCCAGCGGCATGGCCCAGGGCGCATCGGTGGCCGAGAAGAAAAGCCAGGTCCCGGCGTAGCCGATCACGGCCAGCGGCAGTGTCGTCAGGCCCTGCGCCGTGGCCCAGGTCCTGGGGCTTCTGTCCGCATGCGCGCGCAACCAGTCCGCGTTGCGCAGTGGGTACCAGGTCCAGCAGATGACGCCGCCAATCGCCAGCAGCGCGCCCAGCGCGTAGCGCGCCAAGTCGGCCTGTGGGTCGGCCTGCAACTGGGCCAGCTCGGTGCGGTTGACCAGCGCAATGCCCAGCGCAATCAAGCCCAGCGACGGTGCCAGCCGCGCCCACGGCAGGCGTTCGGACGCAACGCCCTGGCTGCCGGCGCGCAGGTTGGCGCAGATCGCGATCACGACCGGCAGCGTGCCGATGATCATGGTCGGCAGCGGCCCGCCGGCGCGCTGGATCGCGGCCGACAGGCAGAGGTAGTAGATGACATTGCCGACCAGCGAGAGCTTCAGCGCTTCCAGCCAGTCGGCACGGCTGAGCTGGCGCAGCGCCGCGCGGTCGAACCAGGCCAGCGGCAGCGCGATCAGGCCAAACGCCAGGTAGCGGCCAAAGGACAACATCACGGCCGGGTAGTCGGCCAGCAACAGCGGCCCGACAAACACCAGGCCCCACATCAGGCCGGCGGCCAGCGCAAACAGGGTTCCGATCAACATAGGGGCGCGAGCGTACCTGTTCTGCCAGCTCAAGCCGCAGCGACCCCCGTCGCCAATGGAATGAGTTGCCAGGCCATCAGCAGCATCACCAGGCCGATCAAGGCGTCGAAGACCTGCCAGGCCCATGGCTTGGCAAACAGCGGCGCCAGCTTGCGCGCGCCAAAGCCCAAGGCAGTGAACCAGATCAGGCTGGCACTGCTGGCGCCGACGACAAAGGCAGCGCGCGCCGCGTCGCTGGTCTGCTGCGCGCCGACCGAACCCATCAGCAGCACCGTGTCCAGGTAGACGTGCGGGTTCAGCAGCGTGAAGCCGGCCAGTTGCAGCAGTGCGGCGCGCAGGCTCAGCGATTCGCCCTGGGCGGCTTGCAGGGCTGAAGGCTTGCGGGCCTGCCACAGCGCGCGCAGCCCATACGCGAGCAGGAACAGCACGCCGGCCGCGGCCATGGCCTGTGCCAATTGCGGTCGCGCGCCCAGCAGGCCGGCCAGGCCGGCGACGCCCAGCGCGATCAGCACGGCGTCCGCCAGCGAGCAGGCCAGCACCAGCGGCGCCACGTGTTCGTGGCGCAGGCCCTGGCGCAGCAGGAAGGCGTTCTGCGCGCCAATCGCGACGATCAGCGAGCCGCACAGCAGCAGGCCCTGCAGCGCAGGGCCGGCGAGGGCGTTGAGTTGGAAAGAGGGCGCGAAGGACATGGGCCGCGCAGCATGCCCAAGGCCGCGGCGGGGCGCCAGTTAGACTTGCTTCAGCCCGTGAAGCGCTGCTTCGTTCAAATTTTTTTCCACTGGCTTCAATGCTCGACTACGCCCTGTTGGACGCACTGGCCGCCGTGGTGCGCGAAGGCAGCTTCGAGCGCGCCGCGCGGGTGCTGAACGTCACGCCCTCGGCCGTCTCCCAGCGCGTGCGCCTGCTCGAGCAGCGCCTGGGCCAGGTGCTGGTGGTGCGCGAGCAGCCCACCCGCGCCACCGAGGCCGGCCGCGCGCTGTGCCGGCACGCCGAGCAGGTCGCGCTGCTGGAGCGTGGCCTGGCCGAGGCCATGCCTGCGCTGTTGCCGGGCGATGCTGCGCCAACGGCGCGGGTCACGCTGCCGGTGGCCGTCAACGCCGACAGCCTGGCGACCTGGTTTGTCGACGCCGCAGCCGCGCTGGCTTCGTCTCAGCCGGTGCTGTTCGACATCAGCCTTGAAGACCAGGACCACACCGCGGAGCGCTTGCGTTCGGGCGAGGTGGTGGCAGCCGTCACTGCACTGGCAGCGCCGGTGCCAGGCTGCCGCAGCGTGCCGCTGGGCAGCTTGCGCTACCGGGCGACGGCCAGCCCGGCCTACGTGGCGCGGTGCTTCGCAGAAGGCGTGAACCCGCAGTCGCTGGCCGCCGCGCCTTGCCTGATCTTCAGCCGCCGCGACCGGCTGCAGGACAGCTGGATGCAGCTCGCTTTTGGTGCCTCGCCGCCGGTGCCCACGCACTGGTTGCCGTCCACGCAGGCCTTTGTCGATGCGAGCGTTGCGGGATTGGGCTGGGGCATGAACCCCGAGCCGCTGGTCGCCGGTTTGCTGGCTCGCGGCGAGCTGGTGGAACTGCTGCCTGGGCGCAGTCTGGACGTGCCCTTGTACTGGCAATGCCGGCAGGGTTTGCCGTTGGCAGATGCCTTGCGGGATGGTGTTTGCCGCGCAGCGTCCAAGGTGCTGCTGGCCTCTGGCGAGGCGTCTCGATAGAGGTGCCTTTGATGACACGGCGGCCTTTGCAAGGGCCGCTGAAGGTGTTTGCGAAATGCTGCGGAAACAGTGCGCTCGCTCGCCTCGCGTACAGTTCCGCCCGTGAACTCTCCTGCATTGATCGAACTGAAAGCGGTTGATCGCCGCTACGAAACCGGGCTGTTGGCGCTGCAAGGCGTGGACCTGCGCATCGCGCCCGGTGAATTTGTCAGCCTGCTGGGCCCTTCGGGTTGCGGCAAGAGCTCGGTGCTGCGCCTGCTGGCCGGGCTGGACCTGCCGAGCAGCGGCGAGGTGCTGCGCCAGGGCGCTGCGGCCACCCGCGGCCCCGTGCGCGACGCCGGCTTCGTGTTCCAGGAACCGACGCTGATGCCCTGGGCCAATGTGGTCACCAACGTCGAACTGCCGCTGCGCCTGCAAGGCATGGCCGCCGAGCCGCGTGCCGCGGCCGCGCTGGCCGCGCTGCAGCGCGTGGGCCTGGGCGAGTTCGCCGAGGCCATGCCGCGTGAACTGTCCGGTGGCATGAAGATGCGCGCGGCGATTGCCCGCGCGCTGGTCACGCAGCCGGCGCTGCTGCTGCTGGACGAGCCGTTTGCAGCACTCGACGAGATCACGCGTTTTGCGCTGAACGAGAGCCTGCTGTCGCTGTGGCTGCCGCAAGGCGAGAAGACCAAGGTGCCCGCCTTCACCGGCGTGTTCGTCACGCACAGCGTGTTCGAGGCGGTCTTCCTGAGCCAGCGCGTGCTGGTGATGAGCGCCCGGCCGGGTCGCATCATCGAGGATCTGCGCATCGAAGGCCCGCGCGTGCGCGACGCCTCGTTCCGCCAGAGCCCCGTGTTCGTCGACGCCTGCGCCCGCCTGAGCGACGCATTGGCCCGCGCGGCCGAAGAGCCTGCACTCGGCTGAGCGGCCGATGTCCGGCGCCGCCTCCGCTTCCGCCACCCGGCGCGAGCAGACGCTGCGCTGGCTGCTGCCGCTGCTGGCGGTGCTGCTGTTCCTGGGCGGCTGGGAAGCGGCTGTGGCCTGGTGGGAGATCCCGCCTTACCTGCTGCCCGCGCCTTCGCGCGTGCTGGTCACGCTGTGGGACAACCTGGGCTCGCTGATGGTGAGCTGGTGGGTCACGCTGCGCATCACCTTGATGGCGCTGGCGCTGGCCTGTGTGGGCGGCGTGGGCGTGGCGGCGGTGTTCGCGCTGTCGCGCTGGGTGGAATGGAGCCTCACGCCGTTTGCCGTGGTGCTGCAGGTCACGCCGGTGATCGCGGTCGCGCCGCTGATCATGATCCTCACCGACAGCGCCACCGCCACGGTGCTGATCTGCGCCTTCATCGTCGCCTTTTTCCCGCTGCTGGCCAATACCTTGACGGGTTTGCGCAGTGCGGACGCCGGCTTGCGCGAGCTGTTCCGGCTCTACCACGCGAGCCGCTGGCAGACGCTGCGTTTCCTGCTCGTGCCCTCGGCGCTGCCGTATTTCCTGTCCGGCCTGAAGATCGCCGGCGGCCTGAGCCTGATCGGCGCCGTGGTGGCCGAGTTCACCGCCGGTGCCGCGGGCCGCAACACCGGCCTGGCTTCGCGCATCCTCGAAGCGGCCTTCCGCACCGAGATCCCGAAGATGTTCGCCGCACTGCTGCTGGTCTCAGCCACGGGCGTGCTGATCCACGCGTTCTTCGAGTGGCTGTCACGGCGCCTGCTGCGCGGCTGGCATGACAGCGAGCGCGGGCGCTGAGGCCTTCAGTTCGCAGGCCTTGGCTTGCCGGCCGTGCCCACCATGCCGACGATGCCCGGCATGCGCTCGCGCATCAGCTCGATGAAGCGGCGCAGCTTGGCAGGGTAGAAGCGCGCGGGAGGGTACACGAGGTAGACCGGCAGCGGCGAGGCCTGCCAGTCCGGCGCGAGGTGCAGCAGGCGGCCCTGGGCGATGTCGTCGGCGACGATCCAGTGCGAGGCGATGCAGGCGCCCAGGCCGGCCAGTGCGGCCTGGCGCAGCGCGTAGAGGCTGTCGGTTGCCATGCGCGGCTGGATGGCGAAGCGCTGCTCGCGGCCATCTTCCCGGTGCTGCAGCGTGACCTCGTTGCGGTAGTAGGTCTTCAGCGCCAGCCAGGGCAGCTCGGCCAAGGGCGCGCTCGCGGCCCCGGGCCCTGCCGGCAACAGTGACGGCGCGGCGACGACGATGCGCGGCACCTCGGCCAGGCGCACGGCAATCAGCGCCGGGTCGTTCACCGTGCCTACCATCACCGCGCAGTCGATGCCTTCGGCGATGAAGTCCGGCCGGCGGTCGTGCAGCAGCCAGTCCACCGAAACCTGCGCGTGGTGCTGCAGGTATTCGGTCAGCGGTGCCACCAGCTGGTCCTGCCCGAACGCATGCGGCACGACCACGCGCAGCAGGCCGCGCGGTACGTCGGTTGCACCGCGCAGGTCGTCTTCCAGCGCGCGCCAGCTCTCCAGCAGTTCCTTGGCATGGGCGAAGCAGCGCTCGCCGTCGCCAGTCAGCTTCATGCCGTGGGTGGAGCGCTGCAGCAGCTTCAGGCCCAGCGCGCGTTCCAGCGCCTGCAGGCGCCGGCTCACGGTGGGCTGGGTGGTGCCCAGCTGGGTGGCGGCGGCCGAGAGGCTGCCGGCTTCGACAATGCGCACGAAGGTCTGCATCAGTTCGATGCGGTCGGCGCCGGGCACGGACAGGTTGGTCATGCGCCAAGCGTATAGCGAATCTGCGCGGGCCGCGACTACCGTTCTTGCTCACCCGGGAAGACACTGGCGTCAATTCGATTTTAAGGGTTTTCACCATGACCTCCATTCCTTCCGTGCATGCCCAGCCCGCGCCGGCCCAAGCCGGCGTGCCAGCGGGCCTGGTCTTGTTGCTGGCGACAGGCACCGGCCTCAGCGTGGCCTCGCTGTACTACAGCCAGCCGATGCTGGGCGTGCTGGGCGCCGACCTGCAAGCCGGCACGCGCGCCGTCGGCCTGGTGCCGACCGTGACGCAGCTGGGCTATGCGCTGGGCATCCTGCTGCTGGCGCCGCTCGGTGACCGCTTCGACCGCCGCAGCGTGATCCTGGTGAAGGCGGTGCTGCTGACGCTGGCGCTGCTGCTATGCGGCGTGGCGCCCGGCATTGCCGGCCTGGTGGCGGGCAGCCTGGCCGTCGGCCTGACGGCGACGATGGCACAGGACCTGGTGCCGGCCGCGGCCACGCTGGCGCCCGAGGCGCAGCGCGGCAAGGTGGTCGGCACGGTGATGACCGGGCTGTTGCTGGGCATCCTGCTGTCGCGCGTGGTCAGCGGCTTCGTGGCCGAACACTTCGGCTGGCGCGCGATGTACCTGGGCGCGGCGCTGGCCATCGCAGCGGTGGGCGTGGCCGTCTGGCGCGGGCTGCCGCGCTTCACGCCCACCACGCAACTGGGCTACGGCGCGCTGCTGGGCTCGATGGCTTCGCTGTGGCGCCGCCATTCGGGCCTGCGCCGCGCGGCCATGGCGCAAGGCCTGCTGTCGATGGGCTTCAGCGCCTTCTGGTCCACGCTGGCAGTGATGCTGCACAACAGCTTCCACCTCGGCAGCGCTGCGGCCGGTGCCTTTGGCCTGGCCGGTGCCGCCGGTGCGCTGGCCGCGCCGCTGGCCGGCCGGCTGTCGGACCGGCGCGGGCCGGAGCTGGTGATCCGCCTGGGTGCCGGGCTGGCCGCCTTGTCCTTCGCGGCCATGCTGCTGGCGCCGTTGCTGCCCGCTGGCGCACAACTGGGGCTGATCGTGGCCAGCGCCATCGGTTTCGACTTCGGCATCCAGGCCGCGTTGGTAGCACACCAGACCATCGTCTACGGCCTGGAGCCGGCCGCGCGCAGCCGCCTGAATGCGCTGCTGTTCACGGGCGTGTTCATCGGCATGGCCAGCGGTGCTGCGCTGGGCAGCCTGGCGCTGTCGACCTGGGGCTGGAGCGGCGTGGCGCTGCTGGCCGCGCTGGCCAGCAGCGGCGCACTGGTGCTGCGGCTGGCACAGCGGCGTGCATCCTCACGCTGATGCTGCAGCGGAACCTCGCCGCCGCTACCATGCCGCATCGTTGGAGGAGCATCACGATGACGAGCACGAACTGGACGGTGGCGGCCCTGGCCGCGGTGGCGATGGCCGGCGCCAGCGGCCTGGCACAGGCGGACGACAAGGTCGTCTTCGCGACCAACTGGAAGGCCCAGGCCGCACACGGCGGCTTCTACCAGGCCGTTGCCGACGGCACCTACAAGAAGTACGGCCTGGAGGTCGAGATCCGGCCCGGTGGCCCGCAGGTCAACAACCGGCCGCTGCTGCCCGCCGGCAAGATCGACTTCCTGATGACCGGCAACCTGCTGCACAGCTTCGACAACGTGAAGAACGGCGTGCCGGTCGTCACCGTCGCCAGTCTTTTCCAGAAGGACCCGCAGGCGCTGATGGCCCACCCCGGCCAGGGCTACGTGAAGTTCGAGGATTTGAAAAAGGCCCCGGTCGCCTGGATCGCCAAGGACGCGCAGTTCTCCTGGTGGGCCTGGCTGAAGGCCGACTACGGCTTCAGCGACGAACAGCTGCGTCCCTACAACTACAACCTCGGCCCCTTCCTGGCCGACAAGAAGAGCGTGCAGCAGGGCTACGCGGTCGAAGAGCCGATCAGCATCCAGAAGCAGGGCGGCTTCAAGCCGCTGACCTTCCTGCTGGCCGACCACGGCTACAGCACCTACAGCACCACCATCGAGACCCGGACTGAGACGGTGCAGAAGAACCCGGCGCTGGTGCAGCGTTTTGTCGAAGCCTCCATCATCGGCTGGGTCAACTACCTCTACGGCGACCACAGCAAGGGCGACGCGCTGATCAAGCGCGACAACCCCGAGATGGACCAGGCCACCATCGACCAGTCACTTGCGCTGATGAAGGAACTGGGCGTGGTCGACAGCGGCGACAGCCTGACGCTGGGCATCGGCGCGATGAAGCCGGAGCGCGTGAAGGACTTCTACGACAAGATGGTGCGCGCCGGCCTGTACAAGGCCGGCGAGGTGGACCTCTCCAAGGTCGCCACCTACCAGTTCGTCAACAAGGGCGTGGGCGTGGCCTTGAAGAAGCAGCTGGGCGGGCAACCCTGAAGTCCGGTTGGGGTCGTCAGTTCGCGGCCAGCCCGGTCGCGATGGCTGACAGACCGGTGAAGCTGGTGCCGGCGCTCAACACGCCGCCCTTGCCGATCACGAAGTTGGCAATGCCGGGCACGCCGCCGTTGCGCACGTACAGGTGCTGGCCGTCGGCGGCCACCGTGAGGTCTGCCGGCGCGGTGCCGGCGCCTGTGTTGCCGGCCACGGCTGCGCTCAGCGTGATCATGCCCTTGCTGTCGATGCGGTAGCTGGAGACCGAGCTGCTGCCGGTGTTGGCCACATAGGCCCACTTGCCGTTCGGCGTGATGGCGACCCAGCAGGCGGCGCTTTGCGTGTCGGGCACGGCAGCGCTCATCACGCGCGGCACGGCCGGCGAGCCGTCCTTGAAGCGGTAGGACGAGACCGTGCTGGCACCGGCTGCGCCGCCCACCGCTTCGCTGACCACCATCACGTTGGACGGGCTCACCGCGAAGCCGAAGGGTGTCATGCCGGGCGAGTTGGTGACGATCGGGCCCTTGAGCGAGCTGTCGGCATGCACGTGATAGCTGCTGAGCTTGTTGGTGCCTTTCTCGGTCACGATCAGGGCCTTGCCGTCTGCGCTGAAGCTGACCTGGGCCGGTGCGGCGCCGGTGGCGACCGACAGCGGTGCCACCGCGCCCGCCACCGGCGTCAGCTGGCCGTTTGCCAGCATGAAGCCGGCCACGTTGCCGGCGCCGCCGCTGTTGAGCACATAGACCTGGCCTTCGTGCTCGGTGACGCTGATCGGCGTGAGGCCGCCAGAGTCGACCACCGCGCTCAGCGTCAGCGTGTCCTCGCCCAGCGTGAAGACCGAGACGGTGTGGTTGCCGGCGTTGACCACCAGCGCGTACTGGCCGTCGCCGCTCAGCGTGACGGCGCCTTGCGAGCCCAGGCCCGCGCCCAGGCCCAGGCCGCCGGTGGTGGTGTGGGCGACCACGCCCAGCTCGCCGGTAGCGGAAGGCGCCAGCACCATCAGCTCGTTGCCTTCGGCGGCATTGCTGCTGGTGAAGAGCTTGTGGCTGTGCAGGCCAGGGACCGATACGGTGTCGGCCATGGCGCCGGTGGACGCGAAGGCAGAGATGGCCAGGCCGATGGCGCTCAAGGTGCGGCGGGAAACAGTCATGTTGATCTCCAGGAGGAAGCGAGGAATGCGGTTGAACAAAGAGGTTCCTGTTGTTCGCAAGGCCTTGTTCGCCTTGCGTTGAACCGAAGTCTCCGGTGAGGGTGCTCGCCGTTTGTTCACGCAAAGATCAACAAATCGTGAACCTTGTGCCCCTCGCCCCTCGCCCCTCGGGTACGCCGGACGGTCCCCCGAGGGGACACGGGCCGGCTTGGGAGCGGCCCGGCGCTCGGCCCGCCGTGTGCGCGGCGGGTCAGGTCCGAACGGGTGCCAGCTGAAAGGCGAAGTCGGCGCCTTGTGACGAAGGCATCAGCCGGATCTGCGAACCGTGCAACAGCAGGATGCGGCTGACGATGACCAGGCCCAGGCCGCCGGCACGGCCGCGCAGCCCGGTCTGGAAGCTCGGTCGCACGAACAGCTGTGGCCTGAGCTTTTCGGGCACGCCGGGGCCGTCGTCACGCACCCGCACTTCCACTGCCTGGCCCTGCGCCCTCAGCCGCAGCTCGATCAGCCCGCCCGGCGGCGTGTGGCGGATCGCGTTGTCGATCAGGTTGGTCAGCACCCGTTCGATCAGGCCCACGTCCGCATCGACCTGCGGCAGTGCCGGCCCGATGTCGGCCTGCAGCCGCTGGCCGCGCGCCTCGGCGGCCAGCGCGAATTTCTGGCAGACATCCTGCACCAAGTCCGGCAGGGCAAAGATCTCGCGGCTCAGCGTCACCGCGCCGTACTCCAGCCGCGCCAGTTCGAACAACTCCTGCGCCAGCCGGCCCACCTGCCGGCTCTGCCCGATGGCCACGTCCAGGTAGCGCGCCCGCTCGGCTTCGCTGAGCAGCGCGGCCTTGAGCTTCAGCGTCTCCAGGTAGCCGTGCAGCGAGGTCAGCGGCGTGCGCAGGTCGTGCGAGATGTTGGCCACCATCTCGCGGCGCTGCTGGTCCTGGTGGCTCAGGTCCTGCCACTGCGCGGCCAGGTGCTGCGCCATGTGGCCAAAGGCCTGGCGCAGGCGCCCGATCTCGTCGCTGGCCGGGGGCTCGCCAGCCAGCGCCTGCTGCGCCGCTTCGAGTCCACCCAGGCCCTCGTGGTCGAAGCGCTGCACGATGCGCGTGAGTCTTTGCAGCGGCCGTGTGATGGCGCGCAGCGCGAGCAGCCCGGCCAGCAGCGCCAGGCCGGTGATCAGCGCCATCGCACCGATGTGGGCTGGTGCATCGGCCCAGGGGTGGAGCAGCGCCTGATGCTCCTCGCCGATCAGCACCACGTAGACATAGCCCGCGAGCCGGCCGTTGGTCCACAGCGGCGCGGCGCTGAAGACTTTCTCCCCCGCGTCACTGCGCGGGTCGTCGCCCCACACCGGCAGCGCGGCCCCGGCCAGCAGGCGCTGCACGGGGCCCAGGTCCACCTGGTGGCGCTTCAGGTGGCCCGGCGGCGCGGCCTCGGCGAGGATGCGGCCGTCCGTGCCCAGCAGGTACAGCTCCACGCTGGGGTTCACGTCCATCAGCTTGGTGAACAGCCGCTGCACGTTGCGCGCATCGGGTCCGTCCGGCAGCATCAGCAGTTCATGGCCGGCGATGTGTCCGGCCAGGCCCAGCGACAGGCGCTGCACCACCTCCTGCTCGCGCTGGTCGCCGGCGTGGATCTGCAGCGCGGTCGCTGCGAGGCCGCAGGCCAGCAGCAGGCCGCCGAACAGCAGCGCCAATCGGGTGGAAAGCGACCAGCCGCGCTTCACGCCGGCACCTCCGCCGCGAAGCGGTAGCCGCGGCCCCACACGGTGAGTACCAGCTGTGGCAGCGCGGGGTTCTGTTCCACCTTCAGCCGCAGCCGGTTGATGTGGGTGTTGACCGTGTGTTCGTAGCCGTCGTGCTGGTAGCCCCAGACCTTGTTCAGCAGGTCCATGCGCGAGAACACCTGGCCGGGGTGGCGGGCGAAGAAATACAACAGGTCGAACTCGCGCGGTGTCAGTTCGATCAACTTGCCGTCCCGCCGCAGTTCGCGCGCCAGCGGGTCGATCTCCAGGCCGTGCAGCGACAGTGCGCCGGACTCATTGCGCGCGTCGCGCGCCAGCGCCTCGGTGCGGCGCAGCAAGGCTTTCACGCGGGCGGCCAGCTCCAGCATCGAGAAGGGTTTGGGGAGGTAGTCGTCGGCACCCAGTTCCAGCCCGAGGATGCGGTGCACCTCGCTGGCCCGGGCGCTGATCATGATGATGGGCGTGTAGCGCGCCATGGTCCGCGCGCGGCGGCAGATTTCAAGCCCGTCCACGCCTGGCAGCATCAGGTCCAGCACCAGTGCGTCCCAATGGCTGCGCGCCAGCAGCTCGGCGCCGAGGTCGCCGCTGGCCGCATGCATCACGTCCAGGCCTTCTTCACGCAGGTGCATCTGCACCAGCTCGGCAATCGGCGCGTCGTCTTCGACCAGCAGGACTTTTTTCGGCACAGGGTTCGGCATCGCTTGGCACGGGCAGGCGCACGCCCGCCCCAGGCCATTGTTCGGCCGGTGCGCACGCGCAGGTTTCACGTTTTGTTGAAGCTTTTCAGGCTTCGGTGAACCTTGGTCGCGCGAGCCGGCGAAACCTGACAGGCCTTGGCCACGATGAACGAAAAAAAGCCCGGCGCGCGAGCGGCCGGGCTGGTGTGGAACGAGTGAGGCTTACTTGAACCGGTAGGTCGCGCTGGCGTAGAAGAAGCGGCCGCGCGGGTCGGTGTAGCTGGGGTCGTAGCCGGAGAGGAAGTACCAGGCCTGTTGCGAGAACGGCGGCGCAGTGTCGAACAGGTTCTGCACGCCGCCGCGCAGCGTGAAGTCCTTGGTGATGTCCCAGGCGCCGGACAGGTTCCACAGTGTGTAGGCCGAGACGCGGCGATCATCCTTGCCGATGATGTGCTGGTCCTTGTAGCCCGAGAGGTAGTTGTTGGACAGCGTGGCCGAGTACGGGCCCTGTTCCCAGTCCAAGGCCACCGTGTGCCGCCAGCGCTGCACCACGCCGTCGTTGACGAACTCGCCGAGGTTGCTCACGAAGGGGTCGCCGTTGCCGGTCTGCTGCTTGGACGAAACGGTCCAGGTGCCATTCAGCCGCACGCCGAAGGTGCCGACACCGCTTTGCAACTTGCTGAGCGACAGGCCGATGTCCAGGCCCGAGATGCGCTGCTGGCCGCGGTTCTGCTTGACCAGGTCGATGTAGCAGATCGAGTTGTCGTCCGGGTCCAGGTCGTCGCCACACACGCGCATGAAGTCGCTGTCGGGGTCGCCGGCCGGGTCGTTGTAGCGGTGCACCAGGCTGCCGTACTTGTCCAGGTGGGCCAGGATCACGTCCACACCGATGGTGCTGATGGTGTCCTTCTTCTGGACGTTCCAGTAGTCCAGGCTGACACTCATGCCGCGCTGGGGCTCGAACACCGTGCCCAGCGTGAACTGGCGCGAGCGCTCGGGCTTCAGCTTGGCATTGCTGTAGTTCAGCGTGGTCCAGAGGTCGGAACAGTCGGTGACGGTGTTCTCCGGGTCGTTGGCCAGGCAGACCGGGTCGGTGACCGTGGCGGCGGAACCTTCGGTCACCGGGCGGTACAGGTCCGAAAGGCTGGGCGCACGGAAGCCCGAACCAGCGGAGGCACGGAACATCAGTTCCGGCGTAACGGTGTACTTCAGGCCGATCTTCGGGCTGGTCGCGCTGCCGGTGACTTCGTAGTGCTCGTAGCGCACGGCGGCCTGCAGCTCCAGCTGCTTGGTGACGGGAGCGCTGATTTCGCCGAACACCGCGCCCACGTGGCGCGAGCGGCCAAAGTCGGCGTCCTGGCCTTGCGAGGTCTCGCCGAGGATCAGATCGTCCGCCAGTGCCTGCGACTGGTGGTAGTTCTGGCGCTCGCGGCGGAACTCGCCACCCAACGCCAATGCCATGTCGCCGCCGGAGAGCTTCATCACCGGGCGCGAGGCCTTGAAGTCCACGCCGTCCATCTGGCCTGACGCGTGGCGCACTTCGCCCCGGATTTGCGCCGCGTTGTAGAGCGCCTGCCCGGCCGAGCCGGAGGCACCAAACGGGTTCAGCGTGCCGTCGGCAAAACCGTCGCGGATCATGTCCTCGTTCAGGTAACCGTTGTGGTCGCGGTCGGACACGAGGCTGGTGCTGTGGTTCAGCGCGACCTCATAGTCCCACGTTGACACATTGCCATTCATGCCCAGCACGTAGCGCTGACCGGTGGACACCAGTTCGCTGGTGCGAAGGCCGGCCTCGACCAGCCGGGTGCGGGCGGTGATGCTGCGGTCTTCGTCGCCCGGGTTCAGCCCAGCCAGGCTGGTGCCGGCCAGCGCTGGGATCAGCGAGACGTCGACTTCGGCGTCAATGCGGTTGGGCGTGCCCGAATACAAGGTGCTCGAACGGGCCCAGGAGGCTTCGCCGAACAGCTGGTGGCCGCCGCCCAGGTCCCATACGCCTCGACCAAACAGGCTGGTCTTGGTCGACTTCGGGTACAGCTCGATGTCGCGCATGTAGTCATAGGTGCAACCGTCGGCGCCGCCAATGCCTTCCGGGAGGTAAAGCGTGGCGGGTGGGTTGCAGCCGGTGGCGGCCGCCGGGTTGATGGTCCTGGAGTCGATGACCGTCTTGCCGTTGCTGGAGTAGCCGTCGGCGATCAGGCTGTCGCGTTGGGAGCCACTGAGGATCAGGTTGGCCGGATAGGTCGCGCTGGAAAGCAAATCCGGCAAGCGCTCGGGAATCTTCAGGTCCTTGATGAAGTGGCGCTGGCGGGCGTTGAGGCTGTCGGTTTTCTGGACGTCGAACACGCCGAACAGGTTGAAGCCGTCGCGGCCATAGTCGCCCACGCCGCCCGACAGCGTGGCCGAGCGTTTGCCACCGCCGCCTTCGCCGGTCTTGCCGGCGTAGGCGCTGATCTCCCCGCCCTGGTAGTCGCGCTTGGTGATGAAGTTGATCACGCCACCAATCGCGTCGCTGCCGTACAGGGACGATGCCCCGTCCAGCAGCACTTCCACGCGGTCGATGGCCGCAGCCGGAATGGTGTTCAGGTCGACGCCGGCGCCGTCACCCGGCGAAGCGAAGTTGGCCATGCGGCGGCCGTTCAGCAGCACCAGCGTGGACGAGACGCCCAGGCCGCGCAGGTTGGCAGCGTTCAGGCCGGATTGGTCGCGGAAGCCGCCGTAGGCCATGCTGCCGCCGTCGGTCAGGTTGTTCGCGCTGGCGCTGATGTGCGCGACGATCTCCGCGGCCGTTGTCAGCCCCGCCTTGTCGATGTCCTTGCGCGTGATGACCTGCACTGGCAGCGCCGTTTCACCGTCAATGCGCTTGATTGCCGAGCCGGTGATCTCGACCCGTTGGGGTGTGTCGGCGGGAGCCGTCTGGGCATGCAGCAAGGCCGGGGCCGCGCCGGAAAGCAGCAGGGCCACCGCCTGGGCGCAGGCCCGAAGGCGCGTGGACCGGTGGGCAGCCGCGTGCGGCGTGACGGGTCGATGCATGAAGAGGATCCTCCGAAGCGATGCTTTGTGGTGTGTGGGTCGGTCTGCGAGTCTAGGAAGCGTTCGCGCCGCGTGTCACGGCGCTTTCACCGAGCGTCGCAATTCAGCAACTTGGCTTCACAAGGGATTGCACGGCGGTGCAAGCGACGGTGCTGTATCGGCCCTCGCAATCTCGACGCAATCCCACGGGCGACGTTTGTTCTCACGAAATGCGGTGCCAAGATGCGCCATGGCAAAGCGCCGCCTTCGGACGGGCGCGGCAGCCGCTTTCGTGGTTCAGATGGATTTGGGATGGGTTTGGCATGAGCGAGCGCCGCAAGACGGACAGGATGAAGCAGGGCGACAGCGGCAAGCGGGTGGGCCGCAGGCTGCTGCTGGGCGGACTGGCGCTGGGCCTGGGTTTTGGCCTGGTGCCGACGCTGCAGGCCCAGGTGCAGGCACCGAGCCGCGAGTCGGTCGGCACGGTGACCCGGGCCGGCGGCATCACCGCCGGGGCGATCCCGTTCCAGCAGGTCAAGGGCTACGCGGTGGTCATTGGCGGTGCGCTGAAGGACGACAACGACGAGGTCTGGGGCCGGCTGGTGGAACTGGCCGGTGGGCGCGGCTCGCGCTGGGTGGTGTTCGGCACCGCTTCGGAAAATCCGGACAAGACGGCGCGCCGCATCGGCGACCTGCTGGAGCGCCGCGGCGCCGTGGCCGAGCAACTGCCGGTGGCGCCTGCGCTGAAATGGGTGGACCTGGACAAGGCGGTGCGTGACCCATCGCTGTTGGAGCTGGTCAAGAACGCCAAGGGCATCTTCTTCTCCGGCGGCGCGCAGGAGCGCATCGTCGACACCTTCAACCCCGGCGGCAAGCCCACGCCGATGCTGCAGGCGATCTGGGACGTGTACCGCCGCGGCGGCGTGGTGGCCGGCACCTCGGCCGGTGCTGCGGTGATGAGCACGGTGATGTTCCGCGATGCCTTGAGCGTGCTCAGCGTGATGAAGGGCCAGCTGCGCGACGGCAAGGAGGTCGACCATGGCCTGGGCTTTGTCGGCCCGAACCTGTTCGTGGACCAGCATTTCCTCAAGCGTGGCCGCTTCGGCCGCATGATCCCGCTGATGCTGGCCAAGGGCTACAAGCTGGGCCTGGGCGTGGACGAGAACAGCGCGGCCATCGTGCAGGGCGACCAGATCGAGGTGATTGGCGGCAAGGGTGCCTTGCTGGTGGACCTGGCCGATGCGCAGACCAACCCGCAGCTGGGTGCACTGAACCTCACCGGCGCCAAGCTCAGCTACCTGGACCGTGGCGACCACTACGACCTGGGCACGCGGCAGATCGCGCCGTCCGAGCGCAAGCAGCGCGGCCAGAAGCTGGACCCGAACGCACCCGGCTACAAGCCCGACTTCACCAACGAGCCCTTCTACATCGACATGCTGGGCGACACCACGGTGGCCAATGCGATGGGCTTCCTGATCGACAGCAGCCAGAAGGAAGTGCGCGGCCTGGCCTTCGATCCCAAGGCCCAGCCCGGCGACCCATTGCCCGACCTCGGCTTCTCGTTCCGCCTCTACAAGGGCAAGGACACGCTGGGCTGGTACTCCGACGAGCAGGGCGGCGACGACTACAGCGTGGTCAACGTCTACCTGGACCTGCAACCGGTGCGCATGGCACGGCCCTTGTTTGCACCCTGGACGGGCCGCTGATCCGCGCACCCTGCGCCGCGCGATACTGCGGCCTTCATTTCGGTCCACGTGCGCTTTTTCTCCCCAGGAGCTTTCTGCACCATGATGCAACGCCGCCCTCTCTTGATCGCCTGCCTGCTGGCTTCCATCGGTCTGTTCGCCAGCACGGCCGCGCTGGCCCAGGCGCCCGACTGGAAGAAGGTCCGCATCGGCGTTGAAGGCGCCTACCCGCCGTTCTCCGAAGTGGGCACCGACGGCAAGCTGAAAGGCTTCGACATCGACATGGCGCTGGCGCTGTGCGCCGAGATGAAGGCCGAGTGCACGCTGGTGCAGCAGGAATGGGACGGCATGATCCCGGCGCTGCAGGCGAAGAAGTTCGACGCGATCATCGCCTCGATGGCCATCACCGAAGAGCGCAAGAAGGCCGTGGCCTTCACCAACAAGTACTACAACACGCCGGCCCGCTTCGTCGGCAAGGGCAGCGCCAGCACGGATGTGTCGCCCGCCGGCCTGAAGGGCAAGAAGATCGGCGTGCAGCGCACGACCATCCACGACCGCTACGTCACCGCCTTCTACAAGGACAGCGAGATCGTGCGTTATGCCAAGCAGGACGAGGTCTACCTGGACATGGCGGCCGGCCGCATCGACGCGACGCTGGGCGACTCGGTCGCCGAGGACGGTGGCTTCCTGAAGCGGCCGATCGGCAAGGGCTTTGCCTTCATCGGCCCGGCCATCGAGGACACCAAGTTCTTCGGCGACGGCTCCGGCATCGCGATCCGCAAGGCTGACACCGCGCTGGTCGACAAGTTCAACGCCGCCATCGTCTCGCTGCGCGCCAGCGGCGGCTACAAGAAGATCCAGGACAAGTACTTCGACTTCGACGTCTTCGGCAAGTAAGGCAGAAGAAGAGACGAGAGGGGCGCGCGCGTGGACTTCCTGCATGGCTACGGCCACAGCCTGCTCGAGGGCTCGCTGCTGACACTCGCGGTGGCGCTGGGCTCGCTGGCCATTGCGCTGGTGCTGGGCCTGGCCGGCGCGCTGGCCAAGCTCTCGAAAGTGCGCGCGCTGCAGTGGCTGGCCACGGCCTACACCACGCTGGTGCGGGCCGTGCCCGACCTGGTCGTGATGCTGCTGGTCTTCTACGGCGGGCAGGTCGCTGCCAACAGCTTTGCCGAGCGCATGGGCTGGGACAGCCTGGACATCAACCCGTATGTGGCCGGCGTGCTGACCATCGGCTTCATCTTCGGTGCCTACCTGACCGAAGTGCTGCGCGGCGCCTTCCTGGCCGTGCCGCCGGGCCAGCGCGAGGCGGCCGTCGCCTACGGCATGACGCCCTGGCAGGTGCTGCGCCGCATCGTCGGCCCGCAGATGCTGCGGCATGCGCTGCCGGGCCTGTCGAACAACTGGCTGGTGATGATCAAGAGCACGGCCATCGTCTCGCTGATCGGCCTGTCGGACCTGATGGCGCGGGCCAAGGGCGCGGCGGGCAGCACGCGCGAGCCCTTCCTGTTCTACATGGCGGCCGGCGGCATCTACCTGCTGTTCACCAGCGTGTCCGAGCTGGGCTTTGCGTGGCTGCAGAAGCGGCTGTCCATCGGCACGCGGCGCGTGTCGCTGTGAGCCCTGTTGTTGGGCTAGAGAAGTTGAACTGACGATGGACTTCGACGCGATCCGCGAAAGCCTGCCGCTGTATTTCCACGGCGTGGTCGTCACGCTTGAACTGCTGGCCGCCGCGCTGGCGCTGGGCATGCTGGGCGCGCTGCCGCTGGCCATGCTGCGCAGCCTGCCGTCACCGTGGGCCAACAAGCCGGTGTGGCTGTTCACCTACGTGATGCGCGGCACGCCGATGCTGTTGCAGCTGTTCATCCTCTATTACGGGCTGGCGCAGTTCGAGTGGGTGCGTGCCAGCATCCTGTGGCCCTGGCTCAGCTCGGCCTGGTTCTGTGCCATTGCCGCGTTTGCGCTGAACACCTGCGCCTACACGACCGAGATCCTCTACGGCGCGATCAAGGCGCTGCCGCACGGCGAGATCGAGGCGGCCAAGGCGCTGGGCATGTCGCGCTGGGTCACGCTCAGGCGCATCGTGCTGCCCTCGGCCTTCCGCCGCTCGCTGCCGGCCTATGGCAACGAGGTGGTGCTGATGATGCACGGCACCTCGCTGGCCAGCGTGGTCACGCTGGCCGACCTGACGAATGCCGCCAACGAGGTGCATTCGATCTACTACCTGCCGTTCGAGGCCTTCATCACCGCAGCCGTGTTCTACGTGCTGATCACCATGGTGCTGGTGGCCCTGTTCCGGCAGGCCGAAAAGCGCTGGCTGCAGCCGCTCTTGCCGCGCTGAATCTGGCACGCTGAAACTTCAGTTGTCGTATCCATGAAAACCGTCACCCATTCCCTGCTCAGCCCCGTGCCCGGCACCCGCCGCGAACTGGTCAGCCTGCACCACGGCGAGCCCGGCCGCGGTCCCAAGGTCTACATCCAGGCCTCGCTGCATGCCGATGAAGTGCCCGGCATGCTGGTCGCCCATCACCTGCGCGGCGCGCTGGCCGCGCTGGAAGCGGCCGGCCGGCTGCTGGGCGAAGTGGTGCTGGTGCCGGCGGCCAACCCGATCGGCATTGGCCAGTGGGTGCTGCGCAACTACCAGGGCCGCTTCGAGCTGGGCAGCGGCGAAAACTTCAACCGCAACTATGCAGACCTGACCGAGGCCGTGCTGGCCGCGGTGGGCGAGCAACTCGGGGCGGACGCGCAGCAGAACGTGGCGCTGGTGCGCGGCGCGCTGCGCGACGCCGCGGCGGCATTGCCGGCGGCCACCGAGCTGGAAAGCCTGCGCAAGACACTGCTGGCGCTGGCGATCGACGCCGATGTGGTGCTGGACCTGCACTGCGACGGCGAGGCCGTGCTGCACCTCTACACCACGCCGGCCACCTGGCCCACCGCCGAGCTGCTGGCGCGCTGCATCCGCGCCGAGGTGTCGCTGCTGGCCGAGCGCTCGGGTGGCGAGCCGTTCGACGAAGCCTGTTCCATGGTCTGGCCAGCGCTGGCCGCGAAGCTCGGCGCGGACAAGCCGCTGCCACCTTCGTGCATGGCAGCCACCATCGAGCTGCGCGGCGAGGCGGACGTCTCGCACGCCCGCGCCGAGGCAGACGCAGAAGGCATCGTGCAATTCCTGATCGCCTGCGGCGCGGTGGCGCCTGAAGACCGGGTGCTGCCGATGCCTGCGCTGCGCCGCGCGCCCACGCCGCTGTCGGGCTCCATCCCGCTGGTGGCGCCGCACGGCGGCATGATCGTCTTCCTGCAGCCGCCGGGCACCGAGGTGCAGGCGGGCGAGCCGCTGGTGGATTTGATCGACCCGATCAGCGGCGCCGTCACCACGCTGAACAGCCCCGTCACCGGCCTGTTCTTCGCGCGCGACCTTCGCCGCTTTGCCGTTGCCGGCATGACGCTGGGCAAGGTGGCCGGCGAGCAGGCGCTGCGCCACGGCAAGCTGCTGTCCGCCTGAAGGTCATCCATCCCATGCAAGTTTCCGGCGGTCTGCAGGTCCAGAACCTGCACAAGAAGTTTGGCGACCGCGAGGTGCTGCGCGGCGTGTCGCTGCAGGCGCAGCGCGGCGACGTGGTCGCCATCATCGGCTCCAGCGGCTCGGGCAAGAGCACGCTGCTGCGCTGCCTGAACCTGCTGGAGCAGCCGCACGAAGGCACGCTCAGCCTGAACGGCGAAGTGCTGCAGCTGAAGCGCCAGCACGACGGCAGCCTGGGCGCGGTGGATGCGAAGCAGCTGCAGCACTGGCGCACCCGGCTGGCCTTTGTGTTCCAGAGCTTCAACCTCTGGCAGCACCGCACCGCGCTGGAAAACGTCATCGAGGCGCCCATCCACGTGCTGGGCAAGAGCAAGGCCGAAGCCACCGAACGCGGCGAGGCGCTGCTGGCCCGCGTGGGGCTCACGCACCGCCAGCACGTCTACCCGGCGCAGCTCTCCGGCGGCGAACAGCAGCGCGTGGCGATTGCCCGCGCGTTGGCGATGGACCCGGAGGTCATGCTGTTCGACGAGCCCACTTCCGCACTGGACCCGGAGCTGGTCGGCGAGGTGCTGCGCGTGATGCGCGGCCTGGCCGAAGAGGGCCGCACCATGCTCGTGGTCACGCACGAGATGGAGTTCGCCCGCGAGGTGGCGAACCATGCGATCTTCGTGCACCAGGGCCTGATCGAGGAAGAAGGCAAGCCAAGAGAAGTGCTGGTGCGCCCGCAGAGCGAGCGGCTGAAGCAGTTCCTCTCGGGGGGCTTGAAGTAAGTCCTGGGCCTATTCGAGAATTCGCTTCAGCGCTTGCATCGCCGCTAGGCAATGTCGCTGGCAGTTGATGCTGCCTGTCCATCTTCTCTCGATTGACTTCACCGCGGCTACGGCACGCCCAGCTGGCGTTCCAAGGTATTCATGACCTCCGTGGTGAATTTCTTGTACGCCGTGACATTGCCACTTGTTTTAGCGACTCGCTCTTCCTGCCAAGCCAGGAATGAAGGGAGATACCAAAGAAGTGAAACCAGTCTTCTGGGAATCATTTCGGCATGCGCAAAGTCCAAGGATTGAATGGTTTTGTAGAAGCCATTTCCTTGGTCCTCAGAGAAGTTCCCGTGCCGTATCAAGTCCAGAAAGCCGCCGGCGTTCCATGCCATCTCGAGGGTGGAGATTTCGGCTTCAAATCTGCTCAATTAAGATTCTCCATCGCTGGTGCGTTCATGGGTTGGGTATCTGAAGTTTCTCTACCTGCTACCTCGCATTTCCAAACGAACCAAAGCCGTCATAGTTAGCGTTGAATCGTCCAGCCAATGCTTCTAAAGCATGTTCAATCGCGGTAATTTCGTCGTAGGCCGGAATCATCTCTTTGGCGCAGTAACAAGTCCATTGCAGACTTTGAGCGTCCCTCTCGATCGATTTCGAGAAGCCTGCAAGCTCGGGTGCTTGTGAAATTGCCTTCCCGACCTCTTCCGAGGGAAGGGCAATGAAGAAGTCAATCTTCATTGGCCGGCTAAGGTCTGAGCCTTCATCCTTCCAGCGTCTTATTGCGTCGCCAGTGCTGTCGTTTGGCATGTTTTCGATTGACATGGTTTTCTCCTGCGTGATGTTATTTCTTTTCGTCTTGCTGGCGATACTTTTTTCCAGGTGACTCGTTCTTGTTGTAATTCTTCTCGCTTTTTACGCCTCCATTGGCATCAATTCTTTTTGACTCATCTTTAAAGGACTCTCGTTGACTCTCGGACGGCTTCCAATCAGTTGCTATGTGTGGATCCCCGGTTTCCGCTTCTACGCGAGCACCCGAAACTTGGGACCTTTGTTGTCCGCCTTTCCCGCTATATGTGCGACCACTGAGGTGCAGGTTCGTATAGGAGCCCACTTCCTTATTTACGGGCGCCGTCGCGGGTGATAGGCCAGCTTCTGCACGTATGGCGGACAAAGCTGCACGGGCCTCGGCGTTCGTCATCATGGGAGGCGGCGAGAAGGTTGCCCCGCCGCCCATGGTGGCCTCGGTCATGACGGGGACGCCATACCGTCCCCCCCCTCCGGCCGCGGGATCATCAGAAGGAGCCCGCCCATCAGGGTCCGTATACCGATACGGATTATTCTTCGCGTAGTTGTATCGGTTGAAGTTTGAACCGTCCTGAGTGCTTGTCAGTTCCGGATCGGGCGTGACGAACCGTGCCAGCAGGAGTTCATGATGGCGAGGTTGCCGAATTTCTGTGTCGACTGGGGTGTTGAATCCATCGAAGGTCTCGGATTCGTGAGATTCGTTGCGCTCAAGTTGTTGCGCGGCGATGGTGATGTCGCCATGGGTGTCTCTTGACGAGCAATTGATCGGCAGTAGCCGAGCTTGTACGGTGCTCGATATGAAAAGTGCAGAAAGTATTGCGACGTGGGCAAGTATCTCGCGCATTGTTTTCATTTCCCTTGTCCTCCTTGTGGCAGTTGATGTTGAATGGACTTGAGATAGTCCCCGGTGTTTTGATCGGTTGGCGGCGCCCAGCCTAACGCTTCAGCCTTGGCGAACCACTCAAGGTTGGCATGGCTGCGAATACGATAGTCTTCTTGTAAGCTTGGCGGAATGTCGCCGATGGTTTTGTAGCGGCCGATGTAGCGGTCTTGAAGCTGGAGGTAGTAGGCGTTGGCTTTCTGAACCATGGCGGTGGTGTCTCGCGGATTCACCGCCAGAAGCATGTCCGCGGTTTCCAGGAGGTCGTCGCCGCGCCGGTCGTGGTTCAGTTGTTCCATCAATATGGCCGCCATGGCACCAACGGCCTCTCGTGGGTTGAGGGGGCGCAGATAGATCTGATTCGCGATGGCGCTGGCACTGATGTCCAGGTCTCGCTCGTAGCTACTGTCCCACTTGTAGCCACCGGCTGTGGCTTCTACATTGAGCCATGTTTGGCCGTCGGCGAATTTCACCAGCATGTGCTGTGGCGCGGTGGCCAGTGTGACGGTCAAGCCAACACGCTGTCCGATGATGGCAACAAGAACAGGCATCGAAGCGCAGTTGCCCTTTCGGGTGCGCAGGTAGGTAGAAAGGAGCTTGGCACGCCAATCCTTTCCGAGCGGGTCCTTCAAGTCGTAAGTGAAGGGTCGATGGTCGTTCCATGGGCCAGGCACATAGAGGGTGGACAGCAGGACATCCATTCGAGCGCGAGAGGAGAGTCCGGGCGAGGTGCGTGCACGAACCGCCTGGGTGAGCGAGTCGAGCTCGCGCAGGACTGCGGGGCCATCGATTGACGGATCCATCAAGTGATCCACAAGGAGCTTTGCCTCAGCGAAGTCAATCTGCTCATCCGGCTGCGAAAGCTGCTGCTGCAACCTCGCGTACCTGAAGCTTGGGGCGGCGTGTGCCGTGCCAAGCTGCAAGAACACCATGCCGACCACGAGCCAACACCAGCGGCGAACCGCACTGCTCCTCATACAGCGCCTCCTATTCATTTTTCCTGACGATACATTCGTTCGAACCGCGGACTCGTCGGCGTGGCGCGAAAGCGCGGCCGGCTACCATCCAGAAAGGTGGCATGTACCTTACGTTGCGCGGGCAAGTTGCGCATCCCTCAGGTGGGGGGATGAGAGGGAGAGCCCGGTGCTTGAGTGGATTGTCAAGACTGCAGGCCTGACACGCCCGCGTCATCGGTGATTCATAAGCTGGCCGGCCTTTCCGGCTGGACCTGCTTGTCACCATGACCCCTCCAAACTTCCTCCCCCGCACGCTGTGCCTGGCGCTAGGCTGCACGCTGGCCTTCAGCGCCACGGCAGCCACCACGACGGCCTACTGGTACCAGACCAAGACGCCGTACCAGCCGCAGCAGCAGGCCTCGACCTACGAGGCCGCGCCGGCGGGCTTCAAGCCGGTGTTCACCGAGATGCTGGCCCGCCACGGCTCGCGCGGCCTGTCCAGCCTGAAGTACGACCTGGCCGTCTACAACATGTGGCTGCAGGCCCAGGCCGATGGCGCGTTGACGCCGCTGGGCGCATCGCTCGGCCCGGACGTGTACACGATCATGAAGGCCAACTTCCTGCTGGGCTACGGCGTCGAAGGCATCTCCAAGCCGGGCTACGGCAACGAGACGCAGCTGGGCATCAGCGAGCACAAGGCGCTGGCGCAGCGCCTGGTCTCGCGCCTGCAGCCGTACTGGAAGCAGGTCGCGAACAACTCGGTGGCGGCGCCGCGCCAGGTCGTCGTCGTCACCTCCGGCGTGGACCGCGCGGTGGACAGCGGCCACTACTTCACCGAAGGCCTGCTGGCGGCCAAGCCCGGTCTGGCCAAGCTGGTCACCACGCCGGCCGCGCCCGGCCCCTACCCGGACGTGGGCACGCCGGTGGCCGAGCCGGCCGGCACCGACCGCTTTGCGCTGTACTTCCACAAGCTGGTCGCCGCGACCGATCTGGTGACCAACACCGCTGACCCGCACTTCGTCACCTATGCGGACAGCCAGGCCTACCAGGCCTACAAGGCTTCGGACGCCGATCTGCTCTCCCGTCAGGCCGCGCTGCAGGCCAACCCGGCAGTGGGCGCGGCCGGCCGCGTCATCCTGGAGCGGCTGTTCGCCAAGGCCTTCGTGGACAAGATCGAGAACGGCAGCTACAGCTTTGCCAACATCGGCACCTACAGCTTCACCAGCGACGACGGCAAGTTCACGTCCACGCTCACCGGCGACGGCAAGACCAAGATCAACAGCCTGGCTTCGGCGGCCGCGCTGCTCTACGAGCTGTATTCGATTGCCCCGGCGATGAAGGCCGAAGCCGGCGTGAACTTCAAGCCCTACATGCCGCAAGCGCAGGCCGAAGTGGTGGCCGAGCTGAACGACGCTTCGGACTTCTACGACAAGGGCCCCGGCTTCAGCGAGAAAGGCAGTGCCACCTGGAAGATGGCACAAGGCCTGGTGGACGACTTCTTCAAGGAGGCGGATGCCATCGCCGCCGGCGACCTGTCGCACGCCGCCAAGCTGCGCTTTGCGCACGCCGAAACGGTGATCCCGTTTGCCTCGGCGATGGGCCTGAAGAACGTGCTGCAGCAGGTGCCGCTGGCGCAGACCTACAGCTATGCCAGCAACCCGTGGCGCGGCGTGGACGTCTCGCCGATGGCCGCCAACATGCAGTGGGACCTCTACCGCAACAAGGCCGGCCAGGTCATCGTGAAGATGCTCTACAACGAAGCCGAGACCGACTTCAAGGCCGCCTGCGACGGCGCCAAGCTGGCCGGCACGCAGCACTTCTACGACTACGCCCAGCTGCGCAGCTGCTACGGGTATTGAGTGTGCCCCCAGGGCTGGGCTGCGCCCAGCCCGCCCCCCGAGGGGGTCAAGGAAACTTGGGGCGGCCCTGCGTTTCCTTGTTCTGCGTCTGCATCAGGCTCAGAACGGCACCCAGTCCGTCGGGTACTTCCAGAAGTCCTTCAGCAGGTAGTTCATCGGCAGGTTCAGCGCGACCTGCTTGGGCGGGATGGGCTGCAGGAACCACTTGGCGTAGATCGCGTCGGCCTCGTGCGAGGTGATCAGGCGCTTCATCTCCTCGTCGACGAGGGTCTTCAGCTCCGGGTCGTTCTTGGGCAGCATGATGGCCAGCGGCTCGATGGTCAGGAACTTGCCCACCACCTTGAGCTTGTCCGGTTCCGGCCGGCTGGCCTTCAGGCCGAACAGCAGCACGTCGTCCATCGCGAAGCCGTCGGCTTCGCCGCTTTCCACCATCTGCACCGCCTTGGCATGGTCCGGCGCCTCCAGGATCTGGATGCCCAGCAGCCGCTCGTTGTTGTTCTGCGTGATGGACTTCAGCGCGGTGGTGCCAGCGGTCGAAACCAGCTTGCGGCTGCCGAAGTTGTTCAGGTCGTCGATCTTGCTGTTGGCCAGCACCATGTAGCGGGTGCCGGTGATGTAGTGCGGCACGGTGAAGGCCACCTTCTGCCGGCGCTCGGCATTGTTGGTGGTGCCGCCGCATTCCATGTCGGCCTTGCCATCGGTGATGGCCGCCACGCGGGTGGCAGGGGTGACCAGCAGGTACTCGGTCTGCAGCTTGGCCAGGCCCAGCCGTTTGCGGATGACTTCGGACAGGCGGCTGCACAGGTCCAGCGCATAGCCGACCGGCTGCTTGTCGGGCAGTACGTACGAAAACGGCACCGAAGACTCGCGGTGGGCGATGACGATCTTGCCCGTCAGCTTGATGCGGTCCAGCGAGGGGCCGGCCCAGGTGGCGGTGCTGCCGCACAGCAGGGCGGCGGCAAAGAGGCAGGCGCTGCACGAAGGCAGGCGGCGGGACGCAAACATGGCGGACCTTTCGTACAACGAGGCAAAAAGCAGGATCACGGCGGTTCGCCAGGGAAAAGCGCTGATCGGCGGCGGTTGGCCGGTCGGCGCGGTGCGCCATGGTACAGAACCGGGCAATGGCGACCAGCAAATGTTGGGCCAGGCAATCCGGCTTAACCCGGGGCGGCATGGGCATTGCTTCACGCTTGGCGACCGGCGGCCCCACGGCCGAACATGCTGGGAGGGCTTGGCTACACTGCGCCGAACCCAGCCCCGCGGAGCTGGGTGCCGGCAGCGGCTGACCCCTTCGCAACAGAGGCGACGATGCAAGAAGAAAACGAACTGCGTGAATGGCTTGAGCAGGTGCGCAGCGGTGCGTTGCCGCGGCGCCTCTTCCTGGCCCAGGCCGCTGGGCTCGGCCTGTCGCTGCCGATGGCCGCTGTGCTGCTTGGCAGCGCCGGTCTGGCTGGCGCTGCCGAGCCGGCCTACAAGCCCTCCAAACGCGGTGGCGGCGGCCCGCTGAAACTGCTGCTGTGGCAGGGCCCCACGCTGCTGAACCCGCATTTCGCCACCGGCACCAAGGACGAAGAAGGCTCGCACATCTTCTACGAGGCGCTGGCCCGCTACGACGTGGACGGCAACCTGGTGCCGGTGCTGGCGGCAGAGGTGCCCAGCAAGGAAAACGGCGGCATCTCGGCCGATGGCCGGAGCGTCACCTGGAAGCTGAAGAAGGGCGTGACCTGGCACGACGGCCAGCCCTTCACCGCTGACGATGTGGTCTTCAACTGGCAGTACGCCACCGACCCGGCCGCCGCCACCAACACCGTCGGCTACTACCTGGGCCTGAAGCTGGAGAAGGTCGACGCACTGACGGTGCGGGTGGTGTTCGACAAACCCTCGCCGTTCTGGCCCGAAACCGCCACCGTGCAGCTGGTGCCCAAGCACCTGTTTGCACCCTACATGGGCGCCAAGTCGCGCGAGGCGCCGGCCAACCTGAAGCCGGTCGGCACCGGGCCGTACAAGTTCGTCGAATTCCGGCCGGGCGACATGGTGCGCGGCGAGCTGAACCCGAACTACCACCAGCCCAACAAGCCGTTCTTCGACACGGTGGAGCTCAAGGGCGGCGGCGACGCCGTCTCCGCGGCGCGCGCGGTGCTGCAGACCGGCGAATACGACTTCGCCTGGAACCTGCTGGTCGAAGACGAGATCCTCAAACGGCTGGAAGCGGGCGGCAAGGGCCGGGTGGTGTTTGCTGCCGGTGGCTCGACCGAGTCGCTCTATCTGAACTACGCCGACCCGGTGGCCGAGATCGACGGCGAGCGGTCCAGCGCCAAGTCGCGCCACCCGCTGTTCAGTGACCCGGCGGTGCGCCAGGCCATGGGCCTGCTGATCGACCGGCAAGGCATCCAGAACTTCATCTTCGGCCGGGCCGGCATTGCCACGCCGAACTTCGTCAACAACCCGCCGCGTTTCCGCAGCGCCAACCTGAAGCCCGAGTTCAACATCGACAAGGCCAACGCCGTGCTCGACGCCGCCGGCTACAAGCGGGGTGCGGACGGCATTCGCGAGAAGGGTGGCAAGAAGCTGAAGTTCGTGTTCCAGACTTCCATCAACGCGCCGCGGCAGAAGGTGCAGGCCATCATCAAGCAGGCCTGCCAGAAGGCCGGCATCGAGCTGGAGCTGAAGTCGGTCGTGGCCAGCGTGTTCTTCTCGTCGGACGTGGCCAACCCGGACACCTACGGCAAGTTCTACGCCGACATGCAGATGTACCTGGTCAGCCAGGGCCGGCCCTACCCGGACCGGCACATGCAGCGCTTCGTGTCCTGGGAGATCGCCAGCAAGGCCAACAAGTGGCTGGGCCAGAACCTGAGCCGCTGGCGCAGCGACGAATTCGACAAGGCCTACCGGGCCTCGGAAACCGAGCTAGACCCGGTCAAGTGTGCCGCCTTGTTCATCCGCATGAACGACCTGGCCTGTGGCGACGGCTATGTCGTGCCGCTGCTGTTCCGCCAGGCCGTCAGCGGGCTGGGCAACAAGATGGTGGCGCCGCTGAACGGCTGGGACGTGGACATGGCCAGCCTGGCCGATTGGTACCGCGAAACGTGATTCCCTGAAGTTCGTGGGGCCGTACCTTCTCCGTCGTTTGCTGCTCGCGGTGCCCAGCCTGCTGGGCATCAGCGTGGTGCTGTTCGCCGTGCTGGCGCTGGCGCCGGGCGATCCGTTTTCGGAGATGGCCACCAATCCCAACGTGCCGCCCGAGGTGCGCGAGGCCTTGCGCCAAAGCCTCGGGCTGAACGATCCGGTGTGGCAGCGCTACGGCCATTGGCTGTGGGCCATGCTGCACGGCGACTGGGGCTTCTCGTTCATCAGCCGCGTGGACGTGGACACGCTGATCTGGCAGCGCGTGCCGGTGACGCTGGCGGTGATCGGCGCCTCGCAGCTGCTGGCGCTGGCGGTGGCGCTGCCGGTTGGCATCATGGCCGCCACGCGGCCTTATTCCTGGTTCGACAAGCTGGCCAACACGCTGGCTTTCATGGGCTTCTCGCTGCCGACCTTCTTCACCGGCCTGCTGCTGATCCTGCTGTTCTCGATCAAGCTGGACTGGCTGCCGTTTGTCTACCGCGCCGACATCCCCGCCACCGGCTGGGCCTGGTGGTGGGAGCAACTGCGCCAGACGCTGATGCCGGTGCTGGTGCTGGGCCTGTTCCAGGCGGCGGGCTGGACGCGCTATGTGCGCTCGGCGGCGCTGGACGTGATCCGGCTGGACTACGTGACCACCGCGCGCAGCAAGGGCCTGTCCGAGCGCATGGTGGTGCTGCGCCATGTGGCGCGCAATGCGCTGATCCCGGTGGTCACGCTGGTCGCGCTGTCGATGCCGCAGGTGTTCGGCGGGGCCATCGTCACCGAGCAGATTTTTCGCATTCCCGGCATCGGCTCGCTGCTGATCGACGCCATCCTGCGCAACGACACGCCGGTCATCATGGCAGTCACCTTCGTGCTGGCCTGCCTGGTGATCTTGTTCAACCTTGTCGCGGATCTGCTCTATGGCTGGCTCGACCCTCGCATCAGCTACCGCTGAGCCGGCCGTCATCCTGGCGCCGCGCCCGGTGGTCTCGCCCGCCCGCGAGGCCTGGCGGCGCTTTCGCCGGCACGGCCTGGCGGTCTTCAGCCTGGTGCTGCTGGCGCTGATGGTGCTGGCAGTGGGCCTGGGGCCGCTGCTGTGGCCGCTGGCCATCAACGAGATCGACTTCGCCGCCCGCCTGGCCACGCCGTCTGCCGCGCACCCGCTGGGCACCGACGACCTGGGCCAGGACCTGCTGGCGCGGCTGCTGTACGGCGGGCGCATCAGCCTGGCGGTGGGCCTGGCGGCCATGGGCATGGCGATCGGCGTGGGCACGCTCGTCGGCGCTGCCGCCGGCATGTCCCGCGGCTGGGTGGACACCGCGCTGATGTGGCTGACCGATCTGTTCCTGTCGCTGCCGCAGCTGCCGCTGCTGCTGCTGGTCATCTACCTGTTCCGCGAGACGCTGAAAAACGCCTTCGGGCCCGAGCTCGGCGTTTTCGTCCTGATCGTGGGCGTGATCGGCGCGTTTGGCTGGATGCCGGTGGCGCGGCTGGTGCGGGCCCAGTTCTTCAGCCTGCGCGAGAAGGAGTTCGTCGAGGCCGCGCGGGCGCTGGGCGCGGGCCGCATGCGGCTGGTCTGGCGCCACATCCTGCCCAACGCGCTGGGCCCGGTGATCGTGGCCGGCACGGTGGACGTGGCCGGCGCCATCATTGCCGAGAGCACGCTGTCCTTCCTCGGCCTGGGCTTCCCGCCCGACATCCCGACCTGGGGCCGCATCCTGTTCGACGCCAAGGACTACCTGGACATCGCACCGCACTGGGCGCTGTTCCCCGGCCTGGCCATCTTCCTCACGGTGCTGGCCATCAACTTCATTGGCGACGGCCTGCGCGACGCGCTGGACCCACGCAGGGTGTTCTGATGCGAGCGCCGGGCCGCCCCAAGCTCGCATCGCTCCCCCTCGGGGGGGCGACGCCGCAGGCGTCTTGGGGGTCGACATGACTGCACTGCTCGACATCCGCGGGCTCAAGACCCATTTCCTCACCGACGATGGCTGGTTGCACGCGGTCGATGGCGTGGACATCGCGGTCGAGGCCGGGCAGACGGTTTGCGTGGTCGGCGAGTCCGGCTGCGGCAAGAGCGTCACCGCCAAGACGGTGATGAAGCTGATCGACATGCCGCCGGGCCGCATCGTCGCCGGGCAGGTGCTGTGGCAGGGGCGTGACCTGGTGCCGCTGGACGCTGCGGCCATGCAGCGCGTGCGGGCCAAGGAAATCGCCATGGTCTTCCAGGAGCCCATGACCTCGCTGAACCCGGTCTACACCGTGGGCCGGCAGATCGCCGAGAGCGTGCGCCTGCACGAAGGGCTGAACCATGCCGACGCGATGGCGCGTGCCGTCGAGATGCTGCGCCTGGTGCGCATCCCCACGCCCGAGCGGCGCGTGAACGATTTCCCGCACCAGTTCAGCGGCGGCATGCGCCAGCGCGTGATGATTGCGATGGCGCTGGCCTGCAGCCCGAAGCTGCTGATTGCCGACGAGCCCACCACTGCGCTGGACGTGACCATCCAGGCGCAGATCCTGGACCTGCTGCAGGAGCTCAAGGAACGCCTGGGCATGGCGGTGCTGCTGATCACGCACGCGATGGGCGTGGTCGCCGAAGTCGGCCAGCGCGTGGTCGTGATGTACGCCGGCCAAGTGGTCGAGGAAGCCGGCGTGGAAGACCTGTTCGCCCGCCCGCGCCACCCCTACACCCAGGGCCTGATCCGCTCGATCCCGCGCATTGACCGCGACGCCGTGCACAAGACCCGGCTCGAAGCGATTGCCGGCAGCGTGCCGCGCCTGATCAACCCGCCGGCCGGCTGCCGCTTCGCGCCGCGCTGCCGCCATGTCACGCCGGACTGCACCACCGCCACGCCGCCGCTGCGTGAGGCAGCGCCGGGCCACAAGGTGGCGTGCATCCTGGAGCTGGTGCCATGAGCCATCCTGCTCCCACCTCTACCCGGGCCGAGCGCCGGGCCGCTCCCAAGCCGGCCCGTATCCCCTCGGGGGATCGGCCGACGTATTCGTCGGACGAGGGGCGGTCATGAGCATGCCATTGTTGAAGGTCGAAGGCCTGGTCAAGCAGTTCCCCATCCATGGCGGGCTGCTGGGCCGCGAGGTCGCGCGGGTGCATGCGGTGGACGGCGTCAGCTTCGAACTGGCACCGGGCGAGACGCTGGGCATCGTCGGCGAGTCCGGCTGCGGCAAGAGCACGCTGGGCCGCAGCATCCTGCGCCTGCTGGAGCCGACTGCCGGCGAGGTCAGCTTCGAAGGCCGCAGCGTGACCCGCGCCAGCCAGGCCGAACTGCGCGCGCTTACGCGCGACATGCAGATCATCTTCCAGGACCCGTTCGCCAGCCTGAACCCACGCATGTCGGTGCGCGACATCGTCGGCGAGGCGCTGGTCATCCACAAGCTGGCCGGCAATGCGCAGCAGCGCGAGGCGCGGGTGGTGGAACTGCTGGAAACCGTGGGCCTGTCGGCCGACCAGATGCGCCGCTTCCCGCACGAGTTCTCGGGCGGCCAGCGGCAGCGCATCGGCATTGCGCGGGCGCTGGCCGTCAGCCCCAAGCTGGTGGTCTGCGACGAGGCGGTTTCGGCGCTGGACGTGTCCATCCAGGCCCAGGTCATCAACCTGCTCGAAGACCTGCGCGAGCAGTTCGGCCTGGCCTACCTGTTCATCGCGCACGACCTCAGCGTGGTCGAGCACATCAGCCACCGCGTGGCCGTGATGTACCTGGGCCGCATCGTCGAGATCGCGCCCGCCAAGGCCCTCTATACCGAGCCCCGCCACCCCTACACCGAAGCCCTGCTGTCGGCCGTTCCCATCCCTGATCCCACCGTCAAACGCCGCCGCATCCCGCTGCAAGGCGACGTGCCCAGCCCCATCCACCCACCCACCGGCTGCCACTTCCACACCCGCTGCCCGCTGGCGCAGACCGCGCAATGCCGCGAGCAGCGGCCCGAGCCGAAGCAGGTGGCCGACGGGCACTGGGTGGCGTGCCATTTGCGCAGCTGAAGCCGGCGGCACAATGGCCTTTCCAACCTGGATGGCAGAGGCCTTCTCGATGACGCAAGCACCACCGCCCGACGACCTGGCCGAGGCTTTCCTGCTCTCGCTGCGCAGGCGTCGTCTGGTCCTGGCGATGGCTGCCGCCGGGATGAGCCTGGCAGCCTGTGGCGGTGGTGGCGGCGACGCTGGCAGCTCGGCACCCCCGCCCCCGCCGCCTTCTCCAACCCCGCCCCCTGTCTCCGGTCCTGCCTGGTGGAACTTCGGGCGCGACAGCCAGCACTCGGGCGAGGGCGCCATTGCGACGCAGGACCTGAACCGCATTGCCTGGTCCACGCCGGTGGACCTGATGCCGCAGTACCAGGGCGAGACCTTGCTGGTGCACTACGGCTCGCCCGTCATCACGTCCAACAACACGGTGCTGGTGCCGGTGAAGACCCAGGCCACCAGCGGCTTCCGGGTCGAGGCCCGGTCTGGCGCCACCGGCACGCTGCTCTGGTCGGCCGACACCGACTACGCCGTGCCCGCGCATCACTGGATGCCGGGCTTCCACCTGGCGCTGTCGCGCAGCAACCGCCTGTTCGTGCCTGGCGCGGGTGGCAAGGTCCATGTGCGCGATGCGGCGGACTCGGCGCAGGGCGCCCTGCAGCCGCTGGTGTTCTACGGCAGCGCTGCCTACGCCGCGGCTTCGGCCCAGCTCGATGCTGCCGTCTTCATCAACACGCCGATCACCGTCGATGCGGCAGGCAACGCCTTCTTCGGATTCGTGGCGAATGCCGGCAACCCGGCAGGCCTGGTCAGCGGCTTTGCGCGCATTGGCGCCGATGGCCAGGGGCGGTGGATCGCCGCGGCCGATGTCTCGGGCGACGCCAGCGTCGTCAAGCCCGCCATGAATTGCGCGCCCGCGCTGTCACCCGACCTGGCGACCGTGTATGTGCTGGCCAACGCGGTCTCTGCCGGATGGTCCCAGCATGGCGTGCTGGTGGCGCTGGACAGCACCACCCTGGCGCCGCGTGCCCGCGTGGCATTGCTGGACCCGCAAACCGGCGACAAGGCCCAGGTGAGCGACGACTCAACGGCCTCACCGACCATCGGCACGGACGGCGATGTCTACATCGGCGTGCTGGAGTCCAGCCAGGGCCAGCACAACTACCGCGGCTGGCTGCTGCATTTCGACAGCACGCTGGCCACCACCAAGGTTCCGGGCAGCTTCGGCTGGGACGACACGGCCTCCCTCGTGCCGGCGAGCATCGTCGGCGGCTACACCGGCAGCTCCAGCTACCTGCTGGCCGTCAAGTACAACAACTACCTCAATGCCGGCACGGGCGACGGCCTGAACCGCATGGCCGTGCTGGACCCGAACGCCACGCAGACCGACCCGATCTCCGGCGTGCCGGTGATGCGCGAGGTCATCACCGTGCTGGGCGTGACGCCCGAGAACCCGGGCTCTGCAGCGGTCAAGGAATGGTGCGTCAACACCGTGGCCGTGGACCCGCTGACGCGCTCGCTGCTGGTCAACAGCGAAGACGGCGTGCTCTACCGCTGGGACCTGGCCACCAACACCCTGAGCCAGCGCATCAGGCTCACCGGCGGCCTCGGCGAGGCCTACACGCCCACGGCCATCGGCGCCGACGGCGCGGTCTACGCGATCAACCGCTCTACGCTGTTTTCGATTGCGGGCTGAGGGGCGACATCGCGCCAACAGTTTGGGCTGAGCCTGTCGAAGCCTTTCGCCGAGTCGGACGCTGTGCCTGCGTCAGCCCGGAATCTCCGGTTCCACCAGCCGCGCCAGTTGTTCCAGCGACTCCTGCCAGCCCAGGTAGCACATCTCCAGTGGAATGACGTCTGGGATGCCGTCCTGCACGATGTCGAGCTCGGTGCCGCAGATCACCGGCTTCAGCACCACGGTGACTTCCATCGTGCCCGGCAGGTTCGGGTCGTCGAAACGGTCGGTGTAGCGCAGGCGTTCGTTTGGCACCAGTTCCAGGTACTCACCACCGAAGCTGTGCCCGTTGCCGGACCCGAAGTTGTGGAACGACATCTTGAAGCCACCACCCACGCGCGCGTCCATGTGGTGGACCTCGCAGGTGAAGCCGTAAGGCGGCAGCCACTTGGCCATGGCGGCAGGTTCCAGGAAGGCGCGGTAGAGCTTCTCTGGCTTGCAGCGAAGGACACGGTGAAGCTTGACGGCACGAGAGGACATGGCGAAGGTTCCTTTGCGGTGAAAAGGGGATCGGAGAAGGCAGGGGCCCCCCACGACGGCGGCCTGCTTGTTCACGACGATCATGCCTCGACCGATTCGACATCGGCGGCTCGGGATCAACCCTGAAGCCACCGCCGCCGGTCCCTTGCTCAGGCCGCCTTCGCCAACCCGCCCTGGCGCCAGCGCGCCATCAGCTCATCCCACTTCTTGCGCGCCGCCGCCAGGTGCTTCGCCTTGACATGCCCGTAGCCGCGGATGTCCTCCGGGATGCGGGCGATCTCGATGGCGCTGGGCAGCGTCTGCGCATTCAGGCTGCGCAGCAGTTCTTCGATGCACTCACGGTATTCGCCGATCAGCGCGCGTTCGGTGCGGCGCTCTTCGGTGTGGCCGAAGGGGTCGAAGGCGGTGCCGCGCAGGGACTTCAGGTGGCGCAGGGCGCCGAAGGCCTTGCGGACCCATGGCCCGAAGCGTTGCTTGATGAGTTCGCCGTGGTCGTTCTTCTTGGAGAACAGCGGCGGTGCGAGGTGGTGCACCAGCTTCACGTCGCCTTCGAACATCGTGGCGATCTTGTTGGTGAAGGCTGCGTCGGTGTGCAGGCGGGCGACTTCGTATTCGTCCTTGTAGGCCATCAGCTTGAACAGGTAGCGGGCCACGGCTTCGGTCAGGCGCGTGCTGTTCAACGGCGCTTCGGCCTGGCGCACGTGGTCCACGAACGCGCTGTACTGCGCGGCGTAGGCCTCGTTCTGGTAGGCGCTGAGGAACTCCACGCGGCGCTTGACCAGCTCTTCCACTGAAGGCTTCTTGACGAACTGGATGACCTGCGCGGCGGTGTACAGCGACTGCACTTCGGCCAGGTCGTGCGCGCAGCGGCGGCCCCATTCGAAGGCGGCCTTGTTGTTGGGGATCTGCACGCCGTTGAGTTCCATCGCGCGCATCAGCGAAGCGTGCGTGAGCGGAATTCGGCCCTTTTGCCAGGCGTAGCCCAGCATCAGCGGGTTGGTGTAGATCGAGTCGCCCAGCAGCTTGACCGAGACTTCCTCGGCGTCGAACGAGGCGAAGTTCGCCGGGTCCACCGCGCCGGCCACGGCCGCTTCGCACTCGCCGGCCGGGAAGGTCCATTCGGTGTCGGTGACGAAGCTGGCGGTCGGCGTGCGGTGGTTGTTCATTGCCACGAAGCTGCGCTGCGGGTGCAGCACGCTCAGCGTCGTCTTGCTGGCGGTGACGATGGCGTCGCAGCCGATCACCAGGTCCGCCTTGGCCGTGTCGACCTTGGTGGTGTGGATGGCTTCGGCCGTCTGCGCGATCTGCACATGGCTCCAGGTCGCGCCACCCTTTTGCGCCAGGCCGGCCGCGTCCTGCGTGATCACGCCCTTGCCTTCGATGTGGGCCGCCATGCCCAGCAACTGGCCGATGGTGATCACGCCCGTGCCGCCCACGCCGGCGACGACGATGCCCCAGGCGGTTTCAGCCAGCGGCAGCGTCGGCTCGGGCAGCGGCGGCAGGCTGGTGAGGCTGGCGCGCTTGTCGGCCTTGGGCTTCTTCAGCTTGCCGCCTTCCACGGTGACGAAGCTCGGGCAGAAGCCCTTCACGCAGGAGAAGTCCTTGTTGCAGCTGTTCTGGTTGATCTGGCGCTTGCGGCCGAACTCGGTTTCCAGCGGCTCGACCGAGACGCAGTTGCTCTGCACCGAGCAGTCCCCGCAGCCTTCGCAGACCAGCTCGTTGATGACCACGCGCTGCTCCACGTCGGCCATGGTGCCGCGCTTGCGGCGGCGGCGCTTCTCGGTGGCGCAGGTCTGGTCGTAGATGATGGCCGTTGTGCCCTTGATCTCGCGGAACTCGCGCTGGATGCGGTCCAGCTCATCGCGGTGGTGCACCGTCACGCCTTCGGCCAGCGCCACGCCGTCGTACTTCTCCGGCTCGTCCGTCACGATCACCAGCCTGGCCACGCCTTCGGACTTCAGGCTGTTCATGATCTGGATGACGGTGTGGCCCTCGGCGCGCTCGCCCACGCGCTGGCCGCCGGTCATCGCCACCGCATCGTTGTAAAGCACCTTGTAGGTGATGTTCACGCCCGCGGCAATGCTCTGGCGGATCGCCAGCAGGCCTGAGTGGAAGTAGGTGCCGTCGCCCAGGTTGGCGAAGATGTGCTGCTCATTGGTGAACGGCGCCTGGCCGACCCAGGGCACGCCCTCGCCGCCCATCTGGGTAAAGGTCTCTGTATTGCGGCCCGGCATCCAGCTGACCATGTAGTGGCAGCCAATGCCGGCCACCGCGCGCGAGCCTTCGGGCACGCGGGTGCTGGTGTTGTGCGGGCAGCCGGAGCAGAACCAGGGCGTGCGGTCGCCGGTCTTGATCTCCAGCGCGGCCAGCTCGCGCTCCTTGGCGGCAATCGTCTCGATGCGGCGGTCCATGCGCGCTGCGATGTCGTCCGGCACGCCCAATTTTTTAAGGCGCTTGGCAATCGCCTTGGCGATGATGGCCGGCGTCAGGTCCGCCTTGGCGCGCAGCAGCCAATGCTCGCTGGGGTTCGGCCGGCTCCACTCGCCGCCAGAGAGGTCGCCCTCGGCTTCCTCGAACTTGCCGATCACGTTCGGCCGCACGTCGCCGCGCCAGTTGTAGAGCTCTTCCTTCAGCTGGTATTCGATGACCTGGCGCTTTTCCTCGACGACCAGGATCTCCTGCAGCCCCTGCGCGAAGTCTCGCGTGATGGTGGCCTCCAGCGGCCACACCACGTTGACCTTGTGCACGCGAATGCCCAGCGCGCGGCAGGTGTCGTCGTCCAGCCCCAGGTCGGACAGCGCCTGGCGCATGTCGTTGTAGGCCTTGCCGGAGGCGACGATGCCGAAGCGGTCGTGCGGCGTGGCCACTACGTTGTAGTTCAGCTTGTTGGCCCGCACGTAGGCCAGCGCCGCGTACCACTTGTAATCCATCAGCCGCGCTTCCTGCTCCAGCGGGGCGTCCGGCCAGCGGATGTGCAGGCCACCGGGCGGCATCTGGAAGTCTTCGGGCAGGAGGATCTTCACGCGGTCCGGCGACACGTCCACCGTGCCGGCGGACTCGACCACTTCCTGGATGGTCTTCATGCCGGTCCACACACCGGAGAAGCGGCTCATCGCAAACGCATGCAGCCCCATGTCCAGGATCTCCTGCACGCTGCTGGGGAAGAAGGTCGGGAAGCCGCAGGCCTTGAAGACGTGATCGCTCTGGTGCGGCGCGGTCGAGCTCTTGCTGACGTGGTCGTCCGCTGCGATGGCGATCACGCCGCCGTGCTTGGAGGTGCCGGCCATGTTGGCGTGCTTGAACACGTCCAGGCTGCGGTCCACGCCCGGGCCCTTGCCGTACCAGAGGCCGAACACGCCGTCGTACTTGGCCTTCTCGGGGAACAGGTCCAGCTGCTGCGTGCCCCACACCGCGGTGGCGCCCAGTTCCTCGTTCACGCCCGGCTGGAAGACGATGTGCTGCTTCTCCAGGTGCTTCTTGGCGGCCCACAGTGCCTGGTCATAGCCACCCAGCGGCGAGCCGCGGTAGCCGCTGATGAAGCCGGCGGTGTTCAGGCCGGCCAGCGCGTCGCGGGTGCGCTGCAGCATCGGCAGCCGCACGAGGGCCTGCACGCCGCTCATGAAGGCGCGGCCGGTGGGCAGCGCGTACTTGTCCTCCAGCGAGACCGATTCCAGGGCCTTGCGAATCGAGTCGGGTAGCGGGGCGTTCATGCTGCGTGTCTCCTGGGCCGGCGGGTCCGGTGGCTTGAGCGGTGGCTGGGCGCGCGGGTGGCTTGTGGCCAGGCGCGCCGCAGCCTCGGGCGGTGCCGTCAGTGTAGGAAGAAGCGTGCGAGAAGTGCTTTCTTTCGATTGCCATGTCGTGCGCCATCACGCAACAATCTTTCGCCATGAGTGTCAAAGAAGAATCCAGATTTCCCAAAACCCGGATTCAAGGGAAAACCCTTGAGAAGGCCGCCGTGCCGGACGAGGCCGCGGCAGACGAGCGCGCCGCGCCCGTCACGCTGCCGCAAGGCCTGGCCGCGCTGGACCGCTACGACGTGCTGCTGCTGGGCGAACTGCAGCGCGACGCGCGCCAGTCCAACGCCGAACTGGCCGCCGCCATCGGCCTGTCCGCCGCGCCCACCTGGCGCCGCGTGAGACGGCTGGAGCAGATCGGCGTGATCACCGGTTACCGCGCCGAGATCGACCGCCGCCGCATCGGCCTGGGCGTGCTGGCCTTTGTGCGGGTGGACACCGAGCGCGACAACGCCGAGTCCATGCGCTCGCTCGAAGCCGCCATCCGCGAGTTGCCCGAAGTCATCGCCTGCCACTACATCAGCGGCGCCGGCACCTTCGAGCTGCAGGTGCTGGTGACCGACCTGGACGCCTACTCCCGCTGGACCATGGAGACGCTGTTCAAGCTGCCCAACGTGAAGGACCTGCACACCAGCTTCTCGCTGGGCGAAATCAAGTCCAGCGCCGCGCTGCCACTGGGCCACCTGATGCCCGGCGACGGTCGGCGCGGGAGCAACTGATGCATCGCACCTTCGTTGCGGCCGGGCTGCTCCTGCTGGTGGCCGGCGCCCAGGCTGCCGACACGCTGCCCGCCGTCAACCTGGTGCTGCAGTTCCGCCTGCAAGCCATCGCCACGTCACCGCAAGGCGGCAGCCGCGATGTGGTCGTCTCCACCAGCCGCCCTGCTGCCACCGGCAACGGCGGCTGGGTCGTCAGCAGCAACCCCGCCGCACAGCAGCCCGCCGGCCCGGCGCTGCCGCTCATGCAGGTCCGCAACGGCGGCCAGTCCGAAGTCGCGCTGACCCAATGGCGGCTGGCCCCGCAGACCCGCTGGTACGTCACCGCCGGCGCGCCGGGCAGTGCTGCCAGCGGTGAGGGTCAGGCCAACGCCAATCCATCCATGGGCCTTTCTGGCGGCGAAGAACCCCTCGCCGAAGCCACCCGCCTCTGGGTTGCCCCCACCTGGCCCGGCGGCAGCGCCCCCGTCCGCGTGCAATACCGCGTCGAATGGCCGTCCGCCGCGGGCCAGGGCGCCCGCCCAGCGGATGCGGCCTGGATGTCCGGCGAAGTGCTGGCGGCGATGGGGCAGTGGGTGATGTTGGGGCGGCTGGCAGGGCCGGGGGGCACGGCACCGAATGGGCCGGACAATCCGGGCACAAGGACTTGGCGCAGCGGGGACGCGGCGGCGTTCACGGCGCAGCAGTTGGAAGTCCGGGTGTTGACGCGGTGATCCGATGCCGCACCCATTTCTCATGAGGAACGAGGTGCTGAGACGCGTTCTGAAAGCCCTGGCATGGCTGCTGGCTGTCCTGCTGTTGGCGCCTGTCATTGCGTTTGCGGCCTACGACCTCATCGAGTTCCAGCCGCATCGGGCCGAGATCCAGCGCTTGATCGATGAGGCCGCACCGGCAGAGAAGTCTCCACCTGCCGTGCTGAGGCAGGTGGTGCACGCGGCGCACCCGGACGCGACAAGCAGCTTGAGTTGGTCGGCTGTGCGGCTGTTGAGGGTCAGGCTTGATTTCGCATCGGACACACGGACGCTGCATCGCCAGATGAAGGAGACGCTGTGGTGGGCACTGGTCACGCTGCACTGCTCCGAGCAAGAGCAGTCCACGCTGTACTTGTCACTTTCCTACATGGGCAACGACACCTACGGCTTCAGCAAGGCCGCGCCTGCGTTGGTTGGCGTGCCGCTGGCCGATGTGTCGCTGGAGCAGGCGGCCCGCTTGGTTGCCGTCACGCGCGCGCCGAGTTCCTATCTCCGCAACCCGGAACGCTGGGCGCGAGCCAGCGAGGTGCTGCTGGCTCGTGCCAAGGCGCTGCCGCCTCAGTAACGCAGTAGGCGAGTGCCTCGGTGCTTCACCGCACCAACTTCCCATCCGTCCCCAACATCGCAAAGTCCACATAGGCCGAGCCGGTGCGGCCCTTCTGGCTGAAGTTCAGCGTGAAGTTGCCCACGTCCATGCCTTCGGGGACGCTGAGGGCTTCGCTGACAGCGTCTGGCGCGAGGCGGGCTGCGCGCTTCAGGGCGGCGACCACGGCCTTGGCGGCGATGAAACCTTCGAGTGAGCGGGTCGAGAGGTTCGGGTCCTTGGACTCGGCGCTGAGCGCCAGGTATTCGCGCACCACGGCGCGCTTGTTGTCGGCCGGCAGCGGCAGCACGGTGGTGAAGGCGTAGCCGCGTGCAGCGATGGCGCCGATCTTCTTCAGCATCAGGTCGGGGTCGATGATGGACATGCCGTACAACTGCGCCGTGCCGCCGGCCGCGCGGTAGCGGGTGACGAAGTCGATCGCCGCGGCGGTGGTCGCGCCGAGGAAAATCGCCTGCGGCTTGGCGGCCAGCATGCGGGTGACGGCGGCCGAGGTGTCCGTCGTGTTGCGGGCGTAGGAGGCTGTGTCCACCAGCGTCACGGTGCGGCGCTGGGCGGCTGCGTTGGCGCCGGCGAGCACGTCCTGGCCCAGGCCGTCGTCCTGGTAGACCAGGCCGACGCGGTTCAGGCCGAGGTTCGTCAGGTTCTCGAACAGGCGGTCCACTTCATCGTGATAGCGCGCCTTGACCACGAACATGCCCTCCGCCCTGGCCACACTGGCCGCCCCGGACACGGCACCCACCATCGGCATGCGGGCCTTGGCCAGCACGCCGTCCTTGGCCAGCGCCTCCAGGTTGGCCGTGCCCACGGTGCCGATCATCGCGACCGGCGATTCGGCGACCATCAACTCCTTGACCAGCCGCACCGTGTCTTCTGGCTTCTGCGCATCGTCGCGGGTCACCAGCTTGACCTTCTGCCCCCGAACGCCACCAGCGGCATTGACCGAGTCGAGGTACAGCTTCGCGCCGGCATGGATCGCCTGCCCTGTCACCGCCTGCGGCCCGCTGAACGGCGCCACTTGGCCGATCACGATGTCGGCCCGCGCCGCAAAACCCAGCATGGCCAGCAGGGCCACCGCCGCCAGGCGAAACCCGCGGAGCAGGACGGGGAAAGAAGGAACGGCAGGCATGCGGCGCTTTCGTGAGGCGGATGATCGAAACGAGCCCCGCCGTTTTGCGGCAGTGCCCGGTCAGGACATGCCGGCTCTCAGCCGGCACGCACGAACAAGCCGGCCTGCTGTCGAAAGAAAGCAGCCAGCCGGGTCCAACCGGCAATCATCGGTAAAAACCCGGGGTGTGCGATGTGGGAAACCGCAACACGACAACCGGGGCCGTCGGTTGACAGCTATCATTTTCGGTAGCTACATTAATTCATGGAAATCGAATTCGATCCAGCCAAGGACGCTGCCAACGTGGCGAAGCATGGTGTGTCCTTGGCGGTGGCAGCGCAGTTGGACTGGGATGCCGGGCTGGTCTGGATCGATGAGCGCTACGAGTACGGCGAGCTGCGCATGGTTGCGCTCGCTCCCGAGACCCAGACGCTCTACTACGTGGCCTTTGTGGACAGAGGCGAAGCGCGCCGGATCATCAGCCTGCGCCGCGCCACCCGCCGAGAGGTGAAGCACTATGTCGAAAATTTCTAAGCGCCCGATGGTGGTAATGCCCACCGTGGAAGAGGACAAGGCCATTGTGACTGCGGCCAAGTCCGACCCCGATGCCCAGCCGCTTACGCCCGAGCAGCTGAAGGCCATGGTGCCGGCAAAGGTTGCTTTGCGCGGCCGGCCCAAGTCCGAGAGCAAGAAGCTGCTGGTGTCGGTGCGCTACAGCCCCGAGGTGGTGGCCTATTTCAAGTCGACCGGTGAAGGCTGGCAGTCCAGGATGGATGGGGTGCTGCGCGACTACGTTGAGCGCCAGCCGCGTTGATCACCCTTTCGGCCACAACACCCACATCTTCAGCCCCTGCTTCATGCGCCCGGCATTGGCCTCGGCTTCGTCGCCCCAGCCCCAGAAGAAGTCGGCGCGGACGGCGCCGGTGATGGCGCTGCCGGTGTCCTGGGCCATGACCAGGCGTTGCAGGGGTTTGGTGGACAAAGGCTCTGTGGTGTCCAGCCACACGGGGGTGCCGTAGGGCACGCTTTGGGGGTCCACGGCGATGGAGCGGCCGGGGGTGAGGGGCACGGCTTGGGCGCCTTTGGGGCCGAGGCTGGGGTCCAGCAGCGGCTCTTCGCGGAAGAAGACGTAGCGCGGGTTCTGCCAGAGCATTTCCTGCACGCGGCGCGGGTTGCGGCGGGCCCAGTCCTTGATGCCGGGCCAGGAGGCTTGGGCGGGTGTGAGCTCGCCCTGGTCGATCAGCCAGCGGCCGATGGACTTGTAGGGCTGTTCGTTGTGGCCGGCGAAGGCCAGGCGGATCAGGCGCTGGCCGCCGTCGGACTCGGTGATCTGCAGCCGGCCGGAGCCCTGGATCTGCAGGATCAGCGCGTCCAGCGGGTCTTCGACCCAGGCGATCTCGCGGCCTTGCAGTGCGCTGCGGGCGGCCGGCAGCGTGTCGAGCTGCTGGCGGGTCCAGTAGGGCTTCTTGGCGACCAGGTCGGCCGGCGGGCCGTAGAGAGGCACCTTGCGGTTCCAGGTGGGCTTGCGGCTGGCGGGGATCTCGGGCTCGAAGTAGCCGGTGAGCAGGCCGGCAGGGTCGCCGTCCAGCGACTCGACGCGGTAGACCTGCAGCTTGCTTTCGGCCCACAGGCGCAGCAGCAGGCCGTCTGGCAGGCCGCTGGTCTGGCGGACTTCGGTGCACAGCGTGGCCCAGGCGGTGGGCGGGTTCTGGCAGCCTTGGCGCATCGCGGGCCACCAGTCGCTGAGCTGCTCGTCCTGCCAGCCGGGCAGTTCGTTGAACGAGGCCGGCACCCAGCGCGAGCGATTGCGCTCGACCGTGCCGGCGGGCGGCGGCATGTGGAGGACCGGCGGGGTGGGCGCGGTGGTGGGCTGGCCGGGCGAAGCCGAGCCGGGCGGGCCTGGCTGTGTGACGGCGCAACTGGCCAGCAGCATGGTGGCGGCCAGGCCCAGCGCACACAATGGGCCTTCAGCGAAGATTCTTCTCAACAAACGCGGAGACAGCATGGGGTGGTTGGTGCTGGAGGCCTTGGGCGCCGGAGCGGTGCTGGTCTTTGTGATCTGGTGGACGATGTTCTCGGGCCGGCGTGGCGGTGAGCGGGACCGCTCGGAGGACGACCAGGCCTGAGTCTGTCCTCAGCCCGGTGGCTTCGAAGGCTTGAAAAAGCTGCCTGGCGCCTCGCGCCAGCGCTGGCGCAAGGCCGCGTAGATGCGGCCGCGGTCGCGCAGCTTCAGGCCTTGCGAGACCATGGCCAGCCGGAAGGCCAGCGCGAAGCTCACGCCCAGGTTCAGCAGGCCGGTGATGGGGATGCCGGCGATGCACCACCAGAAACCCGGCTCGTTGAGCAGCGGCCAGCCCAGCGTGCCCAGCGCGGCGAAGATCTGTCCGGTGGACAGCGTGACGTGGCGCACCTCGATCGGCAGGCCGAAGATGCCGGCCAGCGCCGGCACCAGGCCCAGCATCATGCCCAGCGAGACATTGGCGGTGACGCCGGCAATGTTGTCGCGCCACCAGCGTGACCAGCGCAGCGCGCGGGCGGCACCCAGGCGCTGGATGAAGCGCGGGTTCCAGGCAATGGCGCTGTCCAGCCGGTGGAAGACGAACCAGTTCTCGGCCCAGCCGGCGATCAGGCTGGAGGCGAACAGCAGCACGCCGGTGAATGCGGCGTACAGCGCGGTCGGCCCGAGCAGCGAGGTGCTGTGCAGCGCGTAGTGGGCCTGGGCCTGGCCGATCAACGGCGCGCCGAAGGTCAGCCACGAGAGGATCTGCAGCCCCAGCACCACTGGCGCCACGGCGCTCAGGTTGCCGACGATGCCGGCGAATTGCGAGCGCAGCAGGTGGGCCACTTCGTCGACGAAGCGCTGCAGCGCCGCGTCGCTGGACGAGATGCCCTCGAGCCGGCGCGCCAGGCTGGGGGCGGTCATGGCCGGCTGCTTGGTGGCGACGGTCCAGTGCAGCAGGTAGATCACGACGAAGCTGATCGCGTAGTTGGCGCCGGCGCTGAAGCCGGCCCAGAAGGCCGGCAGGGCCAGCGCGGTGAGCACGAACTTGACCATGGTGGTCAGGCCGATCACCGCGCCGCCGCCAGCGGCCATGCGCAGCATGTCGCGGTATTCGGCGCTGTCGCGGGTGATGTAGTGCTCGCCGGTGTCGGCGCTGCGCTCGGTCACCTTGCGCGCCAGCAGCGCGTAGTGGCGCGTGAACAGCTTGCCGATGCCGCGCCGCTCGATGCCGGCGCGCACCAGCTCGGCCAGCAGCCGGCGCAGGTCGGGCGCCGGGTCGCTGCCCATCAGGCAGGCCAGCAGCGCTTCCATGCGCTCGGCCCGGCCGCGCAGCTGGTTGATCTGGAACACCAGGTCGACCGAGATGCCGTAGTCGTCCAGGTGGCCGCGCACGCTGTCTGCCGCGGTCAGGCAGGCGGCCAGCACCGCGCGCAGGTAGTGCGCCTGCTGGGCCAGCGCCTGCATCGCTTGCGCGTTGTCGGCGTCGTGCTGGAGCTCGCGCAGCGAGGCGCGCAGGCCTTCCGCGGCCTGCACCACCTGGTGGAACGGGCGGTCGGTGCGCAGGGCCGGGTCCATGCGCTGGCGCATCTCGGCCGACAGGCCGCTGGCGCGGAACTGGCTCGCCAGCAGCTGGATGGACTCGACCATCACCGCGCGCCAGGGGCGGGCGTCAGCGTCCGGCACGAACAGCGCCAGCGTGCGGTGCAGCGTCTGGTTGTCGATGGCCTCGATCCAGGCCGTCTCGGCCTCGTCGTCCTCGAACAGCAGCAGGAACAGCTCGCCCAGGTCCTGGGTCTGCGGCGTGCCGGGCAGCGTGGCCAGGCGCAGCCGCTCGGCCAATTCGCTGAAGAAGCCCTGGCGCGGCGAGAAGCCGAAGTCGGCCAGCAGGCCAGTGGCGTCCAGCCCGGCCATCGAGCGCTGCAGCAATACGCTGATGCGCTCGCGGTGCTCGGGGTTGCGGTCCAGCACGTTCAGCAGGTGGCGCAGCCGGCGCAGCGGCCACGGCGTGGGGCTGTTGCCCGGGGCCGCCTGGGGCTGGGGTTCGGCGGCGGGCGGGCTGGCCAACTCGACGGTGGCCGGCACCGGTGCCGGAACGGGGGGCACCACCTCCGCGGCTGGTTCGGCCGGCACGCTGCGCAGCCACTCCAGCAGCCGCACCATCCACAAATGGCGCTCGACCGCCGGGGCGTTGGGGTCGGCTGCATTGAGCAGCGCCGTCAGGTCCCAGCGCTGGCCTGCCATCAGTGCAGGGCCTGCGGCAGCAGCAGCTCGAACTCGGGCACGGGCGTCTCGAACCAGTGTGCGTCCTCGCTGATGCAGAAGAAGGTGCCCTTCATCTGGCCGCGCGGGGTGGCCAGCCGGGTCCAGCTGGTGTACTCGAACTGTTCGCCGGGCTTGAGCACCGGCTGGTGGCCGACGACGGCCAGGCCGCGCACCTGCTCCTCATGGCCGGCGCTGTCGGTGATGATCCAGTGTCTTGCGACGAGCTGGGCGGTCACCGGTCCGGTGTTGCGCACGGTGATGGTGTAGGCGAAGGCATAGACCTGCTCGGAGGAAGAAGACTCTTCGGGCAGGTATTGCGTCACCACCGTGCAGGCGAATTGGGCAGGGGTCATGGGCGAATCCTAGCAAGCCCTCCTAAAATTCGCGGTTTTCCCCGCCAGGCCACGGCTATTTGCCGCCCCCAACCCGCTCGCTCCACCATGTCCAGCAAGACCTTTCGCATCGCGCCCAGCATCCTGTCCGCCGACTTTGCCCGCCTGGGCGAGGAGGTGCGCGCCGTGCTCGCCGCCGGTGCCGACTGGATCCATTTCGACGTGATGGACAACCACTACGTGCCGAACCTGACCTTCGGCCCGATGGTCTGCGAGGCGCTGAAGAAACATGCCGTGAAGCCGGACGGCACGCCCGCGCCGATCGACGTGCACCTGATGGTGCAGCCGGTGGACGCGCTGGCCCAGGCCTTTGCCAAGGCCGGTGCCGACATCATCACCTTCCACCCCGACGCCTCGACCCATGTGGACCGCACGCTGCAGCTGATCAAGGCCGAAGGCTGCCAGGCCGGCCTGGTGTTCAACCCGGCGGCCGGCGTGGAGGTGCTGGAGTGGGTCATCGACAAGGTCGACGTGGTGCTGCTGATGAGCGTGAACCCCGGCTTCGGCGGCCAGAGCTTCATCGAGAACACGCTGAAGAAAGCCGAGCAGGTGCGCAAGATCATCGACGCCTCCGGCCGCGACATCCGCCTGGAGATCGACGGCGGCGTGAAGGTCGACAACATCCGCCGCATCGCCGACGCCGGTGCCGACACCTTCGTCGCCGGCAGCGCGATCTTCGGCAAGCCGGACTACAAGGCGGTGATCGACCAGATGCGTGCCGAGCTGGCGCGTTGAAGTCTTACCGCGCGCAGGCCGCCGCTGGCGCTGTCGGAAGGCGTGAACCGCTGGCCGTCTGACGTTGCGATGCGGTGTGCAGCAGCAGCGCCCCGATCACCATCGCCACGCCCAGCAACTCGCGGCCGTTGGGCACATGCCCCAGCAGCGCGCCCAGCAGCAGGGCCGAGACGGGGACCAGGTTCAGGAAGGCCGTGCCGGTGACGGCGCCCAGCGTCTTCACGCCACGGTTGAAGGCCAGCACGGCCAGCGCCGAGGGCACCAGGCCGATGTAGGCCAGCGGCAGCGCGTGGTCGGCCACAAGGCCCAGCGTGGGCCAACGGCTCCAGCCCAGCAAGCTGCTCAGCACCGCGGCGGCCAGCAGCAGCGGCCAGGCGGCCACGGCTGTCCAGGTGCTGAAGCTCAACACGTCCAGCCGGGCCCAGCGTGCGCTGCCGCGGGTGTAGGTGATCCAGCCCAGCGTGCCGACCCAGGCGGCCAGGTCGCCACGCCAGGTGCTGGCATTCGCGGCTTCGTGGGGCAGGCCGACCCCGGCGACGATGCACACCCCCAGCAGCGCCAGCGCGGTGCCGAACAAGGTGCTGCGCGTGGGCGCCACGCCGTCCCGCCACCAGCGCACCAGCTGGGTGGTGATGGGCATGGTGGCCATGATGACGGCGCCGTGCGAAGGCTGTGAATGCGCCAGGCCCCACAGCACCAGCACGCTGAAAAAGCCGAAGCCGGCCAGACCCATCAGCGCGAAGGGCAGGGCGTCCGCCCGCAGGCTGGCCAGCGGCAGCGGGCCGCGCAGCCGAAGCAGGGCTAGCAGCACCAGCGTGGCGCCGGTGTAGCGCAGCAGCGTGAACCAGGCCGGGTCCAGCTCGCGCAGCAGCGGCTTGCCGACCAGGAACAGGCTGCCCCAAGCGACAGTGGCGAAGATCAGGCTCAGCATGGCCGAGCTGCGGGAGGTCTGGGTGGAGTCCATGAAGGCGTTCCCTCTGCAATCAAAATATGGAGCGCAGTCTGGGCGGGCTTGGCCTGCGCATCCATTTGCATGTTTGGATCGGGTGTTCGGCCAAAGCGAACGGACAGCGCGGCGGCCCGTCCGTACCATCGCTGTCCATGGAGCTCTACCAACTCAAGACCTTTGTCGCGGTGGCCCGCGAGGGCAACCTGACGCGCGCCGCCGAGCGGGTCTTCACCAGCCCGCCGGCCGTCAGCGCGCAGCTCAAGGCGCTGGAGGACGAGCTCGGCGTCAAGCTGTTCGACCGCACGCCGCGTGGCATGACGCTGACCGAGCCTGGCCAGCGCCTGCTGGACGAGGCCGAACGCACGCTGGCCGCCGCCGGCCGCATGCGCAGCGCGGCGGCCCAGCTGCGCGGCGAAGTGCAGGGGATCGTTCGCATGGGGACGGTGAGCGACCCGGTGGCGCTGCGCCTGGGTGACGCGCTGGTGCGGCTGGCCGAGCGGCATCCGCAGGTTTCGCTGCAGCTCAGCCAGGGCTTGTCGGCCGACCTGCTGCTGCAGGTGCAGCGCGGCGAGCTGGAGGCGGCCTACGCGATGACCGACCTGGAGCGCATGGCCGGGCTGGAGATCCAGCGCCTGGGGCAGGTCGAGCTGGTGGTCGGCCTGCCGATGGCGCTGGCCGACGCTGCGCCCAGCCTGCAGGCGCTGGTGGCGCTGCCCTGGGTCGGCACGCCGCCGACCTGCACCTTGCGCCAGCACCAGGAGCGACTGTTCGCCGCGGGCGGTGGCGTCTACCGGCCAGGGGCGATGGCCGACACCGAGGGCTCGGTGCGCAGCATGGTCGCCAGCGGCCTGGGCGCGGGCATCGTGCGGCGCGACCAGGCCGAAGAAGCCCAGCGCCGCGGCGAGCTGGTCATCTGGCCCGGCTGGCAGGCCCGCACCTGGATCTGCTGGGCTTCGCGGCCGGCAGGGCAGGTGGCACCGGCGGTGCAGGCCGTGGGCGCGGTGGTGCAGGAGGTGTGGGGCGCTTGAGCGCGGACAATGCAGGCCCCGACTCTGCTTGCCGAATGTGAACGCCCTGCCCTTGCTCCCCCGCGATTTCGACGCCGCCATCGTGGACCTGGACGGCACGATGGTCGATACCCTGGGGGACTTCGACCTGGCGCTGAACCGCATGCTGGCGGAGCTCGGCCTGCCGGCGGTCGGCCGCCAGTTCATCGAACACACGGTGGGCCAGGGCTCGGAGCATCTGATCCGCTGCACGCTGGCCGAGGTGGGCGCTGCGGCTGAGCTGTATGACGCAGCCTGGGCGGCTTATCAGCGCCACTACGATGCAGTCAACGGCGAGGCGGCAGAGGTGTATGCCGGCGTGGTCGAAGGCCTCGCGGCGATGCGCGCGGCGGGCTGGCGCCTGGCCTGCCTGACCAACAAGCCGGGTGCCTTTGCCAAGCAACTGCTGGCCCGCAAAGGCCTGGCGCCGTTTTTCGAGCTGAGCTTTGGCGGCGACGCGTTCGAGCGCAAGAAGCCGCACCCCTTGCCGCCGCAAAAGACCTGCGAGGCGCTGGGCACCTTGCCTGCGCGCACGCTGATGATTGGCGACTCGCGCAACGACGCGCAGGCCGCGCGTGCGGCGGGTTGCCCGGTGGTGCTGGTGCGCTACGGCTACAACCATGGCGAGCCGGCCGAAAGCGCGGCGCCGGATGCGGTGGTGGACAGCCTGGTCGAACTGCTGCGCTGAGCGAGTGCTCTTCAGCTGTCCAGGTCGAAGCCGAAATTCAGGATCGCGGTGGTCGGGCGGCGGATGGGCTGGAAGCGCATCGCGCGCACCGCTTCCATCGCCGGCTGGTCCAGCCGCGGGTTGCTGCTTTGCACCACATTGGTATCGGTGACCTCGCCGGCGTTGTTCACGTCGATGCGGATCTGAACCGTGCCCTTGCGCAGCCGGCGCATCAGCGAGTCCGGGAACTGCGGTTCACGACCGTTCATGATGACCAGCTGCACGGGGCTCAGGTCTTCGACCGGCGCCGGTGGGGCGGGCGGCTTGGCCACCGGCGGCGCGACGCTGGGCGTGACCAGCGCGACGGCCTGTTCTGCCGGCGCGCTCACCGCTGGCGCAGGCGCCGTGCTTGCCGCGGAGGCGCTGCCAGTGGCGCCGGGGTTGCTGGTGGCCAGTGGCGCGCCGGTGGCGAGCGAGACCGGGCCGTCTCCCAGGGGCGGCGGCGTGCCTGTGCCGGCCTTGGCCTGCGCGGCCACCGGTGCGGCCGCTGCCGCCGTGGCGGGCGGGTGGTTGAGGCCGGCGTCCTTGGCGGTGTCCTTGGCCGGTTCCTTGGTGGCCAAGGCCGGTGCCGCAGTGGCCTGCGGGCGCGGGGGCGCTGGCGGCGGGGCCTTGGCGGTTTCCTTCGCCTGCTCCTTGGCAGGCTCGGCGTGCATCTTGATCCAGTACATCGGCCGCGCGGCTTCGCGCTTGACGCGGTCGCTCATCTCGAAGCCTGGCGGTGGCGCCAGGTCGTCGTCGGCGGGGGCAGATGCCGCCGCAGCGGTTTTGGCAGTGGAGGCCGGTTTGGCCGTCTGGGCAACAGCAGGCAGGCCTGCCAGCAATGCCACCGACAGGCAGGTCACAACGACAGCAGAGTCCATCTTTGTTATTCAGCCAACGGGCCGGCTGCGGAGATCGTCCGCGGCGCAGCGGGTTCAAGAAACGGCCAGGGGTGGGGCCGACAACTCGGGAGGCCGGCAAGCCAGCAGGGTCAGGATAGCCAGATGCCCAGCAGCGCGGCGAAACATTCAGGTTCAGGAAGGGTGCGGGTCTCCGTTCTGACGTTGATCATGACTGGCGCGCCGATGCGAGGCGGTCAGCCTGGGGTGCTCATGAATGCTTTGCGGGCCGCTTTGTGAGCGACTGTGACAAGCAGTGTCGCAAAGCGTTTCGCGGCCTGTCCATGCGGACGGACCCGTGCCTGGCGCCGTTGCGCGCTGCGTTCCAGCCCCGGTTCGCGCCGGGGGCGCTGCTACACTTTGGCCCATGTTCACCTCGCGCAAATGGATGGCGTCGTCTCACGACCGGGGAGCCTGGCCCTGGCGCCGCTCGACCTGAGTCTCGTTTGCCGTTTGCCCGGTCTGCATTTCGCAGCCGGCTCCCTGGGCGGTGCGTGTGCACCGCCTCGCCACCTCGGCCCAATTCTTAGCACGTATCGTTCCAATCATTTGCATTGGGTCAGGTGTGCGCATGCGGTGTTCGCATGCACGAGCTGGGCAGCCAGGAGAACTGATCCGTGATCACCGAACTTGAATTCAAGAGCCTTGCCGCCGAGGGCCACAACCGCATCGCGCTGATTGCCGAAGCCTTTGCCGACCTCGAAACCCCGCTGTCGCTGTACCTGAAACTGGCCGGCGGCCAGGCCAACAGCTTCCTGCTCGAATCCGTCGTCGGCGGCGAGCGTTTCGGGCGCTATTCCTTCATCGGCCTGCCGGCGCGCACGCTGCTGCGTGCCACCGGCCTGCGCACCGAAGTGGTGACGGACGGCGAAGTCATGGAGGTGCACGAAGGCAATCCGCTGGACTTCATCGCCAGCTACCAGCAGCGCTTCAAGCCGGCGCTGCGGCCCGGCCTGCCACGCTTCTGCGGCGGCCTGGCCGGCTACTTCGGCTACGACACGGTGCGCTTCATCGAGAAGAAGCTGGCCGACACCAACAAGCCTGGCGGCCTGGACACGCCCGACATCCTGCTGCTGCAGACCGAAGAGCTGGCGGTCATCGACAACCTCTCGGGCCGGCTCTACCTGATCGTCTGGGCCGACCCGTCCAAGCCCGAGGCTTACTTCAAGGCGAAGAAGCGCCTGGGCGAACTGGCGGACAAGCTGAAATACAGCGTGACCGCGCCACCGGTCAAGCGGGGCCCGAGTTATGCGGTGGAGCGCGAATTCGACAAGGCCGACTACCTGGCCGCGGTGCTGAAGGCCAAGGAGTACATCGCCTCCGGCGACATGATGCAGGTGCAGATCGGCCAGCGCCTGAAGAAGCGCTACACCGAGAGCCCGCTGAGCCTGTATCGTGCGCTGCGTTCGCTGAACCCGTCCCCGTACATGTATTTCTATGACATGGGCGACTTCCAGATCGTCGGCGCGTCACCGGAAATCCTGGTGCGCCACGAGCACAGCGAGCAGGGCGAGAAGATCGTGATCCGCCCGATTGCCGGCACCCGCCCGCGCGGCGCCACGCCCGAGCTGGACCAGGCGCTGGAGACCGAGCTGGTCAACGACCCGAAGGAGCGCGCCGAGCACGTGATGCTGATCGACCTGGCGCGCAACGACATCGGCCGCATCGCCAAGACCGGCTCGGTCAAGGTGACCGAGGCCTTTGTGGTCGAGCGCTATTCGCATGTGATGCACCTGGTCAGCCACGTCGAGGGCCTGCTGAAGGACGGCATGAGCAACCTGGACGTGCTGCGCGCCAGCTTCCCCGCAGGCACGCTGACCGGGGCGCCGAAGATCCGCGCGATGGAGATCATCGACGAGCTGGAGCCGGTCAAGCGCGGCATCTACGGCGGCGCCTGCGGCTACCTGAGCTTTGCCGGCGACATGGACGTGGCCATCGCGATCCGCACCGGCATCGTCCAGCGCAACACGCTGTACGTGCAGGCTGCCGCCGGCGTGGTGGCCGATTCGGTGCCCGAGATGGAATGGCAGGAAACCGAGGCCAAGGCGCGCGCGCTGATCCGCGCCGCCGAACTGGTCGAAGAAGGGTTCTGACGGCCCCCGGCCCGCCGCTGCGCGGCAGGCCGTCCCCCGCGCCACGGCAGTGCGGCGACGTGGCAAATCCGCAAGTTTGTTCACGCAGGCGCGGCATCACGGGTTCGTTCGCATGGCAGCGGATGGCGCATCGGGTATCGTCACGCCTTGTATTCGCACGACCGTGCTTTTTTAACCGTGCGCGCCTGCCAGTCCCCGTCCGAAGCCCCGTCAAAGCCTGTTGTCCGCCGGTGTGCCCTGCCCCGGCCTGGAGGGAGCATGAACACCATTCCTTTGCGCCAGCTCAGCGCCTACCGGGCCATGCTCGATGGCTTCTCGCGCTTCGGCATGGACCTGGACACGGTGTTGATGGGCACCGGCCGGCTGCGCTCGCTGGATGACGTGGTGCCGCGGGTCGACCTGGCGGACCTGTTCGACACGGCCTGGCGTGCCGCCGTGGCCCACACTGGCGACGACGCCATCGGCCTGAAGATGACGCCGCGCCAGCCCATGCTCGGGCTGGGCAGCATGGCCCACCTGGTGATGGCGGCAGACGACATCCGCTGCGCACTGCAGCAGTTCTCGCGGTTCACCGGCGTCATCTCGCCCACCACCTCGGTCGGGCTGGAGCTTGGCCCCGAACGTTGCCGCGTCACGCTGCGGGTTTCGCCTGGCCACCAGCCTGCGGCCCAGCAGCGCTACGACTTCATGGCCGCCACGCTGCTGCAGGGCTTCTTCTGGGTCTGCGGCCTGCAGATCCGGCCGTTGGTGGTGCACCACCCGTTCCCGGCGCCGGCCGATCCCGGCCCGTGGCTGGAAGCGTTTGGCGCACCGGTGATGTTCGGTGCCGGCGAGTTCTCGATGGAGTTCCCGCAAAGCATCCTCAGCCTGCCGGTGCCGACGGCCGATCCGTCCATCGCCGACCTCAGCGAGCGCCTGGCCACGCGGCTGCTGGAGCAGCAGGGCGGCAGCCTTGTGGCGCAGGTGCGGCAGGTGGTGAGCCGCCAGCTGGCGCGCGGCGACCCGCGGCGCGAACAGGTGGCCGCCGTGCTGTGCATGAGCGAGCGCACCTTGCAGCGCCGGCTCAACGAGGCCGGCACCACTTTCCATGAGCTGGTCGACGACACGCGGCGCGAGCTGGCCCAGCGTTTCCTCGACAGCGGCGGCGCCACGCCGACCGAGATGAGCTTTGCGCTCGGCTTCTCCGACCCGAGCAACTTCTACCGCGCCTGCAAGCGCTGGTTCGGCCGCAGCCCCGGCGATTACCGGCCTTCCTGAGCCCGGCCTGACCCTGTTGATGCGCGGCGACCCTCGGGTCGCCGCGCTGCATTTGGGCCGCCGCCAACACCCGGGGCGCGGCCATTCGGAGCAACCCTCTAGGGGCCTTCCCGCATGGTCGCTGAAGCCATGAGCTTGGCCCAGGCAGTCAGTGCAGCAAAACCTGCGAATGCCGAAGATCCGCTCCGCGATGCAGACCTGCGCCGCTCGACCACTGACTCCCGCATCCTGGGCGTCGCGCCACCGGCACAACCGGTGCGGCAGTCGGGCAGGGCCGGCAGGCATCGGCGACAAGTGAATTTCACAACCAAGCATTCATTCCTGGAGACATCCCATGACATTCGCACTGCGCACCCTGGCCCTGGCCGCCCTGTCCGCCCTGGCTTTCTCGGCTTCGGCCATGACCTCGATCGATGACGAAGCCCTGTCGGCCGTCAGCGGCCAGGACGGCGTGACCATCGCCGGTGACCTGAACATCAACATCGGCTCGTTCAAGTACACCGACACCGATGCCAACGGCGGCTCCGTGTCGTTCAACAACATCGGCGTGACCGGCATGTTCGTGATGACGATCGACATCCTGAATGCCGCGACGACCGAAAGCGCTGTCGCCACGTCGATGGCCAAGTACGTCGGCGCCGCAGCCCCGACCGAAGCGGCCAAGCTGGTCACCAGCGGCATCTATGACGGCGCCACCGATGTCGTGCAGTTCGCCTTCCCTGACGGCGGCCTGGATCACAAGCTGGCCCCATCGGTGACCGTTGCCTCCATCACGATGGGCAACAGCACGAAGTCGTTCGGCTCGATCGCGCTGAACAACATCGACATGCAAGGCAGCAAGTTCTGGATCTACGCGCACTGAGCTGCGGCCTGAGAACCCCACGCCAGGCCTGTCTTCTGCCGGTCGCCTGACGTGTTGTGCCAGCCCCGCGCCGCTGCCAGGCGACGCGGGGCTTTTCTGCCCTCAGTGTTTGCAAAGCTGTTCCCCGAACCTTCCGCCATGCGCCGCCTGCTGACCTGTTTGACGACCGCCTTGCTGGCGGCATGCGCACTGCCGGCCGCGCACGCCCAGGGCAAGCTGCTGGACGACGAAGCACTGTCCGAGACCTGGGGCCAGGCGCTGATCACGCTGGACAACACCAGCTACCTCGGGCTGGACTTCACCCGCCTGACGCTGGACGCCGACATCCGCCTGTCGGCCAACTTCAACAACCTGCGGCTGGGCGAATACAGCTGGGCCGCGCGCAACGGCACTGGTGCCGACATCGACATCGGCACGCTGCACTTCGGCCGCAGCGACGCCACGGCGGCACAGACCACGGTGAGCATCACCCACCCGTATTTCGAGTTCGTCACCAATGGCGCGACCAAGGAAGTCGTCGGCATGCGGCTGGGCTTTGGCGGCATCAGCGGCGATGTTGGGCTGACGATGAACACCGTCAGCGGCAGCCTGCTGATCGACGCGGGCAGCGCCGGCAGCATCGACTCGCGCAACGACACGCTGGGCGGCAAGCGCTGGGACGGCACGACCTGCGTCAGCACCGCGACCTGCACCGTCGCGCTGTCGCAGATCGGTGGCGTCACCGCCGGCAATGCCGACGGCGCCAGCCGCGACTTCTTCCTCTCGGTGCTGAAGCAGTCGGTCAACTTCCCGACCGTCAACACCGCCATCGGCGCGCCGGACACCGCGCTGGCCGGCCTCTGGCTGAACTGGCGCGACCGGCTGACGGCCATCAACACCACCGGCACCGTGCCGGCCAACACCGGCAAGGGCCCTTGACCGTGGCGGCGCGCAGGGCAGGGTGGTACCGAACGCTGGTGGCAGCGTTCGGCGCAGCGCTGGGCCTTGTGCTTGCGCCGCCCGCCCTTGCGCTGCAGCCACTGGACGACGGCGCGCTCTCGCGTGTGGCCGGCGGCGATGGCTTCAATTTCAACCTGCAGGACTTCTCGCTCTCCGGCAAGCTCAGCTTCACCTACACCTCGCCGGCCGGCGCTTCGCTGAAGTTCGGCGACCTGGCGATCTCGCGCTCCGACGACCCGGACCACAGCTTCGACGACCCGTACAGCCTGTGGATCGCGCAGCGCGGCAACGGCCTGGCCGACATGGTGGTGCTGAGCCAGCCGCTGAACGCCGCCGGCCTGCAGCGCTGGCAGTTCGCGGCCGACCTGAGCGTGAACGCGAGCGGCCTCACGCACGAGTTGGGAGCGCTGGTGCTGCAGGACCTGGCCTTCTACGGCGGCGGCCTGCAGCTCAGCACGCCGACGCAGGCGGATGTGTCCACCGGCATCGGCTTCGGCCTGTCGCTGCGCGCCGAGCTTGGCGGGCTGGTGCTGCGCCCGCTGGGCCGCGCCAACGCAAGCGAAGAGCTGCGCCTTTCGGGCCTGCGCCTGGGCGCGGTCGATGCCAACGGCCAGTTCACCCACCAGCCCTGGGCGCTGGCCGATGTGACGACGCAGCCCGGTCTGCTGCGCGCCATCACCGACGAAAAAGGACCGGCACTGCAACTGCTGGTCGACTGGAACACGACGCCAGACGGCGCGCCGCGCGCCGGCCTGGCGATCGACAACATGCGCTTCACCAGCCCGGCGACCGGCGTCACCGACCTCGGCAGCAGCCGCATCGGCAGCATGCAGATCAACTTCGTCGACATCCGGCTGCGGCCCGGGTCCTGAGCCATGGGCATGCTGTTGTCACTCGTCCTCGTGACCCTGCTGTGGCTGGCTGCGCCCGTGCATGCGGCGCCGCAGTCGTTGGACGACGCAGCCTTGTCCGAGGTCAGCGCCGCGGGCATCGGCCTGGGCGTGCACCTGGAACTGAACTCGGGGCTGCTCAGCGGCCAGGCCATACAGCCCAACCTGGTGGTTGGCTTTGGCGATGCGCTGCAACCGGTCTACCTGGTGATGCACGGCGTGGGCGGCATCATGGACCTCTACAACATCACGCTGAACCTGCGCCGCCACACCGACGGCCGCGACCACCTGGACCTCGGCCTGCCGGGCTTTGTCGGCTTCGAGCAGTTCGGCGTGCGCGCGCTCTCGGTACAGACCGACCCGACCGCGGCACCCGGCGCCGGCAATTTCGGCAGCCTGATGCTCAACGGCACCGGTGCCATGACCGGCCATGTGCTGATGTGGGCGCGCTGAGCCGCCCGCCCTGCCTGTCTTCCCGTTTTTCCCTGGACCCTTCCCATGTGGACCATTCTTCTCGGCGTCATCGCGTCGGCCATCACCGGTGCTGGCGTCAGCTCCGAGGTCGAACCGCAGGACCGGCCGGCCAACCAGTTCGAGCTGCCGATGCAGGCGGTCGGTGGCGGGCCGGCGCCGGAGTCCGTCGTGATGCGGCCACAGAGCGAGTTCAAGTTCGAGAACATCGTCCACCAGGCGTATGACTACAGCTGCGGCTCGGCCGCGCTGACCACCGTGCTGCGCTACCACCTCGGGTATCCAGTGACCGAGCAGCAGTCCATGGAAGGCATGCTGAAGTTCGGCGAGAGCGACAAGATCATTGCCCGCCGCGGCTTCTCGCTGCTGGACATGAAGCGCTATGTGGCCACGCTGGGCAGCAACAGCGCCGGCTTCAAGGCCGAGCTGAGCGACCTGGCGGCGCTCAAGGAGCCGGCCATCGTCCCGATCAACTACGCCGGCTTCAAGCACTTCGTGGTCTTCCGCGGCCTGCGCGGCGGCAAAGTCTTCCTCGCTGATCCCGCCGCAGGGCACATCGTCTTTTCGCAGGAGGACTTTGCCCAGCTGTGGGACCGCAACACCTTGTTCATCATCTATCCGCCGGCCAGCGTCAGCTCCCTGCCGCGTGCGCTTGCGCTCAGCGACCAGGAAATGGGCGTGATCGACATCGACCGGCTCCGTGATCCTGCCGTGCTCGACACGATGAACCACCGCGAAGCGCTGGAGCGCGCGGTGCAGGCTGGATTTGGCAACTTCTTTTTCCGACGTCAATGACCATGCGTTTGCGTGCCCCCCTGTCTCCCCTGGCCGCTGCTGCGGCCCTCACGCTGGCCATCGCGCTGCCCTTGGCCAGCGGCCTCGCTTGCGCGCAGAGCCAGCCTCCCGCACCGCCCGGGACCGAAGCCGGCAAGCCTGCGCCGGTGCCGCCACCCGCAGTGCCGGACGCCGACGCCGCGCGTGATGCGCTGAAGGCCCGCGAAGGTGACGTGAACCAGGCCACGCTGCTGAAGGAGACGCTGTCGGCCGCCGACAAGCAGTACTCGCTGCTGAAGGCCGGCCAGGTGTCGGCCACCTACGACCTGAACTACTCGTACATCGGCACCGAGACCATCAACGCCAAGTTCACCGACAGCACGCTGACCCTGTTCGAAATCCAGAACACCCGTGCCCACACCATCACCAACACCGGCTCGGTGGACTACGGCCTGCTGGACAACCTGACCGGCAGCTTCACGCTGCCGCTGGTCAGCCGCTATTCGCAGAGCACCGATTTCGGCGGCATCTCGCACGGCCTGGGCGACATTTCGCTGGGCCTGCGCTGGCAGCCGTTTGCGCTGCACCGCGACGGCCCGACCTACACCGGCAGTGCCTCGCTGCGCCTGCCCACCGGCCGCAGCCCGTACACCACGATCGTCGGCCAGAACGTGGCCACCGGCTCGGGCAACACCGCCATCACGCTGGGCGGCAATGTCTCGCAGGTGCTGGACCCGGTGGCGCTGTTCGGCTCGCTGAACTTCACCTTCAACCTGCCGGCGCGCAACCTCAGCCAGGAGCGCGACGGGCTGATCCTGACCGAGGTGCGGCCCGGCACCTCGGTGGGCTTCGGCTTCGGCTTTGCTTATGCACTGTCGTACAAGGTCTCGACCACCATGTCGCTGCAGGAGACCATCTCGGCACGCAGCAAGCTGAAGTTCGTCACCGACGATGAGGCGCGCACCACCAGTTCCTCGCTGACGGCCACGCAGACCTCGGGCATGCTGAACTTCGGCCTGGGCCTGCGCGTGTCGCCCAAGACCACGGTCAACGTGACCGTCGGCGTCGGCCTGAGCACCGATTCGCCCGACTTCACGCTGGGCCTGAACATGCCGCTGAGCTTCTGATGAGGGCCGCGCGTCTGTGGCGGCGGTGCGCTGCAGCGGCCGGCGCGGGGTTGTGCCTGGCCCATCCGTCGGCGCGCGCTTCGCTGACCGAGAACCTGGCGGTCAGCCCGGCGGCCATGTCCATGGGCAATGCGGTGACCGCCGATCCGCACGGGCTGGAAGCGGTGCACTTCAACCCGGCCGGGTTGAGCAAGCTGCAAGGGCATACGCGCGCCGACACGGTGTTCGGCGCGAGCATCCGCATGACCACCTCGTTCCACCAGCCGGACGGTTTCGACGTGGGCGGCTTCAACGAGGATCCGCTGGACGGCACCGTCAGCGCTCACAACCGGCAGGCCATCTTCCTGCCGATTGCCGGCGTGCCGAACTGGCGCATGCCGATTGCGGTGGCGGCCGGCCTGGGCCTGGCGTTTAACCAGCCCGGCTCGCCGTGGACCTTCGCCACCAGCGTCTACATCCCGCAGGCGGTCGGCATCGACCGCACCAAGAACCCGGACGACCCAGCCCGCTTCGACGGCCGCAAGGTGGTGATCCAGCGCCTGGTCTATGCCTCGCCTTCGGTGGCCTACAAGGTGTCGGACACCTTCAGCGTCGGCCTGGCGATCCCGATCGCGCACCAGGGCTTCGCGCTGGACACCGACATGCGCTTCCCGAACAAGCTGATCGGCATTTTCGGCAAGCTGCAGGAAGCCTGGTGCGGCGACAACGGCAACCCCTTGGACGCCTTTGCCTTCGGCCTGTGCGGCGGTGGCAAGGAGGGCCGGCTGGACCCGTTCAAAAAGGCCGGCAACATGCGCTTCGAGGCCACCGCGCCGGCAGACCCGACCTTCAACATCGGCCTGCTGTGGGAACCGCAGGACTGGCTGGGCTTCGGCGCGGTCTACCAGAGCGGCTCGCGCACCGTGCTGACCGGGCGCTACAACTTCGAGGCGGAGCCGATGTTCCGCAAGTTCGTCGAAGGCATGTATTCGTCGCTGCTGGGGCCCATCGCCGCGGCCACGCTGGGCCTGCCCACGTCCATCCCCGAGAACCAGTCCGGCAACGTGACGCTGGTGCTGCCGTTTCCGGCTCATGCGCAGCTGGGCTTCAAGGTCAAGCCCATCGACCGGCTGCAGTTCAACGTGGACGCCAACTGGACCGACTGGTCGCAGTGGGACAAGCTGACCTTCCAGTTCGACAAGCAGGTCAAGCTGCTGCAGATGGCGCGGCTGTTCGGCCAGGCCGACTCTTCCAAGCTGGTGATTCCGCGTGGCTACAAGAGCAACATCCACTACGGCTTCGGCAGCGAGATCACGGTGACCGACAAGCTCAAGCTGCGCTTTGGCTACGAGCCGCGCAAGAGCTCGATCCCGACCGACAAGCTGGACCTGATCGCGCCGCTGCCCGACATGAAGGTGCGCAGCCTGGGCGTGAGCTACACCACCAGCGACGGCACGCGCTTCGACATTGGCGCCAGCGTCGCCAAGGGCCGCTACAAGGTGCCGGCCAACACCAGCTGCAACCTCAACTGCACCGATTTCTTCAACGTCATCTACAACCCCTACGCCGGGCTGGACGTGCAGGGCGAAACCGTCCTGCGCTACGGCGGCGTGACGATGACGCATCCGTTCTGAGCTTTCTTTTCCCCGCTCCTGTCATGACTGCTTCCGCTCACCTCTTCACGACCCTGCGCCTTGGTGCCTGCGCGCTGCTGCTCGCCACCGCCTTCTCCAGCCATGCTGCGCCGACCGCGCCTGCCGTGGCCGACGCACCGGTCTCGCCCGCCAAGCAGGCGCTGGTCGACCAACTGCTGACGCTGTGGCACCCCGAGACCGTGGCGCTGGTGATGGTGCAGCGGCCGGCGGCCGACGCGGTGCAGCAAAGCCGCATTGCGATGCAGGGCCGCGTCAGCGCCGAAAAGCAGGAGGCGACGATGAAGGCCATCTCGGCCGATGCCCAGCGCTACATCGACGAGGCCACGCCCATCGCCCAGGCCGCTGCAGCCAAGGCCGTGCCGCAGACGGCCGGCAAGATGCTGGCCCAGCAGTTCAGCGAAGACGAGCTGAAGCAGCTGATTGCGCTGCTGCAATCGCCTGTGAAACACAAGTTCGAGCAGCTGGTGCCGCAGCTGGAGCGCGCGGTGGGCGACAGGGTCGCCACCGATGCCGGCCCGCAGGTGCAGCCCAAGCTGGACACGATGAAGCAGGCCATTGCCACCAAGCTGCGCAGCGCGGCGATGGTGCCCTGAAGGTCGTGATGCGCACCGCTCTCGCGCGCGCCGCCGGCCTGCTGACCCTGAGCCTGGCCATGGCAAGCTGCGGCGGTGGCACCGGCGGCAACATGCCCACGCAGCCAGACCCCGGCACCACCGACCGCGGCGGCCTGTCGGTCTCTCTGGTCGGCAGCCTGCCTGGGCGGCTCAGCCATGTGTGGGTCACGGTGACCGGCGTGGCGCTGCACGCCGATGCCAACCAGGCTTACGCCGAGCACGACAGCACCTGGGTCCGCCTGCAGCCGACCATGCCGGTGACGGTGGACCTGGTGGCGCTGGGCACCGCGGGGGGCTCGGTCTCGCTGCTCAGTGGCCTCGGCATTGCGACCGGCCACTACGCGCAGCTGCGCCTGCTGCTGGCGCCGTCCGATGGTACGTTGCTGCCGGTCGCCGGCAGCGCGGGCCTGAGCCACAACAACGAGGTCGAGCGCGTGCTGCCGGACGGCAGCACGCAGCGGCTGCCGCTGGAAACGACCGGCACTGGGCCTTCGCTGGCGGTCACCTCCGGCGCGACCGACATTGCCACCGACACCGCAACCAACCTGGCGGTGCAGCTGGGCGCCGAGGAGGCCGTGACCTGGCTGAACGCCAGCGCGACGGACGGCAGCACCCGCTTCCTGCTGGCCGGCCAGCCGCGCGCCTACGACCTGGCCAGCACGGGAGCGATTGCCGGCCTGGTCGACATGGCAAACGTCTGCGGCAGCACCGGCGCGCCACCGGCTGGCAGCTGCATCAGCAAGCTGGAAGCGCATGTGCTGGCGCCCAGCGCCGACGGCAGCCATCTCGAATGGGTGCGCTCGGTCGCAGTGGGCGCCAGCGGCGCCATCGGCCTGTACCCGCTGCCGCCACTCGCCGAGGTCGAGGTGCTGGTGCAGGGCCAGAACATGCGGCCGCTGCTGCTGCGCAAGGTGGCGGTGGACGTGGCGCCGTTGACGGCAGCCTTGCTGACGCTGATCGGCGACCAGACCCATCCGTTGCCGCTGAGCCTGGCGACCACTGCGCACACGGTCCAACTGGCCTCGGCCACGCCAGCGGACGTGCCCGCCATGCGCGCGGTGCAGACCTTGCCCGGTGACCTGCCGCGCCAGCGCGCAGCAGGCTGGCTGGACCCGAGCACAGGCACCTGGCCGGTGGCTGAGTACTGGGTCGACAGCGACTGGGACAGCATCACCTGGGACAGCGGCCTGAGCCAGGTCGTGAGCCCTGCCACGCCGCAGGAAGGCGCGGGCGGCGGACGCTTGTTGCTGCCGGCCTCGGGCAGCACCGCGGCCCAGCTCGGGCCGATGGAAAGCGCCGCCGCAAGCGTCTGGCGGCTGCCGGCAGCGCCCTGAGCGTCAGCTCTTCTGGGGTTGCTTGGCCGGTGGCGGCAGCGTCGGCAGGATGCCCAGCAGTGGCAGGCCGATCATCGACAGCAGCACCGGAATGGCCGTCGTCAGCGGCACGGTGACCTGCGCCATCAGCGCGGCGCTGTTCAGGCCGGTCTGCATGCCGGTGCTGGTGGCGAACTGGCGCAAGGCCTGCGCCTGGCGCTCGGCCAGCGCGGTGTCCAGCAGCGAGCGCTGGGCATCGGTCAGCGCAGTGCTGCCGCCGTCGGCCGCCATCATCGGCAGCGCGGTGCCTTGCAGCAGCGCCAGGCTCTGGGCGGGGTCGAGGCCTGCGCCGCGCACGTCGGACAGCGCCGTGTCGTCCAGGCGCTGCAGGTGCGAGAGCTCGTCGGCCCGGACCTGGCTGATGGCGCCGGCCAGCAGCAAGGCGGCCAGCGCGAGCTGGGACAGGCGGGCGCGCGAGAAAGCGGGCAGGGCGGCAGCGGGCATTGGCGGGTCTCCGAGAGAGTGGTTGTCCGCAAGGCTTCGGCCGGGTTGGGCCAGGCTGTAGCGGCATGGCGCTGGCGCCGGGGCGACGGTGTGACGGAAGTCGCGCTGCGCCGGCGCTGGCGCGGTGCAGGCCACGGGTCATAATGGCGGCCATGTCCTGCACGCGTTTGTTCCCCGCAACGCAGCGCTTTGGTTGGCGCTGGCGCAAGCCTGCATAACACCACCCCCTTGCGCCCACCGGCGCCGTCACATTCGCGCCCACCCGGCGCTCCCTCTGTCCTCCCGCCGCCAAGCTGCGAAGCCGCCGAGTCGCCTGTTGCGCCGGCCGTCATGGGAGGATCACGCTAGCGAACCGGCCCCGCCGCGGGCCCTGGACATTGAGGACCGAGCGACATGCTGCTGATGATCGACAACTACGACTCGTTCACTTTCAACCTGGTGCAGTACTTTGCCGAGCTGGGCCAGGAGGTGAAGGTCTACCGCAATGACGAGATCACGCTGGAAGGCATTGCCGGGCTGAGCCCCGAGATGCTGGTGCTCTCGCCTGGGCCCTGCTCGCCGGCCGAGGCCGGCATCTGCGTGCCGGCCATCCGCCACTTCATCGGCAAGCTGCCCATCCTGGGCGTGTGCCTGGGGCACCAGAGCATTGGCGCCGCGCTGGGCGGCAAGATCGTGCGGGCGCAAAAGCAGATGCACGGCAAGACCAGCCGCCTGCACACCGACGGCCGCGGCGTCTACGAAGGCCTGCCGGAAGAATTCACCGTCATCCGCTACCACTCGCTGGCCATTGAGCGCGAGAGCCTGCCGGCCGAGCTGGAGATCACTTCAACCTCTGACGACGGCGAGATCATGGGCGTGCGGCACCGCGAACTGGCCGGCAGCGCTGCGCCGCTGGAAGGCGTGCAGTTCCACCCGGAATCGGTGCTGTCCGAACATGGCCACGCGATGCTGCGCAACTTCATCCAGATGAGCCGGGTCGGAGTTCCTGCATGATCGATTTGCGCAGTGATACGGTGACGCAGCCAACGGCCGCGATGCGCGAGGCGATGGCCCGCGCTGAAGTTGGCGACGACGTGTTCGGCGATGACCCGACGGTCAATGCCTTGCAGGCGCGCCTGGCCGACATGCTGGGCTTCGAGGCCGGCCTGTTCATGGCCAGCGGCACGCAGAGCAACCTGTGCGGGCTGATGGCGCATTGCCAGCGCGGCGACGAATACATCGTCGGCCAGATGGCCCACACCTACCGCTGGGAAGGCGGCGGTGCTGCGGTGCTGGGCAGCATCCAGCCGCAGCCGCTGAACCACCAGCCCGATGGCACGCTGGCGCTGGCCGACATTGCCGCGGCCATCAAGCCCGATGACGCGCATTTCGCGCGCAGCCGCCTGCTGGCGCTGGAGAACACCATCGGCGGCAAGGTGATGCCCATGGCCTACCTGCGCGACGCCACGGCACTGGCCCGCGAGCGCGGCCTGGCCTGTCACCTGGACGGCGCGCGGCTGTTCAATGCCGCGGTGGCGACGGCTGGCACGGGTGGCGACGCCCGCACGGCGGCGCGCGAGATTGCCGGCCTGTTCGACAGCGTCTCGGTCTGCTTCAGCAAGGGCCTGGGCGCGCCCATCGGCTCGATGCTGTGCGGCTCGCAAGCGTTCATCTCGCGGGCGCACCGCTGGCGCAAGATGACCGGCGGTGGCTTGCGCCAGGTCGGCGTGCTGGCGGCAGCGGCCAACCACGCGCTGGACCACCACATCGACCGCCTGGCCGAGGACCACGCGAATGCGCGGCTGCTGGCCGAAGGGCTGGCCGGGCTGCCGGGTGTCAGCGTCACCGCGCCGCAGACCAACATCGTGTTCGTCGAGCTGGCGCCTGAACTCGCGCAGCGTGGCGGGCGTGGCGTGGTTGAGCGCCTGGCCGAGCGTGGCCTGCGCTGCACCGGGCTGTACCGGCAGCTGCGTTTCGTGACGCACCTGGACGTGAGCCGTCAACAGATCGAGCAGGCCGTCGCCATCCTGCGTGAAACCTTGCACTGAACCGGATTCCGCCATGAGCATCAGCAACACCGACGCGCTGACCCGCGTCATCGAGCACCGCGAAATCTTCCACGACGAGATGCTGACGCTGATGCGCCGCATCATGAGTGGCGAGATGTCGCCGGTGATGATCGCGGCCTTTGCCGTCGGCCTGCGTGTGAAGAAGGAGTCCATCGGCGAGATCGCCGCCGCGGCGCAGGTGATGCGCGAATTCGCCACGCTGGTGCCGGTGGCCGACCGCACCGGTCTGGTCGACATCGTGGGCACCGGCGGCGACAGCTCGCACACCTTCAACATCTCCACCGCGTCGACTTTCGTCGCCGCCGCCGCTGGTGCGCGCGTGGCCAAGCATGGCGGGCGCAGCGTGTCGTCCACCTCCGGCAGCGCCGACGTGGTCGAGGCGCTGGGCGCCTTCATCGGCCTGTCGCCGCAGCAGGTTGCCGAATGCCTGGAGGAGTGCGGCATTGCCTTCATGTTCGCGCCCAACCACCATGCATCGATGAAGCATGCTGCGCCGGTGCGCAAGGAGCTGGGCGTGCGCACCATCTTCAACATCCTGGGCCCGCTGACCAACCCGGCCGGTGCGCCGAACCAGCTGATGGGCGTGTTCCACCCGGACCTGGTCGGCATCCAGGTGCGGGTGCTGCAGCGGCTGCAGGCCGAGCACGTGATGGTGGTCTACGGCATGAACGGCATGGACGAGATCTCGCTGTCGGGTGAGACCATGGTGGGCGAGCTGAAGGACGGCGAGGTGCGCGAATACACCGTGCATCCGGCCGACTTCGGCCTGCCGGTCTACGACAGCCGCGTGCTGCGCGTGGCCAACCAGGCCGAATCGGTGGCCTGCATCCAGCGTGCGCTGGGCAATGAGGACGGGCCTGTGCGCGACATCGTGCTGCTGAACGCCGGTGCGGCGCTGTATTGCGCCAACGTGGCGCGCACGGTGGCCGAAGGCGTGCAGCGCGCGCGGGAAGCCGTGGCGTCCGGTGCGGCCAAGGCCAAGCTGGAACAGTTCGTCGCCGTGACCAACCGCTTCCGGCCTGCGGCCTGAGGCGTGAAAGAGGCGCCTTTCATGAAACAGAACGTTCCGGACATCCTGCGGCGCATCGTCGAGGTCAAGTATGAAGAAGTGACGGCAGGCCGCGCCAAGCGCTCGCTGGCCAGCCTGCGTGACGAGGCCGAGCAGCGGCGCGGCGAGCGCCGCGGCTTCGAGGCCGCACTGCGCGCCAAGCTGGCCGGCGGCCAGGCGGCGGTGATCGCCGAGGTCAAGAAGGCCAGCCCGAGCAAGGGCGTGCTGCGCGAACACTTCGTGCCGGCCGAGATCGCCGCCAGCTACGCCGCCCACGGCGCGGCCTGCCTCAGCGTGTTGACCGACGCGCAGTTCTTCCAGGGCGCGACGGCCTACCTGCAGCAGGCGCGCGCCGCCTGCGCGCTGCCGGTGCTGCGCAAGGACTTCATGGTCGACGAATACCAGGTGATGGAGGCCGGCGCGATGGGTGCGGACTGCATCCTGCTGATCGTTGCCTGCCTGAGCGACGGGCAGATGGCTGACCTGGAAGCCGCGGCCATGGCGCTTGGGCTGGACGTGCTGGTGGAGGTGCACGACGCGCAGGAACTGGCGCGCGCGCTGCGCCTGCGCACGCCGCTGCTGGGCATCAACAACCGCGACCTGCGCAGCTTCGAGGTGTCGCTGGACGTGACGCTGGACTTGCAGCGCGACGTTCCGGCGGACCGGTTGCTGGTCACCGAATCCGGCATCCTGGGTCCGGCGGACGTGGCGCGCATGCGCGAGGCCGGCGTGTCCAGTTTCCTGGTCGGCGAGGCTTTCATGCGCGCGCCGCAGCCTGGCGAGGCGCTGGCCGCGCTGTTCGGCACGTCGGCCTGAGCATGGCGGGTGATCTGTTTGGCCAGGCCGCCTTGCCTGGCAACCGGCTGACGCGGCCGCTGGACGAGTTGCTGGCGGACACCGCGCCCGATTGGCAGCCCATGGTGCAGGCCTGGCGGGCCAGCGCGGCCGGCCAGGCGCTGGTGGCGCATGTGGACGGCCGCCGCGAGGCCGGGGCGACCATCTATCCCGGCGAGCCGCTGCGTGCGCTGGCCTTGACGCCTCTGGCGGCGGTCAAGGTGGTGATCCTGGGCCAGGACCCGTACCACGGGCCGGGTCAGGCCGAGGGCTTGTCGTTTTCGGTCCCGCCGGGCGTCAAGCCGCCACGCAGCCTGGGCAACATCTTTGTCGAGTTGCAACGTGACCTGGGGCTGAAGCCGCCCGGCCATGGGCACTTGCTGAAGTGGGCGCAGCGCGGCGTGCTGCTGCTGAACACCTCGCTGACGGTGGAAGCCGGCCAGCCGGCCAGCCATGCCAGACGCGGCTGGGAGGCGCTGACTGACGCGCTGATCCTGGCGGTTGCCCAGCGTGCAACGCCGACCGTCTTCATGCTGTGGGGCGGCCATGCCCAAGCCAAGGCTGGGCTGATCGAGCAGGCGGCGCCTGGGCGGCATCTGCTGCTGCAGTCGAATCACCCTTCGCCGCTGTCGGCGCTCCGGCCACCTGTGCCCTTCATCGGTTGCGGGCATTTCTCGGCCGCCATGGCGGCGGTGCCTGGCCTGGACTGGTCTTTGGATTGAGTCAGGCCACGGCGCCTGCCTTGGCGCCGCGATGTTGCGTTGCACCACCGCGCTGGAGGCTTGTTTTTGCAAATAAAAGCATGCTATAGTCTGTGGCTCTGCACGGAGGGGTGGCCGAGTGGTTAAAGGCAGCAGACTGTAAATCTGCCCGCTAACGCGTACGCTGGTTCGAATCCAGCCTCCTCCACCAGGCAGGGCACAATTCGAGGAACGAATCCCCGCGGGAGTAGTTCAATGGTAGAACCTTAGCCTTCCAAGCTAATGACACGGGTTCGATTCCCGTTTCCCGCTCCATGAGCGAGGCCGTGGGGTTGTGGCGTCAGGTCGGCCTGCTGGGCTGGCTGGATGCCCGGGTTGTGTGTGAGTGGTGTGTGAATTCGTCGGCACTGGTCTGGGTGTGTCGGGATGCATCAAGTTCCCAGGATGCGCTTCCAGACCTGTGTCGATGCCCATGTGGCTCAGTGGTAGAGCACTCCCTTGGTAAGGGAGAGGTCGCGCGTTCGATCCGCGCCATGGGCACCACCGCTTTCGATGTCGTTTTTTTGATCTCGACCGCCGCAGGAGCGCAAGATGGCAAAAGGCAAGTTTGAACGGACCAAGCCGCACGTGAACGTGGGCACGATTGGTCACGTGGACCATGGCAAGAC